>NZ_JADMRK010000002.1:231538-600512 GCF_015560225.1 Romboutsia sp. BSD2780061687b_171204_C1 | reverse complement strand
TACCTGGTTGATAGGTCGAAGGTGTAAGTGCAGTAATGTATTTAGCTTATCGATACTAATAGGTCGAGGACTTGACCAAAATAAAATGATTGACTAAATGATATGCAGTTTTGAGGGTACTAAACTTAATCAAAAAAATAATATGCTGGTGTGGCTCAACGGTAGAGCAGCTGACTTGTAATCAGCAGGTTGTAGGTTCGATTCCTATCACCAGCTCCAGTAAAAGACTATGTATTTATACATAGTCTTTTTTGTTATAATAAATTACTTGCAATATTATAACTAATGATAAATCAAAATATAGAGTTTTATATTATATAAAAATAAATATTATATATAAATTATATTTTATAATAAAATTTATACACAATATAATCTAATTATGATATATTGTAATTAGATATATCAATAATGGATATATTAATTAATGATATAGAGGTATAGATAGTAAAATTGTTTAATCAATACCTAGACATATAAGTACAAGAGAAGAGTAGATTATGTGGGAGTAAATAGGTATTAGTGGTTGAGTAGCTTTAATAATAATTTTTGATTTATGTTTTGTTGTTAAGTTAGCTGTTATAAGTAGAATAAACGAATCAGCAATAGTTAATATGGGTAAAAAAGATTCCATTAAACATGTAGAAAAAATATTTGAATATGCGCAAAAAATAAAAATGTAAAGCTAAAGAGAGATTAAATATTGAACTAGGTTTATACCTATAGAAAGGAAGTGAGTAGAGTGAGTAGAAATAATTCACTACAAGAAGAGCAGTTAACGGAATCAGGGTATTATATACTTTTAGCATTATTAGTACCTATGCATGGTTATGGAATTAGTAAATATATAGATGAGTTGACTGAAAAAGAAGTTATAATAGGGCCTGCTACCTTATATACTATGCTAAAGAAGATGCAAGAACAAGATTATATAGAATTAGCTGGAGAAGAAGGAAGAAGAAAGATATATAAGCTTACAGAGAGAGGACTAAAAGTTATAACTATGGAAAAAGAAAGAAGATATAAGATGGCTCTTCATGGTGCAGAGGCCTTTAGTAGATTAGAGAGATAGATATAAGTAAATCAAAACGATTTAATGATAATGTAGATTAGTTATAAAGGGTAAATATAATAAATTAATGATATTAAAAAGGTGATAATTATGAGTAAAAATGTAAAATATATAGCATCAATGGGATTAGGATTTGCGGAAGAAAAAGAAATGAAAAAGCTAGGAAAATTAGCTAAAGAAGGATGGATATTTGATAATTTTGAGAAGTTATCTTATAAGCTTGTAAAAGGAGAACCTCAAAATCTTATATACTGTGTTGATTATAATGAAAATAAAGATGATTTAGATTCTTATATAGAATTAATAGAAGAAAGCGGATGGACTCATGTAACTTCTTATGATGTCTTTCATTTTTTTAAGGCACCAGAAGGAATACATCCTATATATAGTGATGGATATACTTTAGGACTTAAATACAAGGCTATGAATAAAGGTGTTAAAAAAACCGCGATTTACTCAGTAGTAATAGCTATAATAGCAGGTTTAATAACTTATATAATGGAGAATATAGCAATAGATTCAAGTGTATATGAATGCCTAAAACTTATTATTTATATGATAGCAGGAGGAGCTTTTGGATTTTTTATAGCTTTAATACCATGTAGTATGTGTATTAAAAACAAGATGAAAAAAGCAATATTATCAGCTAAAAATTAATGATTACAATTCTAAAACGTATATAAAATATTAGATAATACCTATAGGGCTAATTAATTATTATAATAAATAACTATTAAAACATAAATTAACTTATTATCATCAGTAGTTTTGCTTAAGTAATTATATTATTTATTATAAATATAATCATATATTACTAAACTAATGAATTAGTAATAATCCTTTTGAACAGGCATATTAGTTGTATAAATATGATCGATTATAGAACAAGGAAAAGTTGAATTATTAGTCCATATGATAGAAATATAGGTAAAATTTAAATTTTGACATAAATAATAATATATGATATATTATATACATCAATTAAATATTAAGTAAGCCAGACAATCGCGGGTAGCTTTTAGCTACGTGAGGAAAGTCGGAGCTCCATAGAGCAGGGTGCTAGGTAACGCCTAGTGAGAGTGATCTTAAGGAAAGTGCAACAGAAAATAACCGCCACTTTTGTGGTAAGGATGAAAAGGTGAGGTAAGAGCTCACCGTTTGCTAGGTGACTAGCAAAGCCGTGTAAACCCCACCTGGAGCAAGGCCAGAATAGGATAAAAAGGGTATTGCTCGTACCCTCCGGTTGGTAGGCCGCTTGAGTTTATTGGTGACAATAAGCCTAGAAAGATGATTGTCAAATACAGAACTCCGCTTATAGACTTGCTTATTATTTATAACACTAGTTTAGCTAGTGTTTTTTTATTGCACAAATTTATGTAAAAAATAATTAAACTAAATTGAGTATATCGAAAAATAAAGAGGATAAATATTGGAGTTAAAAGAAGCTATAGAGCTTATGCATAAAATGTACTGAAAAATAAAAAAATCTATATTAACTATATTTTTAAAATTTCAAATAATCTTTTTAAAATATCATATCTAATATTAAAATAGACCTATATACCAAGAGAAGCATTGATAATATATGTATAAGTTTATACATATATTAGAATATATTGAATTAAATTATTGTAAAAAGTTTCAGGTAAAATTGTTACATTTCTGACATATTGTTTATCCAATTTGTTCCTTTACTAACCAAAAGTATTACCTTATAATTAGCATTGCAACTTACAAAATTCGACAAGAGGTGGTGCTTATATCTAAATAAAGATTAAAGTGATAATATTATATTTATTTATTTAGATAATCGATTATATAAATAAATATAAACAATACAGAAATGTTTATATAAAAAAATATATAAACATAGATTTTAAATTGAGAAAGTTAGAATTAGAAAAAATTACATTTAATAAAAAATTTTATTTATATTATAATAGAATTCATAATAATTAAAAAGTAACTAAGAGAAGGGTAGAACTACTATGAAAAGAAAACTTAATAAAAAAAGAGTAGCGATAGCAACATTTTTACCACTAGTAGCTATACTAGCCCTATTCACAGTAATTAGAGGAGAAATGAAAAACTCAGGTAATGAAAAAATTAGTAATAGTAAAGAAATAAGTAAAGACAAGAATAACAACGATAATACTAATAGCAATGAAGTATTTGAAATGGCTAATAGTGATAAAACAGTAGAGTCAGGTGTAAAAGCAGTAAAGCGATTAGAAAGTAAAAATATTACAGAGATTCAAGAAGAAATAAATGATATTAAACGTAAAAAAGAAGAGAATGAATCTAAAGATAAAAATAAGAAGGTAGACTATAGCACTTTGTTTGAAAACTCAGTTATAATGGGAGATTCAAGGGCGGAAGGTCTTACAGAGTATGAGATATTAAGTGGCTCATCAGTAGTTGCCTATAAAGGTAGAACTACTGTAGAGGCAAAAGATGATGTATCAACCGTAGTAGATTTATCACCTTCAAATGTAATTATGACTTATGGAATGAATGACTTAGAATTATACAGTAATCCTAAAGATTTTATAAAAAGCTATGAAAAACTAATCAAAGAAGTTCAAAGTAAGTTACCAAGTTCTAAAATTTATCTAACATCTATTTTCCCAGTACAACAAAAAGCCATAAACAAACAACCTATGCTTAAAAATTTAGATAGTTTTAATATAGCATTAGAAAATATGTGCAGTGAATTAGGAATTAGATATATAAATGTAGGTACTTTAGACTCTAAGTATTATGAACCAGATGGAATACACTTTCTACCAAGTGCTTATAAATTGTGGTTAAATTCTATGGTATCACAAATGAATTTATAAGATTAGCATTTATGGACAAATCTATAAGGGAAGTGATTATATTGAAAAAGAAATTAAAAGTTAGTCTAATGATTCTTGTAGTTATGTTTTCTATGATTTTTATGAGCGGATGTGGAATTAATCAAAATAAGAAACTAGAAGATATAGAAAAAGATATAAGTAGTAAAGTTAGCTTAGATAAGATGGAAAAAGGAAATAGCAAAACTTTAAAAAGATACTATGGATTAAATTCAAATGACTTAGATGGTTTTATATTATACACTCCAAAGTCTACTATGGATGTAGATGAGATGTTAATAGTAAAAGTTAAGGATGAAAGTCAAGTTCAGTTCACAGAAGATGTTATAGACTCTAGAGTTAATAAACAATTAGAAAGCTTTAGTGGATATGGACCAAAGCAATGTGAGCTTTTAGATAATTATGAATTAAAAGTTAAAGGTAAGTACATATTTTTTGCTGTATCGCAAAAAGCAGAAGAAATGAAAGAGGCTTTTAAAGAAAGTATTGTTAAGTAATATAGTTTAAAATAAATACAATATACAAATGGCAAATTATGCAAAATATATGATTTGTATCGATATAAAAGTCAATTAACGTATACTTTATAAAATGAGAAAGTTTTAAATTAATATTTATTAAGATTTGAAATTTGCTTTAAATAAATATTTATATTTAAAAGTAATAGTATTAAGTAAAAATTGATTAATTTAATTAAATAAAGAAAATAGAAAGTAGGTAAAGGTGTGGTTTTTAGTAGTATAATTTTTATGTTTACTTTTTTACCTATAACACTAATGCTATATTATATAGCTCCTAGAAGTTTTAGAAATTTTATATTACTTCTTATAAGTTTAGTGTTTTATGCATGGGGAGAGCCTGTGTATGTATTTTTAATGATATTTACAACCATATTTGATTATATTATGGGGCTTATTATAGACAAGCATAGAGGCAAAAGTTTGTCAAAGGGTATATTTATACTCACAATAGTAGTTAACTTAGGAATATTAGGATTTTTTAAATATTATGGTTTCCTAATAGAAAATATAAATACTTTATTTTCTTTAAATATTTCCTATTCACAACTACCTTTACCTATAGGAATATCTTTTTACACATTCCAAACACTATCTTATGTAGTAGATGTGTATTTAAATAAGGTAAAAGTCCAAAAAAGTGTTATATCATTTGGACTTTATGTATCTATGTTTCCACAACTTGTAGCAGGACCTATAGTTAGATATTCTGATATAGACTACCAAATAGATAATAGAAAAGAAACTGTTAGTAAATTTGGAGAAGGTGCAGAAAGATTCATACAAGGTCTAGGAAAGAAAGTTTTATTTGCAAACAACATAGGTATGTTATTTACAAGTGTACAAGCAATGGATATAAACTCTATTTCAGTGCTTACATCATGGCTAGGAATAATAGCATACACACTTCAAATATACTTTGATTTTAGTGGATATAGTGATATGGCAATAGGTCTTGGAAAAATGTTTGGATTTGACTTTATAGAAAACTTCAACTATCCATACGTATCTAAAAGTGTTACGGAGTTTTGGAGAAGATGGCATATAAGTCTTGGAAGCTGGTTTAGAGAATATGTATATATACCATTAGGTGGTAATAGATGTTCTATACCAAAGCAAGTTAGAAACTTATTTGTAGTATGGTTTTTAACAGGTTTATGGCATGGATCTAGTTGGAACTTTATAGTTTGGGGACTATACTATGGAGTAATACTTTTTATAGAGAAGATATTCTTAAAAAATGTATTAGAAAGTATTCCATCATTTATAAGACATTTATACACTATGATACTAGTTATGATAGGATGGGTATTTTTCTCATATGATAATCTAGGAACTGGACTTTTGTATATAAGTGTTATGTTTGGATTAAATGGAAATCCAATTATAGATAGTACTTTTATGTATTATTTATATACAAATATAATAATTTTAATTCCTATAATACTATGTTCAACACCAATAGTTAACATAGTATACAAAAAAATAGTGTATAAGAAAAAATGGGGTATTATACTAGGAATAGCTATAAATTTAATAATACTATTTATAGCAACGGCATATCTAGTAAATGCAACCTACAATCCTTTCTTATACTTTAGATTCTAGGAAGGGAGATTATTATGAAAAAAAGATGCTTAAAAAATAAAAATGAATCCAAAATATATAAACAAATTAGATATAAAAATAGATATTTTAAAACTTTAACTTTAGTATTTTTAGTATTTGTATTTTCGGTATTTACATTAAATATTGTAGCTAAGGATAAAGACTTTTCAGAATCGGAAAA
Organism: Romboutsia sp. BSD2780061687b_171204_C1; assembly: GCF_015560225.1. NCBI lineage: Bacteria > Bacillati > Bacillota > Clostridia > Peptostreptococcales > Peptostreptococcaceae > Romboutsia > Romboutsia sp. BSD2780061687b_171204_C1. Next base: position 594,275 of record NZ_JADMRK010000002.1, on the reverse strand, counting down.
TAGAATGCTTGCAAAGAAACCAAAGTTTACCTTTGAGAGACTATTAGAAGGTAGATTTACAACAAAATATGAAAAGTATAAGGTAGACCAATTTATAGGAAGAGATTTCTTTATAAATGTAAAGTCACATATAGATAGAATGCTTGGAAAAAAACAAAACAACGGAGTATATATATGTGATGATGGATATCTTATGGAAGGGTTTAGTAAGCCAGATAAAGAAAATTTAAATGAAAATATAAAAGCTATAAATGACTTTGCTAAAAAGCATAAGGATATAAATCAATATATGTTTATAGCACCAAATGCAATTAGCATACTAGATGATAAATTACCTACATATGCTCCAGTATTAGATCAAAAGAAATATCTAGATGATTTAAATAAATCTTTAGATAATAAAATAAACTTTATAGATTCATATAATGCACTAGATAAACATAAGGATGAATATATATACTATAAAACAGACCATCACTGGACGACTTTAGGAGCTTATTATGGATTTTTAGAAACTGCTAAAGCTATGAAGTTAGATAATAAAGGAAAAGAATATAATATAGAACCGGTAGCTAATGATTTTTATGGAACATTATACTCAAAAAGTGGATTTGCATCTAAGGATACTGATACTATAGATGTATATATTCCAAAGGATGATAATGATCAAGTAGTAGTTAATTATGTTGAGGAAAAGAAAAAAGCACCATCTATATATGATAGTGAAAAGTTAAAAACTAAGGATAAGTACGGAATATTCTTAGGAGGTAACCATCCATTAGTTAAGATAAATACAACATCAACTAGTGATAGAAAGCTATTATTAGTTAAGGATTCTTATGCAAATAGTATGGTTCAGTTTTTAACTCCTTATTTTAGCGAGATAATAATGGTTGACCCTAGATATTTCTATGAAGATATAGAAAAATTAATAGACAAAGAAAATGTAACTGATATGCTTTATTTATATAATGCTAATACATTTTTCTCTGATAATACATTAGCACCAGTTTTAAATAATATATAAATACTATTTTAAGTAAAATAATAATAGATAAGTATTAACAAAGAAAAACAATACTATTTTATATTATATAGGGTAAAATTTATATAATCAAACTACTAATTTAGATACTGTATGGCTAATATACAGTATCTTTTTTTATCGTTATTATTTATAAATATAAGGTAAAATATATAATCAATAATCAAGCTATAATGATATAATCTAATTAAATCACAATTGTTATATATTACGAAGTAATTATTAATTAAGAGATAGATTTATACTAAGCTCAATTCCTATGATTTTAATATTAGTAAAAGAATAAATCCACGAATAAGAAATTTTTGAATTAGAAAAATGATTAATAATTTATAGGAAACCAACAATATATTTACTTTATTATTGACAACTAAAAAAATATCGATTATTATAAAGATAAATTAATTGAGCTAAATTAAATTTTAATTAATTAAAATAATTACAAGAAAGAGGCTGCTATGGGTAAATACGATGTTTTAAAATTGGAAAACCAGATCTGCTTTCCTTTATATGCATTATCAAGAGAGATAATAAAGCTATATAAGCCTTATCTTGATAAATTCAATCTTACGTATACTCAGTATATTGCAATGCTTGTAATGTGGGAAGAGGAAAAGATAGTATTTAAAGAACTTGGAAGAAAACTTCATTTAGATTCTGGAACTCTTACTCCTGTATTAAAAAAGCTTGAGTCTATGGGGTTTATAGTAAAGTACAGAAGTAAAGAAGATGATAGAATTGTAATTGTTGAGCTTACTGAAAATGGAAGACAACTTAAAGATGAAGCTATTACAATTCCAGAAAAAGTATTTTGCGAGTCTAAAATTTCTGGAGAAGATGCTATTCAACTTAAATATTATTTAGATAAGATATTAGAAGGTTTTATATAATTAAAGATGTAGTTCACTTTTTAAGTGAATTCATCATCTTTGATTACATTGATACTTTCATGCATCAATTATATTAATTTTTATATACTAATCGATTGAATTAAATTAAATTTATATAAATTAAAGATATTTGGAGGGATATATTATGAAATTTTATGATTTTACTGCAAATAAAATGAATGGTGTAGAAGTTAAAATGGATGAGTATAAAGGAAAGGTGTTATTAGTTGTAAATACAGCTAGTAAATGTGGGCTTACTCCACAATTAACAGAACTTGAAGAAATGTACAAAGACTATAAAGATAGAGGGTTTGAAATACTTGGATTCCCTTGTGGTCAATTTGCTAATCAAGAGTTAGATTCAAACAAAGAAATAAGTGACTTCTGTCTTGTAAATTATGGAGTTACATTTACAATGTTCGAAAAGATAGATGTTAATGGAGAAAATGCACATCCAATATATAAATACTTAAAGGGTAATGCAAAAGGAATATTAGGAAATAAAATAAAATGGAACTTTACTAAAATCCTTATAGACGCTGAAGGTAATGTTGTTGATAGATTTGCACCTACTACAACTCCTAGTAAAATAAGAAAAGATATAGAAAAATTACTACCATAAAAGTAGTATTTTCTATTAAAAATATAAAGAGGAGTAAGATAATATGAGCGAAAGATATGATTTAGCTATAATAGGTAGTGGTCCTGCTGGATTATCAGCAGCATTAAATGCCAAAATAAGAAAGAAGAGTTTTATAATATTTGGAACTAAAGAGCTTAGTGGAAAGCTTACTAAAGCAGAAAAGATAAATAACTACTTAGGGTTCTATGGAAAAGGTGGAAAAGAAATAAGAGATGAATTCATGAACCATCTTGAGTCAATGGATATAGAAATTACAGAAGAAAAGATAAACAACATATATGCTATGGGAGATTACTACTCATTAATGGCAAAGGATAAGATTTATGAAGTATCTGCTGTAATATTAGCCACTGGTGTTAATTTCGGAAAGACATTTAAAGGTGAAGAAGAATATTTAGGTAAAGGTGTAGGATATTGTGCTACTTGTGATGCTCCTCTTTACAAAGATAAAGTTGTTGCAATAATTGCTTATAATAAGCATGATGAAGATGAGGCGAACTTTATAGGTACAATTGCATCTAAGGTTTACTATATACCAATGTATAAAGAAGAAGTTGAAGTTGACGAAAAAATAGAAATAATAAATGATACTCCATTAGAAATACAAGGTAGTATGAAAGTAGAAAAGTTAGTTCTAAAAAATTCAGAAATAGATACTGACGGAATATTTATCCTTAGAGATAGTATATCGCCAGGGCAACTTGTTCCAGGGTTAGAGCTGGATGGAAATCATGTAAAAGTAGATAGAAAAATGCAGACTAATTTAAAAGGATGTTTTGCAGCTGGTGATATTGTTGGAACTCCATACCAATATATAAAATCAGCAGGTGAAGGAAATATCGCTGCATTATCAGCTGTGTCATATATAGATGAGCTAAAAAGATGTTCAAAAAATAAAATAAATGAAATTGCATTATAGAAAAGAATAAGAGGTTCAAAAATGGTTGAAATAATAAATGAAAGTAAATTTGCAAATAAAATTAGCGAAGGAGTTGTTGTTGTAGACTTTTTTGCAACATGGTGTGGTCCATGTAAAATGCTATCTCCGATAATTGATAGTTTAGCAGAAGAAATGAAGGATAGCGTTAAATTTATAAAGGTAGATGCAGATGAGTCTGTAAATATACTACAGGAGTATGGTGTTGCTGGACTACCTACAATAGCAATTTTCAAAGAGGGTCAAAAGCAAGATATGATAGTAGGGTTCTCACCAAAAGAAATTCTTGCTGAAAAAATAGAAAATTGCTTAAACAAATAATAAATCTATAATAATAAAATAAAAGGAGAGATTAAATATGATATATACTTTCAATGTACAAGAAATAGGTGGCAATGAGGCTACAATGAAAGACTATGAAGGAAAAGTATTACTTATTGTAAATACTGCAACTGGATGCGGATTTACTCCACAATATGAAGGTCTTCAAAAAATATATGATAAATACAATGATAAGGGGTTTGAAATATTAGATTTCCCATGTAATCAATTCTTCGGGCAAGCACCAGGAACTAATGAGGAAATAGTAACTTTCTGTCAACTTAAATACAATACTACTTTTAAGACTTTTGCTAAAATAGATGTTAACGGAGAAAATGCATCTGAGTTATACAAATACTTAAGAGAGCAAGCTCCAAATGCAGAAGAAGATGCTGCTTCAGAAGGTCTTTATGCTATGCTTAAGCAAGGTGGATTCACAACAGAAGGTGATGAAATAAAATGGAACTTTACTAAATTCCTTGTTGATAGAAATGGGAATGTAATAAAAAGATATTCTCCAACTTGTGAGCCAGAAAAGATAGAAAAAGATATTGAAAGCTTACTTAAATAGATTAATTAATACTTTAAGTAAATTTAAAGATTATTATAAAAATAGTATACAACCTAGAAGTATTAATAAAAACAAAATACTAAGTCAGATGACTTAGTATTTTTATAAATAAAAAAAGTATAATGAAAAATACAATTATTACATTAAAATCTATTGTATAAAAATAATATTTTTTAATTCGCATTATTAATATAATGCGAACTTGGGAGTAGTTTAGTAAAATAATATAAAAACCACATCCATTTACTATTAATAAGTAGATGAATGTGGTTTTTATATTGTAATTCTAGTTTGATTATACTATTTGATTATATATAATCAAAATCAATTAATTGCAATATAAGGCTTACAATATATTAATTATACTTTTCACCATATATTCCATAATATAGTATTGTTTTTCTTTGTTTTAGCATAAAAATTTTTAGAGTATAAATGTAGATCAAGATAAAAAGGCTAATGATATAGTTAGTGAATCATAAGAATATATAATAACAAGTAATAAAAAATAAATGAAATGATTTAATTATGAAAGGTATAAGTAAAAAGAATAAACTAAATTATTTGGTGGAGCTTTTTATAATTAATAATTTCACTATAAATAATAAAAGTTACAATACGTAAAATTAATATATAAAAATATCATAAAGTTTTAGATACTAGAATGGTAGAAAAGATACTATGGAGGAATAAATATTGAATCAGCGTGTGAAGCAGAATAAGGTCATAATAATGTTAATTGCTATATTTTTATTGGTTAGCATCAGTGAAATTAACTCTTATGCAGAGGAAAAATGCTATAAAGAATTAGAAAATATAGAACCAGAAAATAATGAAGAAACAATAGATGAAAAAGAAATAAGTGAGATTATAAACATAAGCGATGTAAATTTAAAAAGAGCAATAAATAAAGAATTAGATAAAAGTGATATAAACTCGTCTGTAACAAAATCAGAAATAGAAAGTCTTAAAAGTATAAGCTCAGATAATGGAAGCAATAAAAATATAAAAAGTCTGTCAGGCCTAGAATATGCAACGAATCTAGAAAGTATAGATTTATCAAATAATAATATAGAAAGTATAAATGAAATAAAAAACTTATTTACAAATGGAAAACTAAAAAGTGTAAATATATCAAATCAAATCATAGATCTTGGAACTGAGAGCATAATAGAAAATAAGTACAGAATATATAATAGTATAGATAATCTAGATAACAAGCAAATAGTACCAAACTATATAAGTGATAATGGAAAATATGTAGAAGGTAATGTACTGTGGGATGATTTAGAAAGCTTTAAAGATTATAACTTATACTATAACTTTGAAGAAAATGTAGACAAAGATGGGAAGCACTTAGTATTTGGTGGTAGAGCATATAAGTATCTTCAAGTGGGAGGAGATGTATCATCAATAAATAATGATAAACAAGAAAATAATCAAGAATCAAATAAAGGTGAAAATTTAGATTCAAGCGATGATAAAGATGTTGATAATGATAATATAACAGATAATAATATAGACAAAGATATAAATGTAAACGAAGTAAATATAGATAAAAAAAATAACTCTAATAATGAAGTGACAAATACCGATGATGATAAAATTGAAGACAGCAAAGAGAAAAGTCAAAAACAAGAAGTAAAGAAGGAAGAAAATAAAGAAGAAAGTAGTTTATTAACACCAGAAGTGATGACATCAATAGCTATATTTGGTATAGGTATAGGTATTAAATTTATGAATATGAAGTAGCATTATATTACTTTAAATGATAAAACTAGATAATTTAGTATAAAGTTTATCAAATAAACTTCATTAAATTGAAAATTGTTGTATAATATAGAATGATAATTAAAATGTTAATAACATTACAGATAAATATACAATAGAAAATTATTATATTAATTTATGAAGGGAAGTAAATGCGATGACAGTTAAAAAAGCTATAATACCAGCGGCTGGATTAGGAACAAGATTTTTACCAGCTACAAAATCTCAACCAAAAGAAATGCTACCAATAGTAGATAAACCAACTTTACAATATATAATAGAAGAAGCAATAGAATCAGGTATAGAGGAAATATTAATAATAACAGGAAGAAATAAAAAGTCAATAGAAGACCATTTTGACAAGTCTGTTGAATTAGAACTTGAACTTGAGCAAAAAGGAAAAACTGAAATGTTAGAAATGGTAAGAAATATATCTAATATGGTAAATATACACTATATAAGACAAAAAGAACCAAAAGGATTAGGTCATGCTATACATTGTGCTAAAAGTTTCATAGGAAACGAACCATTTGCAGTACTTTTAGGAGATGATATAGTTGACAATGAAACTCCTTGTTTAAAGCAATTAATAGGTGCTTATGATGAGTACAAAACAAGTATATTAGGAGTACAAGAAGTTGCTAAAGAAGATACTTGTAAATATGGAATATTAGATGTTAAACACATAGAAGATAGAGTTTATAAAGTTAAGGACATGGTTGAAAAACCAGCTGTTGAAGAAGCTCCATCAAACATAGCTATACTTGGAAGATATATAATAACTCCAGCTATATTTGATATACTTGAAAATCAAGAGCCAGGAAAAGGTGGAGAAATACAATTAACAGATGCTCTTAAGACTTTAGGAAACCAAGAAGCAATATATGCATACAACTTTGAAGGAAGAAGATACGATGTAGGAGATAAGTTTGGGTTCTTAGAAGCAACTATAGATTTTGCTTTAAAAAGAGATAACTTAAGAGATGATTTAATGAACTACATGAGAAAAATAGTAAATGAAGAAGATAAAAAAGAATTAGTATCAGATAAAGAAGTAGCATCAGATAAAGAGTAATAGTTTATATATTTAAATTCCAAAACAAAGACTAAAAACAATAATATATATTTAAACTATTAAGTATGCCTAGACATAAATTTATGCAAAAATATTATGACTAGGCTTTAAAAATAAAAAATATTAGAGAAAGAATGTGATGAATATGGCAGTTTTAGTAAGTGGTGGTGCTGGGTACATAGGAAGCCATACTGTAATAAAGCTATTGGAAGAAAACCATGAAGTAATAATAGTTGACAACTTATGTAATAGTAGCAAAGAGGTTGTAAATAGAATAATAGAGCTAAGTGGTAAAACTCCAAAATTTTATGAAATAGATATTACAGATAAAGAAAAGATGGATAAGGTATTTGAAGAAAATAATATAGATTCCATAATACATTTTGCATCACTTAAGGCTGTAGGAGAATCGGTATCTATGCCTATTGAATACTATTCAAATAATCTAATAACTACACTAGTCCTATTTGAACTTATGAAAAAATATAATGTTAAAAACTTCGTATTTAGTTCATCAGCAACAGTATATGGAAGTCCTAAAACTTGCCCAATAAAAGAAGACTTCCCACTATCAGTAACAAACCCATATGGAAGAACGAAATTAATAATAGAAGATATGATAAGAGATATATGCTATGCAGATAAAGATTTAAATATAGCTATACTTAGATATTTTAATCCAATAGGTGCACATAAGAGCGGAAGAATAGGTGAAGAACCAGTTGGAATACCAAATAATATAATGCCATATATAACTAAAGTTGCAGTAGGTCAGCTTCCATATTTAAATGTATTTGGAAATGATTATGATACAGTAGATGGAACTGGAGTTAGAGATTACATACATGTATTAGACTTAGCATATGGACATGTAAAAGCACTAGAAAAACTAGATGAAAATCCAGGTTTAGTTACATACAACCTTGGAACAGGGAAAGGATATAGTGTATTACAACTTGTAGAGGCATTTTCTAAAGCAAGTAATAAAGAAATTCCATATAAAATAGCACCAAGAAGAGAAGGTGATATAGCAACTTGCTATGCAGACCCTTCAAAAGCAGAAAAAGAGCTTGGATGGAAAGCTAAGTATGGAATAGAAGAGATGTGTGAAGATTCATGGAGATGGCAAAGTAATAATCCAAATGGATATGAAGTAAAAAAGTTTGATGAAGTAGCAATTGGCAAAGAATAGTATACAAGCTATTTTAATAGGTTCTATGTAGAACATATTAAAATAGCTTTTTTAATTACAAAGAAAATAAATATTTAAGTAGATGAAATTTTGTTTAAAATTTATTATAAAAAAGCATAAAAAGGAAATAATGTAAAATAAAAATAATTAAAAGGAGAGATTGATATAAAAAAATTCATAAGTTTAGTAACTATATTAAGCACACTAATTCCCATACAAATATATGCATCAGAATGCATAATAGGAGGAGAAAATAGATTTGAAACATCTATAGAAATATCTAAGAATTTTAAAATATCTAAAGAAGTAATAATAGTAAATTCAAAGTCAATTCCAGATATGCTATGTGCAAGTATATTAGCATCTCAAATAAACTCACCAATACTTCTAACTAAATATAACAAAATAGATAATAAAACAATAGAAGAAATCAAAAGGCTAGAAACAGAAAAAGTATATATAATAGGTGGGAAATCTGTAATTCATGAAAACGTAGAAAATCAGATTAAAGAAAATAACTTAAACATTGAAAGAATAAGTGGAAAAGATAGATATGAAACATCAGTCCAAATAGCAAATAAAATAAACATCATAAGCAATGAAAAATGTGATGAAGTAATAGTTGTTAATGGACAAGAAACTTTAGTAGATGCAATATCAATAGCACCAGTAGGAGGAAGTAAAAATATCCCAATCATATTATCAAAAAGTGATAACATAGAACATGGTTATAAATGGATAAAAGATAAGTATATAGATAAGACTTATGTTATAGGAGGGGAAGATTCAATATGTAATGAAATATTGAAAAAACTACCAAACCCAAAGAGAATAAGTGGTAAAGATAGATATGAAACTAATGGGAAAATAATAAGAGAATTTTATCCTGATAAATTAAATAAAGTATACTACTGTAAAGGAAATAGTGAAGATTTAGTAGATGGAGTATTAATAACACCATTAGCTACAAAAGAACAATCACCTATTGTAGTATTAGGCGAAAGTATTGACAATACTCAAAAAGAAGTGCTAAAAGAAAAAGAAATAAAAAAACTTATACAAGTTGGGTATGGGATACATAAAAATGCAAAGAATGAACTAATTAGTATTAAAGAAAATTATAAACCACTAAAACCAGTAAATCCACCTACAAAACCAACACCACCGACAGAGCCATCAATAAAACCAGAAGAATCAATACCGCCAGCGCCAATAGAGCCACCAACAGAACCGGAAGAATCAATACCTCCAACGCCAATAGAGCCACCAACAGAGCCAGAAGAATCGATACCACCAACAACAATAGAACCACCTCTAGAGATAGAAGATAAATTATCACCCAATTATGTGAATCATAGTATTGATAATGAAAAGAGAATAATAAACATAGAATTTGATGAAGACATAGATAGCAATGTAGATTATATAAAAGAAAAAATAAAAATAGAAGTAGATCCTAATTGTATATTAAAATTAGAAAATAAAGATTTTAATACAACTTTAGATGAAGTAAAATATATTAAATTAAGTAAATATGATGATGTAAAAATAGATAACAACAACCTAATAATAAAATTACAAGAAGAAATTGTAGGTAAAGATAGTAAGATAATAATAGAAAAAGAAAGCATAAAAGATAAATATGGCAATATCATAGAAGAAGATATAATAATAGAAAACTTAGATGGAGTAGATAAAAATATAGCATTTGTAAAAAATGAAGATGAAATAAGAAAGTATATAAAAATAGCATCACAAGACAAGGAAACTATAATAAAACTAGAAAATCATATTAAAATAGCAACAAACAACTATTTAAATATAAATAATAAAGTAACTATAGATGGAAGTAATGGTGAAGAAAATTATAGTATAGAGACACTAAGTTTGCAAAATCCAGGAATATTTATAGGTCATGATGGAGTAGAGCTTAGAAATTTTAATATAAAATCAAGACAAGAATCTATATCTATACAAATGTGTTCAGATATAAAGCTTAAAAATATGAATATAGAAACACAATCGGAAATTTTACCAGCTATAAGTATTTCAAGTTCAAATGTTAAAGTAGATAATATTGTAGGAAAGAGTAATAAATCTACAATTAGTTTAAATGAATCTTATATTAAAAATCGTGTATCAAAACTTATATTAGAAGGAAGGGTGACAAATAGTTTAAATGATGAAAATGTAATAAAATCAAGTGATACTATATACAGCAAGATCCCTTCTATATATGTTGAAAATAAAATAACAGAAGATGTAAATACACCTAAAAATAAAATAATATTAGGAGAAAATTTAGAGAAAGATTATATAAACAATAACTACGAAATAATTAATCAAAGTGATGAATACAAAACATATGAATTATATTTTGAAATATAAAATAACATAAGTTATTATAAAATATAGAAAATCTAACCATTTATGACTACTAATAGAAACTGTAATAATGTATAATAGAAACTGACTAAATTTATAAATGGAGAGATTCAATGGCTTTAGAACAGTTTTTAGAAGTTTTTATTAGAGAATATGGATTAATAAGTATGTTTTTATTAGTAGCATTAGAATATGCAAATTTTCCACTACCTAGTGAAGTAGTACTACCACTTATAGGTATGGTAGGAGCATCATATGATATGGATTTTGTGACTATACTTATAACAACAACAATAGCGGGAATAGTGGGATCTTTATTAAATTATTGGTTAGGAGCAAAATTTGGAGATGGACTTTTAGATTATATTAGAAAAAAGTTTCCAAAAACTAAAAAATCTCTTTCAGCATCTTATAATTTTATAAAAAAATATAATAAATCAGCTATAATGTTATCTAGATTTGTGCCTGTAGCAAGAACAGCTATTTCATTAGTAGCTGGAACTGTGAAAATGAATGTATGGTATTTTATACTATATTCAAGTATAGGAATACTTTTCTGGAACTTAGTATTAATAGGTGGAGGATACTTTATAGGAAACAAAGTATTAGCAAGTGGCGGAATTATAAATACTATAGTAATGGTGACAACAGTATTAGTAGTTGGAATAGTAATAATACTATTTATAAAAAACATAAAAAAATCAAACTGTAAAAGTAAAAACTAAGATTATATATTAAAAATATAATAGTAAAAAGTCCCTTGAGATAATATAGTTATTATTTCAAGGGATTTTTTATATAAAACATTTAGATAGTATTAGTTAAATTAGCAAATTGGATTTTTAATTGTAATAATATATATACAAATATATATACAAAGTAATAAAAAATTTAATTTCATAACAAAAAATAATGAAATAAAAATAATAAAATAAAAGTAAATGAAAAAATAAGGGAAAATAGCAATTAATAACACTAAAGGAAACCCCCTTAAATAAGTCTAACTAAGTAATTCAAGCAATATATTAGAAATCAGGGGGGAGGAATAAGAGTGAAAAAAAAGCTAAAAAAACACATATCTATAATATCAACAATGGTATTAATATTAGCATTTTCTTTTATAAACATAATAAACATAGAAGCAGCAAGTAAACATCTCTTAGTTATAAATTCAAAAACTAATAGGATGGGATATTATGTTAATAATAAGTTTGTTAGGGAATACAGGGTAGCAACAGGCAAAAAAAGTACACCAACTCCACAGGGAAAATTTAAAATAGTAAATAAGATTAAAAATAGACCATATTATTCAGGGGGAATACCAGGAGGAGATCCTAGAAATCCACTAGGTGATAGATGGTTAGGGCTTCAAGTAGGCTTAACTTATGGAACAACATACGGAATACATGGAAACAATAATGAAAGCTCAATAGGTAAACATGTATCAGGTGGATGTATAAGAATGCACAACAAGGAAATTAGAGATTTATTTGAAAAAATACCAAATAAAAGTGAAGTAATAATAAAGTATACAGACCAAAGCTTTAAACAAATAGCAGCAGGCTATAAAATAAGTTTAACTGATGGAAATGAAATAAAAACAGGATGGCAGACAATATCAGGAAAGAAATACTACTTTGATGGTAATGGAGTAATGCAGACAGGTCTTAAAAACTTAAATGGAAATAGCTATTACTTTGCAAATGATGGGATAATGAGAACAGGATGGCAAGAAGTTGTAAAGGGAAGAAAAAGTTACTTTGATAGCAATGGAGCAATGAAAATAAAGTGGCAAGTGATAGATGGGAAAAAATATTACTTAAATCCATTAAATGGAGTGGCACTTTGGAATTGGCAATATCTAGATGGTAATAAATATTATTTTGGACCAGATGGAGTGTTAAGAACAGGACTTCAAACAGTAGGTAATGAAAAATATTACTTTGGAAATGATGGAATAATGAGAATAGGATGGCAAGAAGTCGTAAAAGGTAGAAGAAGCTACTTTGATAATAACGGAGTAATGAAAATAAAGTGGCAAGTAATAGGCGGTAAAAGATATTATTTGAATCCACTAAATGGAGTATCATTATGGTACTGGCAAGAGTTAGATGGTAATAAATATTATTTTGGAAATGATGGAGTAGTAAGAACTGGTTGGCAAATAATAGATGGTAAAAAATATTACTTTAATCCAGATGGATCAATGCAACAAAGATGGGAAGAACTAGATGGAAATATGTATTACTTTGGATTTGATGGAGCAGTTAGAACAGGATGGCAAAATATAAATGAAAAAACATATTACTTTAATGGTGATGGAGTGCTTCAAAAAGGAATAGTAGAGATAGATGGTAAAAGCTATTACTTTAATGAATATGGAGAGATGGAAAGAAACACAGTAGTAGGTAATGGAGTAATAATAGATGAAAATGGAGTGATAATTGATTTCGGAGAGGGGATGTAGAAATACATCCCTTTTTTCATATATAAAAATAGAGATTATATGGTATAATAAACAAGCTATAAACTTATGCAAAAAGGAGTGGAAACTTTGACAGAAAAAATAGCAAAACATAAATCAGAGATATTGTTATTTATATCAGTAGCAATTATATACTTAGCAATAGCTATAATATTTTATTCAAAAACAACAATATTCTATGATACAAATAATACGTATGATGTATTATTAGATACAGATACAGGTGTATTATTTAATTGGAATACATTTGCGTTAGCGCAAGATAATAGTAAACATATACTATTCATGCAGATAGTATCATTAATAGGATATCCAATACATTTACTGAGTACGAACATAGCTACTAATTTTAATATAGGGTTTAACCATGTATATGGTATGGGGTTAATACTATTACAAATATTAGTAAGTTCAGCGTCAATAACAATGGTATATAGTACAATAAAGAAATTAAATATAAAAAGGGAAATACTAGCACTAATAATAAGTATGATGGTATTTTCATTCCCTCAAATATTTATGACTATGAATGTAGAGAGATTTATATATGGCCAGTTATCATTAGTATTCTTTGTATTCTTAGTAAATAAACTTAAAAATAAAGAATCATACTGGATAGATATAGCTGCAATACCTTTATTCGGAATAACTCTTACCAATATATATATGTATGGAATAAACTTATTATTAGAGTTTAAAATAAACATCAAAAAAATGGCAAAGCATATTGGAGCATTTGTATTAGCAGCTTATGTAATTATCGTATCATCAAGAGCATATAATAGCTTTTTCATGGTAAAAGATATAGTCAAAAGTGATACAAAATTTATACAAGTAATACCTATGTTTGAAAAACTAAAGATGACATTAGTAAGATTACTATACCCAACAATGTATTTTCCTAGTGCAAAATTTGAAAATGGGATGTTTTTACAACAAGGACTTCCTAATATGATATTTTTCCTAATATTTTTAGTATTATTTGTATGTGCAATAATAGGAGGTATAAAACACTATAAAGAAAGAATACCTCAATTATGTTTAGGGGCAATACTTGCGAATATAACATTACATGGAATAATAGGATATAACCTAAAAAATGCAAACATAATGGCAATATATTTTTCATTTGCAATAATAATACTTTTAGCTTATTTTGCAAAATCTTTACCTAAAAAATATACAAAAATATTCATTATATTCTTAGTAGTAGTACTAGTAACTATGATAATAAGTAATATACAAGGATTTTTAAAAATATTAGAAATAGGTATGAATAATTATCCTAAATAAGACACAAAGAAGGTGAATATATGCAAAATTTAAAAGAAGAAATTGTCATTGAAGATAGCATAATAAAAGAAAACATAATAGGTCAATACATAAAGCTTATGAGACCAAATCAGTACATAAAAAACTTATTTGTAGTAGCGGCACTAATATTTTCAAATAACATAGGAAATTTAGATTTAATATATAAAACAATAATAGCATTTATATCATTTTGTCTAATATCATCAGCTGTATATGTGTTAAATGATATAGTAGATATAGAAAAAGATAAATTACATCCTAAAAAATGTAAAAGACCACTAGCAAGTGGGAAAATAAAAATACAAAATGCAGTAGTATTGTTAATAGGATTAGTAGTAGTAGCACTAGTTTTATCATCAAAAATAAACTTAAAACTAACAGCCATAATATTTATATACTTAATAAATAACCTATTATACTCATTTAAAATAAAAAATGTAGTACTACTAGATGTATTTTCAATAGCAATAGGATTTATATTGAGAGTATGTGCAGGTAGTGTAGCAATAGGAGTAGAATTATCAAGTTGGATAATATTATGTACATTCTTCTTATCTTTATACTTAGGGCTAGGTAAAAGAAAAAAAGAAATAGAAGGACTTAAAAATCAAGCAGGAGAACATAGAAAAATATTAAAAGAGTATAACTCAGAAATAATAAACCAGATGATGGGAGTAGTATTAAGTTCTGTGATAGTATGTTATGCGCTTTACTCAACAAGTAATCCAGATAAACCTCAAATGATATATACAACAATATTTGTAGTATATGGAGTGCTTAGATATAACTATATAATAAATACAACAGAAGAAGGAAACCCAACTGATGTAGTATTAAAAGATAGAACTCTACAAATAAATGTGATATTATGGGTATTAAGTTGCCTATTAATATTAATGTAGGAGGGTATATGAAAAAGAAAGTACTATTACTAGATATAGACTATACAGTAATAAATACAGATAGTATGATAGACTTTATACTATACTCACTAAAAACAAAGCCATTAAAAACAATAATAAAAATACCATATATATTTATAACTCTAGTAGGGTATGCATTAAAGTTAACTAGCTTGAAAAAAGCAAAAGAAGCTGTATTTAGCCCAATAGTAAACTTTAGTGAAGAAGAATTAAAAGAATTTTTTGATAAAAAATTAAAAGTTAAGATAAATAAAAATATAAAAGACATAATAGAAAAATCAAAAAAAGATTCAACAATAATAATGATAACTGCATCACCAAAAGCATATATGAAATATTTCAAAGAATATAAATATGCAGATGAAGTGATAGGTACAGAATTATTATATGAAAATAATAGATATAAAAATGAAATAATAGGAAACAACTGTAAAGGGAAAGAGAAAGTAAAAAGAATTGAAGAAGTATTAAATAAACTAGATATAGAAATAGACTATGAAAATTCATATTCATACTCAGATTCAATGAGCGATATGCCAATGTTTGAATTAGTAAAAAATGCATATCTAGTAAACAAAAAAGATGGAAGTATAAAAGAAAAAATAAATCATAAATATATACAAAAAGCATAGCTATAACCATTAACCACCAGTATTAAAAATTGGTGGTTAAATACTAAATAGGAGAATAATATGGATATATTAAAAAAGTATAGAGAAAGCATCATGTATTTAGTCTTTGGAGGGCTAACAGTAGGTGTTAATATAGCTACATATATAGGATTAACAAGAATAATAGAACTAAACTATATGGTAGCAAATATAATAGCATGGATAGTAGCAGTAATATTTGCATATATAACAAATAAGTTTTTTGTATTTGAAAGTAATAATACAGAGCTAGAATTTTTAATAAAAGAATTTACGTCATTTGTAAGTTGTAGACTATTATCAGGTGTAATGGAAATGATATTAATGTATGTGATGATAGATATGATGGGAATCAATGACTTTATAACAAAGATATTTACAAACATATTAGTAATAGTACTAAACTATGTACTAAGCAAAGTAATAATATTTAAAAAAAAAGCGTCATAAAATTATGACGCTTTTTTCATATCCATATTATTTTTTATATTTATATTAGATGAATTAAATTTAAGCTTAAAATTCTCAAACCTACCAAAAGTTTTGGCAAATATAATATTAATTAAAATAACAGCAACAATATTTATAAGAGTTAAAGCACATCTTAAAACAAAGTTGTATCCAGTTAAATTAAATAAATATAGATAAATAGGCTGTAGTAATAAATAAGTAAAAGGTTGATATAAATAAAGGGTAAAACCATAAGCACTATAAATATCAACAATATTTCTTATATAAGGTAAATCCCCAAATTTTAATATAACTTTTCTAAACATATATAAAAAGCTAAAAGCAGTCATAGTAAAAACTAAGAATGCAAAATTTGGAGGGAATTTATTAGTAGACATATTTAAAACATATCTATCACCCTTAACAATTAAAACTAAAGCTATAAAAAGAATCAAAGATATAGCTATATTTTTGACTACTGAAATATTAACATCCTTAAATTTTGTATAGAAAAATCCTGTATAAATCCAAAAAGCATAGAAAATAACACTTTTAAAATCAATATTAAGAGTAGTATTTTCAAAATAGAATACTAATATTGCAATAAATAATAAAGGGATAAATTTAAAAATACCTTTTAGACTTTCAAATAACTTAAACATTGGGGGTATGAAAGGTACTAACAATAAGTACACAGGCATAAACCATAAATGCCAAGTAATAAAAGGTATGAAAACCCCAGGTTTCTTTAAAGGATGTAGTGTATCATATACAAATATACTTATAGGAGAATCAGTAATAGAAGTTCCTAAAATATAAGCTATATATTGAATGAAAATAACAAATAGTCCAAAAATAAGATATGGAACTATAACCCTTGGAACACGAGATATAAGGTATTTAATGTAGCTTTTTTTTGAGCTAAGAGAATAACTAGCACCAGTAATAAAAAATACCACAGCCATTTCAAATAAGAAAAGTGACTTTAAAACGTGATTAGAAACAGGGAACCAAAATAGAGTATGTATAACTCCAACTACATACATCATTATAAGACCGCGATAAATATCTAGTTTTTTGTCTCTCAAAATGTCAACTCCTTGTAAAATGTAATATATCCAAATAAATATTATACCATATATAAAAGAAATCTTAGATATATAGTTATTACTTTAATAAATATAAATAGATGAAACTGGTAGAACAGTAAATACTGGTTTTGAAAACTTTGCTGATATGAAGGATCAAATTATATATATTGAAACAGGAGCAGAAGATAGTGGATACGATGAAGGAAAAGATATTGCACTAGGAAGATTTACAGAATTTTTCAAAGAAGAGAATATGGGGCCAGGTACAATTCTAAATGATATGTATATAAAATATATAAAGATGATGTTCACTTTAGAAGTTGAGGTAGATGGAAAAACTGAAATTGAACCAGTAGCTTTAACTTGGAATCCATTAGCAAAGGATGTACAATAATAAACTTAAAATAAAAATATAAGATTTTAAACATATATTAAAATAAAGAAGGGATATCTAAAGTGGATCCGTTGTCAAGGACACTAGAAAAAGAGAGTTATTAAAAAGCTGATTTCTGTATTGTACAGGAGTTAGCTTTTTTTAATTCCACTGACAGCGATTATTATTATAATAATCCATATAATCATCTATTAAAATTCTAAGTTCTTCTATTGTGTTACAATTTTTGTAATCAATTTCATCTTTCATATGTCCAAAGAATGACTCCTGCGGAGCATTATCCCAACAGTTATCTCTTCGAGACATAGATTGGCCTAAGTTATTTTCTTTAAGTAGTCTTTGAAATATTGGACTTGTGTAATGAAACCCTTGATCGGAATGTACAAATGCATCTTTATGTAATCTAAATGGTTTTAATTTTATCAATTTATCTATAGTTTCAATTACAATGTCTATAGCTAAACTATTGGAAAGTTTATATGCTAGTATTTCGTTAGTTGAAGAGTCTTTTATGGTAGATAAATACGCCATTTTATTATTGCCGTACGGCATATATGTGATATCAGTTAACATTATTTTTCCAGGTATATTTTGTTTAAATGCTCTATTAAGCTTATTTGGAACAACCCTATGTGCCTTTGTCGCCTTAGCTATGCGTTTGTATGGATTAGCTTTACGTATTGGACAAATAATATTATATTTTCTCATTATCCTTTGGATTTTCTTTCTATTCATTATGATATTAAATTTATTCTTTAATACCATTTTTATAGATCTAGAACCTTTCTTATATCCGCGATAATTGAATGCTTTTAGAATAATTTCTTTTGATTTAAGATCGCTATATTCTTTCATATCTCTAGTTTTAAAGTTATTTAAAAATTTATAATAACCTGAAGTAGAGACATTAGCAATTTTGCATAAATATCTCGTCAACTTATTAAGATTAAAATCTTTAATTAAATTTTGTATTATTTTAAATATCTTAGATGGTGATAACTTATTATTTATCACCTGCCTTTCTTGTAGCTCGAGCTTTTTTATTAATTCAAGCTCCGCTTTGAGATACGCTATCTCAGCATCCTTCTTAGCAAGAACTTCTTCAATAGTTAACTCTCTATTAAGGGTTCTTCCTGAATTTAAAGATCTAGTATCATCTAAACCTAAAATCCCTTTATCTTTATACGCATTTCGCCATCTTAAACTAGCTGAATCTATTCGTTTAACACCAATCATCTCAATATCGAATCCTGCATCTTCAAAAATTTTTCTCGAATTTTTTCCATCTTTATATTCTGCAATAAACTGTAATTTAAATTCATTAGTATAAGTTATCCCTTTAGAAGTCATATTTTTTACGTATTTATTCTTAGATAACTCTAATATTTCATGTTCTTTAAATATTTTTTTAGTCATATTTTAATCACTCCTCAGTTAATATTTTACAAAAAAAGATCCTATATAGATAGACACGCTTTTTCTCGTGTCCACTATATAGGATCCATTTTAATATTTTGAACCTTCTTTTTTTATTATTATTTAGCATATTGAATAATTTGAACAAATAAAAATGGGCTCAAAAAAAGATATAAGTGGTCTTGGTTATAAAATTGGCAAAAAGATTATAGTTAGTAATAAAATAATAACATCAAGTTAGTAAAAAAAGTGTAATACATTTTACGACAAAAATATTTTAAAATAAAATTATTTATAAAACAAAAATAATAATTATGACATAAAAAGACATGAATGATACGGCGGAAAACATAAAAAAATGTATAAAAATAGAAAAATTAAAAATATAAAGAAAATAATGTGATAATATGCAGAAAAATGTAAAACGAAAATAGGTGAAAATTAAAAGAGATTATATTATTATCTATTTGTGTGAGAAATACAACTTTGTGAGAAATATGATAGACGGAATTTACATAAATAAAGAGATGTAATTATTTTATATAATTTTGGGGAGGAACGAACATGTTAAAGAAAAAGAATATAGCAATGGCAATGGCAGTTGCTACAGTTGCACAAGTTGCAGCACCGATAGTTGCGAGTGCAGATGAAGTTAAAAAAATAGAAATAGCTGCAGGTGAAATAGAGAGAATAGCAAAAGTAGAAGTAGAATTACAAAAAGCAGCACAAAAAAAATATACAAATAATAAGTGGATACAAAATAGCCAAGGACCATACTTTAAAGAATACGTTAAGTATGAAAAAAATGAAAATGGAACTTTTGAAGATGTTCCAGTTTACAAAATAGAAAAGCAAGAAACAGCAACTAAAACTATAATAAAAGTTACTGATAGAGGTCATAGAGTAGGATTCGAAGGTGAGTACAATGCTATAGTTGACTTTGATGAGAAAGGGAAAAATATAGAGTCTAAATTAGTTGCAGAAATAGTTATAAATAAAGCTGGTGTAAATGAATATAATGTAGAAGCTAGCCAATTATTTAAAACAAATGGTAAATTAAATGATCAAGGTTTAAGATTACATCAAAGAATATTAGAGGCTAAAAAATTAGGCGGAAAAGTTGATGTACAAACAATTGCAAATGAAGAACAAACAAAAACAGGTGTTAAAGTAACTGTTTCAGGTGCACCAAATGCATATAACATGGTAGTAAATGTATGGGGAAGGCCAGCAAATAATACTACAGATTCTATGGTATCAGCTTTAGCAGGTGTAGATAGATGTGAAACTGCAGTTCAAGTTAGCCAAGAAGGATGGAAAAAAGCTGAAAATGTAATATTAGTAGGATGGAATGGAACTCCTGATGGATTAACAGCGGCTCCTTTAGCAGCAGCTATGGATGCTCCAATATTAGTATCTAACAAAACTTCTTTAGGAAAAGATACTAAGTTAGAGATAGATAGATTAGGTGCTAAAAATGTATATATTGTTGGTGGGGAAAACACAGTACCACAATCAATAATAAATGAATTAAAAGCTATGGGAGTAAATGTAGAAAGAATATCAGGTTCAGATAGAATGAGAACTTCATTTGAAGTAGCTAAGAAGTTAGATTCAATAAGTGATATACAGAATGTTTACTTTGCAGGTGGATATAAAGGAGAGGGAGATGCATTATCTATAGCATCAGTTGCAGCTCAAAGCAAGGAGCCAGTAATTTTACTAGAAGAAAATAGAATAGCTGATGATGTTAAAATATGGTTAAAGGGTGAAGCGTTAAATTCTGCATATATAATAGGTGGAACTTATGCATTAAACGAAAATATACAAAATGATATGGCTGATATAATAGCTAAGCCAAGTGGAAACGGAGCTGCTCCAGAAAGAATTCAAGGAGCTAATGTTCAAGAAACTAACGCAAAGGTTATAGAAAGATTCCACCAAGATGCACAATCTATTTTCATAGCTCAAGATGCAAACTTAGTAGATGCATTAGCAGCTGGACCATTAGCAGGGAAGAAGAAAGCTGCTTTAGTGTTAGCTACAAATAATGTAACTAAAGCTCAAGAAAATTCTATAAAGAAAACTGCAGCATACAAAAATTATAAACCAGATCAAATAGGAGAAACATTATATCAAGTAGGTCACGGTGTTCAAAGACATGTTGTTAGATTTATAGAGTCAATATTTATAGGAAAATAATATAGCATTATAAAGCTTATTATATAAAATTGATAAATCTAAAAATTTTGTATAAATATTTAACTTTATACTAAAGATAAATGGCATATCTTACTTAAGTAAGATATGCCATTTTACATGTGCTAAGTATATGACTATGAAAGTTCGCTGAGGTCTTGGTAGTTAGAAATCTTAGCTAAGCACAAAGGGAAAATTTCCAATGCTAATTGTATTAAAATGAAATTTATCAACTAGTCAGTTTAATTTACTGAACAAAATTAAATCTAAAAATATATATAAAGTAGGAAGAAGGGTTGAAAATGTTGTTTTTAATGAAGTTGGTAAAGGGGATTCGGTTATATTTTTTATACCACATCAAGATGATGATATGCTTAGTTTTTCAACTATACTTAAAAGATATATAGACAAAGGGTGTGATGTTAAAGTTGTACTTATGGCTAATGGTTCAAAGTCTAAGGCAAGGCTTACTTTAAATGGGGAAGATAATAGGATATGTGGAACTCATGGATATCTTTATAATCAATAATGAATTTATAAAATAATAATATAAGTAAAAGCCAGGTATATACCTGGCTTTTATCTATACATTTCATACATAATGCTAATTCTTATATAAAAATCTTTTTTATCTTCATCACTAAATTTATCACTAGAAAAAACAACGCTAGCAACTTCCATTATCTTATCAAAGTCCTTAGCAGTAGGTGCTTTATCATCAAATTTAAGAAACTTACATTCGCTAAACATAAAAAATCCCCCTGAGTTTATTATTATAATTAAAATTGTTTAAAATGACATTAAGTAACCAAAAGAAGCAAAAATCCAAATAAATAGTATATATAGTGCAAAAGTTCGTAAATATACAGAATATATGTTTTGCACTAAGCTGAAAAATTAGCCACGCTTTGCGTAGCCTATTTTAATGAATCAAAATAAAGTGTAGACAGCTCTTTAAATAGCTTGTCCTTTTCATCTCTACTAATATCTTTATCTTTAAAGAATCCTTCAACAAAATCTAAAAATTGGTCTTTTATATCTATATTAATATCTCTGTCTTCATTTATACATAGTAAGTAATCTAAAGATACATTAAAGTACAGGGCGAAATCTCTAAGTGCTTCTGTTTCTGGCTTTCTCTTGTCGTTTTCATATTGAGATATTGCTGACTTTGTGAATGTATAACCATATATCTTATTAAAATCATCTACTAACTCTTGTTGTTTTAGACCTTTTTGAATCCTAAGTTCTTTAAATCTTTGTCCAAAAGTCATTTTAAATCCACCTCACCATACTTAAAGTATAGTATAAAGTTTCGTTAGTGTAAACTAAAAAACAAATATTAGCAAAAAATATTAAAAACATATTGAAAGTTAACGTAAATAGAACTACAATTTAATTAAAGATAACAAAAATAAAACTAATTAACAAATACAAAACTTAAAGGGGGATTTTATGTATAGTAAGTTAAGTATTAGAGTCCTTAGGTTTAATCCAATTAAGGATGTAGATAAGATTATTTTTAATCACTATCTTATGAGAAGGGTTAATGCTAATAATATTTATAAAAAACTTAAAACTGGGTATTTTACATTTACTATAAGTGGGGCAGTTAGTGAGCTTGGCTTTTCTAAGGGCAAGGTGCAAAGATTAATTAAAAGTTTTGAAGAGTTAGGTATTATTAGTAGGGTAGTTAAAGGTAATAAAACTAATAAATGTTCTATATATAAATATATAACTGACTCTAAGCATGATACTAAAATTGATACAAAAATAATAACTAAAAATGATAATGATGCAAATTTAAGTGAAATATTATATATTAGTGATTTTAAGGACTTAGGGGATAAAGATTTTAAAGATTATATAGACAGTGATACTAATAATGATAATAAATGTGTAACTAAAGAAGGCAACTTAGAAAAAGATAATATAAATAAAAAAATAAATAATATATGTATTGATGTAATTGCTT
The DNA here is from genome assembly GCF_015560225.1 of Romboutsia sp. BSD2780061687b_171204_C1. NCBI lineage: Bacteria > Bacillati > Bacillota > Clostridia > Peptostreptococcales > Peptostreptococcaceae > Romboutsia > Romboutsia sp. BSD2780061687b_171204_C1. Next base: position 570,549 of record NZ_JADMRK010000002.1, on the reverse strand, counting down.
ATTTTAATAAAACCTGTAAAAAGAATTTTAAACCAACCACCAATAAAACAAAAAGCCTTATTAAGGCAAGGGTAAATGAAGGATTTGAGTTAGAAGATTTTAAGAAAGTGATAGATATTAAGTCAAAACAATGGATGTATAGTGATATGCAAAAATATTTAAGACCTGAAACTTTATTTAGCAATAAGTTTGAAGGGTATTTGAATGAAGAAATTTTAAATTATTCAAAAGAAGAGTCTGATGGAGAATGGGAAATTGAATTTGATTATTAGGGGGAACTATGAAGAAGTTTGATGCTATTAATATAGAGCAAAGTATTATTGGGAGCTTGATAAGTGATAATACTTTAAATTTTAAGCTAGAGGAATTATATGAGGATTTATTTACTATAAATATCCATAAGTATATTTTAGATGTTATGAAAGTTTTGTATAAAAATAATATGGCTATTGATATTCAAAGTGTATATACAAAGCTTAAGGACAGAGGTATTAACATAGAGATAAGCTATTTAACTGATATGGTAGCTATTGGAGAAAATTATTCTATAGATAGTCATATTAGAATTTTAAAGGACAAGTATTTAAGAAGAGAGATTATTAAAAATTGTACTAATCTTTTTCAAGACCTAGGTGATGATGAAGATATGGATTTGGTTGTATATAATTTTGAGAAAAGAATGAGGGAAATTTTAAATAAAAATACTCAAAACTATAATGATAGTGTCAAGGATATTTGTGAAAACTTACTTCATTATTTAGAAAATGATGAAAATATGGGAATAAAGTTTGGTGTTGAATATTTGGACAATATTATAGGTGGACTTTTTAAAGGAGAGCTTACAACTATTGCTGCTAGAAGTGGTGTTGGAAAGACTGCCCTAGCTCTTCAGATTATGTTAAACTGTGTTTTTCAAAAGAAAAAGGTATTATTTATTAGTAGGGAAATGAGTAATGAGCAAGTTTTTATGAGAAATATTACAAAAAAGACTGGAATTAGCACCAAGAAAATGAAGAATAAGCAATTAGAAGAAGATGAGTGGAAATTGGTTATAGATACTTTTAAGGAGTACTCTAGTCAAAACTTAATGTATATAAATGATAAGATAAGCACTATTAGCGCTTTAAAAAGAAGAATAAGAGAGTTAGAGCCAGATTTAGTTATTATAGATTATGTTCAGCTTATGAATGTTGAATCTACTATGCAAAATAGAGAAAGAGAAGTGGCTAGTTTATCTAGGGAGCTTAAAAATATCACCTTAGATTTTAATATACCTGTTATCCAGCTTAGTCAATTAAATGATGAGATGAAGGATTTTAGACCTTGGGGAGAGAGACCAATGAGAGATAGTAAGGCCATATTTCACGATAGCAACAATGTAGTATATATTCATGAGCCTGTTAATTCTGATTTTGAGGATGCTATAAAAGCTATAGGTGCAAATAGGGATAAGGTTATAAATTCTAGAAAAAATGGAATAAAGCTAGTTGATTTAATAGTTGCAAAGTGTAGAGATGGGGAAACTGGATATAGGCATTATTGCTACAATGGAAAAAGACTTCATTTTCAGTCTATTAACTATTAATGTTTATTATAGGAAAAGTAAAAAGGAGCTAGCCTCTATTTAGAGACAGCCCCTATATTTTTAGAGAGTTCACTAATACTATCTGTTAGTTTAGTTAGCTTTCCTTCTATTCTAACTAATAAATACATAGAAAGAGCAATAGGAAAGCCAACATTAGCAATCAGATTTTGCAAGTTTTCTTCCAACTAATTATACAACTAAGTCGTATTCAGTAGTATCAGTTTGAACTACCTTAGAATCTACTAAAGCAGCTAATTCCTCTCCATTTACAACAAATACACCTTTTGATAAAACCAAAGTCATAGCAGACTTTATCTCAGATTCAGTTAGATTTTCTCTAGGATCATCTACTGATAAAGAAAAATTTTTTCCATTTGAAGTTTTAAAAGTCATTACAAGTTTCTTTTTTATTTCCATAATATATCCCCCTAATTTTAATAATTAAATTTTTTAAATAACATATAAAATAAGTAATTTTATTCTGATAAGGTATTAGTGTCTATTTTAGATACACTTAAAAGAGTGTTAGATTGAAGTGATGAAATTGCTACTGCAACATCATATACATCTTGGTCTAGTGCATCTGGTGATATATTAGCATAAGTTTTACTTTTAACTATGCTTTTTCCAGTTTCATCATCCTTTCCACAATCATATCTTAATTTAAGTCCTGATGGGTTTTTAGTTACTACTACTGCCATAATAATCCTCCTTATATTCTTAGCAATTAGCTAAGTTATTTTAGCAAGTTACCTTGCTTATACTTATATAATAGGTGAGAAAAGTTATATGTAGTTATAATGTGTGTTTACAACTTATGTAAGGGATATATGTTTCTCAAATACTTTTGTGGAAAGAGGTATTTAGTGACACTACTATATAAATAGAAGGAAAAAGTAAGGAAAATAATAAAAAACAGGAGGAAAGTATGATAAGAGAAGACTTAGAGGCTTTATATGAGTTAGTTGGTGAAGAAGTATATTTAGAAATATGCAAACTATATGGAGGTAACAGTTTATATGTTCCAACTTATAGTAGTGCTATAAGGGATAAAAGGAATGAAGAAATTATTAAAAGATTTAATGGAGTTAATGCATCTATATTAGCTAGGGAATATAAAATGAGCGTAAATCATATAAGAAGAATAGTTAAATGCGGTTAAGATTTAGAAAAATATTTGTGAATAATGTTTGAAATGATAAAGTTAGAAATTGAATCTTTTGTTCAAAAATGTAGTGATTTCAAATAAAAAGGGGAAAGGTGTCGAAAAAAGGGGATAGCTTTAGCTATGTAATGGCAGTATATAGAGAAATTAAAATGTAAAAAAATGGATTTGAATGTTAGAAAATGTCGAAAAAAGGGGACTCCGCAAATTTGAAAGATTGGCTAAAACCATTGAAATAAATATTTTCCTGGACTATGATTAATCTTGTGAGAGATACAAAGACCTGAGAGATGTTAAAATAACATAAATCGGAGGGAAATATTATGAAAAAAAGAAATATGGCTATAACAATAGCTGCAGTTAGTGCGGCAACTTCAGTAGCTCCAGCATTAGCTTTTGCTGATACTTTAGATAATCAAGTAATAGCTTCTACTGATGCTAATGCAGTTAATCAATTAAAAGGGGAAATACAAGGATTTTTAAACACTAAGTATACTAGTGATGCTGATTTATTAAAGGATGTGACATATTCAGGATTAACTAAAGCTGTAGCGGGACAATGTGTTTATACTATAAATGTAAAATGCGATGACACTAAAAATAACATAAATGGTCTACAAAATATGGATCAATTAGATGTTGCTTTAGCTAAATTAAATGATACAACAAATAAATTCTTAAATATAGAAGTAATAGATAATGGACATAACACAGTTAATGGACAAATAGTTAACTGGAAAGAAGGAAAATATACTCAAGAAGAGGTACAAGCTTTATTAAATACACCATTAGATAAAGAAGCTGCACAAAAAGCTCTAGCAACTGCACAACAAAATGCAACAAATGCAGCAAATGCAGTAACAGAGGCACAAGCTAAAAAAGCTGCAGCAGATAAGGCAGTAACAGAGGCAGCAGGTTCAGTTACAGAAGAACAAAAGAAAGCAGCAGCAGATGCAGCAACTGAATTAACAGCTGCACAAGCAGCAAAAACAGCAGCAGATAAGGCAGTAACAGATGCACAAGCTGCAGTAGATAAAGCTCAAAGTAATACAGGTATAGATGATGTAACAAAAGTAGATGATAATACTGTATCATTAACATTAAAAAATAATAAAACTCCATTAGTTATAAAAACAGGAGATACTGTACTTAACTTACAAGCTCCTATATATTCTCAAGATAAGTCAGGAAGTTACTTAGATAAAGATGGACAAGTAATAGCTGGTGTAACAACTAATGAACAAGCTGCTACTAATGACAATACAGTAGTAACAGGATTTGAAGTTGCTAGAGAAAACTTACAAACAGCTCAAAATGGACAACCAAGTGATTTTGAAGCTAATAGAAACTATGGTGTTGATTATAAAGCAGTTGCAACTACTAACTATAAAGCACAAGACTTATATGATTCTTCAATAGGTAGATTTACAGATGCAGGAAATCAATTATATAAATTTATACAAGACTACAATGCAATAAAAACTCCAGCAGGAAATGCTACTATAGGTGATGTTACAAACGGTACATTAACTATAACATTCCCAGTAGACAAAACTAAAGAGATGACTGGTGCTGCTAGTGTAGCTACAAATGAAGCTGATGGTGCATTTGCTAAAACAGTTATATCAGGAAGTAATAATGATTTAAATGCATTAAAACAAGCATTAACTAGCAATGCTCCAATAAAAACATTAGCTGGTGCTGATAGATATGATACAGCTGTACAAGTAAGTAAAGCTGCATTTACAGCTAATAACTCAGCACAAAATGTTGTTTTAGTTTCAGGAACTGCTTTAGCTGATGGATTAACAGCTACTCCATTTGCTGCAAGTAAGACTGCTCCAATATTATTAACTGGAAAAGATAAAGTTAATGATAAAACTATGGCAGAAATAGAAAGAGTAATGCAAAATGGAGGAACAGTTTATGTAATAGGTGGAGAAAACACTATATCTAAATCTGTTGAAACTCAATTAAAAGCTAAAGATTACAAGACAGAAAGAATAAAAGGTGACGATAGATACGAAACATCTTTAGCAATAGCTAAAGCTATGGAACCAACATTAAATGGAGATATATATGTTGCTGGTGGATATGCAGAGCCAGATGCTATGAGTATAGCACCAATCGCTGCTAGAAGAGGGGCTACTAATCCAATATTATTAGCTAATGATAAAACTGGATTAAGTACAGATCAAATAAATTATATATCAGGAAATAAGGCTGCTCAATCATATATAATAGGTGGTGCTGATAGAGCTCCAGAATCTATAAAAACTCAATTAAAAGATGCTGGTATGACTAATGCTACAGAAAGATTATCAGGTGCTGATAGACAAGGTACTAATGCTGCAGTTATAAAAGAATTTTCTACAGCTGATAATATGAAAAACTTATATGTTGCTAAATCAGATAACCAAGGATTAGTTGATGCTTTATCTGCAGGTGTATTAGCTGGTCAAACTAATTCTCCAGTAGTATTAGCAACTAATGCTGTAAATGCTGAGCAACAATCAGTAATAAAAGCTAAAAAACCAACTATAACAAATAAGACTCAAATAGGTGAAGGTATAGCTGCTCAAGTTTGGTCAACTATAAATAACTTATTCACAAAATAGTATTTGTTTAATATAATTTCATCAATCTTCCTAAAAGAGTATAGACGAAAGTCTATACTCTTTTTAAAGTTGCTTATAGTTAACTTATTTAAGTATAAAACTAGTATAATAGCCATAGCAGCTATTATCGTAATATTTCATGTAGTTACAAGCACATTTAGATGATGGAAAACTTCTTTGAAATAATGAAACAAGAAATGTATTAAAAATTATAGAATTGAATAAGAATTAAAGATTGCATAAAGTAAAAATACTGGAATGAAAATTCATTCCAGTATAAAGTTCAATTTTGTGTATTAGTACAATAACTAAATAGAGATCTTTTTATTATCAAAATCATCCAACTGCCCATAAGCACAACAAAGCAACAAATAAAGCTCCTTTTTCCTATCATCATCCACATTATCATCAACAAAAACCCTACTAGCTAAATTTATCATCTTATCATAGCTATTAGAGTACGACCCTTCAACATCTTTGTCCATAAAAATATCATTAAAAAACATAATAATCCCCCTGTTATAAAACTATATAAAATAAATTAAAATCTCAAATAGAAATTCCTATCTATAAATAATTGTATCACAATATGGAAACAAATGGTAAAAAAATTAAAACAAATGTTTGGTAAAAACAATCACTCATTCCTAGTAAATGATATATATATACATTAAAAAAACAATCTATTGATATATATAGCATTTATAGTTTGTGCTGAAATAAATATTTAAAAGATTAGACATAAAAACTTTAAATAAAACAAAAAGGCAAAAGTAAAAAATAGTGAAAAACATGGAAAATTATGTTGAAATGATTTTAGTATCTAATAATTACTAGAGTAGATGTTAATATGATTTGAGAAAATCAAAAATTTCAAATAAATTGTAATTAATTATGGATATAACAATAATAGTTATATCCTTTTTATTTGCTTATACAGATACTTATATAAATTAAGGTTGGAATTTAAATATATTCTAAGCTATTCAATAAGGCAACGTAAATTAAGGTACAGGAAAAATTATAGGAGGTTAAGAATATAGGATAATTATGAGGGATGAAAAATTAGATATATATAGGGGTTTAATTATGATGTATATCATTGGATTTATACATACATTATATTGGTTTCCGAATTTTGGAACTAAAATTAAATCCTTATTTCTTTTTGAGATGGCAGTTGTATTTTTTATAACTGGAGCAAGTTATTCATTAAGTAATAAAAAATCATATGGTAAATATATTATCTCAAGGATACCTAGAATATTAATACCATATTTTATATTTATAATACTATTTAATATTTTTATGCATGGAATTGTTGGATTTAATTTAATAAATGCTAATATAATGACTATACATTTTGGTTTTGCAATAATAATATTATTAGCACATTTTTGTAAGAATATTAAAAGTGAAAATATAAAAAGTGTAAATTTATTTTTAATTATAGTTTTGACTACAGTGATATTAAGTAATGGGCAAGGTTTTATAAAAATATTTAACTTAGGTGTACAAATGTTACCTAGACTATAAATTTAACAACAGAGAGATATTTAGGTCTTGGAAAAAGAAAGAGATAAATACTTTAAAAAGTAGTGCAAGTGATCATAGAAAGATACTTAAAGATTATAATGAAGAAATAATAAATCAAATGATTATGGTAGTTCAAAGTTGTACAATAGTTTGATATGCGCTTTATTCTGCGAGTAATATAGATAATCCTAATATGATATTTACAACTGTATTTGTAATATATGGTATTTTTAGACACAATTATATTATTAATACCAGTGATGAAGGAAAACCAACAGATGTGGTATTAAGTGATACTAGTTTAAAAATAGATGTTTTGTTATGGGTAGTAACATGAATTATTATATTATTATTCTAGTATATAATTTTCATGATAAATAATATAAGGGGAAATAAATTTAATGGAATTAAAGTTATTGATAGAAGAGTTTATAATAAATTATGGACTCATAAGTATTTTTATAATAGTAGCCCTTGAATATGCAAATGCTCCCTTACCTAGTGAGATAGTATTACCGTTTGTAGGAATACTAGCATTTAAATTTGATATGAATATATTTTTAGTTATACTAGTATCAATAATCGGTGGAGTATTTGGATCAGTATTAAATTATTATTTAGGATACAAATTAGGGCAACCACTATTATCATTTATAAAAAATAAATATCCAAAAACTAAAAAATCTATAAAAGCATCGTATAGATGGTTAGCAAAATATGAAAAAATATCTGTTATGTTATCAAGATTAGTTCCATTAGCTAGAACTTTTATATCTATAGTAGCAGGTGTTACTAGAATGAATGTATTGCAGTTTACATTGTATTCTGCAATTGGAATATCTGTATGGAATATAGTTCTTATATTAGTTGGCTATTTTATAGGAGATAATATGGATTTAATTGTTAATATAATGAATAAGTACTCTCTAGTAGTAGGAATAATAGGTATTTTAGTAATAGGATTTTATTGGATAACATTAAAAAATAGAAAAGAAAAAGATAGTGATAAATATATAAATCAAGAAGTATAATCATATCCTTTTACTTGCATATTATATTTGTTTTTATATTTTGTATGGTAAATAATATTAAAGTAATAGCAGAAGGTGTTTAAAATAAAGAGTAAGTAGATATTTTAAAGAATATAGATAATGATAATGTATTTAGATAATGATATTTTTATGCTCAGCCTCAGAGTAAAGGAAATATAAAATTAATAATATGTATAAAAAATATAATAGATAGTAGTAAAAGGGTGGTTTGTAAAAGCCATCCTTTTTTAGATAAACAATGTAAAAAAAATAGAACGAGCACAAAGGCAAGAAAAATACTAAAACATACAAAAAAATACAAATAATATCAAAAAAGTGTTGAAATTTTGTAGAAAAGCATATATAAATATATAAATAAAATAATTTTAAAATTAAATTAAATTAAATAAAAATATTTGAATGATAAAATAATTTTGAATTGAGATTAATAAAATGTTATTTAACTAAAAATTTAAAATAGGAAATAGTATTAAATTTAAAAATGCAAGGAACTTAATTATAAAGTAGTATTTGAAACTTAGAGGGGAGAACTGAATGTGATAAAAAATAAGTTTTATAAAATCTTAATAGTAAATATATTACTTGTAATAGTTGCATTAAATTGCAGTATTTTATATGCCAATGAAAAAGATATAACCATAAAGTTAGGGGTATATAATTATGAACCATATTTTTATATTAAAGATGGAGAAGTTAAAGGGTATTATAAAGATATTTTAGATAAGATTATTCATGATGTTAATAAAAATAATACTAGTAATAAAAAGATAAAGGTTGAATATGTAAAAGGAAAGGTATCTTCATTAATCAAAGATTTAGAAGCAGGTAAAATAGACATTATGATGGACCTTCAGTATACAAAGGAAAGAAAAGATAAGTTTATTTATTCTAAAAATTATATTGGAGTAGAGAGAATATCAATTTACACTTATAAAGATTCTGAACCTGAAGATATAAAATATCTAGACAAAAAAAAGGTTGCTTTTATAAAAGAAGAATATGGATCACAATGGTTATTAGATTGTTTACAATCATATAATATAAATCCTATACCTATATGGGTAAATGATTATAAAGAAGCATTACAAAAGTTAGATGACAAATCTGTAGTGGCAACAATTTCCCCATCAGACGAAAATAAACTTGATAGATACAACGAAATTCAGCAGTTTTTATCAGGTCCTGTATATATAGCAGCATCAAAGGATAATAGATGGATTATAGATAAAATTGATAACACTATAGACAATTATACTAAAGAAGAGAAAGAGGAATTAGAAAAGATATATTTTAAATACTTTCACAATAAAATTGCAAAGAAAGAAGTTTTATTATATATAATATCCTCAATATTTATATTATTTATATTAATAAAATATATAATACCAGCTAAAAAGAAAAATAATCTAAGAAAAAAAATAAAAGATGACTTAATAAAAGATAGATATACAGTTTATTATCAACCAATAGTTAATCCTAAAAATGATAAAATTGTAGGATTTGAAGCTTTAATTAGATATATAAATCCTGAAGGCAAAATAGTACCACCACATTTATTTATAAATGATATTGAAAATATTAATATGACTGAGGAGTTATCAATATGGGTGTTTAAAACCATATTAAGAGATTATGAGTGGTTTAAATTAAACACAAATCTAAAGGATGAAAAGTTCTATATTTCTATGAACATATCTTTTAATGAGATAAAAAGCAAAAAATTCTTACAAACAGTCAATTCTATAATTGAAATGGATGAGAGTTTTGAGAGTAAAAAGATTGTATTTGAAGTTGTTGAAAATATAGAATCAGAGAATTTAAAAGAAATAAAAAAAGGTATGGAGTTTTTACAAACTAAAAATATAAAAATAGCTTCAGATGATTTTGGCATTAAATATTCAAATCTAGATATATTATCCAAATTTAATTTTGACATGGTAAAAATAGATAAATATTTTATAGATGAGATTAAAAATAACGAATTTAATCATGAGGTTATAATGTTTTTAAGTAAGATATGCAAGCAATATAACAAAAGTATAGTATTAGAAGGTGTTGAAGATAAAGAACAAGTAGACATTATAAAAAACATAGACTACGATAATATATTTATACAAGGATATTTTTATGCAAAGCCTCAGAGAAAAGAGGATATAGATTTGATTAAAATAAGGAAATAACAAAAAGTTAATAAAACAACAATATAAAGCGAAAAGGAGCAGACATTGTCTGCTCCTTTTCAGTGTGAGAAATACTTGAAAAAAGAGATGTTTTAAATTTTTCAAGTATTTACATTATATACCACCTAAACATATATGTCTATATAAAAACTAAAATATATAATATAAAAATTATTAAAAAATAAAATGAGGTATGTAATTAATAGTTTTTACTTATATTAAGTAATTTTGGGATATATGGTATAATAAGGTTATAAATTAAAAAAACTAGTGATAAAAATGTATGTAACTAGACGAATTCTATTGAATATTAGGGGAGGCAGTAAAAATATATGTCAATTTTAGATAGATTAGTCAGTAAAGCTGATGAAAATGAAATAAAATCATTAAATAAAATTATAGATCAAATCGATAGCCTTGAAGAAAGTATGGTAGGCTTAAGTGATGAACAATTAAAGGGAAAAACTAAAGAATTCAAGGAAAGGTTAAAATTAGGCGAAACATTAGATGATATATTAGTAGAAGCTTTTGCAGTATGTCGCGAGGCATCAAAGAGAGTTTTAGGTATGCGTCAATATAGAGTTCAGCTAATAGGTGGTATAGTTCTTCACCAGGGTAAAATAGCTGAGATGAGAACAGGAGAAGGTAAGACATTAGTTGCAGTAGCACCAGTATATTTAAATGCTCTAGAAGGCAAAGGGGTACATGTAATTACTGTAAATGATTATCTTGCTAAGCGTGATAAAGAAATCATGCAACCTGTGTATGAGTTTTTAGGTATGAGTGTAGGGGTTATACTTGCAAACCAAGATCCATCTGAAAGAAAAGCACAGTATAATTGTGATATAACATATGGTACTAACAATGAGTATGGATTTGATTATCTAAGAGATAATATGGTAACTAATAATGAAGAAAAAGTACAAAGAGAATTAAACTTTACTATTATAGATGAGGTGGATTCTATACTTATAGATGAAGCTAGAACACCACTTATAATATCTGGTACTGGAGATGAAAGTAATAAGCTATACGAATTAGCAAATGCTTTTGTTAAGACCTTAATAGAAGAAGATTATGAGATAGAAGAAAAAGATAACACTATATCACTTAGTGATAGTGGTATGACTAAGGCTGAGAAATTCTTTGGTATAGAAAACTTAACTAACATAGAAAATATAGAAATATATCATCATATTAACCAAGCATTAAGAGCTCATAAGTTAATGGATAAAGATGTTGATTATGTAGTTAGAGATAATGAAATAATGATAGTTGATGAGTTTACTGGAAGAATAATGGATGGAAGAAGATATTCAGAAGGACTTCACCAAGCTATAGAAGCTAAAGAAGGTGTTGAGATAAAAAGAGAATCAAAAACACTAGCAACAGTAACATTCCAAAACTTCTTTAGAATGTATAAAAAACTTTCGGGTATGACTGGTACTGCAAAAACAGAAGAAGGTGAGTTTGAATCAACATACAATATGAATGTTGTTACAATACCTACAAACAAACCAATTCTTAGAGCTGACTTAAATGACTTAGTATTCAAAACAGAAGAAGACAAATACAATGCAGTAGTTAATGAAATAGAAAGAATACATAAAACTGGACAACCTGTATTAGTTGGTACTGTTTCTATAGATAAATCAGAATATTTATCTTCTTTACTTAAGAAAAAAGGTATAAAGCATGAAGTATTAAATGCTAAAAACCATGAAAAAGAAGCTGAGATAGTTAAAAATGCAGGTAAATTAAATGCAGTTACAATAGCTACTAACATGGCAGGTCGTGGTACAGATATATCTTTAGGGGCAGAAGATAAAGAAGAAGAAGTTAAAGTTAAAGAACTTGGAGGTCTTTATGTAATAGGTACAGAAAGACATGAAACAAGAAGAATAGATAATCAGCTAAGAGGACGTTCTGGTCGTCAAGGAGACCCAGGTACTTCAAGATTCTTTGTTAGTTTAGAAGATGAAGTTATAAAACTATACGGTGGAAGAAGTATAGAAAAAATAGCTAAAAAAATTACTCCAAATAAAGATGGCTCATTAGAAGGAAAGAGCTTATCTAAAGCAGTAGAAAGAGCTCAAAGAGGAATAGAAGGTAAAAACTTTGAAATAAGAAAAAACGTAATAAAATACGATGATGTTATAAATGAGCAAAGAAAAGTAATATATTCTGAAAGAAACAAAGTCCTAGATAAAGATGATTTAAGCGAATCAATACAAAATATGGTAAAAGATATAATAGAAGAAACTGCACAAAGATATTTAAGACATCAAAAGGATTACTATGGATTCTTAAATAGTCTAAATGCTAGTTTTATGCCAAAAGAATCTTTAATAATACCTGGTATGGACAAAATGACAGTTGAAGAAACAATTGATTACACTTATGATTTATCTAAGAGAGTGTATGACCTAAAGAAAATAATGATAGGGCCAGATAAGCTTAAAGAATTAGAAAGAAAAGTATTATTAGAAGTAGTGGATACTAACTGGATAGATCACATAGATACAATGGATCAGTTAAGACAAGTTATAGGGCTTTCGGCTATTGGTCAAAAAGACCCAGTTAAAGAATACACTATTCAAGGTTATGAAATGTTTGAAGATTTAAATAGAACAATAAGAATTGAAACTGTAAAATATTTATATAAATTTAACTAATTTGCTAATTCCCCTAAGATATAATTTTTTATATATTAGGGGAATTTTATTTTTATATTATAAAAGTAAAGAGGTCATAGACTAAGTCTATGACCTCTTTTATGTGAGAAATACGGAAAAAAGAGATGTTAGAAATTTCTTTCTTCCTAAGACAATTATACTATAACTTATTTTAAAAGTCGAGTGAATAAGTAAATATTTATGTTAATTAATTACAAAAATGTAACAAAATATCATTAAATAAATTACTTAAATAAATTGAGAAAATAAATTAATTTATTAATTATCCTACTTTTATTAATATAAAAATATAATTATAAAATTTATAAATATACGATAAATTAGAAAAAAAATTGAACAAATTTGAAAGTTTGATAAGTTAGTAAAAGTGTGTAAAAAATTGTAAATTTCAACGTTGTTGTGATATAATGTTACATATTGAGTAAAATTTGGAGAATTTTTGCTTTACAAAATTTGGAGAGAATATTAATTAAGTAAATTTGGAGGAATATTAATGAAGAAGAGAAGAAAGATGTTGTCAACAGGAATAATGGCAACTATGTTAGCTATGCCAACAATGGCTTTCGCTAACGAAACTAATGTTAACAGTTCAGATATAAATATAAACTTAGAAAAAAGAAGTGTTATATATGGAGACACTTCAAAAATAAGCATATCTTTTAAAGAAGACTTAAAAGCAAATAGCATAACTTTAAATTATTTATGTTATGACCAAACTTTAAGTACAACATTAAATTACAATCCACAAACTAAATCTTATGAAGGAACTATAAATTTCAATATAGACCCAGAATATTTAAATGTTTGGCAAATTGAAAATATAGTAGTAAATAGTGATGAAAATGCACAAACTTTAGATAAGTCTAAATTAAAAGAAATGGGATTAAACTTAGACGATTACAAAATAACTCAAGAATATATAGTATCAGATTTACCTAGCATGGCAAACTATATACAAAGAACTTCATCACCTGTTAAAAAGCTTGTAGGAAGCGATAATTTTGAAACAGCAGTTAAGATAAGTCAAGAAGGATGGAAAAATGGAAGCAACAAGTTAGTTGTAATAAATGGAGATAAAGTAGCTGATGGTATAACTGCAACACCACTTGCTGCAGTACACAATGCACCAATATTAACAGTTGGTCAAAATTATATACCAGATGTTATAAAAAATGAAATAAAGCGTTTAAATCCAAGTGAAATAATAATAGTAGGTGGAACAAATACTATAACAACATCAGTACAAAATCAATTAGCAGGAATAAACAATGCTAGAGTTAGTCGTATTGGTGGAGTAGATAGACATGATACATCTTTAAAAATAGCACAAGCTATGGATAATCAATATGATGTTCAAACAGTCTATTTAGCAGAAGGATTTAAAGGAGATATAGATGCTGTATCTATAGCAACAAAAGCAGGTCAAGATAAGCAACCAGTAATATTAACAGAAAAATACAAAGTTCCAACTGCTACTTATAACTGGTTAAAAAATGAAGGATTAAAAAATGCTTATTTTATAGGTGGACCAGAAACATTAGATACTAAGGTTATAGACCAAATAGCAGATATAACTAATGTAGCTAGTGGACAAAGTGTATATAAAAATAGAGTATATGGTGCAGATAGAAATGAAACTAACGCAAAAGTTATATCAAAATTCTATCCACAAGCAAATTTAAATGCTATGTTAGTAGCAAGATCTGATAAGCTTACAGATGCATTAGTAGCAGGACCACTTGGAGTAAAATTAGGTTCACCAGTACTTATAACTCCACAAACATATTTATCAAAATACCATGAAGCAAACCTAGATGCTAAAAATGCAGATATGGTTTATCAAATAGGTGATGGAATGAGACAAAGCGTTATAGATGATATAGCTTATAGATTATCACCTCATAATGCTGGTAGTAAAACTGTAGTTGTTGACCCAGGTCACGGTGGATCTGACCCAGGAACTAGTAATTTAGAAAAAGATTATACGTTAGATACATCATTATCAACAACAGAATACCTAAGATCAAAAAATGTTAATGTAGTTCTAACAAGAGATACTGATAAATATATAACTCTAGCAGAGAGATCTAGCATATCAAATGCAATGGGTGCAGATTTATTTGTAAGTGTTCATTTTAACTCTTTTAATGGACAAGCAAGTGGTTCAGAAGTTTACTATAAATATAAAGACAGAAATGGTGGAACTAGTAAAACACTAGCTACTAATATATTAAATAGTATACTAAGCAAGTTTGACTTTAAAAACAGAGGAGTAAAAACTAGAACAACTGATAGTGGTCAAGATTACTATTCTGTAATAAGAAGAACTGATGCACCAGCTGTAATAGTTGAAAGTGCATTCTTAGATAACTCTAGTGATTTATCTAAATTAAATACATTAGAAAAAAGAAAGACTTTAGGTGTTCAAATAGGTAAAGGAATAGAACAAACTTTAAAGTAAAAATTTAGTCGAAAAATTTAAGAAAATAAGCAAAAGTATTGAAATATCAAGAATAATTTGAACTAATAAGCATTTATTTTATTGATTAACTACAAAATATTGAGTATAATATAAAAATGAGTCGAATTATATTTTATGCAAAATAACAATATATGGAGGCATAATATATGGATGATTATACTAGTGAGGGAAATGAAATGAATGTAACTACTTATAATAGTGAAAAAGAGCAATTATTCAACGATATCGATTACAGCTTAGTTAAAGGTTCAGTATTATTTAGCGTATATCAAAGAAGTTTAGATATAGTACTATCTTTAATTGGATTACTAGTAGGTGTGCCTATAATGATCATATTTGGTATCCTTATAAAGTTAGAAGATAAAGGGCCAATGACTTATAAGCAAGAAAGAATGGGCAAAGGTGGTAAGAGATTTTATATATATAAATTAAGATCAATGAGAACTGATGCCGAAAAATTTGGTGCTAAGTGGGCGGAAAAAGACGACCCAAGAATCACTAAAGTTGGACGTTTCATCAGAAAAACTAGAATTGATGAAATACCTCAACTATTTAACATACTTAAAGGTGATATGAGTATAATAGGTCCAAGACCTGAAAGGCCATCTTTTACTATTGAGTTTAATGAATACATTCCTGGATTTATAAATAGATTGGCGATAAAACCTGGTCTTACAGGATGGGCTCAAGTAAATGGTGGTTATGATATTACTCCAGAAGAAAAGTTGGTAGAAGATTTATACTATATAAGAAATAGAAGCATACTACTAGATATGAAAATACTTCTTAAAACTGTTAAGGTCGTACTAACAGGTGATGGAGCTAGATAATTTAAAACTTAGATTATTAACCTAAAAAGCTCTTTTTTTAAAGAGCTTTTTTTAAATTATAAAAAAGATAGGAGGTTAACATGATAAAGAAAAAAATTCTAACTTTACTGGTAGGCTTTGTATTTGCTACTACATATATAAATGTATATGCAGACTCTAATTATAAAAAGACGCTTATAAATGGAGATAACAAGCAAATATCTACGGAGCTTAATAAAAGTTATTTTAAAAAAGCTGATGAAGCAATAATTATAAATGAAAACGCAGGAGTAGATGCTATAAGTGCAACTCCATTAGCATACTTAAAAGATGCGCCTATTATAGCTGTAGATGGAAAAAAAATTAGTAATGATATACTTAATTATATTAAAGAATTAGAAGTTAAAGACGTAACTATAATCGGAGGCGTTAAAAATGTTTCAAAATCTGCTGAAAAACAATTACATGATATGGGAATAAATATTAATAGAATTCATGGAGAAAACAGATATGAAACCTCTCAAAGTATAGCTGAAGAAATGGGAAAAGAAAAAGATATATCAAATGTTGTAGTTATAAGCAATACTGCAGGTCTTGAAAATGCCATAGCAATATCTAATTTTGCTTGTAAAAAGAATGCTCCAATAATTTGGGCAGATGATAACTCTTTTAGAGATACTTCAGATTTTGTTGAAGAGCAAGAATATGATAATGTTTATGCAGTTGGAAATTCAGCTAGATTTACTTATGCAAGTAAAAATGAAATGAACAATGTTAAAATAATAAAAGAAATGAGTAGATATGAAACCAACATAGATACTATAAAAGAAAATAATAAAAATTTAGATACGATTTATACAGTTAATATTGATTATGGAAATCGTGCAGATATAAGTAAATATGTATCATTACCAGTAGTGGCGGCAAAGGAAGATATACCTATATTAGTTTGTAACGATAACTTTACATACCCTCAAGAAGAATTTATTAAAAAAAATGTAGATAAAGTAATAGAGGTTGGAGAAGTGGTAGAACCTTATAGCATTATCGATACATTAAAAAATAAATCGTTTATAAGAGTTTATATAATAATTTTAGCTATGATAGCAATTCTTATAAGAGGAGTTAAAGCCTAGTATATATACAAGTAAGGAGATTTAAAAATGTCAAAAACAGCTAAGGCAACTTTATGGATTATGATAGGTACTATGCTTTCTAAAATATTAGGATTTTTTAGAGAGATTGTACTAGCTAATTTCTATGGTACGAGTGCACATACTGACGTATTTTTAGTAACACTAAATATACCAGGTCTTATAATAGCGGTAATAGGATCGGCTATTGCAACTATGTATATACCAGTATATATTTCAACCAAAGAAAAACAAGGTGAAGAAGAAGCTCTAAAGTTTACCAATAATATGTTAAATATTTGTTGCGTAATCGCAATTATAATAGCCGTATTAGGATTATTATTTACAAAAGAGTTTATAGATGTACTTGCAGGTGGATTTACTGGTGCAAAATTTGATACAGCAGTCAAATTTACTAGAATAATGATGCCAGGCGTTATTTTCTTAAGTGCTAGTAAATTACTTAGCTCATATTTACAAGCTAATGATAAGTTTACAGTACCAGCGTTAATAGGTATACCTTATAATCTTATAATTATATTAGCAATAGTAGTAAGTACATTTACTGATTTTAAATTCTTAGCAATAGGTGCACTATTAGCAATGGCAAGTCAAATGATATTCCAAATACCTTTTGCATTTAAAAGTTCATATAGGTATAAACCATATTTCAATTTAAAAGAAGAAAATATAAAAGAACTATCTGCATTAGTATTACCTATGCTTATAGGAGTTGCAATAGGTCAATTAAACATAGCAGTAGATAGAGCATTAGCTACTACATTAGGAGACGGACCATTATCTGCTTTAAACTTTGCATCAAGACTAAATGACTTTGTAATGGCATTATTTGTTGCCTCAATTATAACTGTTATATACCCAAAACTTTCTAGATTATCTAATGGAAATAATAAAGAAGGTTTTGTAAGCACTATTGTAAAAACTTCAAATTGTATAACATTAATTGTACTTCCAATATCAGTTGGAGCAATAGTACTTGCAGAACCAATAGTAAGAATACTTTTCCAAAGAGGAGCATTTGATGCAACATCAACACATATGACTTCTATTGCACTAAAGTTATATTCACTAGGATTAATAGCAGTAGCAATTAGAGATGTACTTATAAGAGCATTTTATTCTTTAGCGGATACGAAAACACCAATGATAAATGGTAGTATAGCTTTACTAATAAATATAGTACTTAACTTTATACTTATAAAGTTCTTAGGTTATGCAGGATTAGCACTATCAACAAGTATTGCATCCATAGTAACAGTACTACTTTTATTTAGGTCTCTAAAGAAAAAGCAAGGATATTTTGGAGGAGATAAGATAGCTAAAACAGGTATAAAGAGCTTAATAGCTTCTATAATTATGGGTGGAATAACTTTAGTCTCATATAATTGCCTATATGCATTTATAGGAACTAGTAAAATAGAAGAAATAATAGCAGTTGCCTTATCTGTTTTAATAGGAGCAATAGTTTATGCAGCATTAATAGTACTATTTAAAGTAGATGAAGTTAAATTAGTATTTGATATAATAAAGAAGACTATAAAAAGATAAAAAGGTAGTCATAAATAACATATAGGAAGATGGACATAAAGAGAGGTTAGTATTATGGACTACAAATTAGCATACGAAAACTGGATAAATTGTTCTTACTTTGATGAAGAAACAAAAAATGAGTTAAGAGCAATAGAAAATGATGAAAAAGAAATAAAAGAAAGATTTTATAAAAACCTAGAATTTGGAACTGGTGGACTAAGAGGTATAATAGGTGCTGGTACAAATAGAATAAACATATATACAATAAGAAGAGCTACTCTAGGAGTTGCTAACTATATACTTAAAAATATGGGAGAAGAAGGTGCTAAAAAAGGAGTAGTAATAGCTCATGATAGTAGATTTATGTCTAGAGAATTTACATTAGAAGCAGCTAAAACTTTAGCAGCTTGTAATATAAAAACATATATATTTGATGAGTTAAGACCGACTCCAGAACTTTCTTTTGCAGTAAGATATTTAAACTGTTCAATTGGAATAGTAATAACAGCTAGCCACAATCCAAAAGAATACAACGGTTATAAGGTGTATGGTCCAGATGGTGGACAAGTTTGTATAGATATGGCAAATGATATAATAGCTGAAGTCAACAAAATAGAAGATTATAGCACTATAAAAGCTATGGATTTTGATAAAGCTGTAAATGAAAAATTAATAGTAGAACTAAATGGTGATGTAGATACTGCTTTTATAGATGCAGTTAAAAAGCAAGTTTTAAGACAAGACATAATAAATGAATATGGAAAAGATTTAAAAGTAATATTTACACCAATACACGGTACAGGAAACAAACCAGTAAGAAGAGCTTTAAAAGAAGTTGGCTTTGAAAATGTTAAAGTGGTAAAGGAACAAGAAAATCCAGATTCTAATTTCTCTACAGTAACATATCCAAATCCAGAAGAAAAATCAGTATTTAATATAGCAATAGAAATGGCTAAAAAAGATGGTGCTGATTTAATACTTGGAACAGACCCAGACTGCGATAGAGTTGGGGTAGTAGTTAAAGATGCTAATGGAAAGTATTTTGTATTAAATGGTAACCAAACAGGTTCATTATTAGTTAGATATATAATTGAAAGTTTAGTTGATAAAAACAAATTACCATCTAATCCAACAATAATAAAAACAATAGTAACATCAGAACTTGGAGCAGAAATAGCTAAGCATTACAATGTTGATTGTTTAAATACATTAACAGGATTCAAATTCATAGGAGAAAAAATGAGTGAATTTGAACAAACTAATGAAAAGACATTCATAATGGGATATGAAGAAAGTTATGGATACTTAATAGGAACTCATGCAAGAGATAAAGATGCAGTTGTAGCGTCTCTTATAATATGTGAAATGGCAGCTTATTATAAGTCAAAGGAAATGAGTTTATATGAAGCTTTAGTAGATACATACGAAAAGTTTGGATACTATAAAGAAGATTTAAAATCTCTAACTTTAAAAGGGATAGAAGGTATAGAGAAGATTAAAGAAATAATGAACTATTTCAGAACTAGCAATATAAAAGAAATAGCTAATATAAAGATAGACAAAATTCTAGATTACAAAGAAGGTATAGATGATTTACCAAAAGCTGATGTACTTAAGTTTATATTAGAAGATAAAACATGGATAGCAGTAAGACCATCAGGAACAGAGCCTAAAATTAAGTTCTATGTTGGAGTAAATTCAGATAGCCATAAAAAATCAGATAAGAAAATTGAAGATATAATGAATGCTATAAGCACATTAGTGGAATCGATATAATTTAATAAAATAAAAACTTAAAATGTTAGGGATTAATCTCTAACATTTTAAGTGTATAAAAGGAGTGATAGAATTGATACCAAAGAAAATCCATTATGTTTGGATAGGTGGACCTAAAGGAAACATAGAGAATATATGTATAAATTCTTGGAGAGAAAAAATGCCAGACTATGAAATAGTAGAATGGAATGAGCATAATGTTGATATAGAAAAAGCCATAAAAGGAAAGAAATTCTTAGAAATATGTTATGAAAAGAAATTATGGGCTTTTATATCAGATTATTTAAGAATAAAGGCTCTTTATGAACAAGGAGGTCTTTATATGGATACTGATATGCAAGTATTAAAAGATATAACGCCTTTACTTGAAAAGAGTGATATATTACTTGGGTATGAGTGCGAAAAATATATAAATGGAGCAATAATAGGTGCTACAAAAGGACACAAGTTCTTAAAAGAATTGCTTGATTTCTATGAAGAAGATATTATGAATGTAGATTTTTATACAATTCCTAGAATAATAACTTACATATTAGAGAATAAATATGAAAAAATAGATAGAAATAAATTTAGTGATAATATAGCAGTATACAATGAAGAATTTTTCTATCCATTTAGTTATAAAGAAGATTTTTATTATGACTGTATAACAGAAAATACTTATAGTATACATTGGTGGGGAAAAAGTTGGGCTAAGAAAAGAAGTTACTTCTTAGAGAGCAAACACTTAAAAGGAGTAGACAAACTTGTTAAGTGTGCAAAAATATTTGCAAGTAATACTTTACTAAGTATTAAAAGGAGAAGATAATTATGCTTGAAAGATTAGAGAAATTTCATATAAAGGAGATATTATTTACTTTAGCTTTAATAGCTATAATATCTAGAAAATACATAATGACATTTGCAAATAGAGTAGTAGATACAGGTCCATTAGGTTCACTTTTATTTTATGGGTCTATGGCTATACTAGGACTTATGTTTTTTATGGATTTTAAGAAAAATATAACAGAAATAATCTTAGTGTTAATATCATCAGTAATATATGTTTTTAATGGAGAAGGAGCTATATTGGTACTAGTACTTTTAGCAATAGCTGGAAAGAAAATATGTGATAAATATATAGCTAAGAATTATTTAATTATATCGACTATATTATTGATAATTACTCTTATTGTATTTAATGCATTTCCATGGCTACAAACTAATAGTGAAGTTCACTATAAATATATAAAATTTTTAAATATATTCATACCTAGATTAGATTTTGGTCTTGGAAACCCTAACTTCTTATACTTATTTATGGTTCCAATATATGTGGCATATATATTTTTAAGATTTAAAAATTACAATAATATTGATAGAATAATTATGTTTGGTTCTGTACTTTTTATATATGCTATAACTTATAGTAGAACAGGATGCTACTCATTACTAGGAGGGCTAATATTTGTTGAGATAATGAAAAGAGTTGATATACAAAACAATAAGATATTAGCAAATCTTTTTAAGATTACTCCAATTTTATTAACTATTATAAGTGTAGCAATAGGTACTATACTTACAGACAATGTTTTATTAAATAAATTATTATCAAGTAGACCAAAACTTTGGAATGTATATTTACATCAACAAGGTAATTTCTTAAGTTTATTTGGCAATAAATATAGCAAAACTACCATAGCATTAAATGCTCTAGATAGTTCATATGTGTATATATTATGTACACTTGGAGTTATCGGATGTGCATTTTTAATGTTTTTATTATATCATGGTATAGATAGCTTTATAAAAAAATCTAAAAAAGAGTACTTAGTAGTAGTATTTATATTCTTAATGTATGGATTTACAGAAAATATGCTTGTAAACTCAGCATTTAGTTTTGGGATAGTGCTTTTAGTAAAGGAACTTATATTAGAAGACAAATTTAGATTTATATTTGACAAAATAAGGAGATAGGAGAATTTAATATGCTAGTATCATTAATAATGCCAACTTTAAATAGATATGATGAAATATATTTATTAATGGATAGTTTAAAAAGACAAACTTATAAAAATTTTGAATTGATAGTAATAGACCAAAATAAAAATGATAAAGTTAAAGAAATAATAGATAACTATGTTAATGACATGGATATAAAATACGTAAAAAGTGATAAGCCAGGATTAAGCTTAAATAGAAATATAGGTATTGATATGGCTAAGGGTCAAGTAATAGGATTTCCAGATGATGACTGTGCCTATGAAGATGACACTTTAGAAACAGTAGTAAACTTTTTCAAAGAAAACGAAGACTATAGATTATTTAGTTGCAAAACTATGGACTTTAATAAAGTTGATTATTTTAAAAAGATGTATGATGGTGAGTGTGAAATAACAACTACTAATATAATGGATACATTAACATCTATAACATTTTTTATAAACTTTAAAAATGATAAGTATACTAAATTTGATGAAAAGCTAGGTGTAGGTGGGATATTTGGTTCAGGAGAAGAAATAGACTATGTACTAGATCTAATGAACAAAGGATATAAAGGAAGATATTTTGGTGAGAAGATAATATTCCACCCAGCAAAAAAGCATTCTAAATCTAAGGAAAAATACCAAAGAGACTTTAACTATGGTAGAGGATTTGGAGCACTTTGTAAAAAGGAAATAGTTTATAGAAAAAACTATAAATTTATAAAAGTAATGGGATATAAAATAATAAGAAATATTGGTGGTATCATATTAAATAAAGATAGAGACTATCATGATGCTACTATAAAGGGCAGAATAGAAGGATTTAGACAATACAAATTGTAAAAATACGATGAGGTAAATTTATGAACAAAATAAAGATACTAATGAACATGGTTGTGGCTGCAGCAATATACCCATTTAAAAAATCTAATTTCAAAGGAAAAAATATTTGGTTAATTGGTGGACATGCAGGTGATATATATGATGATAACTCAAAGTTTTTATATGAATATATACTAAAAAATCATAAAGAAATAGATATTTATTGGGTGATAGATGAAAGTAGTAAGGTAAAGAATAAAATACCAGGCAAAAAGCTTATAAAAGGAAGCGTAGAAAATTATTTATATTATTACAATGCACAAGCAATAATATTCTCGCATGCACCATCAGCAGATATAGCACCATATAATTTTGCAGTACCTGTGTTAAATAGATTCCACAAAAAAACATTTAAAGTGTTTTTAAATCATGGAGCTATAAGTTTTAAAAAGAGAAAACCTATGAATGCAAAGCTTAAAAAATTAATAGATGAATTAATGAAAAGCTACAATATGGCAACAGCAATATCTGATTTTGAAAGAAACATAATGGTAAATGAGTGGATGATGGATGATGAAGCTGTTTGTGTTTTAGGTAGCGCAAGACAGGACAACCTTCCACTAAATAAAGAAGCTAAAAGTAAAGACATATTGTATATGCCAACTTGGAGAGATTGGATAAAATTTGGTGAAGGTAAATTTACTGACACAGAATATTTTAAAAATATAATGATGTTTTTAAATGATGAAAGATTAAACAATGTGCTTGATGAAAAAAATGTAAATATTAAGTTTTATATGCACCATTTAATGCACGAATTTATAGATGATGTAAAATCCAATATAACAGGTAAAAGAATAGTATTTTTAGATAAAGATGTAACAGTAGCAGATGAAATAACATCTTCAATAGCTAATATAACAGATTATTCTGGAGTGGCGATGGACTTTTTATATATGAATAGACCGATACTTTTCTACCAATTTGATGTAGATAAGTATAAAAAAGAAGTAGATTCATATATAGACTTAGACAATGAAATGTTTGGATACCTAGCATACAATAAGGACCAAGCAGTTGATGAATTAATAAAATTAATAGAAAGTAATTTTGAAGTTAAAAAAGACCAAGAAGATGCTAGAAATAAATTCTTTGCATATAATGATAATCAAAATTGTGAAAGAATTTATAACTGTATAATAAAGAAATTAAACAAATAATATAAAAGTATGAGGAAGACGATATGAAAAAAAGTTTAGTATCTATAATTACTCCCATGTACAATTCAGGAAAGTTTATAAAATATACAATAGAATCTGTTTTGAATCAAACTTATGATTATTGGGAAATGCTAATAATAGATGATTGTTCGACTGACAATGGTCCAGAGATTGTAAAACAATATATGGAAAAAGACTCAAGAATAAAATATATAAGAGTAGAAACTAACCAAGGAGTTTCTAATGCAAGAAATATAGGATTAAGTCAAATGCAAGGACAATTTATAGCATTTTTAGATAGTGATGACATATGGGAAAAAAATAAATTAGAAAAGCAAATATCATTTATGAAGAAAAATAATTGTGTAATATCTTTTACATCTTACGAACTTATAAATGAAGAAAATAAAAAACTAGATAAGGTTGTTAGAGTACCAAAAAGTGTAGATTACAAAACCCTACTAAAAGGAAATATACTAGGTTGTTTGACAGTTGTAATAGACAGATCAAAATTAGACTTTAAGATAAAAATGAGTGGTGCTAAACATGAAGATTATGTACTATGGTTATCTATACTTAAAAAAGGATATTTAGCTTACGGAATAGATGAAGTTTTAGCACAATACAGAAAATCAGCAACATCTCTTAGTGGAAATAAAGTAAAATCAGCAATGTGGACTTGGAACATATACAGAAATATAGAAAAAATACCACTACATAAATCTATATACTACTTTATAAACTACGGAATAAATGGGATAAAAAAAAGTTAGGAAGGACATAAGATAAATGTATAAATATAAATTTACTATTTTTACACCAACTTATAATAGAGGGTATATATTAGCTAACCTTTATGAAGACTTAAAAAAGCAAACATATAAAGACTTCGAATGGCTAATAGTAGATGATGGTAGTACAGACAACACTAAAGAATTAATTGAAGAATTTAAAAATGAAGGAATATTAAATATAAGATATATAAAGAAAGAAAACGGTGGAAAGCATACAGCTATAAATACAGGGGTAAGAGAAGCTAACGGAGAGTTTTTCTTTATAGTAGATAGTGATGATGGATTAATGCCTGATTCTATGGAATTAGTAGAAAAAGAATGGGAAAAGTTAGATAACAAGGAAGAGTTTTGTGGTGTAGTAGGTCTTTGCGCTAGAAAAGAAGACGGACAAACTCTAGGTACTGAGATTCCAAAAGAGCATAAAATAAGTCATTTTGCTCAGTTATATTATAAATTTGGAGTAAAGGGAGATAAAACTATAGTATTTGTAACTGATATATTAAAGAAGTATCCATTTCCTGAAAGAGAAGGAATTAAATTCCTGCCAGAAAGTGTTGTATGGTATGAAATTTCTAAATATTATAAGGTAACATGTATAAACAAACACATGATAATAAGAGAATATTTAGAAGATGGATTAACTAAAAATATCCTTAAAAAAAGCGCCTTAAAAGGAAGAGCTTTAGAGTATTTATATTTAACAAATCAAAATACTTATCCAATAAAAGATTTTCCATACATGTGGATTAAGAATTATATAAACTTAGCTAGATATTCATTATTATCAGATAGCAAGTATTTTAAAGAAATAAATAAAATAGGGGATAAAATAATGTATATACTATGCTTCCCTTTAGGTTATTACAAATATTTAAAGCAAAGAAAATTTGTAAAGGAGTAACTTATTAATAGCAAATAAGATTGCTACTAGATAAGGAGAGTATAAAATATGAACGAACCATTAGTATCGATAATAACTCCTGTATATAATGCAGAAAGATTTCTAGGTGATACAATAAAATCGATACAAAACCAAACATATAAGAATTGGGAACTTGTATTAGTTGATGATTGTTCAAAAGATAAATCTTCTGATATGATAAAAGAATTTCAAGCTAATGATGACAGAATAAGATATATAAAGCTTGAGAAAAACTCAGGAGCATCTGTATCGAGAAATACAGGAATAAAAAATGCAAAAGGAAGATTTATTGCATTTGTAGATAGTGATGATATATGGCAACCAGAAAAGTTAAAAATACAAATAGAATATATGCTAGAAAATAAATTAGGGTTTACATTTACATCATATAGATATATGAAAGAAGACGGGAGATTAACAAAAAAGGTTGCAAAGGCACCTAAAAAAATAAACTACAAAGGACTATTAAAAAATACAATAATAGGATGTTCAACTGTAGTTATAGATAAAGAAATAGTTGGAGAGTTTAGTATGCCATTAGTAAGAAGAGGTCAAGATACGGCAACTTGGTTACAAATACTTAAAACACAAGATTATGCTTATGGTATAGAAAAAGATTTAGTAAACTATAGGCTAGTGGGAGATTCTTTATCAAGTAATAAAATAAAAGCACTTAAAAGAACATGGAATACTTATAGAAACGTAGAAAAATTAAGTGTACTTAAAAGTTCTTATGTATTTTGTTTTTATGTAATTAATGCAATTAGGAAAAGATTATAAAATATACACAAATTATATTTATAAAGAAATTTGAAATTTTCCTCCCTTAAACAAAATTTAAGTGAAGGAAATTTTATATACATTTTGGAGGAGAAAGTCATGAAAATTGCAATAGCTGGAACAGGATATGTTGGTTTAGTGACAGGAGTATGTCTAGCTGAAGTAGGACATGAAAATGTAGTATGTGTTGATGTTGATGAAAAAAAGGTAAATCTTATGAAGTCAGGTATAGCACCAATATATGAAAAAGACTTAGAAGGTTTAATGAAGAAAAATTATAAAGAAGGAAAAATAGATTATACTACTAACTACAAAGAAGCATATAAAGATGCCGATGTAATAATGATAGCAGTTGGAACTCCAGAAAGAAGAGATGGCTCTGCAAACTTAGACTATATAAAGAAGGTATCTAAACAAATTGCAAACTCAATAAAAAAAGACACTTTAGTAGTTATAAAATCTACAGTTCCCATAGGGACTAATGAAAAAATAGAAAAGTTTATAAAAAATAACTTAAAAAATAATGTAAAAGTAGAAGTAGCATCAAATCCTGAGTTTTTAGCACAAGGAACTGCTGTAAGAGATACTTTACATGCATCTAGAATAGTAATAGGTGTAGAAAGTGACTGGGCTAAAGACATATTAGAAAGTGTATATAGTCCATTTAATCAACCAATAGTAGTCACTAATAGAAATAGTGCAGAAATGATAAAATATGCATCTAATGACTTTCTAGCGCTTAAAATATCTTTTATGAATGATATAGCAAACCTTTGTGAAATAGTAGGAGCAAATATAGAAGATGTAGCTAAAGGAATGAGCCTAGATGAAAGAATAGGAGATAAATTCTTAAAAGCTGGTATAGGATATGGTGGTTCTTGTTTTCCAAAAGATACAAAAGCGCTTCACTGGCTGTCTACTCATAATGGATATGAGCTAAAAACTGTTAAAGCTGCAATAGAAGTAAATGAAGCTCAAAAACTTAGATTAGTAAAAAAATCAGCAGAGTTAATTGATAACTTTGAAAATCTAAAGGTAGCTGTATTAGGTCTTACATTTAAGCCAGGAACAGATGATTTAAGAGAAGCACCATCTATAGTAAATATTGAATATTTATTAGAAAGAGGTGCCAAGATAACAGCTTATGACCCTGTTGGTATAGAAAATGCTAAGAAGATATTTAAAGATAATATATCTTATTCTACAAGTATAGATGAAGCAATAGAAGAAGCAGATGTTTGTTTCATAATGACTGAATGGAAAGATATTCTAAATTATGATATATCTAAATACAAAGAAAAAATGAATAAACCTTTAATACTTGATGGAAGAAATTGCTACAAAATGGAAGATATGAAAAGCTTAGGTATAGAATACTACTCTATAGGGCGTTAAGTAGAGATATTCAAATATTAGTATAAATCAAGAAAGGTAAATAATATGAAAACTATATGTTACTTAGCAGATGGGTCAAATCCACACACTATTAAATGGTGTGATTACTTTAAAACAAGAGGATATAATATACATGTTATATCCTTAAATGGTGGAAAAATAGATGGGGTTAAGGTACATGACTTTAGCGCTAATGTAGAAGAATTAAGAAATGAAAGTATATTAAAAAAATCAGGCTATATAAAGTATATAGGTGAAATTAAAAAGCTTGTACATGAGATAAAGCCAGATATACTACATGCACAATATGCAAGTAGCTATGGATTTATAGGAAGTTTTTTAGGATATCATCCATACATAATATCTGTATGGGGAACAGATATATATGATTTCCCTAACAATGGAATAATACAAAAGCAAATTATAAAGCATAATTTTAGAAAATGTGATTATATATTTTCAAATAGTAGAGATATGGCAAAGGAAGCAAATAAATACACAAACAAACATGTAGATGTAACTTTCTTTGGTGTAGACATGGATAGATTTAAGCCTATAGATGTTAAAAAAGATGACACATTTACAATAGGAATAATAAAAAGCCTTGAGAAAAAGTATGGAATAGAATATCTTATAAAAGCATTTAAAGAATTAAAAGATGAATATCCAAATAAAAAACTAGCATTAAAAATAGGTGGTTCAGGAAAAAATGAAGAAAACCTAAGAAATTTAACTAAAGAATTAAAGTTAGAAGACAGTGTTGAATTTTTAGGAAGAATAGCACCTGATAATATTGCTAAGACTTTCTCATCTTTTGATGTTACAGTATTCCCATCATTAAGAGAAGGATTTGGAGTTGCAGCTATAGAATCTCAAGCTTGTGAAGTTCCTGTAATAGTTACTAATGTAGGGGGACACCCTGAATCATTAGACAACAATAAAACAGGATTTATAGTTGAGCCTAAAAACCCTACACAAATAAAGGAAGCTATAATAAAGTTTATGAATGATGAAGATTTAAGAATAAAAATGGGAAAAGAAGGCCGTGAGTTTGTAAAAAGCAATTACGAAATAAATCTAAACTTTGGAGATATAGCTAAGATATATGAGAATATATTAAATAAATCTAAATAAATTATACATTTTTTATTATTAATGATATAATAAGCATAGTTAGTGGCTTAGTCTTAAATAAACGCTGTTTATAGGGGGCTAAGCCTTATTTTGTAATTTCTTTGCAAAATTTGTAGTATGGAGGGGATTTATTTGAGCAGTATGAATTTATCAAAAGATAATATATCAAGAGTCTTAATTATTGGTGGAGGATGTGCTGGTGAGATGGTAATACATGAACTAGAAAGAAATCCACAATTAAACAAAAAGGCTATAGCAATAATAGATGATAATTTATCTAAAATAGGCAAAAAAATTAATAATATAGAAATAGTTGGAACAAGGGATGATATAGATAAGGTTATAGAAGAATACAATATAGATGAAATTATATTTTCAATAGCAAATATATCAAAAAAAGAGAAAAAAGAAATAATGAACATCTGTAAAAATACAGAATGTAAAATAAAAACAATACCGGGGATTTATGAAATAATAGATGGAAAAGTTGATATAAAACAAGTTAGAGATGTAGATATAACGGATTTACTGGGAAGAACACCTATAGAAGTAGATTTTAAGATAATGGGTCAATATATACAAGATAGTACTGTATTAGTTACAGGAGGGGGAGGTTCAATAGGTTCAGAGCTTTGTAGACAAATATCTCGTTTAAGACCTAAAGAACTTATAATAGTAGATATATACGAAAATAACCTATACAATATCCAACAAGAGCTATTAAGAGCTTATGGAGATACCTTAAAAGTAAAAGCAATAGTAGCATCTGTAAGAGAAGAAAAAAGAATGGAAAAAATATTTGAAAAGTACAGACCAAATGTAGTGTTTCATGCAGCAGCACATAAGCATGTTCCTTTAATGGAATTTAGTAAAGGAGAAGCTATAAAAAATAATATATTTGGTACTTTGAATGTAGCTATGCTTGCTAGTAAATATAATGTTAAGAGATTTTTACTAATATCTACAGATAAAGCAGTAAACCCAACTAATATTATGGGTGCTACAAAAAGAGCTGCCGAGATGATAATACAAACTCTAGATGAAAAAAGTGATACAGAGTTTGTTGCAGTTAGATTTGGAAATGTGTTAGGAAGTAATGGAAGTGTTATACCATTATTCAAAAAACAAATAGAAGAAGGCGGACCAGTTACTGTAACTCATCCAGAAATAATAAGATACTTTATGACAATAGAAGAAGCAGTAGGTCTTGTTATACAAGCAGGTGGTATGGCAAAAGGAGGAGAAATATTTGTACTTGATATGGGAGAACAAGTAAAAATATTAGACCTTGCTAAAAACTTAATAAAACTTAGCGGATTAGAACCAGATATAGATATTGAAATAAAGTTTACAGGATTAAGACCAGGTGAAAAGTTATATGAAGAACTTTTACTAGAAGAAGAAGGATTAAGTGATACAAGACATAAAAAAATATTCATAGGAAGTAGAATAGAATTTGATACAATGCAGCTATTTGAAGGATTGGACAAGCTTTATCATTTAGTTAAAGAAGAAGATGAAGATGGATTAGAAGAGGCTATGAAAGAGCTAGTATCAACATATAAAAATCCAGAAGAAGTAAATGTATTATAAAAAAGTAACAAAATTGTTACCATTTATTTGAAAAAAATGTAAAATAGTGATACAATTAATTTATAAAAAATAATGAGGGGTGAATTATGGGGATAAGAAAAGAGAAGAGAAATTTAATAACAAAGGCTACAAGTATGATGATACTTTCAGGTAGCTTACTTATAACTGCTAATAATCAAGAAGCTTATGCTGATACAGCATCAAGCCAATCATATATAAAAAGTACTATACAAAAAGGAACAGTATACAACTGTGGTTCATTAAATGTAAGAAAAGGACCAGGAACATCAAATTCTATTATAACAAAGGTATACTCAGGAAACACTGTTGAGATACAAGAGAAAAATAGCAATGGATGGTATAAAATAAAGACTCCAAATGGTCAAATAGGTTGGGTTAGTGGTGCTTATATAAGATTAGCATCAAATAATAACCAAGGTAGTAGTGTAGCTAGCAGCCAACCTACTCAAGCTATAAATAAAAATGGAGTGGTATATAACTGTGGTTCATTAAATGTAAGAACAGGACCAGGAGCATCAAATTCGATTATAACAAAGGTATACTCAGGAAATAGTGTTTATATACAAGAAAAACACAGTAATGGTTGGTACAAAGTAAAAACTTCAAACGGCCAAGTAGGTTGGGTAAGTGGATCTTATGTAAAAATACAAGAATCAAATAATAACCAAAACAACAATCAAAATAATCAAGTAACAAATAATAATAAAGCTAAGAAAATAGTAGATTTAGCTCATAAGCAATTAGGAAAGCCATATGTATGGGGTGCAGAAGGCCCAAGTAGCTTTGACTGTTCCGGATTAACATCGTATGTATACAAAAATGGTGCAGGTGTAAAATTACCTAGAACATCTAAATCTCAAGGTACTGTTGGAAGATATGTTAGTAAAGCTAACTTAAAGCCAGGTGATTTAGTATTCTTTGCATCAAATGGAAAGACTATAAATCATGTTGGTATATATATAGGAAATTCGAAAATGATACATTCTCCTAAGCCAGGTCAGAATGTTAGAATAGATAGTATAAGTTCTGGATATTATGCTAAGAACTACTTTACAGCAAGAGCTGTATTATAATATAAAAACACCTCAAAGTTAGTTGTTTAACTTTGAGGTGTTTTTTTATAAAGAAAAAATTCTTATTAATTAATTAATTTATGATAAATCCATTTTTATATATAAGAGATGATTTTTTCCAGAAGGTTAAGTTTAATTGCTTGACAAAAAAATGTTATTTTAATATACTAAACGTTGGCGTATAAGACAGCTTTTATTTAAAATTCTAAAATTTGCTTGAAATTAAATACAGGAGTGAATAAATGATAAATAAAAAAAGATATTATAGCTTAGATTTTATAAAGATAATAGCTATTTTTTTAGTATGCTTCTATCATTTTACTACTATAAGTCGTAATCTTGCGGTAGATAAATCTATAAATGCTCATATTAATTATTATGTATATGGAATAGGAAGTGTTTGCGTTCCATTATTTTTTATGGTTAATGGTGCATTAACATTGAATAGAGATTTTGACTTAAAAAAACATTTAAAAAAGTTAACAACATTAGTAATATTAATCTTCTTATGGGGAGCAATTCAATTGTTAATATATGCAATTATAAAAGGTGATAATTATACAATAAAAGGATTTATATATGCTCTTTTAGATTGGAGAAGAGAAAGAATTGACTCTTTATGGTTTTTACAAACTTTAATTTGTCTATATATAATTTTCCCTGTGGTTAAGTTGATATATGACCAAGAAGATAAGACATTACTTAAATATACATTAATAATTGTTGGCTTTTTTACCTTTGGAGTTGTACTTATTAATATGGGGATAAATGTTATCCAATATTTTGTAGGAAAAGAAAATTTAAATAGAAATTTTATAAATTTATTGACAGATCCATTTAATCCATTTAAGGGATTTAGAGCATATTCATTAATATATTTTATTAGTGGAGGTTTGATAGTTAAGGCTATTGAAGAAAAAAAGTTTAAATTAAGTAATAGTAAGCTTATATTTATACTGCTGATAAGTTTGCTAATATTATTTTTATATGGTTCTATGATGACTATACGTAATAGTTACCTTTATGACACTGTATGGAATGGATATGACACAGTTATGACTTTTTTTATATGTGTTGTGATATTTATACTTTCTTTTAGATATGAAGAAAGATTAGCCAAAGTAGGCAATATTATTAAATTAATAGGAACTAATACTCTTGGAATATACTTATTACAAGGTATGGTAGGAGCTTATTTCAAACCAATTTATATGCAAATACCTTTTAATTCTAACTTAATTATGAATATAGTATTTGCAACTTTTATAGTGTTAGTATGTTTAAGTATAACATTAACTATGAAAAAAATACCTTTAGTTAAAAAACTATTTGAATTATAATAAAAGTAAATATGAACAATAAAAGAGTATATAAATAGGTAATTTCATTTTATATACTCTTTTATAATACTAATAATTATATTTATAGAAAAGTTATAGAAAAGATAATTTATGTATAAATTTTTAAAGTATGTACTAAATTAATTACTTAGAATTATAATATATTGTTAATTTATACAATAAATACTATTAATTGACTGTATAGATATGTTTCTATATACTATAAATTAAGTTTAAAATTTGGATTTTATATAATAGGGGGAAGAAATGAAGAAACTAAAAGCATTTATAGTATCTTTTTTAATGATACTATCAGCATCAACTGTCAATGTATCAGCAAGTGATAAAGAGATGAGAGCAGCTTGGATATCAACAGTTTACAACATGGATTGGCCTAGTAGTAAAAATAATGAAACTGCTCAAAAAAGAGAGTACATAGAATTATTAGATAAGCTAAAATCTGTGGGAATAAACACAGTAGTAGTTCAAGTTAGGCCAAAGGCAGATGCTATTTATAAATCAAATATAAATCCTTGGTCAGAATATTTAACAGGTACTCAAGGAAAAGACCCAGGTTATGACCCATTACCATTTTTAATAGATGAGGCACATAAAAGAGGTATGGAGTTTCATGCATGGTTTAATCCATATAGAGTAACAACTACTGGAACAGACTTAAGTAAACTAGCAAGTAACAATCCAGCTAGATTACACCCAGACTGGGTACTTAAGTGTAAAAATGGAAGAAATGAAGCGTTTATATACAATCCAGGACTTCCTGAAGTTAGAAAGCATGTAGTGGATTCTGTTAATGAGGTTGTTAAAAATTACAATATAGATGGAGTTCACTTTGATGACTACTTCTATAGAAGTGGTATAGATGATAGTGACACTTATAATAAATATAAAAAGCCAGGACAAAGTATAGAGGACTGGAGAAGAGAAAATGTAAATACTTTATTAAAAGAAGTTAAAACTTCTATAAAAGAAATAAAGCCAAATGTAGAGTTTGGAGTAAGCCCAAAAGGTATATGGAGAAATAAAGATAGTGATCCAACAGGTTCAGATACAAGAGGAGCAGAGAGTTATTCAGATGACTTTGCAGATACTAGAACTTGGATAAGACAAGGCCTAGTAGATTATGTAGTTCCTCAGCTTTATTGGCCAATAGGATACTCTGCAGCTGATTATTCAAAATTAGTTAGCTGGTGGGCAAATGAAGTAAGAGGATACGATGTAGATTTATATATAGGACAAGGTGTATACAAAAATGGGACAGGAGATTACCCAGGTCAAGATGTAGCAGGAGAAATTAAAGAACAAATAAACTTAAATAGACAATACAGTGATATAAAAGGAAGTATGTATTTCTCAGCACGTGATATAGTAAAAAATTCTAAACTTCAAAGTGACATGAAAGACCTTTATGTAAATAATATAAAAATAACAGAGCTTAAAGGAGAAGATAGATACGAAACAGCGTGTAAAATAAGCAAAGAAGGATGGAAAGAAGGAGCAAAAACTGTAATACTTACAAATGGTAATTCAGTAGTAGATGGAGTAACAGCTACACCACTTGCATCAGTAAATGATGCTCCAATATTACTAGTTCAAAAAGACGGTATACCAACTTCTACAAAAGATGAAATCAAAAGATTAAATCCAAGTAATATAATAGTTATAGGTGGAGAAGGTTCTGTAAATAATAAAGTAATGGATGAATTAAAATCTATATTACCAAGTGTGTCATTAACTAGAATAGGTGGCATAGATAGATATGAAACATCTCTTCAAATAGCTAAAAGAATATCAGAAAAAGTTGATATAAATAAGGTATATTTAGCAGGTGGATATGGTGAAGTAGATGCATTATCTATAGCATCACAAGCTGGTATAGATAAACAACCTATAATATTATCTGGAAAAGATAGTTTAAGCGAAAATGTATATAATTGGTTAAAATCACAAGGTATACAAGAGGCTTATTTTGTAGGTGGAAAAACTGTATTATCTGATGAAGTTATAAAACAAGTAAATAAAATAACTTTAAATAATGTATTAAATAATAGAATATCTGGTGATGATAGACAAGAAACTAATGCAAAGATAATAGGAAAGTTTTATCCTCAAAATAAATACAACACATTACTAGTAACAAAAAGCAACCCACTAGTAGATGCACTAACAGCAGGACCATTAGCTGCAAAACTTAATTCTCCTATTGTTATCTTAGGAGATACTATTAGTGAAACTCAAAAGACTGTATTAGGTGTAAAAAATACACAAAGCATACACAAAATAGGTGGGGGAATAAATGATACTGCCTTTAATAATGTAGTAAATTTAGTTAAATAATAGTAGATTGTTAATAAAAAAGAGTTATTCTATTTAACTAGAATAACTCTTTTATTTATATAATTATAATAAAAACACCCTATAAAAGTTTATAGGGTGTTTTTAATTAAAAATCTATTTCATATTAGGATTATCTTTAGGCATTATATCCTTGAAGATAAAGTCATGTAGTATATCTAAACTATCTGGAGTAAATTCAAGTACCCATCCAGTTTGATGACTTATAATATGACCTGTACTGTGAACACCATCATCTATAGGGAATTCCATTTGCTTTAACTCTAAATTACCCATACTTAAAACTTTAGTACCTAATCCTA
Source organism: Romboutsia sp. BSD2780061687b_171204_C1 (assembly GCF_015560225.1). Taxonomy (NCBI): domain Bacteria; kingdom Bacillati; phylum Bacillota; class Clostridia; order Peptostreptococcales; family Peptostreptococcaceae; genus Romboutsia; species Romboutsia sp. BSD2780061687b_171204_C1. Next base: position 534,233 of record NZ_JADMRK010000002.1, on the reverse strand, counting down.
TTATTTCAGTAGGACTCATGTTAGTTCTAACATAAGGAAGTATAGTATTTAATAACTCAGGGTATTTAGTTACAGGTAAATTCTTAACTCCGTTTATTAGACCTTGTATAACATTTCTTTGTCTTCTATCTCTTTCAAAAGCAGAGTCATTCTTTCTTATACGAGAGTAAGAAAGTAATTGGTATCCATTAAGTTTTTGGTTACCAGCATGTTCTATATACTTAATTTCACCTTTATTAGGGTCATTATCCCACTTATAAGTTTCTGGTATAAACTTATTCATTTCTTTTATTTCATTTTCTTTAACATCTACTTCAACGCCACCTAATGCATCAACTATATCCATAAATGAATAGAAGTTAACAGTAGCATAGTCTTGAATATCAACTTCGAAGTTTTTCTCGATAGTTTCTATAAGTAAGCTTTCTTTTCCATATGCATAAGCATGTGTAAGTTTTTGTTTTCCATGTCCAGGAATATCAACATATGCGTCACGAGCTAGTGATGTAAGTTTTAAACTCTTATTCTTGTTATCAATAGTAAGTATCATCATCGTATCAGATCTTGATGTTTTTTCACCAGGTCTTTCATCAGTACCTATTAATAGTATATTAGTAATTCCTTTTTCATTTTTATATTGATTGTTGTTCAATATATCTGAGTTTACACTAGAATCATGAATACTATTTAGTTTAAAGTATAGATATCCAAAGGCTGCTAAAGGAAAAGCAACAACTAGTACAGCCAAGAATATAACGAACTTTGCCAAAGGTGAAAGCCTTTTTTTATTCTTCTTTCTCGACAAAATAATCCCTTCTTTCTTTATCATTTTCCAACAATATACTTATTATATTAAAGTATAGCAATATATTCAATAGTATATATGTAACAAAAAATATACAAATATAACTTTATATATAATATATATCAAAATAAAGAACCTATTCATATAAAGTAATAAAGGTAAAAATAAAGAGGTGGAAGTAAATGTTATATGTTGATAAAAACCAAATCAACGAAGTGCATAAAGGAATATCTTATAACTTGAACTATCCAATTATACAAACTGAAGGTATAAACCATAATAAAGTAAATAAACTTAACAAAGATATGTATGAAGATGTAGAAACATTTAAAGAAGTTATAGAATTACAAAATGAATTTGACTATATAAACATAAATAAAAACATAATGTCAGAGTATAGTGTACATTTAAATACTGAAGATATGATAAGTATAGTTATAGAGTTTTCTCAAATAGCTGGACTATATGGAATAAGTTATATAAATTCATATAACTATGATTTAAAAGAAGGTAAATATATAACATTAGATGATTTATTTAAAAAAGACAGCTACTATATAAAAAGGATAAATGAAAAGATAATAGATAATATAGACTCTATACTAGAGAGGTATTGTTATGATGAAGAAGATATTGAAGGTTTTTTAGGAATAACAAAAGACCAATCTTTTTATATAGAAGAAAATGCAGTGGTCATATGTTTTTCTAGTTATGAGTTTGATAAATTAATATCTACACCGATAGAATTTAAGATTAGTTTTTATGAATTTGAAGATTATTTAAGTGATTATGCAAAGAAAAAAATATGCAGAAAATAATTTTTAGGGGGATAATATGCTAAAAGAATATGATAGAGAAAAAGCAGTAGCTTATGCTAGAAAATGGGCACTAGATCATAATCCTACTTATGCAAACTATGAACTTTATGGAGGTGACTGCACAAATTATATATCGCAGTGCCTAAGGGCTGGGAATATTCCTTTTGATAATATTGGAGAACATGTACTTAAAAAATGGTATTGGTATAGTGAATATTCAAGAACTCCAACTTGGACAGCAGCAGAGCCTTTTTATAAATATGTAGTAGGTAATAATAGCATCTCAACTGAAAACTATGGAGTATATGCAAGAGATGCAGTATATAATGAATTAGAGCTAGGAGATATAGTGCAACTTGTATATGATAATGTAGCATATCATGCAATGATAGTTACAGACATAATATTAGAAGGTGAATATTTATTAGATTACCTTATATGTCAACATACTTATGATTTACTAGATTATCCCCTTAGTTTAAAAGAGGGAGAGAGAAGATATATAAAAATATTAGGATATTACCAATAATATGAAATATATTGTTGAAATAAAAGTGTTCTCTAGCTATAATATTACAGAGAACATTTTTATTTTAAAATATTAATTTATAAAAAAATTAAAATATATAAAAAGGGAATATAAATGATTAGAGAAAAAATAAGAAGTTTTACAGAAGATGTTTGTGATCATAATGGATACACAAACGAAGTAAAAGAGGAAATTGAGTATACATTAAGTATATTTTTATTTGAAATAACAAAAATATTTATTGTTATATTATTATTTTCTTTATTAGGTCTTTTTAAAGAGATATCTTTAGTAATGATTGTCATGGGACTTACAAAACCATTTACAGGTGGATATCATGAAAGTACACAAATTAAATGCCTAGTAGCAACAATTATTCTATCAGGGATTATTATTATTTTATCTATAAATAATAATTTAAATTTTATTAGTATTATACTATTAAATTTAATAAATATATTTAGTGTATATCATCAAGCACCAATAATTAATGAAGATATGCCACTTACTAGGGAAGATTTAATAAGAAAAAATAGAATTATTGCAACAATAAGTTGTACTATATTCTTTATAATAGCTTTAATATTAAGCTCAAAAGGAATTTATAGTAGTATTATAACATGGACATTAGTTATAGACTCATGTCTTATGTTTAATAAAAAATATAAAATCAAAATTAAGGGGGACTAGCAAAATGAAAAAAATAATGGGTGGATTAATGTGTTTATTATCAGTGGTTGTTATGAATACAGGAGCAGCTTCTCTTTTATTAGTAGGAACTGAAAAAATGCCTGAATCGATGAAAAACAAGAGGTAATATGTTAAATATAGCAGACATAACAAATTCTATAATACAGTCTATATTAATAAGTTATTTTCCGTACTACTGTTTGAAAAAAGAAGGACTAATTAGCAAAAAGGATGGAACTATTAAATTTATACTTACAGCTATAGTTATATTTGCAAATATAATTATAGTAACTAAATTAATAGGAGGAACATCTTTATCTATAATTATAATGAATATACTTAACATGGTTATAATAGCATGTTCTTATTTTAACCATTATAGTAAAGCAATAACTTCATATTTTATAATATACATTATAATGCAAATGTCTGTGATAATAGCTGGGAATATACATTGGTCATATACACAAGATCTATTAAATAATCCTGAATTATCTACAATATTGACTATGTATTTACCAATGTATACAATAGAAATACTTATATTGGTATTTAAAAATAAAATATATTCAATATATAATATTTTTAGTAGATATAAATATTGCTTTGAAGTTGGAGTATTTTTCGTACTTTCTTTTGACTATATACTTTCTTTATCATTAATCATACATGGAAATGATAGTGTTGTTTTTAAGAATTTAATAATAATTAGTTGTATTGTATTTTTAATATCACTATTTATGTATGTTTTAAGTATAAACAAAAAAATTAATGAAATAGAAAAGTTAAATATAGCATTAAGTAATAAAAATAATGAACTTAAAAAAATAAAGCATGACTATGGTTCACAAATCTCTTACATAAATGGACTATATATAATGGAACAATATGAAAGATTAGGTGATCTTCTAAAACATATAATAAATGGAAATAATCAAGTATCAGGTAATATAAAAATTATATCAAATGAAAATTCTATAATTACATGTATAGTTAATTCTTTCGATTTTAAAGATATAAACATAATAGTAGAAGAGGAAAGCGACATCCAAAACTTAAATATATCAGAGTATGATCTGCAAAAAATACTATCAAATATAATAAGTAATTCTATAACAGCATTAGGCAATAATGGTTTAATCATTATAAAGACATATAAAATATTTAATAATATATATATAAGTATTAAAAATGATGGACCTAAAATAGAAGATAAAATAATTGATAAAATTTTTGATGAAGGTTTTACAACGAAAACAGATAAGAATAAAAAAGAAAATGGATTTGGATTAGCAATAGTAAAAGAATTAGTGGAAAAGAACAAAGGAAAGATTTATGTAGATAGCAATGTTGATTATACAGAATTTAAAATATTATTTTCAGTATAAAATATAGTTGTCATAAATTTTTACAGACGGTATTTTATCATCAGGGGTACTATAGCAAAACATAAAGGGAATATTTTAAATATATAAATAAATATTTAAGATAGTATAAAAGCTATGAACTGTATAGATTAAACTATACATTTCATAGCTTTTTTAATAATGTTTATTTTAAAGTATATTTCTATAGAGATTATAAGTATTTATACTTTGTAGATTATGTATATAAAGAATTTTATCAATATTATTTTCACTTAAGTACTTATCTATATCTACCTTATAATATCTAGGGTCAATAACATGTATCTTAGCATAATCATAAGCTAAAAAGGGGATAAAGTTATGAGCATAAGAATCTTTAAATATTAAAATTTCACCATATCCACTACCATCTATAAGACATATACCAGGATCTCCATGAAGAAAGTATTGATATTTATTTTTTCCACTTAGCTTATCTTTATCATACAAAGTATTGTATTTTTTATTAAAATCAATAGTTATATTAAAATTGTTATATTTATCATAAAAGTATATATCATCACCTTTTATCATAGGTAGCATTGCCTTTGAATAATAGGTACCATAAAAGTTATTAGATACTTTATTATAATCTTTTGAAATATTATCTATATTAAGTGTATTATTCATATCATCATAAGCTATTTTTGCCCCAAGCTGAGTCCAATGATGGTCTGTATTAAAGTATATTGGTAATTGTTTATATTTATTTAAAACACTATAAGGAGTATAAAAATTAATAAAACTATTACCATTAGATAGCTCTATGTCTTTAGAAATAGAGATTATATTATTATTTATATAATTTAGGGTATCATATTGATTATCAGTTATAGCCCAAGAAGGAAGTTCATCTTTATAAAAGGCTATAGAATTAGGTACTATCATTAAGGTAGAAGATATATTATATTTATCGTAAACATATTTTGACATATTTATGACCTGGGAAATATTTTTATCTATTATATCCTTATTAAATACAAACTTTTCCATAAGTCTATGTTTTTTTCCTAGATATATTTCTCTAAATTCTCTTTGCCCTACTAAATAACTAAAAGAATTTTTTATTTCTAAAAAATTAGCTCTAAGCGGAAATTGATCAGAAGTATAGTTATCAAAATCCTTAAAGAATCTTTTACTATAAATATCTTCTAGAGAAATTTGTGGAAACTGAGTAAGTATTTTATTTTCTATTTCACTAATTTTTTTATCTTGAGTAAATAATGTACTTAAAGGTACTATAAATATAAAAGCAAAGAAAAAAATTAAAGTCATAAGTTTTAAAATATTATAATTCTTTTTCAAAGCTTACCTCCTAAAATCTAAAATATAGAAATGGATTGAAAGAGGAGTCTACTAAAAATGAAGTCGCCACTATAAATCCAACAATTAAAGTTATAAATCTTAAAATTTCATATTTATCTAGAATTATTTTTATAATAGGAGTAGATGCTATTATAGAAAAAACTATTAAAATTATATTAGGTATAAAATAATAATAAAAAGTACTATCTACAAAGGTATTATTAAAGTTAAACATAGAGCCTAGATAGATTAAAATACTATTAATATCTGTTATCTCAAATATAACAAATCCTATAATAACTAAAAACATAACATATATATGACTTAAAAACTTAGGTAGTTTTTTTAGAATTTCTAATAAGAATAATTTTTCAATTATTAGAATAATACCAAAGTAAAGTCCCCACAATATAAAGTTAAAGCTAGCCCCATGCCAAAGCCCAGTTAAAAACCAAACTATAAAAATATTAAAAATCCATCTACTCTTACTACATCTATTACCGCCAAGAGGAATATATAAATAATCTCTAAACCATATACCAAGACTTATATGCCATCTTCTCCAAAATTCAGTTATAGATTTCGAAATGTAAGGAAAATTAAAATTCTCTAAAAGGTCAAAACCAAATATTTTACCAAGACCTATTGCCATATCAGAATAACCTGAAAAGTCAAAGTATATTTGAAGGGTAAAGCAGATTATTCCAAGCCAAGCCGTTAAATTAGATAAATCAAAAAAAGGTATAGATTTAATACTAAACCATATAGCCCCTAGATTATTTGCAATTATTACCTTCTTTAATATACCTATTATAAACCTATAAACGCCCTCATAAATTTTATCAAAACTAATACATCTATTAATAAGTTGATGTGATATATCGTGATATCTAACTATAGGTCCTGCAACTAGCTGTGGAAATAGTGTTATAAAAGTACCTAAGTTTATTATATTTTTTTGAACAGGAGAATCATTTCTATAAACATCTATACTATAAGACATAGTTTGAAATGTATAAAAACTAATACCAATAGGAAGACTAAGATTTAATAAAGGTATATTTAAATTGATTAAACTATTTAGTAGAGATATAAAAAAATCACTATACTTAAAAAAAACAAGTAAGCTTAAATTAATAATAATAGAAGATATTAAAGCTAACTTAGATTTAAAAGTTCCTCTGTATTTATCAATTATTAGAGCATGTACATAGTCAACTATACAAGAAAACAACATTATAAAAATATATACAGGTTCTCCCCATGCATAAAATATCAAACTAAAAACCAAAAGTACTAAATTTTTTATTTTGTTAGGAGATATAAAATAAAAAAATAAAACTAATGGTAAAAAATAAAATAAAAATGTTATACTGCTAAAAACCAAATTAATAAACCTCCTAAAGTTTATATAAAAAGAGCTGTCACAATTTATTTTGAGACAGCTTTTATATTTTTATTTTTCTATTACTTTTAATATTTTAGATTCTACATCTGTTGCATTATTAGTAGCTATAAAGTAAACATAATTCCCTTTATTTTTTAATATTGAATTAGCTGCAGCAGTTATATTATTTTCCCCACCATAACCATCTGCAAACATTTTAAATGAATCACCATTTTTATATTCATCAATAGCACTTTTAATCTTTTCAACATTGTCAGTCTTAACCACAAAAACATCTTGAAGATTGACATTCATCATAGACTGTAATACAAAGCCCTCTTGTATATTATCTTTTACAGATTCAAATATATAGAAGTCTTTTGCATCTACATCAGCTACTGGTTGAACAGGTAAAGTGGCTTCATTATTTATAGCATCTTTTATATCATTTACAGGGACATCTTTAACTTCAGCTTTAGATGAACATCCAACTAAGCCTAAAGAAAAAATAAGTGTAAATAGTGCTAAAAATTTTTTCATGAAAACCTCCCAAATTTATCCATATTAAATATAGTCTACTATATGTAATAGTTAAAATCAATTAATTTAATATTAAAATTATTGGTAGATATTACCATTTAAATTTAAAATATACACAATTAAATGTAAAAGTAAGGAACATTAAATTTAATATATAAGGAGTAATTTTTAGAAAAATTGTAAATAATTCCAATAGAGAGGTGAAGCATATGAGAATACCAAAACATGTTGGGATAATACCAGATGGTAATAGAAGATGGGCACAAGATAAAGGAATGGGGAAAGATAAAGGATATGAAAATGGATTAGATCCTGGTATTGAAAGTTATAGACAGTTAAGAGATTTAGGAGTTGAAGAAGTAACCTTTTATGGATTTACTACAGATAACACAAGAAGACCTAGTTATCAGACAGAGTCATTTACTAAAGCGTGTATTGAGGCAGCTAATAGGCTTTTAGATGAAGGAGCATCTTTATTAGTAATAGGAAATTCCGACTCTAAAATGTTTCCCAAAGAACTTTTACCATATACTACAAGAACTAAAGAAAAGCCAGGTCAGATAAGAGCTAATTTATTAGTTAATTATGGTTGGTATTGGGATTTAAATACACTAGCTAATGCAAAAGGAGTAAATAAAAATAATATACATAACAATATACAATCTAATGATGTATCTAGGTTAGATTTAATTATTAGATGGGGTGGTAGAAGACGTTTAAGTGGATTTTTGCCAGTACAATCTATATATGCAGATTTTTATGTAGTAGATGATTATTGGCCTGACTTTAACAAAAATCATATAAATGAAGCATTAGCTTGGTATGATCAACAAGATATAACCCTTGGAGGATAAAATCATCAATTAAATAAGGACATTAAGTTGCAATTTAACCTTCTTAAATGTTAAAATACATTAGAGAAATTCAAAATGATTTCAGGAAGGGATAGCAATGTCAAAAAGAAGGAATATAAGAAAGCAAAGTGTGAGAAAAACTAAAACAAGAAGAATCAACAAGAAAAAGCTAATCTTTGTAATTTGTATATTCATAGCACTAATATTTGGGATAAGTAAAGTTGCTGCATCTACTTCTAAACTTATAGGGAATATAAAAGAAGCTAAATCACAAGAAATACAAAAACAAAAGGAAATAGAGGAAAATAAGCAATTTGATTTAGAGTCAGAATCTAGTACACCTCTAGAAGCAAAACATACTGTGGTAATAGACCCAGGTCACGGTGGAGATGACACAGGAAATGTTGGAATTAAGTCACCAGGAGACAATGAAGCAGTATATGAAAAAGATCTAGCTCTAGACATATCAAAGAAGGTAGCTGCTGTTTTATCAAATCAAAATGATATACAAGTAATACTAACAAGAACTGATGATAAAACTTTAAATACTTCAGATAGAGCAATACTTGCAAATTCTCAAAATGCAGATGCATTTATATCTATACAAATGAATGCAGAAACAGGTGGTAATACTGCAAATGGGGTAGAAACTTATTATAGACAAGATGCAGACCCTAGCGATAAATCTAAGCAATTAGCAGAAACTATACAAAACACTATGAAAGCATATGTAACTATGAAAGATAGAGGCGTAAAGCAACAGCATATACAAGTATTACAACAAACATATATGCCATCAGTAGTAGTGGAATGTGGATTTATAAGTAATAAAGAAGAGAGAGATAAACTTTTAGATAATACTTATCAAAATAGATTATCAGAGGGAATTGCTCAAGGAATACTATCATTTTTAGATAAAAATAGTAAAAAGTAGTTAACTATTAGTTAGCTACTTTTTTATTATAAGATACTATAATTAAGTTTCATAGCTATTTAGATAGGTATATGTCGATTTAGGTTGATTTGAGTTTAAAATTAATTTACAATATTATAGTAATGAATTAAAAAAATAGGGGAAAGTAGATGAAAATAAGAGGGAATTATAAAAGGTATATTTGTAGTAATATTATATTGTTTATATTGATTGCTTTACTAATTGGATTTTCTTGGATATTGCACTCAGAAAAAGGTATAGAAAACAGTATTAAAAAAGAATTGGCAATAGAAAAATTAGACGAAGCCGTTAGAGATAATAATCATATATTCTCTTTAAAAATAAATGATGTAGATGGAAATTATATAAAATATAGTTACTTAGATAAAAGTAATATTATAAAAATAGGAATAATAAGAATAATTATTTTTTTAATAATAATTTACATAATTATAATCATAAATAAGAAAATAAAAACATTTTTAGGTAAAAAATCTTATAAGAAAATGCATGAGTTCGTAAGATATAATGAAATTTTAATTGAAGGTAAAAAATATTTATCAGATAATAAAAATAAAAATCTAATAGCTATAAATTTTGATATAGATAAATTTAAAATAATAAATGATGTATATGGATATAAAGCCGGCGATGAAGTATTAAACTCCATTGCTATTAACATAGATAAATACTTCAAAGATAGAGGAATCTACGGTCGAATTACAGGAGATATATTTATAATAATTACTAAGATAAAATCAAAAGAAGATATAAAGGATATATTAGAACTAATAAAAACTAAAATTATAAATGTAAATCTTAAAGATTTTAATATAAGTGTAAATGTCTCTATTGGGTTATGTGAATTAGAACAAGGTGAAGATGATATAGAAAAAATTATAAGTAATGCAGATATGGCTAGAATTAAATCTAAGGAGATAAATAATATAAGTCATGTAATCTTTGATGAAAAGTTAAAACAAGAAAAGAAAAAGTTGATAGAGTTAGAAAGGGATTTATTTAAATCTATAGATAATAATCAACTTAGATTATATTATCAGCCAAAGTTTAATATACACACAAAAGATATAGTAGGGGCAGAAGCTCTAATAAGATGGGAACACCCAACAAGAGGTATGATAAGTCCGATGGTATTTATACCTTTAGCAGAAAAAACTAGATTTATAAATAAAATAGGTCGTTGGGTATTAGAAGAAGTTTGTAAAATTATAAAGAAACAAGAAAATGAAGGATTAGATGTAGTTCCAATAGCAATAAATTTATCTAGGGTAGAGTTATACCAAAAGGATTTAGTAGATTTTATTGAAGAAATGTTAAAAAAATATAAAATAAATCCAAATTTAATAGAGATAGAAGTAACAGAAACTACAGCTTTAAAGGATTTAAAGTTTATAAACAAGAAATTAAGTGATATAAAGTCTTTAGGTATAAAGATAGCTATGGATGACTTTGGTACTGGAAATTCAAACTTAAGTGGCCTTAAAGATATATGTATAGATGTTTTAAAATTAGATAAATCACTTTTAAATGATATAGAAAAAGATTTAAAAACTCAAGTTATGGTAAAGTCTATATTAAATTTATCAAAGGATTTAGAATTAATGACTATATGCGAAGGTGTAGAAAATACAAGTCAAATAGAGATATTAAAAAATATAAATGCAGAGGTCGTGCAAGGCTATGTATATTCAAAGCCATTAGAAGAAGAAAAGTTTAATAGGTTGATTAAAGATAAATCATTATATAAAGATAAATAGGATGGTACCATCCTATTTATTTTTGCATAATTTACATTAAAGTAAATTTTAATGGGGGAAAATATGAACAAATCTACTTTTAATATGCTTACATTTGATGGTGGTGGTCTTAGGGGATCTTTAAGTATAAGACTATTTGACAAAATACAAAAAGAGTACCCAAATATATTAAAAGAAACTAATTTATTAGGGGGAACTTCAACAGGTAGCTTAATAGCTCTAGGTCTTTCTTATGGATTAAGTTGTGAAAGTATAAAAAAACTATATTCATTAGAATATGCTAAATATATATTTAAAAATCCTCAACAAGAAATATTTAGACCAAAATATAATAATGATAATTTAAAAAAAGTACTACTTAGTATATTTCCAGAGGATTTAAGATTGAAGGACTTAAAAAAACTCGTTGTAATTCCTACTTTTTATATAGGGGATGACAATAATTCTTGGAGAGCTATATATTACAACAATCTACCAAATTCAGAAACAGAAAATGCAAGAGTTGTAGATGTTGCTATGTCAAGCTGTGCAGCTTTAATTTTTTTCTCAACCTATAAAAATCATATAGATGGTGGGATAATGGCAAATAATCCAAGTTTAGCTTGTTTGATATATGCAATGTCAAAAGAGATTGGTAAAAGTATAAACGATATGAGGATACTATCAATAGGTACAGGATATAAATTTGATAAAATAATAGAAGATACTAGTGAATGGGGAGCACTAGATTGGATATTAAGCAATGAACCTGATTTTCCAATAATATCTGTAGTACTAGAAAGTAGTTTAAGTACTAGCAACGAGTTTTGCAAAAAGCTATTAGAAGATAATTATTTTAGAGTAAACCCTAAGACAGATATAGATATAGGCATGGATAATTATAATGCTCTAGATTATTTAAATAAAGTTTCTAATGATTACGATGTAAAAGATATTATTAACTGGCTAAACACAAAATGGAAGTAAATAAATTATATGTGCTACAATAAAAAGGGGGATATTAAAATTTGGAGGGGAAGATGGAAAAACACACTAAGGGGGATAATTTTGTAGTATCTAAAAACTATGAAAATAGCTTAGATACATTAAAAAAACAAGAAAAGGGAATTTACTATACACCAAGAGAAATAGTAGATTATATACTTGAAAATACATTAAAAAAACATGATATAATAGATAACCCGTGTCCAAAGGTATTAGATATATCTTGTGGATGCGGTAATTTTTTGTTAAAAGCTTATGATGTACTATATGAACTAATAGAAAATAACATAGAAAAATTAAATGAACTATATGGAGATAAATTTATATTGGAAAATATTCATAGTCATATATTAAGTAATTGTATATATGGATACGATATAGATAAAGATGCAATAGATATACTAATAGAGTCTCTAAATAAAAAGAGCGATAGCATATTGGTTAAAAATTTAAATATATACTGTACTGATAGCTTAAAGCATAACTTTAATGAAAAATTTGATTACATAATAGGAAATCCTCCATATATAGGTCATAAAAAGTTAGATAAAGAATATAAAAAATTCCTACTTAAAGAATATAAAAATACATATAGAGATAAATCTGATTTATATTTTTGTTTTTATGAAAAGTGCATAAATTTACTAGAAAAAGGTGGAGTATGTAGCTTAATAACTCCTAGGTACTTTATAGAAAGCCCGTCAGGAAAACACTTAAGAAAATATATATCAAAAAATACATACATAAAAGAAATTATAGATTTTTTAGGAGTTTCTGTATTTAAAAATATAGGAATTTGTAGTTGTATACTAACTTTAGTTAAAGATTTAAATAAAAATAGCAAAATAGATATATTAAAACCAGTAAATGAAAATATGCAAATAGAAGATTTAAGATATCTACTAAAAAATAATAAATTCGAAAAATTTTACATAGACCAAGAAAACCTAGATGAAAATTGGATTATATTAAATGAAAATGATAAAAAACTATATAATAAAATACAAAATAATTGTAATTATATTCTAGAAGATATAGTTACAAGCTTTCAAGGGATAATCACAGGATGTGACAAAGCTTTTGTACTAGATATAAAAGATGAAAAAATAAACAAGGTAGATAAGAAATTATTAAGAAACTGGATAAAAAATAAAAATATAAATAAATACACAATTTCAAGTAGCAACTATAAACTAATATATTCAGATGATATAAAAGACGAAAATGATTATAAGTTAGAAATAGGGGAAATAATAGGAAAATATAAAGATAAACTATGCAAAAGAAGAGAATGTGTAAACAACACAAGAAAGTGGTATAAACTTCAATGGGGAAGAGATAAAAATTTATTTGAACAAATAAAAATAATGTATCCTTATAAATCTTCTCAAAATAAATTTGCAATAGATTACAATAATAGTTTTTGTAGTGCAGATGTATACTCATTTTTTATAAAAGAAGAATATAAAAAGGAGTTTTCAGAAGAGTATATAGTTGGCATATTAAACTCAAATATATATGATAGATATTATAAAATAAATGCTAAAAAGATAAGTAAAAATATTTATGATTATTATCCAAATAAAGTAATGAAAATAAAAATATTTAAAGATGATAATTATCATAAAATAGAAAATTTATCAAAATTAATAATACATAATATAAATAACAATAAGGAAATAGATAGCTTACAACTAGAAATAGATAATCTTATAAAAGACTCATTAGACATAAAATCACTAATGTAGTTTGAAATTCATATAGTGTATAAAACTTAATTTTAAGGAGGGGACTATATGATAAAAGCTAATATAGATGAGACGAGGCAAATTGTTCATATAGAAGTTAGTGGGTATATAAGTAGCCGTGAAGCTAAAGATTTTTTAAATAATTATAAACAAATGACAAGAGAATTAAGGGGAAGTAAATATAGCTTAGTTGTTGAGCCATATATATTTGAATGTGAAGAAGATGATGATATAAAAAAAATATGTATGTCGTTTTTTAAGAGTGGTTATAAGAGAATATATTTAATAGATTCAAATAATTATATAATGGATAAAGTAAGTTTATCTAAAATAGAAGAGCGAATGTTTAACAAGCATGTAAAGACAATAGGTTCAATAAGTGAAGTAAGATAAAATATTTGAAAGATATATACTTTTCTATTATTTTTATGATAAAATGTAATTACTAAAAGTATATATCTTTCTTTATAAAATAGGTGATATAATGAAGGGTTTAATTTTAGAAGGTGGAGGTACCAAAGGTGCCTACCAAATAGGAGCTTACAAAGCTTTAATAGACTTAGGTATTGAGTTTAATGGTGTAGCAGGTACATCAATAGGAGCTTTAAATGGAGCCTATATACTTCAAAATGACATAGAAGTAATGGAGGAAATTTGGTTGAAATACGACTATACTCATTTTATGAATATAGACGAAGAAACATATGAAAAATATAAAAATGTAGATTTTACAACCAAAAGTTTTAATACTGTAATTGAGCTTATGAATAAAGCTAGAAAAAATGAAGGTATTGATATAAGTCCACTTAAAAAACTACTCCAAGATACCTTAAACGAAGATGCAATTAGAAACTCTAAACGTGACTTTGGATTAGTTACAGTTACTTGGGATAAAAAAATAAATCCTCATCCTATGTACTTAGAACAAATACCAAAAGGTAAATTAGTAGACTACTTAATAGCAAGTGCAAGTTTACCTATATTTAAATTAGATAAAATAGATGATAAGCTTTATTTAGATGGTATGTTTTTTGATAATATGCCAATAAGCCTTTTAGTAGATAAAGGATATGAAGATTTAGTTGTAATAAGATTATTAGATGACTTTTTGGGTAAGAAAAATTTAAACAAGCATCAAGATATAAATATAAAAACAATAATACCATCAGAGTATTTAGGAGGCTCTTTAAATAAAGACAAGGATAGTGTAAAGAGAAATATAGATTTAGGATATTTAGACACTATGAAAGCCTACAATAGATATGAAGGTATTAAATACTATTTTAATGCAGATTATAAGTATGATGAAGAATATTGTTTTTATAAATTAAAACATATAGATAAAGAAACTATAGAAAACCTTTGTACAGTACTAGGTATAAAAAGAGAGGCAAGTACTAGATGCCTATTAGAAAGTGTTATACCTAGAGTTGGGGAGCTACTTAATTTAGAAAAAGAATTCTCATATCAAGATTTATTTTATGCTATATATGAAAAGAAACTTGAAGAAAATAATATAAGCAGAGTAAAATTATATGATTTTAATAAATTAGTAGAAACTGTTAATAAAAATATAACAGATAATAATAGCCATAAATTAAATGCAGAAACATTAGCTATAATTTCTTTACAAAAAAATAAATTGGCAAAAATAATTACCAATTATTTCTTGAAAGATTTTAAAACACAAGGTTAGTTAAATTTTCTCAGGGTGGGACATAAAAAGTACCATTGGACAAAATCGTTCCATTGTTGTAAAATAATAAAGTACCATTAAAGAGAATTTTTAATAAATATACTATTAATTAAAAAACTAAAAAGTCTTTATTAAAAATTTTAGTAGGTAGGCTTTTAGGGCATATAAAATAATTATATGCATAACAAATAATTATTAAGGATTATAGCAAAAATTAGCTATAAACAATATTTAAAGAAGAAATTTATTGGAGGTTTCACAATGGAAAAATTAGTAACTATAACAAATGCAAGTGGATTACACGCTAGACCAGCAGGAATGTTTGTAAAGAAAGCTGCTGAGTTCAAATCTACAGTAGAAGTTAACGCTAAAGGAAAGACAGTTAACGCTAAGTCAATAATGGGTATAATGAGTTTAGGATTAGCTCAAGGAGACGAGTTAACAATCGTTGCTAATGGTGAAGATCAAGAAGCTGCAGTAAATGCATTAGCTGAATTAATAGAAAGTGGATTTGGGGAGTAGTTAAATAAACCTCGGGAACTTGCCGAGGTTTTCTTTGGTATAGAAAATAAATAATATATAAATTTCAAAATGCATCGTTAGGAGGATTACCTATGTATAAAGGAACAGGAGCATCTCCTGGAATCGCTCTAGGAAAAGCACTAATAGTAGAACATAGTGAATTAGTTATAGAAAAAAAGTCGATAGATAATGTAGAAGAGGAAGTACTAAAGTTACAAAAGGCTGTAGAAATTTCAAAAGAGGAATTAACTAAGGTCAAGGAAAAGGCTTTTGAGGAATTAGGGGAGCATGAAGCCCAAATATTTGAATCTCATTTATTAGTTTTAGAAGATCCAGAATTAGTAGATTCTGCAGCTAATAAAATAAGAGATGAAAAAGTAAATGCTGATTTTGCATTAAATGAAATAAAAGAAATGTTTGTAGCTATGTTTGAATCTATGGACAATGAGTACATGAGAGAAAGAGCAGCAGACATAAAAGACGTTACAAATAGAGTACTTAGACATATATTAGGTGTAAAAGTAGTTGATTTAGCAGGTCTTGAAGAAGAAGTTATATTAATAGCTCACGATTTAACACCTTCAGATACTGCCACTATGAACAAAAAAATGGTATTAGGTTTTTTAACAGATATTGGAGGAAGAACTTCTCATACTGCTATAATGGCTAGAACATTAGAAATAGCAGCAGTTGTAGGACTTAATGATGCAACACAAACTATAAAAGATGGAGATTTTGTAGTATTTAATGGAGATACTGGTGAAGTTATAGTTAATCCAGATGAAGAAACTATAGAAAAATATACTAAACTTAAAAAAGAATTTGAAGATTATAAAAGAGAGTTACAACAATTAAAAGGAAAAGCATCTATAACTTTAGATGAAAGGCATGTAGAGCTTGCTGGAAATATAGGAAGCCCTAAGGATGTTGAAGGTCTTATAAATAACGATGCTGAAGGTGTTGGACTATACAGAACAGAGTTCTTATATATGGACAAGGAAGATGCTTTCCCAACTGAAGAAGAGCAATACGAAGCTTATAAAGCAGTTTTAGAAGGAATGGATAATAAGCCTATAGTTATAAGAACATTAGATATAGGTGGAGATAAAGAACTTCCATACTTTAAAATGGATGAAGAAATGAATCCATTCTTAGGATATAGAGCTATAAGAATATGTTTAGATAAAACTGAAATATTTAAGACTCAATTAAGAGCATTATATAGAGCAAGTGTACACGGAAGATTAAGAATAATGTTCCCTATGATATCTTCATTAGGAGAATTATTATCAGCTAAAGAAATTATAAAAGAAGTACTAGCTGAATTAGATAAAGAAGGTATAGCTTATTCTAAAGATGTAGAAGTAGGTATGATGATAGAAATACCATCAGCTGCTGTTATATCTGATATATTAGCTAAGCATGTAGACTTCTTCTCAATAGGAACTAATGACCTTATACAATACACTTGTGCAGTAGATAGAATGAACCAAAAGATAAGTCACTTATACAACCAATTCAACCCAGCTGTACTTAGACTTATAAAAATGGTTATAGATAATGCACACAAAGAAGGAAAATGGGTTGGAATGTGCGGAGAATCTGCAGGAGATAAAAGAATGATACCAATACTTTTAGGTATGGGACTTGATGAATTCTCGATGAGTCCAATATCAATACTTCCTGCTAGAAAATTCATAACTTCAGTTAAATATGAAGATATGAAAAAATTTGCTGATGAAGTATTATCATTATCAACAGCAGAAGAAATAAAAAATCATGTAGATAAGACTTTTAATTTCTAATTTTAATATTAAAGCTAAAATTTAAAGGATATCTCAATTTAAGAGATATCCTTTTACATGTGAAAATAAAATGGATATACAAATGGTAGCTGTTCCTATAGTTTTAATTTGCTTTGCTATAATCATAGGTATTTTAGGATTAGTATTATACGCACTTATATTACTTATAAAATTATTAAAAATATATATAAAGAAAAATTCTTAAGCAACTCATATATGAGTTGTTTTTATTTACTTTAAAATTAATTACTAGAAAGAGGAATAAGTAATAAAATAATGTAAAAACTAAACTAAGAAAAAAGACAGCTTAGGAGGCAAATAATATGATGGAAATATTAATGGGTACTGGATTACTTTTAGTAGTCCTTGCACTATTTACTCTATTTAGCTACAAAGCACCATATGGTATGAAAGCCATGGGAGCATTAGCTAGTGCTGCTTGCGCAAGTTTCTTAGTTGAAGCATTCCACTTCTCATTTTTTGGAGAAGTATTAGGATTTAAGTTTTTAGAAAGTGTAGGATCTGCAAATGGTTCTATGGGAGGAGTAGCAGCTGCAATACTTGTTCCTCTAGCTTTAGGAGTATCACCAGTATATTCTGTACTTGTAGGTTTATCTGTATCAGGATTTGGTATACTTCCAGGGTTTATAGCAGGTTACTTAACATCTTTTGTGGTTAGATTCTTTGAGAAAAAAGTACCAGCAGGACTTGATTTAATAGTAATCATAGTTATAGGAGCGCCACTTTGTAGAGCTATAGCTATGGGAATGGACCCTATAGTAAATAATACTTTACTTCAAATAGGTCAAGTTTTAATAAAGGCAGCAGATACATCACCAATAATAATGGGTATTATACTTGGTGGACTTATAACAGTTGTTGCAACAGCACCACTTAGTTCTATGGCACTTACATCTATAATAGGTCTTACAGGACTTCCAATGGCCATAGGTGCATTAGCAGTATTTGGTTCTTCATTTATGAATTTTATTTTCTTCTCAAAGATGAAATTTGGTTCTAAAAAAGATACAATATCAGTAGCAATAGAGCCACTTACACAGTCAGATATAATATCTGCAAATCCAATACCAGTATATACGACAAACTTTATAGGAGGGGCAATGTCTGGTGTTATAGTAGCTTTAATGCAACTAGTAAATAATACTCCAGGTACAGCAACACCAATAGCTGGGTTTGCTATAATGTTTGCTTACAATCCACCAATACAAGTTTTAATAGCAGCAGCAGGATGTATAGTAGTGAGTATTTTAGGTGGATATATAGGATATGCTTTATTCAAAAACTACAAGATAGTAAGAGCTGACAAAATAAGAGGAGATGTCATAAATGATAATGATTAAATTAAGTTAATAATAAATTTATTAAATAAAGTATGAAACTTTTTACAATATTATCATAGTATATAATAAGAAATAATTTAAACTTTTGTGTTTATTAGTATATAAATTAGTATAAAAATATTAATTAAAAAAATCATTAATTTACATTTTATATTAGTTTTCTAATTAAATATAAGGTTAAATAAATAATTACTATAAAAATAAAGCTATTATTAATATAATACTTAAAAATAAAAAGTAGTAAAAAAATATATATAAAAAAAAGATTTGACAGAAAATTTATAATAATATATCATTAACAATAACATAACAAAGACTATGAAAGGAAGAGTAGATATAGTACGTAGTCAAAGCGAGTTGGTGGCGGTGAGAGTCCAACACGAAGGCTATATTGAAGAACATCCTGGAGTTGCTAACCGAAACAAAAGTAGGCTTAGACGGAACCAACCCGTTATCGAATTGGAATGTACTAAGATTATTCTTGCTACATTATTAAGGTGAGCTTATTATTAAGCTAATCAGGGTGGTACCGCGGAAGATATGCCTTTCGTCCCTATATTTTATATATAGTGGATGAAGGGCTTTTTTATATGCCGAATTTCATAGATTTGTATGTAGCCAAGGCCAGGCTATGGATAAAAATAACTAAACTTAAGTATAGTTAATTAAGTTTTAAAGTAAGTATGACGTCATACTCCTTAAATAAAAAAATAAAAGGAGATAATAAAAATGAGTTTAATAATACCAACACAATATAAAACAAAACTAAGTATAATACAAACGCAAGAAGCTATAAAAGATTTAAAGGACTTTTTTGAACATAGATTAGGTGAAGAGCTAAGGTTAACTAGAGTATCATCGCCATTATTTGTATTACCTGAAACTGGTACAAATGATAACTTAAATGGAATAGAAAAGGCTGTAAGCTTTGAGGTACCTGATATAGGTAAAAAGGCAGAAATAGTTCAATCATTAGCTAAATGGAAAAGAATGGCTCTTAAAAAGTATGGATTACCTACAGGAAGAGGAATCTATACAGATATGAATGCTATTAGAAAAGATGAAGAATTAGATAACATACATTCTATATATGTAGACCAATGGGATTGGGAACTTATAATAGATAAAAAACAAAGAAGTAGAGAAACATTAGAAGAAGTGGTTAAAAAGATTTACAAAGTATTTAAAGAAACTGAAGAACATGTACAAAGTATATATCCAGAAATACAAAAAATACTTCCTGAGGAGATAACATTTATAACATCTCAAGAATTATTAGATTTATATCCAGAGTTAACTCCAAAAGAAAGAGAAGATAAAATAGTAAAAGATAAAGGGGCAGTATTTTTAATGCAAATAGGAAAAGTACTTTCAAATGGTGAAAAACATGATGGAAGAAGTCCTGATTATGATGATTGGGAATTAAACGGAGATATATTATTCTATAACCCTGTATTAGGTAGAGCATTAGAATTATCGTCTATGGGAATAAGAGTAGATGAAGAAAGTTTAGATAGACAATTAAGAGAAAGTGGATGCGATGATAGAAGAAGCTTAGATTATCATCAAGCATTACTAAAAGGAGAACTACCATATACTATAGGTGGAGGAATTGGTCAATCTAGAATATGCATGTATTTCTTAAACAAAGCTCATATAGGAGAAGTACAAGTTGGAGTTTGGCCAAAAGAAATGATAGAAGAATGTTACGAAGCTGGAATAAGTTTACTATAGTACAAATTGAGTCTAATATATTTATATAAAATATCATATAAGTTATAATAATGCTAATATATAGATAATAAATATTTTTTATAACTTAGGAGTGATAATATTATGAATATTATAGATAAAATATTAAATTTTTTAAAGGTAACATTAGTAAGATTTAGAAAAGCTAAATTTGGTTTTATGTTTTTTATAAATATATTTAAATTACCAGATTTATTAAAAGAAAGTAGAGTTAGTATAATGAGTAAAGCAAAGGTAATATTTGCATTAATAGTAGGACTACTTTACTTAATATTAGGTATAGATTTTATACCAGAGATTATACTTGGGTTATTTGGTTTTATTGATGATTTATTTATTTTAATATGGAGTTTGGGAATAATAAATGAAGAAATAGAAAAATATAAAGTTATCATCAAAACAGATAAGAATTCAAATATCATAGAAGATGTCAATTTTAATATAAAAGATTAAGAAACGGCTATTATGCCGTTTCTTTTAATTTATACAAAAACTTGTGAAAATAGTATTATATATATTTTTGAGTACAAGTTTCGACAAAAAAATATAAATGCAGATGATATAATAAAGTATCATAAGTCGAAAAAATATAAATTAACAAAACATATAGTTAATATATATAAATTAAAATTTTGGCAAAAGTAGGTGATAATCATGAGGAAGTGTAAATACCTAAGTTTCATTTTTATTACTATTTTGATATTGGGAATATATACAAAAGATATATATTCAGAAGGAAAAAGAAATATTTTATTTATTAGTTCAGGAAATCCTAATTTTTTAAACTTTGATGAATATATGAGTGGAATAGCAGGTGGGTTAGGCCATGATATAAATTTACAAACGGAGTATATGAATTCAAAATATAACTATAACCCAAAGCATGAATTAGAATTTTATGAGTTGCTAAGCCATAGAATAAGAAACTATAAAAATTTTGATGGAATTATTGTAGAAAATGATGATGCATTAGAATTTGCTATAAAATATAGAGAAGATTTATTTAAAGATATTCCTATTGTATTCTTCGCAATAGAAAATGAAGAACTTATAAAAAAGGCTTTGTCTTATGATATGGTTTCAGGGGTAAAGGAAGTATCATCAATAGATAAAAATATAGAGCTAATATCTAAATTTCACAAAGGTGTAAAAAATATTTACTTTATGTCTGGATATAAAAGTGAATTAACAAAAGAAGATATATCTTATTATGAAAATAAATATAAAAAAAATAATATTAATTTACATGAGGTAGTTACTCGCAATATAGATGTTAATGATTTTAAGAAAAAGTTAAAAAAACTAGAAAGTAGTGATGCAATTATAACTTTTTATCCAGGGTATTTTGAAAATATTAATTTAGGACACGAAGATACAATTGGGCTTATAAAATCATTAACTAAAGATGTTCCTATATATAGTTCATTTGAACATAGTATAGGGAAAGGTACTATAGGTGGTAAGGTTGTAAGTCCATATAATCAGGCTAAAAAAGCTGGGGAAATAGTAAATTCAATTTTATCTGGGAAAAGTGATAAAAAAATTTATATAGGTGATGACAATGCAAATAAGTATATATTTGATTATGAGGTAATGAAAGAATTTGGTATAAAAAAGCATGATTTACCAGACGGATCTGTAATAGTAAATGATCCAATAGAAATTTATAAAAAACATGAAAATTATATACTAGTAGTAATTTCTATTATTTTAGTTCTAGTAGCTATGGTAATAGCCTTAATATCTTATACTAACTATAAAATGAAATATGAAAAAGAACTTTTAAGATTAATTGATGAAGGCGAGGAATTAAGCAGATTAAAGGCACACTTTACATCTAATATTAGTCATGAACTAAGAACGCCAATTACTGTTATCTCATCAGTAATGCAGCTTTCAAAATCAAAATCTAAAAACAATGAATTCATAATAAGTAATAATAATTATGAAATTATAGAAAGTAATTGTAATAGATTGCTAAGGTTGATAAATAATTTAATTGATATTCAAAAATTTAAATGTGTAGATACAAAACCATATTTACAAAATGTAAATATAGTTGAGTTAATCGAAGATATAACTTTATCTGTAATACCATATACAAAATCTAAAAATTTAGATATTATATTTGATACTACTGACGAGGAAATTATAACAGCTGTTGATATTGATAAAATGGAAAGGGCAATACTTAATTTATTGTCAAATGCAATTAAATTTTCATACAATGGTGGAACTTTAAATGTCAATGTATCAACGTTAGAAGATAATGTTGAGATTGAAATAAAAGATAAAGGAATAGGTATGAATGAGGAAGAGTTAGAGCATATATTTGATATATTTTACCAAATAGATAATACCATGACTAGAAAGAATGAAGGAAGTGGGGTAGGATTATCTATTGTTAAGCTATTTGTAGAAGCACATGGAGGAAAAATTGATATAAAATCAAAATTAAATGAAGGCACAACCTTTAAAATAAAAATACCTATAATTAAAATAAGTGAAAATAGATGTGATAAATATATAATAGAAGATGAATTAAAAGAAAAGGTAAAATTAGAGTTATCAGATATATATATGTAGATATAAAATAAAAATTATTTAAAATTATAAAGAATAAGTGAAAAGAATAAAAAAGATAGTTTCTATTTTATGAAATTATCTTTTTTTATTATAAAAAATTTAAAAGTAAATTTAAAAAAATAATATTGAAATTAACACTATATAGAAAGAAAATTAAGAAAATTTCAATTATAAAGAAAAGCGATTTAATAAAAAAAGTATAAAAAGTTAGAAATAAAATAAAATAAAGAAAAAATCAAAAAAAACAAAAAAATATCTAGGAAAACGTTGACTAGAATAGAAAAATGTTTTATTATAAGTTTGCAAGGGGAAAAAAATGACAGGGGGAGAAAGATCGTATGAAAAAAATAGGATTAGTTCCTAAACTTATTATGGGTATCATAGCCGGTATATTAATCGGACAATTCGCACCAGAAGTTATAGTTAAAACTCTGGTAACTGCAAGTAGTTTATTCTCTGCATTCTTAAAATTCGTTATACCATTTATAATAATAGGATTTGTTACAGCAGGTATAGCAGATTTAGCAACAGGTGCAGGAAAATTATTAGGGATAACAACAGGAATAGCATATGGGTCTACAATAGTAGCCGGAACATTAGCATTTGCTGTAGCATCGTTAATATTCCCATCTTTTATAGATGCAAGTGTTGCTTCACAAATAGGTGATCCTGAAGCAGGTATGTTATCACCATTCTTTAGTATACCTTTATCACCAATGGTAGATGTAACTGCTGCAATAGTATTTGCATTTACAATGGGTCTAGGTATATCTGCTCTTAGAAACAATGGTAAAGGGCAAACTTTACATAATATATTCCAAGAGTTCCAAGAAATCGTAACGAAAGTATTATCAACAATAATAATACCTTTATTACCAATATATATAGCAGGAACATTTGCTAATATAACTTTTGCTGGACAAGTTTGGTCTATATTAGGAGTATTCTGGAGAGTTTACTTAATAGTAATACCTCTACATTTAATATACTTAACAATACAATTTACAGCAGCAGGAATAGTTACAGGGAAGAATCCTTTCAAAATGTTAAAAAACCAAATACCTGGTTACTTAACAGCAGTAGGAACTCAATCTTCAGCAGCTACTATACCAGTAAATGTAGAATGTGCTAAAAACAATGGAGTAAGCAAAGAAATAAGAGAATTCTGTGTACCTTTATGTGCAACAATTCACTTATCAGGAAGTATAATATCAGTTACATCATTTGCTGTTGCAGTACTTATGATGAACAATATGGATCATAGCTTTACTACTTTATTCCCATTCATATTAATGTTAGGAATAGCAATGGTTGCAGCACCAGGAGCACCAGGTGGAGCTATAATGAGTGCATTACCTTTCTTACCAATGATAGGTATACCATCAGATGGTGGACTTGCAAGTTTAATGATAGCTTTATACTTAACTCAAGATAGTTTCGGAACAGCTGCAAACGTATCTGGAGATAACGCTATAGCAGCAGTTGTTGATCATATAAACACTAAAATGTCTAAAAAAGCAAATAAAGTTGCTTAAGCAATTAAAAAAAATAGCTACCTCTTATGAGGTAGCCTTTTTTATTTAATAAAACATTTCACTTAAAAATCATAAAATATAAACCTAACAAATTAATATTGTATGAAAAGTCATAAATATTTTTATATTTAAACTAATTATATTATAAAAATAAACCTTATAATTAAAAATTCTTTAATTTACATATTGAAAATATTAAAAATCATCAATTTAAATATTTATTTGTTTAAAACAAGCTAAACTTAGCTTTTGCAATGTTAAACTTAAATTTAAATTTGAAAAATATTAAAAAAACTAAAAAAATTATTTGTCTATATTCTTATAATTAAAAATTATGAAATGCTTAACAAAAGAGACATTTGACAGAAGAAGACTACTTTGCTAGACTAAGTCCATTATCAAGGTATAGTCATAACATATTAAATTAATAACAAAGATATGAGAGCCTTATTATAGGTTATTTTTAATAACTTGTAATAGATGAAACTAGCGGATTGTGATTATGAAAGAAGGTAAATCAATTATGAAAAGCAAAAAAGTAAGTATAGCATCGTTATTAGTAGCATTAGGTATCGTATATGGAGATATAGGTACATCACCTTTATATGTTATGAATTCAATATTATCAACTAATAAAGGACAGGTTTCTACGGATTTAGTATTAGGAGGAATATCACTTGTTATTTGGACATTAACACTTCAAACAACTATAAAATATGTAATATTAACTCTTAAAGCGGATAATAACGGAGAAGGTGGAATATTTTCATTATATACTTTAGTAAGAAAAAGAGCTAAATGGGCAATTGTACCAGCGGTTATAGGCGGAGCATCACTTTTAGCAGATGGGATAATAACACCTCCAGTAACTGTTACATCATCTGTTGAAGGGTTACAAATGATATTTCCACTAAGTCTTAATATGATATTAATTATAGTAGTATCAATATTAATATTATTATTTTCTTTTCAAAACTGTGGAACTATGAAGATAGGAAAGCTTTTTGGTCCTATTATGTTTTTATGGTTTTCTATGTTAGCTATACTTGGTATATCTCAAATAATTAATAATCCACAAATAATAAAAGCTATAAATCCTTATTATGGAATAAAATTATTAATTGAAAATCCCAAAAGTACTTATATTTTAGGAGCAGTATTTCTTTGTACAACAGGTGCAGAAGCGTTATATTCTGATCTTGGACATTGTGGAAGAAAAAATATATACTATACATGGTTTTTTGTAAAGGTATGTTTAATACTTAATTACTTAGGACAAGGAGCATGGCTTATGTTAAGAGAAGGAGATGTAGTAATAAATAATCCATTTTTCTTAATAATGCCAAAGTGGTTTATTGTACCAGGGGTCATAATAGCGACAATAGCAGCAATTATCGCAAGTCAGGCACTTATTTCTGGGGCATTTTCATTAATATCAGAGGCAATAAAATTAAATCTTTTTCCTAGATTATTAATTAAATATCCAAATGAGGAAAAAGGTCAAATATATATACCAGTAATTAATTTTACATTAGGAATAGGCTGTATATTGTTAGTTTTATACTTTAAAAAATCTGAGAATATGGAAGCTGCATATGGACTTGCTATCACAGTTACTATGCTTATGACAACCATATTATTATCTCAGTATGAAAAATATAACAATAGAAAAGCTACAAGATCTGTATTAGTTTTAATTGTTTTTGGAATAATCGAATTAAGTTTTTTATATGCAAATTTATCTAAGTTTTTTAGAGGAGGATATATAACTGTATTAATAGGATTTATTATAATGTTTGTTATGTATTCATGGGTATATGGATTAAAGATAAAGGAAAGATACAATCATTTTACCAAGCTATCTAAATATAAAGATAGATTTAAATCTATAATAGAAGATACAACATTGCCCCTATATTCAACACATCTAGTGTATTTAACTCAAACTAGCACTAGGGGGTATATAGAAGATAATATATTATATTCTATATTTAATAAATCACCAAAACGCGCTAAATTCTATTGGTTTGTTAACGTAAGAGTAACTGACGAGCCGTATACTATGAGTTATAAGGTTCATACTATAATACCTAATCAAATATTTAAGATAGAATTTGAACTAGGATTTAAAGTAAATCAAACAGTAAATATATTTTTAAGAGAAGTAATAGAAGAATTAATATCTACAGAAGAATTAAAAATTACACTAAAGGAATATATGATAGATAACAATTTAGAGAAAAATGTTGGAGATTTTAAATTTGTATTGTTAGAAGAAAATTTATCTAATGAAAGTAACCTTTCAAAATGGGATAGTTTTATAATAGGTTTTAAGATACTTATAAAAAAAATAACAGTATCTCCAGCTAAGAGGTTTGGTATAGATACTAGTATTGTTGAAGTTGAGAAAGTTCCTATTATAATAGGAAAAAGGAAAAAGGTAAAATTAACTAGAATAAAATAAAATAAAAGTTATCTCTTACTTTGAGATAACTTTTATTTTTTTATTAAAATATATTATTTAAAGAATTTATTAAAAGTCTATTATCTTTAGGTTTTAAAATACAAACTCTAAAGAAATACTCGTTAAGTCCATCAAAAGAAGCACAATCTCTTATAATTATTTTATGTGGAATAAGCTTATCTCTTAATTCACTTGCAGTTAATTTTTTTGATTTTATTTCACATAATATAAAATTACCTTGGCTATCATAAACATTTAAATCATCTATATTTCTTAAATTATCAAATAAATAATCTCTTTCTTTAGTCATAACATTAATAGTATTTTCTATGAAGTGTGTATCTTTAAACATA
The DNA here is from genome assembly GCF_015560225.1 of Romboutsia sp. BSD2780061687b_171204_C1. Classification (NCBI taxonomy): domain Bacteria; kingdom Bacillati; phylum Bacillota; class Clostridia; order Peptostreptococcales; family Peptostreptococcaceae; genus Romboutsia; species Romboutsia sp. BSD2780061687b_171204_C1. The sequence continues at coordinate 506,381 of NZ_JADMRK010000002.1, read as the reverse complement.
ACCTCACCCATTAATGTAGCAAATATATTTATATTCCATAAATCAAGATGAGATGATATACTATCTTTTACACTAGTATTAGATATAAGCCCATATCCTAGTCTAATACCAGGGGTTGAGAAGAACTTAGAAGTACCTCTTATAACAAATATATTATTATAATCATCAACTAAAGATGTTGAAGAAAAAGCTTTAGTATCTGTAAATTCTATGTAAGTTTCATCAATCATAAAGAAAGTATTAGTACTTTCAAGTAAAGTTTTTATCTCAGCTTTTGAGAAAGTAAAACCAGTTGGATTATTAGGGTTACAGATAATAATCAAATTATATTTATTACTATTTATGTGATTTATTAATTTATCAATATCAATCTTAAAGTCATTTTCATGTTTTGAGTAATATTTGTCTATATTACAGTTTATCTTTTTTAATTCTTTTTCATACTCAGAATAAGCAGGTGATAAAAGTAGAGCTTTAGTAGGATTTATAGTTTTTATAAATGAAGAAATAAGCTCTGTTGCACCACTTCCTAATACTATGTTTTCTTTATTACAATGACAATAAGAAGAAATAGAATTTTTTAAATTTGTGTAATCAGGGTCTGGATATATAGAAACCTGATCTATATTTTTAATCACAATGTCTTTAGCAGCATTAGATGCACCTAAAGGATTTATATTAGAACTAAAATCTAGAAATTCTTCTTTTGAAAATCCATATTTTTTCGATAAGTCATATAAATTAGCACCATGGTTTAAACTCAAGTAAAACACCTCCGTAGTTAATAGTTACAATTTAATTATAATATAAAAATCGATTATTAGTAGCTTTTATAAAAATATTAAATAATAATATCTAACCAAAAAATCATATTTAGGAAAAGATGTATAGCAAGAAATTTTAAGAAAATAATAAAAATATACTTAAAAATTTAAATAATAAAAAAATATTGAACAATTACTAAAAAAAATATAAAAATGTTCTAATATTTGTGCTTATATGGTATAATGTTTTTATTATAATATACGTAAACAACAGGAGGACTGAAATGTTCAAAATTACAGAAGTATTATTAACAGAAGAACAAATAGCTAAAAAAGTAGAAGAGATAGCAAAACAAATAGAAAAAGACTTCAAAGGTGAAGAATTATTAGTAGTAGGGATACTAAAGGGTGCTAGTGTATTTGTTTCTGATTTAATAAGAAAAATAGACTTAGATGTTAATATAGATTTTATGAGTGTATCAAGTTATGGAAAATCAACTGAAAGTTCAGGTGTTGTAAAAATACTAAAGGACTTAGATGTTAATATAGAAGGAAAAAATGTATTAGTAGTAGAAGATATAATAGATTCAGGATTAACATTAAGCAAATTAGTTGATGTACTACAAACTAGAAATCCAAAAACATTAAAATTATGTACACTATTAGATAAGCCTGAAAGAAGAAAAGCTAATATACCAGTAGACTATGTAGGGTTTACTATAGAAGACAATTTTATAGTAGGATATGGAATAGACTGGGCAGAAAAATACAGAAACTTACCTTATATAGGAATAGTTGGAGAAGAATAATATAGAAGACTTAGCAATGTTGCTAAGTCTATTTTTGTGTAAAGGGTATAAATAAATAAGAAAGTTAGGTATAATTACATAAAAGATAAGTACTTAGGAGGGGGAAATAAAATGGATATTCAATTAAGTATACTACAATTTTTTCAGTCTTTAAGATCTGGCGTATTAGATACTTTATTTTTAATACTTACTATAAGTACAGAAATACCTGTAATAGTTTTATTAACAACAATAATGTATTGGTGTATAAATAAAAAGTATGGTCAAAAGATATTATTTTCATTAGTAGGAAACGTGGCCATAAATTCAGGAATAAAAGATGTAATAAAGGCTAAAAGGCCAATAGGAATAGAAGGGATAACGTCTCAAAGAGTATCAACAGCAACAGGATATTCATTTCCAAGTGGACATACTCAAACTGCAACTTCATTTTGGACAAGTATAATAATTATATTCAAAAATACATGGATTAGTATAATAGGAGCTATTATAATTTTAGGAGTAGGCATATCTAGACTATACCTAGGAGTTCATTGGCCTATAGATGTAATATTTGGATGGGGATTTGGGATAATATTTACTGTAATATTTAGTAAATTTTTTGATTATGTAGATAATGAAAAAAAATATCTAAGTCTTATTTTAATGTTAATACCATTTGCATTAGTTGCATTTTTAGTAAATAGTTCGTCTTATATAAAATCATTTGGATTATTAACTGGATTTGTACTAGGGTATATAGTAGAAGATAGATATATACAGTTTGAAACAGTATCAAAAAATAAAAATAAAATAAACTTTAGTAACAAAAAAGATAATAAAATAGCTAAAAATATATGTAGATTTTTACTTGGAATAATAACTTTAGGATTAGTTTACTTAGGCTTAAAATATACTATGCCAAGTAACAACTTATTTGATTATATAAGATATACAATAGTAGTATTTTATGGAGTTTGTGGAGTGCCATTTCTGTTTAAGATATTTAAGCTATAGTAAGTTTTATTATTTATTGAATAAGATTAATTAAAACATGCATATGAGTATATATTAATTAGATGCAAAGTAAGTTACTTAAAGCTATTAAAAAGTTAAGCTTACTTAAAATAGAAGAGGTGTAAATTTGAAAAAAGTAGTAGTAATAGGAGCTGGAGCAGCTGGTATGATGGCAGCGGCAACTGCAGCAGATAGAGGATTAGACGTAACATTAGTAGAGAAAAATCATAGAGTAGGGCGAAAAATATTAATAACAGGAAAAGGTAGATGTAATATAACTAATAACTGTGATATAGAAGAATTAATAGAAAATGTACCTACAAATGGTAAATTTTTATATAGTGCATTTTATACATTTACAAACGAAGATGTTATAAATATGTTTGAAAGTTTAGGTGTAAAAACTAAGACAGAAAGAGGAAATAGAGTATTTCCAGAAAGTGATAAGGCACATGATATAGCTAATGCACTTCATAAACAAGTAATAGATAAAAAAGTAAAATTGTTATTAAATACTAAAGTAGAAGAAATAATAGCAAAAGATAAAAAAATAGAAAAAGTAATATTAGACAACAAAAAAGAAATACAATGCGATGTTGTAATAGTTGCTACTGGAGGAGTTAGTTATCCTCTAACGGGTTCTACTGGAGATGGATATAAATTTGCTAAAAAATATGGACATACTATAATAGATCCTAAACCTTCTTTAATAGGGCTTGAAATATGTGAAAGTTTTGTAAGTGAATTAGAAAAATTATCTCTTAGAAATATAAAAATAGAGTTATATAACGGAAAAAATAAGAAAATATACGATGACTTTGGAGAATTAGAATTTACAAAGTATGGTATAGATGGACCGGTTGTAAAGTCAGCTAGTTGTATGATGAAAGATTTATCAAAAAATACTTATAAGATAGTTCTAGATTTAAAACCAGCACTAGATGAAGAAAAATTAGATAAAAGAATACAAAGAGATTTCCAAAAGTATACTAACAAGGCCTTTAAAAACTCTTTAGATGACTTATTGCCAAAAAAATTAATACCAGTAATAATAAAGTTAAGTGGCATAGATGAAAATACTGTAGTTCATCAAATATCTAGAGAACAAAGAAAAGCATTAGTACATTTATTAAAAAATATTAATTTAACAGTAAAAAGATATAGACCAATAGAAGAGGCTATAATAACTTCAGGTGGAGTTAAAGTTGGGGAGATAAATGCAAGTACAATGGAATCAAAGCTAATAGATGGATTATTTTTTGCAGGAGAAGTAATTGATGTTGATGCTTATACTGGAGGATTTAATCTTCAAATAGCATTTTCAACAGGTTATTTAGCCGGATATTATTGTTAGCAAGAATTTAGATATTGTTACAAATATTACCTAGAATTAAAAAACTATAAATTCATATAATACTACCAAGAAACAAAATCAAAAGAAAGAAGGTAGTCAACAATGTCAAACAACAACAATAACAACAAAACAGTAGTTCCAGGAGCTAAACAAGCATTAAATCAAATGAAATTAGAAATAGCTAATGAGCTTGGAATGACAAATTACCAACAAATGGACAAAGGAAATCTTACTGCAAGAGAAAATGGTTATGTAGGTGGATACATGACTAAAAAGTTAGTTGAAATGGCAGAACAACAAATGTCAGGACAACAACAACAATAATATATTATTTTAATATATTAAGGAGCATCTTTTAGATGCTCCTTTAGTTTTATATAAAATTAAAAAATACATGACTTATATATTGGATAAAAAATTTTTGAATGGATAAAATAACAATAAAATACATTACATAAGGAGAAATATAAATGTCGACTGTTAATTTTGAAGAAATAAAAACTAAATTTATAAATGCAGATTTAGATGAAAAAATACGTATTTATACAACAACAGAAGGTCTTACAGTAGAACAGTTTAGAGAGCTTCTTAGATATTATCCAATACAGCATTTATCTAAGCTAGAAAAAGCATTAGGATAAATAATAAAAAGTCTTCACTTAATATTTAGGTGAAGACTTTTTATTATTTAAAAAATATCAAAATAATTTATATATGATATTAGATTAATTTACTTTCTCTGGTTTATGTACATAATTATAAATTCTTTCATTACCTAAATCTATAATACCAGTGCTTATGAATTTTATTAAATTATCAACATCACAAGCATTTAGGTATTCTATAGGAATTGACAATGTATATTCACTAGAGCTTAGCAAATTCTTTAATTTTAGTTTTTGAGAAATACTTGGTTTTTCAGGGATAGATTTATTTTTATGTTTTTTGCCTTTTGATAAATTAGCATTTTGCATACTTATTAATTTATCTATATAGTCTATATAAGATAATTTGAAGGTTTCATCTGATAAAAGATTTTCATCTAAAATGTCATTAATAGATTCATTAGATAGTATATTTTCAGCAAACTTATCAGCTGTAAGCTTACCAGTTATAATACCTTTTTGATATTTTCTGAGGACTTTTTTTGTGTGGCTATAGATTTTACTACGTGTTTCTAAATCAAGATTAGCCATTTGCATTAAAACCACTCCTTTTAAAGTGTATATTAGTCTATATATTTTATTATTGACAAGTATAAAAAATATTATAATTGTAAAAATTACAAATATATGGATGAAATATAGATTATATAAAAATAAGTAACTTGATAAGGAGAATTTATATGATAAATGGAATAATAAAGCTATTTTATTCTGAAATAGTAAAAACTAAGATGAAATCTATGCCTTCATCAGACTATACTTACAGAGAAGAGTGTAGAGAAATAAGAAATATGACATTAAAGTTAGATAGTGTATTTTTAAAGATTACAAAGCTACTATTAGCAATAATTATTTTATATATATCTTTTAATATAGAGATTTTATTTGGAATGGGGATGTTGTTAGTAGAATTGACTTATTTAATATATAAGATAAAGTTAGAAGCTCAAGTGAGAGAAAGTATTGAAAATATAAAAAATAATATAGAAATGCCTAAAATACCAACTATAGATGAGAGAGGAAAATCAGGATTAAATGTGTTAGTTACTTTGCTTATAATTGGATTATTAACAGGGTTTAATGCCATTATAATAGCAACTTTTATAATAGTTTTTATATTTACTATAAATAACATATATAGTAATATAAAGTAGACTATATAAAATTAGGGGGTAAGTAGTGATATGCAAAATTTTAATACTGATAGCCATAGAATGAAAAACTTAGTAGACATATCAGCTATGGTAACTAGTTCAACAGATTTTTATTCTATAAAAGATAAGATAGTAGACAAGATGTTAGAAGTTGTTCATCCAACTAAGGCTTGTGTTAATTTATTTTATCGAAATGACTATAAATACGCATACTTGGTGTGTTCTCAGACTTTAGAGTATATACCACAAGTATTCCCTATGGATCATGTACCACCAGTAAAATCTATGAGTAATCCAATAGGTATTAAAATAGATTTTAATGAATATCCTAAATATGTTCATGAAGCTGTAGAAGAAAAGAAAATAATATATATAGAAAATGTCTTTGAAGAGGAAAGAGCAAAAGACGAAAGGGATTTAGCTATAAAAGAAGGTTATACGGGAAGAATAGTATTTCCTTTCATAATAAACGATAAAGTAGTTGGATTTATGACTTGCTTTTTATCAAAAAATGATAGTATCTGTGAACAAGATATAGACTTTATATCATCTGTTGCATCATTGCTTAGTTTATCAATAGAAATAACTACTAAAAACAATAATATGCAATTTTTAGTACATAAATTAAGAGGTGCTATAAATTCAATAAATGCTGCAACTAAAAAGCTTTATTCAAGTAATAATATAACAGTATTCTTAGAGCAATTAAGTAAACAAGCTTGTAATATGACAAACAGCAAAGAAGCTTTGATATTAGTAGATGATAATGATTATAAAGATAGAGCATTTAACTATTACAATGTTGAAGATAAAAATAAAATAAACTTATATCCAATGTTAGAAAGTATCCAAGCGAGAAAATCAATTGGGGAATATCACAATAATGTAAATATAAAATCTGAGTCAGAAGATACTATAAAAAGTTATATATATTATAAGTTAAGATATAGAAATAAAGTTATCGGATGTATAGTATGCGCTAATAGTCAAAACTATACAAAAGATGATTTGAATATATTAAGTATATTAGCAAAACAAGTATCAGTAGGTATGCAACTGTATAAATATAATTTAGAAGAAGTAAAGCATAAAGTACTTGATAATGAATTAAACCTTTTAAATAAACAGCAAAAGTTAATAATGGATGATGCTAAATTAGAATTAAGTAACAATAAAGAGTTAGATTACTATCATAGGCCAGCAAGAGTAGTTGGAGGAGACTTCTACTATGCTATGAAGGTAGATGATGATAATACAGTTTATATTTTGGCAGATGTTATGGGTCATGGTATGATTTCAAACTATATGGTTGCTATGATAAAAGGTGCCTTTAAAGTATTAGCAAATCATTATAAAACACCTGGAGAAATACTTACAAAGTTAAATAAAATGTTATATGATGAATTTGATAAAATGGACGTATTTGCTACATGTTTAGTAAGTGTTATAAATTCAAAAGAAAATAAAATAACAATATCCAACGCAGGACATTATAGTCCTATAATAATAAAGAATAATGGAGAAATAGAAGGAAATTTAAACTGTAAAAAAGGTATACCAATAGGAATAATGGATGAAGCTGAATATGCAAACAACTCTTTTGATATATCAAACTATTCACTATTATGCATGTACACAGATGGAATATTAGAAATAAAAAATGAGTCAAAAGAAGAATATGGGGTATCTAGATTAGAGAAATTCCTTCAAGATAATTACCAAATAGGTCATGAAGTTTTACAAGGAAAGCTAGAAGAAGAGTTAATAGACTTTGCAGGTAAAGATAACTTTGATGATGATATATTAGTAGTTATGTTAAAGGATAAATAGTATTTATTATAACTAAAAGATAAAGGGGGATAATTAATGTTTAAAGAAATATTAATAATAAATGGAAGCCCAAGAAAAAATAAAAATTGTTTTTCGATATCTAAGGAAATAAGTTCTAAACTAGAAGAAAATAATATAACTTACGAAATATTTAACATATATGATATGAATATTGAGTATTGTACTGCTTGTGGATTTTGCGAAAAAACAGGTTATTGCAAATTTAATGATGATATGACCCCTATGTATAAAATGTTTGATAAAGCCAAAGGAGTTATAGTAATAAGCCCTGTACATTTTGATTGCGTATCTGCTAAATTAAAAACAGTAGTAGATAGAACTCAGGCTATATATGCAAGTAAGTATATTCTTAATAAGCCATCAATAGATAGAGATAAGACTCGTATAGGAATGTACATAGCTGTTGGAGGTTCAACACCATATGAAACTCAATTTATGGGTGGCCAAATAGTCATGGATTTTTTCTTTAAAAGTGTAAACAATAAATTAAAATATAATATTTACTTAAATAGTACAGATAAATTAGGGTATAGTGAAAATCAACACTTTAAAAATGAACTAGATAAGGCAATAAAAAATTATATATGTGATGTAAAGAAGCTTGATTAATCAAGCTTCTTTTGATTGTAAATATATTTAGAAAATCAAATAATAAAAATATAAAATTAGAAATCTAATTATATATATACCAAAAAAAGTTAGAATAAAACATAATATAAAAAAATATTTAAATTAGAGTATTTTACTTAAATAATATTATACAATATATATAATAAATGAAGTTTAACAAGGAGAATGATATGCTAAGGTATTTAACAAGTGGAGAATCTCATGGGCAAAGCTTAATATCTATACTAGATGGAGTACCAGCTAATATAGAACTTGATTTTGAAGAAATAAACAAGGAGCTTAAAAAAAGACAAGGTGGCTACGGTCGTGGCGGCAGAATGCAAATAGAAAGAGATAAAATAAATATACTAGGTGGAGTTAGAGGTAAAAAAACCCTAGGTGGACCTATATCTATAGAAATAAAAAATAAAGATTATGAAAATTGGACAAAGTACATGAATCCAATGGAGGAAGTTGATTTAGAGACTAGAAAAGTAAGTAATGTAAGACCAGGACATGCAGACCTGGTAGGTTGCTTAAAATACGACTTTAAAGATGCTAGAAATGTACTTGAAAGGTCTAGTGCCAGAGAAACTGCAAGTAGAGTAGCCGTAGGTGCTATATGCAAGCAAATACTTAAAAATTTTAATGTAGAATTTACATCTCATGTAGTAAATATTGGTGGTGTAGAAGATAAAAATTTATATGAATTTGATTATATAAAGGAAAATGTAGATACTAGTCAAATAAGATGTGTAAATAAAAACCTAGAAGAAAAAATCATAGAAAGAATAGATAAAGCGAAATCAGAAGGTGATACATTAGGTGGAGTTGTAGAAATAAGAGTGAAAAATATTATTCCTGGGCTAGGTTCATATACTCAGTTTGATAAGAAAATAGATGGACAACTTGCTATGCATTTAATGGCTACTCAAGCCATAAAAGGAGTAGAAATAGGAATTGGATTTGATGTTAGCTCTTTAGCAGGGTCTTGTGTTATGGATGAAATAAGCTATGACAAAAATGAAGGTATAAAAAGAGCTACAAATAGACTAGGTGGAATAGAAGGTGGAATGACTACAGGAGAAGAGATTATAATAAGATGTGCAATGAAGCCAATACCTACATTATATAAGCCATTAAATTCTATAAATATAAATACACTGGAAAGTTATAGTGCAAGTATTGAACGTTCAGATAATTGTGCTGTTCCTGCTTGCAGTGTAGTTTGTGAAAATGTAGTAGCTTTTGTTATATGTAATCACTTCCTAGAAAAAATAGGTGGAGACAATTTAAATGACTTAAAATCAAATTATAATTCATACATAAAAAGGTTAGGTGAAAGAGGATGGAAAAGATAGAAACTGCTATTTGTAGTGTAGTAATAGATAAAGATTATAAATCCTTTAATGAAGCTGTAAAATTAGTAAACTCAAATGATATAAATAAAGGTTTAATAAAAGATGATATAGATTTAAATGATATATACGACAAAGTACTTATAATAAGTGATGATAATGTATATAAACATATGATGAAAGAATTTACAAGTTCTATAAAAGCTAAGTACATATATGAATATATAGTGTCACCAGGAGAACAATCTAAATCTTTAGATGTTTATGAGGAAATAATGAACTACTGTATAAGAATAAATTTATCTAGAAAATCTTTAATATTAGCCTTAGGAGGTGGAGTAGTAGGAGACCTTGCAGGGTTTATAGCATCTACTTATATGAGAGGAATTGACATTATACAAGTTCCTACAAGTTTACTTGCTCAAGTCGACTCTTCTATAGGTGGAAAAACAGGTATAAATTTAGGCAATTTTAAAAATATAATGGGAAGTTTTTATCAACCAAAACTTACTTATATAAATGTGAATTCTTTAAAAAGTTTAAGTGAAGAAGAATTTATAAGTGGTATGGCAGAGGTTATAAAGTATAGTGCAATATATGATTATGAATTTCTAGATTATCTAATAGAAAATAGTGAAGCTATATTAAATAAGGAAGAGAAATACTTATACTATATAGTAAAAAAATGCGCAGGTATAAAGGTAGAAGTAGTATCTAATGATGAAAAAGAAGGTGGACTTAGAAAAATACTAAATTTTGGACATACCTTTGGACATGGAGTAGAAAAACTATTAAAAATTAGCCATGGTAAGGCTGTAAGTATAGGTATGGCTATGGCATTTAAACTTTCATTAGATGAAAAATTAATATCCAAAGAGTATTATGATAAATTTATAAGAGTTATAAATTTATACAAACTACCTTTAAAATATGATTTAAATGAAAATATGGATAAAGATCATATTGCAAAAGAGATACTATACATAATGAAGAGTGATAAGAAAAATAGCTTTGGTAAAATAAACTTAATACTTCCAACAGAACTAGGAAAAGTAAGTTTAATGGATAATATAGATGAAGAAAAAATACTTAATATAATAAGGGAGAGTCAGAATGCTTAGAGGAAGTTTTGAACTTATAGGGGATAAATCTATATCACATAGAGCCATAATGTTTTCATCAATATCAAAAGGACATAATAAAATAAGCAACTTTTTAATGGGCCAAGACTGCTTAAGCACAATATCTTGCTTTAAGAAAATGGGAGTAGACATAGACATAAAAGGAAATGAAGTTTTTGTAAAAGGAAATGGTCTATATGGTCTAAAGCCACCTAAAGATTTACTAGACGTAGGAAACTCTGGAACTACAATAAGACTATTAAGTGGAATACTAGCAGGAAATAACTTTGATGCAACACTTATTGGAGATGAATCAATAGGAAAAAGACCTATGAAAAGAGTTACAGATCCTTTAAGAATGATGGGATGCAAAATAGAAGGAAAAGACGATGCAAACTATACTCCTATAAAAATATATGGAGGGAACTTAAAAGGAATAGATTATAATATGCCAGTAGCATCAGCACAAGTTAAATCAGCTTTGATACTGGCAAGCTTATATGCAGATTCAAAAAGTATAATAAGAGAAAAAGTTAAAAGTAGAAACCATACAGAAATAATGCTTAAATCATTTGGAGCTGACATAAATGTAAATGATTTAGATATAACTATAAATCCAGTTAAAGAGTTATTTAATCAAGATATATATGTACCAGGAGATATATCTTCAGCAGCATTTATAATAGTAGGAGCTTTAATAACTAAAGGCTCAGAGGTTTTAATTAAAAATGTTGGACTAAACAAAACTAGAACTGGAATAATAGATGTTGTTAAAAATATGAATGGAAATATAGAAATAATAAATCAAAGATTCGTTGGAGGAGAGCTAGTTGGAGATTTATTAGTAAAGTACAGCAAAGATTTAAATGCTACAACAATAGATAAAACTATAATACCAAGGCTTATAGATGAAATACCAGTTATAGCAGTACTTGCAACGCAAGCAGAAGGAACAACTATAATAAAAGATGCAAAAGAATTAAAAGTAAAAGAGAGTAACAGAATAAAATCTGTAGTAGATAACTTAAAATTAATGGGTGCAGATATAGAAGAACTAGAAGATGGAATGGTTATAAAAGGAAAAACTAAGCTAAATGGAGCTAGTATAACTACTTTTAAAGACCATAGAATAGCCATGGCATTTTCAATAGCTAATTTAATCTGTGATACAGATATAGTATTAGATGACAAAGAGTGTATAGATATATCTTTCCCTGGTTACTTTGACTTATTAAAAAAACTATCAATATAAAATTTTTATATAAACTAATATTTAAAGTTAATATTAATATGGTTAAAATAAATAAAAAATTATAATAAGATAAGTAAAAGTTGAAATACTAATTATGAATGAAAATAAAAGGGTTTTCTAATATTTCAGTAGAAATAATATTAAGAAAATTATCAAATTTTGAGAAAAGAATTTGATTTAATTAAAAAATTTATGTATAATTGGATGTTGTATACAAAATTTATGTAGGAGGGTTTTTTATGAAATTACCAATAGCTTTATCAAACAGACACGTTCATTTAAGTCAAGCTGATATAGAAACATTATTCGGAGCAGGACATGAGTTAACTCATTTCAAGCCATTATCTCAGCCAGGACAATATGCATGTGAAGAAAAGGTTGATTTAGTAGGACCAAAAGGAACTATAAAAGGAGTTAGAGTTTTAGGACCAGCTAGACCTAGCACTCAAGTTGAAATATCTTTAGCAGATGGATTTGCTTTAGGTGTAAAAGCTCCAATAAAAGAATCTGGAGATATAGCAGGAACTCCTGGTGTTAAATTAGTAGGACCAGCTGGAGAAGTTGAATTACAAGAAGGTGTTATAGTAGCATCTAGACATATACATATGAGCTTAGAAGATGCTAAAAACTTCGGTGTAGAAGATAAGCAAATAGTAAAAGTTAGAACTTTCGGACCAAGAGCTGTTGTATTTGAAAATGTATTAGTAAGAGCTAATGCAAACTTCGCTTTAGAAATGCACGTAGACGTTGAAGAAGGAAACGCTGCAGCAGTTAGAAACGGAGATATGGTAGAATTAATAGCTGAATAATTTTAGTTTATATTATAAATAAAAGGTAATCTCAAAATTGAGATTACCTTTTTAGTTATATAGTTTATTATTTATGTATTTATTAAAAATCTACTTAGTAGCAGATATTTTCATAGCTTTTGAATATTCCACTCCATATTCGTACATCTGCTCAAGAAGGGGAAGTAATTTTTCTCCAAGATCTGTCAAACTATACTCGACTTTAGGAGGTATAACAGGATACACCTCTCTATGAACTAGTCCATCATCTTCTAAACTTCTAAGTTGGTTTGTAAGCATTTTTTGAGTAACATCAGGAAGCTTTCTTTTTATTTCACTAAACCTAAGTGGGCCACTACTTAGATACCAAAGTATTAAAATTTTCCATTTACCAGAAACTAATTTATGAAATAAAGTCATAGGGCAGGTTTCAAATTTTGCACATCTATGACTCATGTGACATTGAGTATGAATCATATATACACCTCTTTCTATATAAATAGCATAGAAAAACTTCTAAAAAATATTAAAATATAGTCATATAGACTTATCATAAAGTATTTCTATGAAATATCTAACTTAAGACTTTTTATATCAAATAAGAAATTACATTCATTTTAAATGGGGGAGATATAATTCCTATATATGATCTCTAAAAAGTATTCCTTCAAAATTTTAAAAATGAAGACCTATTTATTATATCATAAATAAATTATTGTAAAAACCTTACAGTATATTTTTTGATACCATATATATTTTTAGGTACTGTATATATTTTTTGAAACTATATGTAAATAAAGTGCCTACTTGTTAAACAAAAAATATACAGATATGATTATATATGTGAGCTGGATACAAAATACAAATTGAAATTAAAGAGCTATGAATTTTAAATTGTTCTAAGGAAAAAATAAGTTTATATGATGCTCATAATATGCTAACATAATATGGAATAATATAAATATTTGTGTAGAAAAAAGGAGAATTTGAAATGAGTAAAATAGCAAAAATGATAGACCATACAGTATTAAAAGCTGTAACTACAAAAGAAGAAGTAATAAAGGTTTGTGATGAAGCAAAAGAATATGGATTCTTTTCAGTTTGTATAAATCCAACTAACATAGAGCTTGCTAAAAAAGAATTAGAAGGAAGCGATGTAAAAGTTTGTACAGTAATAGGTTTCCCTTTAGGAGCTAACACTAAAGAAGTTAAAGCGTTTGAAACAAGAGATGCTATAGCTAAAGGTGCAGACGAAGTAGATATGGTTATAAATATAGGTGCATTAAAAGATAAAAACTACGACTTAGTATATGAAGATATAAAAGCAGTAGTAGATGCAGCTAATAAAGAAGCTTTAGTTAAAGTAATAATAGAAACTTGTTACTTAACAGATGAAGAAAAAGTTAAAGCTTGTGAACTTGCAGTTAAAGCAGGAACTGACTATGTAAAAACTTCAACAGGATTTGGAACAGGTGGATCAACTCCAGCTGACATAAAACTTATGAGAGAAACTGTTGGAGAAAATATAGGAGTTAAAGCATCAGGTGGTGTTAGAACTGCTGAAGATGCAAAAGCTGTAATAGAAGCTGGGGCATCAAGAATAGGTGCAAGTGCATCAATAGCCATAGTTACTGGGGAAGACTCTATAAAAAGCGATTATTAGAAAAAATACAAATTTCTTGTTTAATCTACAAAATCGTGGGTATAAATGAAAGAGTAGAAGAAACTTATAATTAAACATATGGATATTATTTTAATAAACATATAGATTTTTCCTTTAATCAAATTAAGCAAAATGAAGGAATTTTACAAAACATATAGAATATTTTGTTTATTATGTAATATTTAGAATTATGTAATAATATAGTATTGGGGGGAAGCAATGTGCAATGTTGTATAACCTTGTACGTTGTTTCTACAATACAAAATACTTATAAAGATAAGTACATAAGAGTAATATACGAGGAGGATACAATTATGGCTAAATTTATGAAAACAGTTGACGGAAATACAGCTGCTGCTCATGTTGCTTATGCATTCACTGATGTTGCTGCTATATATCCAATAACTCCGTCTTCAAACATGGCTGAAGTAGTTGACGAATGGTCGGCACAAGGCAGAAAGAATATGTTCGGACAAAAAGTAAGTGTTGTAGAAATGCAATCAGAAGCAGGAGCTGCTGGAGCATTCCACGGTTCATTACAAGCTGGTGCATTAACAACAACTTTCACTGCATCTCAAGGTTTATTATTAATGATACCTAATATGTATAAAGTTGCTGGGGAATTACTTCCAGGGGTATTCCACGTAAGTGCTCGTGCATTAGCAGCTCAAGCATTATCTATATTTGGGGATCATCAAGACGTTATGTCAGCTAGACAAACTGGATGTGTAATGTTAGCATCAGGTTCTGTTCAAGAAGTTGCTGATATAGCACCAGTTGCACACTTAGCTGCAATAGAAGGAAGATTACCTTTCATACATTTCTTCGATGGATTCAGAACATCTCACGAAATACAAAAAGTTGAGTTACTAGACACTGAAGATTATGAAAAATTAATAAACAAAGAGGCAGTAGAAGAGTTCAGAAACAGAGCTTTATCTCCAAATCATCCTGTTACTCGTGGTACTGCTCAAAACCCTGATATATACTTCCAAACAAGAGAAGCTTCAAATAAATATTACAACAACATAGTTGGAATAGTTGAAAAATACATGAAGCAAATGAGCGAATTAACTGGAAGAGAACATGGACTATTTGATTACTACGGAGCACAAGATGCTAAGTATGTATTAATAGCTATGGGATCTGCTACAGAGGCTATAGAAGAAACAATAGATTACTTAAATGCTCAAGGTGGAAAATACGGTTTAGTTAAGGTTCACTTATTCAGACCATTCTCTACTAAGCATTTATTAGAAAAAATACCAGCAACTGCTGAAAGAATATGTGTAATGGATAGAACTAAAGAGCCAGGTGCTATAGGAGAGCCATTATACTTAGACGTACGTAGTGCATTCTACGGAGCCGAAAATGCTCCAATGATAATAGGTGGAAGATACGGATTAGGATCAAAAGATGTTACTCCATCAGATATAAAAACTATATTTGATAACTTAACTTCTGAAAATCCTAAGAACAACTTCACTGTAGGTATAGTAGATGACGTTACTAATACTTCATTAGAGCCATCTGAACCTATCAAAATAGCTACACCAGGAACTATAAGATGTAAGTTCTGGGGATTAGGATCTGACGGTACAGTTGGGGCTAACAAACAAGCTATAAAAATAATAGGAGACAACACTGAAAAGTATGCTCAAGCTTACTTTGCTTATGACTCTAAGAAGTCTGGTGGTATAACAATGTCTCACTTAAGATTTGGAGATGCTCCAATAAGATCTACTTACTTAATAGATGAAGCTGACTACATAGCTTGTCATAACCAATCATATGTTAACCAATATGATTTATTAAAAGGACTTAAAAAAGGTGGAACATTCGTATTAAATACAATATGGTCACCAGAAGAGTTAGAAACTCATTTACCAGCAAAAATGAAGAGATTCATAGCTGAAAATGAAATAAACTTCTACACTGTAAATGCTACTAAGATAGCTCAAGAAATAGGTCTTGGAAATAGAATAAACATGATAATGCAATCAGCATTCTTCAAGTTAGCTGAGATAATACCTCAAGAAGAAGCTAGCCAATACCTAAAAGATTCTATAAAGAAAGCTTACGGTAAAAAAGGTGAAAAAGTCGTTAACATGAACTTTGAAGCTGTTGAAGCTGGTATGAATGCATTAGTTAAAATAGAAGTTCCAGCTGCTTGGAATCAAGCTGTTGAAAGTGCAGAAACAACAAACTGCGACGAACCAGAATTCATAAAAAATATAGTAAGACCAATGAATGCTCAAGAAGGTGATAGTTTACCAATAAGTGCATTTGATGGAATAGAAGATGGTACATTCCCATGTGGTACTGCAGCTTACGAAAAACGTGGAGTAGCAGTAAATGTTCCTGAGTGGGATGTAAACAACTGTATACAATGTAACCAATGTGCTTATGTATGTCCTCATGCATGTATAAGACCAGTATTAGTAACTGAAGAAGAAATGGCTAATGCTCCAGAAAACTTCAATACTAAAAAAGCAATTGGTAAAGGATTTGAAGGATTACAATACAGAATGCAAGTAAGTCCACTTGACTGTACAGGATGTGGAAACTGTGCTGACATATGTCCAGCTAAAGGTAAAGCATTATTCATGAAACCTCTTGATACTCAAGAAGTTGAAATAGAAAACTGGGCATTCGCTGTAGATACTACAAAGGTTGCTCCTAAAGATGATGTAATGGCTCCTAACACTGTTAAAGGAAGTCAATTCAGACAACCATTAATGGAATTCTCAGGTGCTTGTGCTGGATGTGGAGAAACTCCATACATCAAGTTAGTTACTCAATTATTCGGAGATAGAATGATGATAGCAAATGCTACTGGATGTTCATCAATCTGGGGAGGATCAGCTCCATCAACTCCATACACTGTTAACCATGAAGGTAAAGGTCCATCTTGGGCAAACTCATTATTCGAAGACAATGCTGAATTCGGATACGGAATGATGTTAGCAGTTAAACAAATGAGAAACAAAATAGCTGAAAACATGGAAACATTATTAACAATGGATATATGTGATGCAGCTAGAGAAGCATTTACTGCTTGGTTAGATGCTAAAGAAGATGGAGAAGCTTCAAAAGTAGCAAGCCAAAAAGTATTAGATGTATTAGCTAATGCTCACAATATAGAAAATGCTGAAATAAAAGCTTTAGTTAATGAAATAGAAGAAAGAAAAGATTACCTAGTTAAGAGATCTCAATGGATCCTTGGAGGAGACGGATGGGCTTATGACATCGGTTACGGTGGACTTGATCACGTACTTGCTTCAGGAGAAAATGTAAACGTACTAGTATTTGATACAGAAATATATTCAAATACAGGAGGTCAAGCTTCTAAATCTACTCCAATATCTGCAATGGCTAAGTTCGCTGCAGCTGGTAAGAGATCTAAGAAGAAAGACTTAGGTATGATGGCAATGAGTTACGGAAACGTATATGTTGCACAAGTTGGTATGGGTGCAGATAAGAACCAATTAATGAAGGCTGTAATAGAAGCAGAAGCTTATGATGGACCATCATTAATAATAGCTTACTCTCCATGTATATCTCATGGTATAAAAGAAGGTATGGGTAGAGCTCAAGCTAACATAGAAAAAGCTGTTAAAGCTGGTTACTGGCACTTATACAGATTCAACCCAACATTAAAAGCTCAAGGTAAGAATCCATTCACATTAGATTCTAAAGAGCCAACTGAAAGCTTCAGAGAGTTCTTAATGGGTCAAGTAAGATACGCTGCAATAGCTAAGCAATTCCCAGACGTAGCTGATGAATTATTCACTATGGCTGAAGAAAATGCTAATGAAAGATACAACAACTATAAGAGATTAGCTGAACAATGCTAATAAATATAGTTTAATATAAAGGATGTACTTTTAGGGTACATCCTTTTTTATATAATAGTGTTTTATTACACATAACTTAAGTGAATTTTTTAGTTTAAATATATATTTATAGCTTATTAAATACAAAAAAGCATAAAAACATAAAACATTCATAAAATATTCATAAAGTTAGGCTATAGTAAATGTAAATGAACATACTCCATAAAATAGATTGAAATATATAAAAAGATAGGATAAGTTTTGTTGAGATCTTGTCCTATCTTTTTATTAAGCTTTACTAAATTAATACGTATATTAAAATATAGATTATAAATAAGATTTGCGATATAATGTGTAAGCTAATAATTCAAGAAAGTGAGAGTTTAATGAAAAAGAAAATAATTATAGGAATACTATTAATAATAGCTATAATAATATCAATAATTATAGCAAGTAAAAAAGATGAAAAAGACGGAGTTTATTTTACAGATAAAACTTACAATAAAGAGATTAACCCAATATCAAAGGAAACTGCTGTGAATATAATAAAAGCAGAATATGGAGATCTTGTAACTGTAAATAAAGATGATATAAAAAAAGTTGGAGACAAGTACAAGGTTGAACTTTTTATAACTATAAATGATGAAGAACACAGTCATAAAAAAAGTATAGGAGTTCATGAAATAGATATTTATACAGGAGATATGAAGATAGTTAATTAAGTATTTGACTTATTATGTGATAATAATAAACTTAAATAGTGTATACTAATTATAAATGTGATACAATAAATATATAATTATTTAAGTTTGGAGGATTAGAAGTTGAGACCATTAGAAAATGAGTTAAAATATTTAAAACTACTATCAAAACAATATCCAAGCATATCAAAAGCAAGTACTGAAATAATAAACCTAGAGGCAATACTTAACTTGCCTAAAGGAACGGAACACTTTATAACAGATATACATGGAGAATATGAGCCTTTTGTTCATGTTTTAAAAAATGGCTCTGGAGTCATAAAAAGAAAGATAGAAGAACTATTTTCAAATACTATGAGAGAAAATGAGAAAAAAGCATTAGCTACTTTAGTATACTATCCAGAGCAAAAACTAGATTTGATAATAAAGAAAGAAGAAAATCTAGAAGATTTTTATAGAATAAATATATATAGATTAGTTGAACTTTGTAAATATGCATCTAGTAAATACACTAGATCAAAAGTAAGGAAATTATTACCAGAAGATTTTAAGTATATAATAGAAGAATTACTTCATGAATCTATAGATATAAAGCATAAACAATGTTATTACCAAAGTATCGTAGATACAATAATAGAAACTGATAGAGCAAAAGAATTTATAATAGCTATATCTAAAGTTATACAAAAACTAGTAGTAGATAGACTTCATATATTAGGAGATATATACGATAGAGGACCAAGACCAGACGTAGTAATAGATACTTTAATGGATTATCATTCAGTGGATATACAATGGGGAAATCATGATATACTTTGGATGGGTGCTGCAAGTGGAGAAAAAACTTGTATAGCAAATGCTCTTAGGATATCAGCTAGATATGCAAATCTAGATATAATAGAAGATATATATGGAATAAATTTACTTCCTCTTGCTACTTTTGCTATGGAAACTTATAAGGATGACCCTTGCCATTGTTTTATTCCAAAAATTAGTGATCAAAATGTATCAACAAAAGAAAAATCATTAATAGCTAAAATGCACAAGGCAATAAGTATTATACAGTTTAAGTTAGAAGGAGAAGTTATAAATAGAAGGCCTGAGTTTGAGATGCAGCATAGACTTTTACTTAATAATATAAACTATGAAGAAAATACTATTAAATTAAAGGGTAAAGTATATAAATTAAAGGATTCTAATTTCCCAACTATAAACAAAAATAACCCATATGAGTTAAGCAAAGAAGAAAATGAAGTTATAGAAAAATTAGTATCATCTTTTAAAAATAGCGAAAAACTTCAAAAACATATTTCTTTTTTATTCTCAAAAGGAAGTATATACTTAACAGCAAACTCTAACTTACTAATACATGGATGTGTACCTTTAAATGAAGACAAGAGCTTTATGTCTATGAAAATACAAGGTAAAGAATATAAGGGTAAAGCTTTAATGGATAAGATGGAAGCTATATCTAGAGAAGGATATTTCTTTAAAGAAAATACAACTCAAAAGCAATATGGAATGGACATGATGTGGTATCTTTGGACAGGAAAGTGTTCATCATTATTTGGTAAAGATGACATGACTACTTTTGAAAGATATTTTATAGCGGAGAAAGAAAGTCACAAGGAAAATAAAAATCCATATTTCAAATTAAGAGAAGATGAAAAGATGTGTGAAAAGATATTTGAAGAATTTAACTTAGACCTAACAGATAGCCATATTATAAATGGTCATGTTCCTGTAGAAAGTAAAAATGGTGAAAGCCCTATAAAGGCAAACGGAAAAATACTAGTCATAGATGGTGGCTTTTCAAGGGCATACCAAAATAAAACAGGACTTGCAGGTTATACTTTAATATATAATTCTCATAGTTTACAATTAGTTTCACACCAACCTTTTACATCAGCAGAAGATGCTATAAAAAAAGAAAGTGATATACTATCAACTACAGAAGTAGTAGAACATAAAGCAAAACGTAAAACAGTAAGAGATACTGATGCAGGTAAAATATTAGAACAAGAAGTAAAAGACTTAAAGTTACTTTTATTAGCTTATAGAAAAGGATTAATTAAAGAAAAATAAATGTTTTCCTAAAATTCTTGACAGAATTAAATACCTATTATAAAATTATAATATAAATAAAACTTGAATAAAAATATACAAATATTTACTTATCAATATTTTGGATTGTTACTGATAGAGCAGGCAATACCTAAGTTGAGACTTTATTTTAGTGTCTTAATTTAGGTATTTTGTATTTATACATATATTTTGTTAAAAAATAATTAAGGTAAAAATATATATAAAAAACAACTAAAATTTAAACTAAGTTTATTTAAAAATGATTGATCTAAAGAATAGAGGTGAGTATATATGCTAATTCAAAAAATATACAATAACAATGTAGTATTGGTTGTAGATGATGAAACTAATAAAGAACTAGTACTCACTGGATGTGGAATTGGATTTAAAAAAAAGGTTGGAGAAAAAGTAGACCAAGAAAAAATTGAAAAGAAATTTGTTATGGAAGATGAAAACTTGGCTAAAAAGATAACTAGGATAGCTACTGAAGTAGATGAAGATATATTTAATGTAACTTCTAAGATAATAGAATATGCAAAACAAAATTTAAATACAGAACTAGACGATTATATATATGTAGCACTAGCAGATCATATATCATTTGCAATTAAAAGGTATAATCAAAATATAGAAATTAAAAATGATTTACTTTATGAAATAAAAAGGATTCATAAAAAAGAATTCCAAATAGGAATGTGGGCAATAGATTATATAAACAAAGAATTTAATGTAAATTTCACAAAGGATGAAGCAGCATTTATAGCTATGCATATTATAAATGCAAATTATAAAGAAAGCACTAAAGAATCATTTTTAATGACTAAGATAGTAAAAGAAATACTAAATATTATAAGATATTATTATTCAGTAGAATTTAAAGAAGATGATTTTAACTATGATAGATTAGTAACTCATTTAAAATTCTTTGCAAAACGACTTATAAAAAAAGAACAAGTAGAAAATAATGACAATGAACTTTTAGAAATTATAAAAATTCAATATGAAAAACCATATAATTGTTCTTGTAAGATTAAAAAATATATAGAAGATAATCATGAGTATATAGTTACAGAAGATGAGCTTTTATATCTTACACTACATATAAATAGAGTAATAGCAGCTATAAAGTAAAATATTATAAGGTTAAACCTTTAATAATATATATATTAAATAGAAAGTATAAACAATAAGATTGTTACTGGTTGAGCAGGCAAGACTTAAGTTTATAAAAGTAATAATAAGTTAAATTTATGTAATAATTACAATCAATATATACATAATAATATTGATTGGATTTGCAATAATTTATCTTTAAGTTATTTTTATAGATTTAAGTCTTTTTTATTTAATCAATGAAAATTAAAACTTTCTAAAATTAAAAATATAAAGGAGAGGTATTATGAAAAAGATATTTGGTGTCTTACAAAAAGTAGGGAAAGCTTTAATGCTACCAGTTGCATTACTTCCAGCAGCAGGTATATTACTAGGTGTAAGTAATGCATTAGCTAACCCGGCATTAGTTGAAAAAATGCCGTTTTTATCAACGGGAGCTTTTCCACTTATAATAAATATAATGGAAAGATCTGGAGGAATAATATTTGATAACTTACCTTTACTATTTGCCGTTGGGGTGGCAGTTGGATTAACTGAAGGTGAAGGTGTTGCAGGACTAGCTGCAATAGTTGGTTTCTTAATAATGAATACATCTATGGGTATAATGACTGGTGTAACACCAGATATGATGGGTAACCCAATGTATACAACAACTGTTGGTATACCAACTCTTCAAACAGGAGTTTTTGGTGGTATCATAATTGGTATAATTGCAGCAGGACTTTATAAGAAGTTCTACAAAATAGAATTACCTCAATACTTAGGATTCTTTGCAGGTAAGAGATTTGTTCCAATAGTTACAGCAGCATCAGCTATATTAATAGGTATAGCCTTATCATTTATATGGCCACCTATACAAAATGCATTATTAAACTTCTCAAGAACAGTAATAGAAGCTAACATAACATTAGCAGCATTTGTATTTGGTATAATAGAAAGAGCATTAATACCTTTTGGATTACATCACGTGTTCTATAATCCTTTCTGGTATCAATTTGGTGAATACATAGATAAAGCAGGAAACTTAGTAATGGGTGACCAAAGTATATTCTTTGCTCAACTTAAAGATGGTGTAGCATTTACAGCAGGTACATTTATGACAGGTAAGTTCCCATTTATGATGTTTGGACTTCCAGCAGCTGCACTTGCAATGATTCATACAGCTAAGCCAGAAAAGAGAAAGTATGTTGCAGGTATAATGGCATCAGCAGCACTTACATCTTTCTTAACAGGTATAACTGAACCATTAGAGTTTGCATTTTTATTCGTTGCACCAGGATTATTTGCAGTACACTGCTTATTTGCTGGTTTATCATTTGCCGTAATGCAAATACTAAATGTTAAAATAGGTATGACATTCTCAGGTGGGTTATTTGACTTCTTACTATTTGGAGTATTACCAAATAGAACGCCATGGTATTTAGTAATACTAGTTGGTGCAGTATTTGCAGTAGTTTACTATTTCGGATTTAGATTCTTAATAACTAAGTTTAATTTAAAGACTCCAGGTAGAGAAGATGAGAGTGAAGACAGCACAAATACAACATTAAACAACAGTGAATTAGCAGCAGGTATACTAGAAGCATTAGGAAACAAAGAAAACTTAAAAAGTTTAGATGCTTGTATAACAAGACTTAGAGTAGCTGTTGAAGATATAAATAAAGTAGACCAAGCAAGACTTAAAGAACTTGGAGCTGCAGGTGTTATGGTAGTTGGTAACAATGTACAAGCTATATTTGGGCCAAAATCAGATACATTAAAATCAGAAATAAACGAAATAATATCTGGAAAAGTAAAAGTTAATGCACCTAAAAAAGGTGAAATCAAAAAGGCTGAAGTAAAAGAAGATAAGCCTAAGGCTAAAGATGAAGTAGAATTAACTTCTACAGGGGAAGAAATAATATCTTTAGTGAATGGTGAATTAATGGATATATCACAAGTTCCAGATGAAGTATTCTCAACTAGATTAATGGGAGATGGATTTGCTATAAAATCTAATGATGGAGAAATATATTCTCCAGTAAATGGTACAGTAGGAGTCGTATTCCCAACGAAACATGCAGTGATAATAGAATCAGAAAATGGAAGAGAAGTGCTTATACATTTAGGAATAGAAACCGTTAAATTAGAAGGTAAAGGCTTTGAAGTATTTGTTGAAGTTGGACAAAAAGTTAAAGCTGGAGATAAACTAGTAAAAATGGATTTAGATTATATCGAGAAAAATGCAACATCAACAATAAGTCCAGTAGTATTTACTAATTTAGGACCAGATGAAAAGATATCTATAAAAGAAGGTCCTATAAAAGCTAAGGAAAAAAATAGAGTAAGTATAGTTAAATAGTTAATAAAAAAGCTAGTTATAAAATTTTATAACTAGCTTTTTATACTAAAATGATATTCTTAAATATTTAAGCTAAATTTGACAATATTAAGAAAAAAATAAGTAAAACGACATTTGAAATAAAATTTAGTATGGTATTTTTTGCAAATAGATTGAAGTAACTAGAATTTTGACATAATAATGTAAATCAAGTATAATTAATAAGATGAATTTAACTACAAATGAAATTCTTAAACGAGGTGGAAAGTGTGGATAATATAATAATACAACCAGTATTGGTTGGTGGTGATATAAATTGCTACTCAGTAGCAAGAGCATACCATGAAGCTTATGGAGTTAAGTCTATAGCTTTTGGTAGATATGCATTAGGGGCGACAAAAGATAGTAACATAATAGATTTTAGAATAGACGAAAGAATAACAGAAGAAAAAGAGTTTATAGATGTATTACTTAAAACTGCAGATGAATTAGCTGCACCTAATAAAAAGCTAATAATAATGGGATGTACTGATGAATATGCAGAATTAATAATAGACCATAGAGATATACTTAAAGAAAAGTACATAGTTCCATATATAGGCAAGGAATTAAAAGATAAGTTAATAGAAAAAGAATTATTCTATAAAATGTGTGAAGAAAAAGGATTAGACTATCCTAAGACTTTCATATATTCAAAAGGTGATGAAATAAAAGACTTTGGATTTAAGTATCCAGTTATAATAAAACCTTCTGACAGTGTATTATATTGGCAATTCCCATTTGAAGGAATGAAAAAAGCTTATATAGCACAAAATGAAACAGAGTTCAAAGAAATAACGAACTCAATATATGCTGGTAAGTATGACAAAAACTTAATAATACAAGACTTTATACCAGGTGATGATTCACATATGAGAGTTTTAACTTGCTATTCTGATCAACATGGTAAAGTTAAAATGATGTGTTTAGGACATGTATTATTAGAAGAGCATACTCCAAAAGGAATAGGAAATCATGCTGCTATAATAACAGAATATGATAAAGACTTAATGGAAAAGTTTAAGGCATTTTTAGAGGATATAAATTATACAGGATTCTCTAACTTTGATATAAAGTTTGATAGTAGAGATAACACTTATAAAGTGTTTGAAATAAACTTAAGACAAGGTAGAAGTAACTACTATGTAACTAGTTCAGGAAACAACATAGCTAGATATGTTGTAGAAGACAGAGTATATAACAAAGAATTAGATTTAAAAATACAAAAAGATCCATTCTTCTGGCATGTTATACCAAAGAATGTAGTTTATAAATATGTTAAAGATCAAGCTTTAGTAAATAAAGCTAAATCATTAGTAGCACAAGGAAAAAGTGCAACTTCATTTGGATATGACAAAGACTTAAAAGGAAACTTTAAAAGAAGTTTATATATATTATTATATAACATAAACCAAATGAGAAAGTTCAAAAAATATTGTAAATAGATTGGTGAGATTATTATGAACAAGACAGTTGGAGTTATTGGTGGATTAGGACCTATGGCCACGGTTTACTTTTTTGACATGGTAGTGAGATTAACAGATGCAAAGTCTGATCAAGATCATGTTGATATGATAATAACTAACCGAGCTACTACTCCTGATAGAACCGCATACATAATAGGAGAAAGTGAAGATTCTCCAGTAGATGTTCTTATAAAAGACAGTAAAAGGTTAGAGGCATGTGGCTCAGATTTTATAGTGATAACTTGTAATACAGCACATTATTTCTATAAAGAAATTTCAGAAAGTGTAAATATACCTGTTGTAAATATAATAGAAGAGACTGTAAAACATGCTAAAGAAAATGGACACAAAAAATTAGGTATATTAGCTACAACTGGAAATATAAAAACTAAGTTATATCAGAATATGTGTGAAAAATATGAAATAGACTATTTAACACTAGATGAAGATAGACAAAGTGATGTAATGAGTATAATCTACAATGATATAAAAAGTGGAAAGCCTGCAAATATGAATAAATTCGATGCTATTATTGACTATCTAAAGTCAAATGATTGTGATGGAGTTATACTAGGATGTACAGAGCTTTCAATACTTAAAAATGACAACAATTTAGATGGTAAATTTTATATAGATTCGCTAGAAGTTTTAGCTAGAAAGTCTATAGAAAATAGTGGTAAAAAAGTTAAGGAAGCTTAAAATAAGCTTTATATATAATTTAAAGACTAAAAACAAAGAAAGCAGAGTGGTATATACTACTCTGCTTTTATAAAGATAATAAAAATTAGTATCTTAAATCATTAAAGTCTTATAAAAGGTATAAAATTGTATAAAAAGTTATATGTATAACAATAATTTTTTTTATCAAAAAACTCAATATTGTGCTATACTTACATAGATAAGAAGACTTATTAGGAGGGCTAAAGATGAAATTATTAGAAGTTATGAATGGGGTAGAATTTACCTCTCAAAAGCCTTGGAATGAAATAGAAAATACAGAAATAAAAGACATAGCATACAACTCTTCCAAATGTGAAGACGGATATATATTTGTAGCGATAAAGGGTGAGACTGTAGATGGTCACAAATATGCTAAAGATGCATATAAAAGAGGAACAAGAGTATTTATACTACAAGATGATGTAGAATTAGGAGAAGATGCTATAAAGCTATTTGTAAAAGATAGTAGGATAGCACTATCAAATATGTCATCAAATTACTTTGGTAATCCATCAAGAGAATTAAAAGTAATAGGTGTGACAGGAACTAAAGGAAAGACAACTATAACTAATTATATAAGTGAAGTATTAAACCAAGCTGGAATAAACACAGGGGTTATAGGAACTAATGGAACTTTCTACAATGGTAAGAGTGAAAAAACAGTTAATACAACTCCTGAAAGTTATGAATTACACAGAATATTTAGAACTATGCTAGATGAAGGTGTTAAATGTGTATCTATGGAAGTTTCTTCTGGTGGAATAATGATGAATAGAGTTGAAGATGTAAACTTTGATATAGGAATATTCTCGAATTTATCTCCAGACCACATAGGGCCAAAAGAACATCCAACATTTGAACATTACTTAGAGTGTAAGGCTAAATTATTTACATTATGTGACCATGGAATAATAAATATAGATGATAAGCATGCTAAAGACATAATAAAACATGCAACTTGTCATATAGAAACTTTTGGGATAGAGGAAGATGCAGATTTAAAAGCTAAAAATATAAAGTATTCTAGAGAACTAGATTCATTAGGGACAAGCTTTGATGTAGAAACTAAAGATGATATATTTAATGCATATATATGTTCACCAGGTACTTTTAGTATATACAATGCACTAGCAGTTATATCAGTTTGTAGATATTTAAAGATAGACCAAAGATTAATGTTAGATGCCCTTAAAAATGCTAAAGTGAAAGGTAGAGTTGAAGTACTTCCTGTACTTGATTATGCAACAGTAATAATAGATTATGCTCATAATGGAGTTAGTTTAGAAAATATACTTCAAACTCTTAAAAAATATGATCACAATAGATTAATATGTTTATTTGGATCAGTTGGAGGAAGAACTAAGTTAAGAAGAAAAGAACTTGGAGATGTTGCATCTAGAGAATGTGACTTATGTATATTAACAGGAGATAACCCAGATTTTGAAGATCCAATGAATGTAATAAATGATATAGCTAAGTCATTTGAAGGTTCAAAATGTGAGTATATAAAAGTGCCAGATAGAGAAGAAGCCATAATAAAAGCTATAGATATAGCTAAAGAAGGAGATATGATAGTCTTTGCGGGAAAAGGACATGAAGAATATCAACTTATAAAAGGTGAAAGAGTACCTTTTAGTGAAACAGAAATAGCTAAAAAAGCAGCAGCCAAGGTAATGGAAAGTAGAAAAATTATGGCAGAATCCTTATAATTAAAGAAACTAAGAAGGGAAGTTTAATACTTCTCTTTTTAGTGTCTATACTAAAATTAAAAAAATGGAGAAATTTCATGAATGAAGGGAAAATATTTTTATCATTACTAGAAAAATCAAGCTTAATAATAGTTTTATTTATAATGATAACTAAGATAAAGGGGTTTAAGTACATATTTCAAAAAGAAAAATACAAAGCTAAAGATTTAATGATGATATCTATTATATTTAGTTTATTAGCAATACTTGGTACTTACAATGGAATAAGTGTACAAGGTTCTCTTGCCAATACTCGAATAATAGCCATAGTATCTGGAGGTGTATTATTTGGACCTTTAGTTGGTATAGTATCGGGTGTAATATCAGGTGCTCATAGATATATAATAGATATACATGGCATAACCTCTTTTCCATGTTTTATATCTAGTATATTTGCAGGAATTATATCGGGATATTTTTACAAAAGAATAGATGATAAATATAGATGGATATATGGTATTTTATGTGGTGTAATATCAGAAAGTTTTACTATGTTGTTAATATATTTGATTTCAAAGCCACATGATGTAGCAGTAAATATTATACATAAAATATATATACCAATGATAGTAGGTCAAATTGGTATAGGTTTTTTAGTATCTATTGTACAAGCTATAAAAAAAGAAAAGGATGAAGTAGCAGCATTTCAATCAAAGTTAGCGCTAGATATAGCAAATAAGACACTACCTTACTTTAGGTCTATAAATAAAGATTCCTTAAGAATTATATGTCAAATAATAAAAGATGAAATTAACTCAGATTCAGTAGCAATAACAGATAGAGAAAAAGTATTAGCCTATGTAGGAATAGGAGAAGAAATATTTAATAGATCTACAGGTCTTAGTGATATAACCAAAGAATCTATGGAAAAAAATAAAATATTAAATATAAAAGTAGAAAATGAAGGGTATTCTGTAAGTGAGAAAGTAAATTTAAAAACAGTCATGATAATACCTTTAACTGAATCCAATAAAGTAATAGGAAGTCTAAAAATATATTATACAGAGCAATATGATATGAGCCATTCAAAAAAAGCGCTAGCCATAGGATTATCTCAAATGATATCTACATTAATGGAAGTATCAAAGATTGAAAAAATGAAAGAGGCTAAAAATAAAGCAGAAATAAAAGCTCTACAAACCCAAATAAATCCTCACTTTTTATTTAATGCATTAAATACTATAACATCTTTTATAAGAATTGATCCAGATAAAGCAAGAAAGCTTATTATAAATCTTTCTACTTATATGAGATATAATCTAGAAGTTACAGACAATCTTATTGATATAAATAAAGAATTAGAACAAGTAAAAGCTTATGTAGAAATAGAAAAAGCACGATTTGGAGATAAACTAAATGTTATTTATGATATAGATGATGATATACAAGTGAAGATACCAAGCCTTATAATACAACCTCTAGTAGAAAATGCAATTATACATGGAATAAGAAAAAATGGAGGACATGGCGTAGTAGTAATAGGAGTTAAAAAGAAAAAAGAAAAAGTTAACATATGGGTAGAAAATGACGGATTAACTATAGATCAAGAGATAATTAATAGAGTTTATAATAATAATATGCCAGAAAATAAGATAGGTCTTTATAATGTTCACTTAAGACTTAAGTTAATATATGGACATGGCTTAGATATAAAGAGGTTAAACCCAGGAACTAAGATAGAATTTAAAGTATAGAAAGGGGATGCTAGATGAAAGCTATAATAGTTGAAGATGAGTTTCCAGCAAGAGAAGAACTAAAATATTTTATAAATAATTTTAGCAATATAGAAGTGATAAATGAGTTTGATAATGGAGTAGATGTACTAAAATTTATACAAGAAAATAGTGTAGATGTAATATTTTTAGATATAAATATACCTATGCTAGATGGTATGCTACTGGCAAAAACAGTAAGACAATTTAAAAAAAGCCCAAAAATAGTTTTTATAACAGCTTACAAAGAACATGCAGTAGATGCATTTGAATTAGAAGCTTTTGATTATATATTAAAGCCATACTCAGATGATAGAATTGTATCTATGTTAAAAAAACTTGAAAAGAGTGATATAGCAGATGAAAGTATTGATGTGTCTAAAAAAGTAAAAAATGAAAACAAGAAAAATCTATCTAGTGTTAGCTTATGGAAAAATGATAAGTTAATAGTAGTTAATATAGATGATATATATTATTGTGAGGCAAGAGAAAGAGAAACTATAGTATTTACAAAAGATAATGAATACATAGTAAAGGGATGTATAAAAGATTTTGAAAAAAACCTAGGAAAAGAATTATTCTTTAAGACGCATAGATCTTTTATTGTAAATGTACATAAGATAAAAGAAATAATACCATGGTTTAATAGTACATATAAGTTAAAACTAAAAGATATAGATACAGAGATACCTGTGAGCAGAAGTAATATAAAAGAATTTAGAAAAATTATGCATATATAATTGTATTTTATGTTATTATTTATGCATTTCATGTAAAAATATATCTTTAAAAGTCAAAAAAACGTTATTATATCCTTGGAATAATTAATACAAAAACTTAAAAAATAAAGTTTTAAAAAGGAGAAAAGGTATGATAACATTTTTAGTATGCTTAGCAATACTTATCGTTGGATACTTCACTTACGGAACTTATGTAGACAAAATGGTTAAGTTAAGTGATAATAATCAAACTCCAGCAGTAAGATTACAAGATGGAATAGACTATATTCCAATGCCTTGGTACAAGGTATTTTTAATACAATTTTTAAATATAGCAGGAACAGGTCCTATATTTGGTGCTATAATGGGGGCATTATTTGGTCCAGTAGCATTTTTATGGATAACGTTCGGGACTATATTTGCAGGAGGAGTTCACGACTTCTTCTCAGGGGTTATATCAATGAAGCATGATGGTATGTCAGTTTCTGAAATAGTTGGTATATACTTAGGTGGAAAGATGAAAACAGTAATGAGAGTATTCTCAGTAATACTTCTTATATTAGTTGGTACAGTTTTCGTTACATCACCAGCAGGTCTTTTAAAATCTATGACAGGTGTAGATCAAATAGTATGGATAGTACTAATAATAATATACTATATAGCTGCAACTGTTTTACCAGTTGATAAGGTTATAGGTAAGGTATATCCATTATTTGGAGCAGCTTTATTATTTATGGCTATAGGATTAGCAGGAGCTATGATAATAGGTAACATAAACGGAACTATGGTAATGCCAGAGTTAACTTTACAAAATATGCATCCAGATGGATTATCTTTATTCCCATTCTTATTCGTAACAATAGCTTGTGGGGCGATATCAGGATTCCATGCGACTCAGTCACCTATGATGGCTAGATGTATAAACAACGAAAGAGAAAGTAAAAAAGTATTCTATGGAGCAATGGTTGTTGAAGGTATAGTTGCATTAGTATGGTGTGCAGTTTCAATAGCATTCTTTGGAGATAGTTTATCGCTACAAGCAGCATTAGCTGAATTTGGTGGTCAGTCAGGAGTTGTTGGATTAATATCTAAGTCATTATTAGGTCAAGTTGGTTCAATACTTGCAGTACTTGGGGTTGTCGCTTGTCCTATAACAAGTGGAGATACAGCATTTAGAAGTGCAAGACTTACAATAGCAGATTCATTTAATATAAAGCAAGATACATTTATGAGTAGATTTAAGATAGCTATACCATTATTCATAGTATGTATATTCTTAACTACAATAGACTTTAACATAATATGGAGGTATTTTGCTTGGTCTAACCAAACATTAGCTACAATATTCTTATGGACAGCTACAGTGTATTTAATAAAGAACAATGTTAATTACTGGATAACTTTAGTACCAGCAACATTTATGACATCAGTATGTATGTCATATATATTACAAGCTCCAGAAGGATTTAGATTAAATGCTACATTATCAAATGGAGTAGGAGTAGTAGTTGCATTAGTATTATTTGGATTATTCTTAGTAAATAAACAAAAATTTGCTAATATGGATATAAAGAAAAATGCTTAATAAAATATAAAAAAGAGTTACCTTAATTGGTAGCTCTTTTTTATATTTTAGATTACTTGATTTACCTATTTAATTAAAGTAAATTAATTATTTTGCTTAGAAAGTTACTGGCAATAAAAAATTCGCTTAGCTTATGTCGTCAACGATTTTATCTATTACCCCAAAATTCTTTTTTACTTTTACCAAATATGTTATTGTCATTTTAATCTATAGATTATAATCAATTATTAAGTAAAAAAGTATCTATAAATATAAAAATTTATAGATACTTAAAATTATTTATTATACGTTAAATCTAAATAATATAACATCTCCATCTTTAACTACATAATCTTTACCTTCAAGTCTAACTAATCCTTTTTCTTTAGCAGCAGTCATAGTTCCAACTTGAGCTAGATCTTCAAATGCTATAGTTTCTGCACGTATGAATCCTCTTTCTATATCAGAGTGTATCTTTCCACCAGCTTGAGGTGCTTTAGTACCAACTTTTATAGTCCAAGCTCTAACTTCTTGAGGACCAGCAGTTAAGTAAGAAACAAGTCCAAGTAAAGCATAAGAAGATTTTATTAATTTATCTAGACCAGATTGTTCTAAACCTAAAGTTTCTAAGAATTCTTTCTTTTCTTCATCAGTGTCAAGTTCAGATATTTCTGCTTCTATTTGAGCACAAACAACAACAACTTCAGCATTTTCAGTAGCAGCAAATTCTCTAACTTTATTTACGTATGGATTGTTTGCAGCTTCATCAGCTAAATCATCTTCACTTACGTTTGTAGCATATATTACTGGCTTTGAAGTAAGTAAGTTTAATGAGTTAACAAAAGTTTGCTCATCTTCAGTGAAATCCATAGTTCTAACACACTTACCATCTTCTAAAGTTGCTTTTATAGCATTTAAAAACTCTAATTCAGAAACTAAAGACTTATCTGCTTTAGCAGCTTTTTGAGTTTTTTGTATTCTTCTATCTAATATTTCTATATCAGAGAATATTAACTCTAAGTTTATAGTTTCTATATCTCTAAGTGGATCAACGCTTCCATCAACGTGAACAACGTTAGGATCTTCAAAACATCTAACAACGTGAACTATAGCATCAACTTCTCTTATATGAGATAAAAATTTATTTCCAAGTCCTTCACCTTTAGAAGCTCCTCTAACAAGACCTGCTATATCACAGAATTCTATTGCAGTAGGAACTATTTTTTTAGAATCATATAACTCTTTTAATTTATCTAATCTTTCATCTGGAACAGCCACAACACCAACATTTGGCTCTATTGTACAGAAAGGGTAGTTTGCAGATTCTGCACCTGCTTGAGTTATTGCGTTAAATAGTGTACTTTTACCAACATTTGGTAAACCAACTATACCTAATTTCATATTCATCGTCCTCTCTTTTATGATAATTTAAACAACCTGCATGTTGTAAATATCAGATTATTGAATTTATTATACTATTTTAACAAAGTCATATTATGGGTTATTAAGTTAGACTTTGTTATTTTAGACATACATATTAATTATACATCATATATATAACAGATGTAAACTAGGCATGTACATCAAAAACCACTTTTGGAGTTGATAGTATGTTAATTTTGATTACCTTATTTATAACCATAGGATTAAGTTTAATACTAAAAGGCTACATGGAAAATATATTTATAATTATAAGTGCCATAATATTTTATAGACAGATAATAATATATAAAGAATATAAAAATCTACCTTATGCTTTTTTAATTTCCTTTATAGTATTAAACTCATTTATTTTTTTTATTAAAGAAAGTGTAAACATAAAAGAAGTACAACCTATAGGTGAAAAAGAAGAAACTTTAGTGTTATTAGTATCTGAGGGTGAAGATAGAAATTATAATATAAGAGAAAGAACTACTCAAATATATTATGAAAATGGGTATAAATCATTTATAACGGGTATAAGTGATTTATATAAATATAAATCTTATTACACAGACTTAGGAGATAGCGATTTTAAAAGGAAGACAAAAGAAATCGAAGAAAAGTTAAAACTTCATTTAGGAGAAGGATATGAGGTAGTAAATACGTATATGTACTCAAAACCATATTTTGAAAAAAGTATAGAAAATATAGTAGAAAGTAGGTATAAAAAAATAATAGTATGTCCTTTGTTTATGACAGAAGGAAAAGACTACAAAATATTTAAAGAAAGATATGAAAAATTAACACTAGTTCATCATGATTTATTTAATGTAGAAATATTAGAACCACTTTATAAATCGAATAATTTAGCCATGGTTTATAAAAATGAAGTAATAAGAAAAATAAATGAAATAGATGATGATGCTGGAGTACTATTAATAGGATTTGAGGATAAAAACAATTTAGAACAAGATATATTATTTAGAGAAAAAATAAAAACATACATAGAATATGAAGATAAAGATGATAGAATTCAAATAAAAATGCCTCTTTTAGAAAATAATAAAGACGATATAATAAAAGATGGGGAAGAATTGTTAGAATATGGAATAAACACATTGTATGTTGTTTTTCCTACATGCGCAATAGATAGTATATACACAAGGTATTTAGTAGATAGTATACTTAAAAATCTTGATATGGGAAATACTAAATTTTACTATATAGACCCTGAAAAAAAGATAGATTCTATAGTTGATGAACTTTTTACAAGAATATCATTAATGAATACGTAGGAGGATAAGATGGAAAAAGACGTAAAAAAAATAAGCTTAGGTCAAAATATTAATTTAACATTAATACCTGCAAGTAAGTTTAAGTCTAATTTAGTTAGTATATATATACAAAGACTATTAGACAGAGAAGAAGTAACAAAAAATGCATTATTACCTGCTATAATAACTAGTGGATGCGAGAAATATCAAAGTTCAAGAGAAATATCACATAAGTTAGATGATTTATATGGTTCATCTGTTATGGGAGATGTATCTAAAAGAGGAGAACGTCAAGTAATAAGTTTTAAAATAATAAGTACTAATCAAAAATATTTAGATGAAAAGATATTTAAAGATGTAATTGAGTTTTTTAATGAAGTATTAAATAAACCTTTAGTAATAGATAATGGATTTAAAAAAGATTACGTAGATATAGAAAAAAGAAACTTAAAAGATAGAATACAAGCAAAAATCAATGATAAAGGTAGATATGCACTTGAAAGATGTTTTGAGGAAATGTGCAAAGATGAAAGATATAGTATAAGTGAATATGGATACGAAGAAGATTTAGAAAAAATAAACGAAAAAGACTTATACGAACATTACAAGAAAATAATAAAAACATCTCCAATAGACATAGTTGTAGAAGGAGATTTTGATGAGGAAGAAGTAAAAGAAACAATAACTAAAAACTTTACTTTTGAAAGAGATGAAATAATAGATATACCAAGAGCTACTTATGAAAAGAAAGTAGAAAAAGTAAAAACTATTGAAGAAAAAATGGATATAACTCAAGGTAAATTAGTAATGGGATATAGAGCAAATATAGACTATAGTGATGAAAATAAATACTATCCACTAATAGTTGGTTCTAATGTATTAGGTGGTGGACCACATTCTAAGATGTTTGTAAATATAAGAGAGAAAGAAAGCTTATGTTACTATATATATTCATCAGTTGAAAAATACAAATCTATATTATTTGTATCTTCTGGAATAGAATCTCAAAACTATGAAAAAACAGTGGAATTAGTAGGTAAGCAATTAGATAGTGTTAAAAAAGGAGAAATATCTAAAGAAGAAATTGAAAACAGTAAAAGTGCTTTAATAAACTCTATGAAATCATTAGGAGATAGCATAGGAGGAATGTCTGATTTTTATTTTGCACAGGGAATGAGTAAAACAAATTCTACAGTAGAAGAAATAATAAACAAAGTGGCAAGCGTAGAAATTGAAGATATAGTTAAAGCATTTGAAAATATAGAACTTGATACTATATATTTCTTAAGAAATTAGTGAGGTGATAGATATGGATAAAATAGTTAATGATATACTAAATGAAGAAATGTACTATGAAAAGTTAGAAAATGGACTTGATGTTTACTTTATGCCTAAAAAAGGATTTACTAAAAAATATGCAGTATTAGCTACAAACTATGGTTCTAATGAACTAGAATTTGTACCTATTGGAGAAAATGAAAAAATAAGGGTAAATGAAGGAATAGCACATTTTTTAGAACACAAAATGTTTGAACAACCAGATGGCGGAAATGCTTTTGATAAATTTTCTAAATGGGGAGCAAGTGCAAATGCATTTACTAACTTTACTATGACAGCATATTTATTCTCATGTACTGAAAATTTCTATGAGAGTTTAGAACATTTAATAGACTATGTACAAACTCCTTATTTTACAGATGAAAATGTAGAAAAAGAAAAGGGAATAATAGAACAAGAAATTAAAATGTATAATGATGATCCAGATTGGAATGTATACTTTAACTGTCTTAAAGCATTATATGTTAATTATCCAGTAAGAGTAGACATTGCAGGTACAGTTGATAGTATATATAAAATAACAAAAGAAGAATTATACAAATGCTATAATACTTTTTATAACCCAGGAAATATGGCACTATTTGTTGTTGGTGACTTAGAGGTAGATAAGGTTATGGATGTTGTTAAAAAATCTAATAACTACGATGTAGACAAGTTATCTCATAAAATAGAAAAATTTTATCCAAATGAACCTAAAGAAGTAAATCTAAAGGAAGTAGTTGCGAAGTTCCCTATATCTATGCCAATGTTTAATATAGCATTTAAGGATGATAATGTAGGTATAAAGGGAAATGAACTACTTAAAAAAGAAATAGCTACTGAAATATTGATAGATATAATATTTAAAAAAGGTAGCAGACTATATGAAGATTTATATATGAGTGGATTAATAAATGAAAACTTTGGAGCAGGATTCTCATCTCAAATCGATTATGCCTTTACAATAATAGGTGGAGATTCGAATAATCCAAGAGAAGTAAAGAATAAAATATTAGAATATGTAGAAAAATATAAAAAAGAAGGCTTAGATGAAAAAGAGTTTGAAAGAATAAAGAAAAAGAAAATAGGAAACTTTTTAAAATACTTTGACTCTGTAAACTTTATAGCTAATAACTTTATATCTTATAAATTTAAGGATATAAATTTACTAGACTATCTAGATGTACTAAAATCAATAGAATTTAGTGAAGTAGAAAAAAGATTGCACAGTCACTTAAAAGAAGAATATTGTGTAATATCTATAGTTGAACCAAGTGGAAAATAAAAAATAGCTAACTCATGAGAGTTAGCTATTTTTTATAGTGAAAAGTCAATAGAAAAATAAAAAAAATAAAAAAATTATAAATGAATACAAGTACTGGAATTTCAATGTATTTAAATTGTATAAATTAAGAGAAAACAGAGGTCTTTTGTTGACACAAGATACAACTTTACAATATAATGAAGTTGTAGGTTATAAAAACTTTTGATTAAGTCACCTAAATAAATGAAGAATTAGGGGGAATTAATTTGAACAGCATATACAACAAAAATAAAACGAATTATGTATTTTTATTATCGTTGATACTGTCAATATCAGTAGTCTTTTCTGGTATAGCATTTCCAGATAAATTCAAAGAAATATCTAATAACATGTTTAATGTCATAATACAAAATTTCAGTTGGGTTTACATAATAACCATGTTAATATTAGTAGGTTTTGCAATATTTTTAGTTTGCAGCAAATACGGAGATATAAAACTTGGTAAAGATAATGATAAACCAGAGTTTAGTAAACTATCTTGGTTCTCTATGCTATTTGGAGCAGGAATGGGAATAGGATTAATATTTTTCGGTACAATAGAACCAATGAAACATTTTATAGCACCAATAGGGGCTACACCTGCTTCTAACGAGGCAGTAACATTTGCAATGCAACAGTCTTATATACACTGGGGACTTCATCCATGGGCAGCATATTCTATAATGGGACTAGCGCTTGCATACTTCCAATTTAGAAAAGATTCACCAGGGCTTATAAGTAGCATATTCTTACCTATACTTGGAGAAGATGGAGTAAGAGGTCCAATAGGAAAAACAATAGATATACTAGCAGTATTTACAACAGTAACAGGTATAGCAACATCTTTAGGTATGGGAACTATGCAAATAGCAGGTGGACTTGAATATGTATTTAACATAGAAAACACTT
This sequence comes from Romboutsia sp. BSD2780061687b_171204_C1, assembly GCF_015560225.1. Classification (NCBI taxonomy): domain Bacteria; kingdom Bacillati; phylum Bacillota; class Clostridia; order Peptostreptococcales; family Peptostreptococcaceae; genus Romboutsia; species Romboutsia sp. BSD2780061687b_171204_C1. Next base: position 467,749 of record NZ_JADMRK010000002.1, on the reverse strand, counting down.
TAAAGTTACAAATAATAATAATAGCTATAGCAACTGTTTTATATATGTTAAGTTCAACTAGTGGGCTTGATAAAGGAATAAAGATATTATCTAATGTAAACTTAAGTTTAGCAGTATTTATATTAGTTGGAGCAATAATAATAGGACCTAAATTAGAGATGATAGATAATCTTCGAAATGGAACACAAGCATACTTAACAGAGTTTATATCTCAAAGTATATACATGGATCCAAGCAAAGAATGGATAGGTCAGTGGAGAGTATTTTACTGGGCGCTATGGATAGCTTGGATACCATTTGTTGGGGTATTCATAGCAAGAATATCAAAAGGTAGAACAATAAGAGAATTTATCGTAGGTGTAACTTTAGCACCAGCCCTAGTTTGTATAGTATGGTTTACAGTGTTTGGAACCTTAGGTATACACTTAGGCCCAGCGTTTGTACAAGGTGCAACAAAGGTCACGGAATTAGCCTTATTTGAAGTATTTTCTCAATATCAATTTGGAGGAATGCTATCAATAGTAGCTATGGTACTTTTATGTACATTCTTTATATCATCAGCAGATTCAGCAACATATGTATTAGGAATGTTTACATCAAATGGAGATTTAAATCCTAAAGGAAGTAAAAAGATAGCATGGGGATTAATACAAGCTCTTCTTGCAATAGCACTTTTACTTTCAGGAGGACTAGATACACTACAAATGGTGTCTATAGTATCAGCATTTCCATTCACTATAATAGTTTTATTAAGCATTGTATCTATTATTAAGGCTCTTAGAGAAGAAGTTAAACAAGAAAATATATATGTAGTAAGCAAAAAATCAAGCTTATATAAAGATAGAAAGTCAGCAAAATACAATATAGAAAAAATAAACAATTAATTTATATAATAAAAGCAGATTATCACAGGACATAATCTGCTTTTATTTGTGCTTAAACATCATTTTTAGTGTTATCCTCATATAAAAATGAAGGAACTGAATGGTGGATACTGCTATCCCCAACAACTAATAATATATCATTTTCCATAAATTCTATGTAGGGTCCAGGTGAAATCATAAGTTCTCCATTCCTTTTAACACCAACTATTGTAGCGCCAGTATGCTGCCAAAACTTAGTTTCTCCAGAAGTCATACCTATAACTCTACATTCTTTAGTTATCTCAAATTCAAAAGGAACTAAAGGGTTTATATTGGCTAGCCTACTAGAGTAGTCTATTATTTTATTTATATTATCAAGTATTTCATTTTCTAACTGAGCTTTTGATGCTAAAAGTTTATTTAAATTAGATTTGTATGATGATACATTTGTAATATTTTGGTTCTTATTTAGAAAAGAAAGTGCTTTATCCGATGATAAAACTAAAATACCTTTTCCTTTAACGCTAGAAACTACGCCTAAATCTTCTAGTATTTTCATAGCTCTTCTAATTGTCTCAGGAGAAACATTATAGGTAGCAGCAAGAGAAGATCTTCCCTTTAGTAAACTACCTTCTTTAATTTCTCCAAGGTGAATTTTATTAGCTATATCTAGAGCGATTTTATGATATATAGGCATTGAATATTTTTTTTCCATATCTTCACCTCAAGTATATACTTATCTATAATATTTTACTTCCAAGTAACTAATATGTCTATATAAATAAAATTAGCTAAATATTAAATATAATACTATTAACATTGAATAATTAGCATATATAAGATATATTAATATTATTAAAATATTACAGAGAAATTCATAATTTATACAAGTTTTATATTTACAATTAAATAAAAAACAAATTCAAGAGGTGAAAAATATGGACAGAGTAGCATTTAACATATTTGGGATAGATGTTATGTGGTATGGGATACTAATGGCTACAGGAATGATTTTAGGAACTATAATAGCTTTAAGGGAAGCTAAAAGAGTTGGAATTAAAGAAGATGATGTACTAGATTTAGCCATAGTTGCTATACCAACAGGTTTATTATGTGCAAGGTTGTATTATGTAATATTTAATTGGGAATATTATTCTCAATATCCTTCTCAAACACTAAACTTTAGAGGTGGAGGAATGGCTATACATGGAGCCTTAATAGGTGGAGTATTAGCTGGGTACATATTTACAAAAATAAGAAAAATAAATTTCTTAAAAATGGCAGATACAGTTATAATAGGTATGCCTTTAGCTCAATCTATAGGTAGATGGGGCAATTTTATAAATGGAGAAGCTCATGGAGGACCAACAACGCTACCTTGGGGCATAATGGTAGATGGTGTAAAGGTTCATCCAACATTTTTATATGAATCTATTTGGGATTTAGGTATATTTTTATTCCTATGGTTATTTAGAAAGAAAAAGAAATATGAAGGGCAAATAATAGTATATTATATTATATTATATTCAACAGGAAGATTCTTTATAGAAGGTCTTAGAACGGATAGTTTAATGCTAGGGCCTATAAGAATGGCACAAGCTATTAGTTTAATAGGAATTATAGGTGGTATTATTTGTCATATATACTTATCAAAAAAATCAAAAAAAGAAAACACAGAAGAATAAAGTTAGGTTAAGGAGAATATCAAAATGGAATTTCATCACGTATCAGTACTCTTAAATGAGTGTATAGATAATTTAAATATAAAACCAGATGGAGTGTATGTAGACTGTACAATGGGTGGTGCTGGACACTCAAAAGAAATAGTAAAAAGATTATCAGATAAAGGATTATTTATAGGATTTGACCAAGATAAAAATGCTATAGCTACAGCAAAGGAAAGATTAAGTGACTATAGTGATAGAGTAAGATTTGTTCATAGTAACTTTGAAAATCTAAAAGAAGAATTAGAAAAAATTGGTGTAAATAAAATAGATGGAGTTTTAGCTGACTTAGGAGTATCATCTCATCAATTAGATGAAGCTGATAGAGGATTTTCATATATGCAGGACGCACCACTTGATATGAGAATGGACGTAAGATGTGATTTTTCTGCATATGATGTAGTAAATACATATAGTGAAGATGAATTACACAAAATAATAAAAGAATACGGAGAGGAAAACTGGTCAAAACGTATTGCTAAGTTTATAGTAGAAGAAAGAAAAGAAAAACCTATAGAAACAACAGGTGAACTTGTAGAAGTAATAAAAAAGGCAATACCTAAAAAAGCTAGAATAGATGGACCCCACCCAGCTAAAAGAACTTTCCAAGCTATAAGAATAGAAGTAAATAATGAATTAGGTGTAATAACTAAAATGATAGATGATGCAGTATCTATAATGAATAAAGGTGGAAGAGTTTGTATAATAACATTCCATTCATTAGAAGATAGAATAGTAAAAAATGAATTTAGGGATTTAGCATTAGATTGTGTATGTCCATCTCATATACCAATGTGTCAATGTGACAAAGAATCACTTGTAAAGGTAATAACAAGAAAGCCAATATTACCAAGTGATGAAGAAATAGAAGTTAACCCAAGAAGTAGAAGTGCAAAACTAAGAGTATGTGAAAGAATATAATATAAAAAGAGTGTGTTGTGATTTTATAATCACAACACACTCTTTTTATTTGCATAAAGGAAAAGTTCATTAAATAGATTATGTAAATTGATGTAATAAGAAAAAATTATTTTGTTATATATAATTATTTCCTAGTTTTTTTGTTTGTTATTGTATTTATTTTACGATGAAAGTTTAAAGGAAGGCAATGTATAACCTTGAAATATATAAATACTTTACAAATTTAAATTTAGCAATAAGCTTATATAAAATAAATCAAAAGATAAAGTGAAGGTGGATTAATGGAAAAAAATAATAAAATCAAGGATATAAACGAATATAAAAAGAGAAAAAAGAATAAACATAAAATTATAAGAGTAAAAAAAATTATTTTTATTCTCTCATTATCAGTAGGAGTTTTTATGACGGTAATAATAAATATATGTGGATATTCAGTAATAGGGGAACTTAAATATAGCATAGGTAATCTCAAAAAAGAATTGAGAAAAGAAGAAATAAGGCTAGAGGAAGCAAAAGCTAAGGCAGATACTAAAACATCAATACATGAAATAGAAAAAAGGGCTAGAGAAGAACTTAATATGGATTATCCTACAAAGAATCAAATAAGATACATACAGATTAAGTAGTAAGGGGGAAAATAATTGAGTAAAAAAGTAAAGAGAATAAGTAAAAAGAGATTAGTGCTTGTTCTTATGTTAGCATGTATACTTTTTTTAGGACTAACATTTAGAACAGGATATCTTCAACTCATAAAAGGGGAGTGGTTAAGTACCAAGGCAATTGAACAACAAACAAGAGAGATTCCTATAGAGCCTAAAAGAGGAACTATATATGATAGAAATATGAAAGAGTTAGCCGTAAGTGTTACAAAATACACTGTATGGTGTAAGCCTGTAGAAGTCAAAGACAAAAAAAGTGCATCAACACAAGTGGCTGAAATTTTAGACAAAGAATATGAAGATATATACAAGCTAGTAAACAAAAAAAACATGGCATTAGTTAAAATAGAAAGATGGATAGATGATGAAAAAGCAACAAAAATAAGAGAGGCTAAAATACCAGGTATCTGGGTAGCAGAAGATAATCAAAGATACTATCCATATGGAAACTTTGCTTCTTATGTATTAGGACATACATCAAGTGATTCTCAAGGAATTGCAGGTATTGAGATGCAATATGATAAGTATTTAAAAGGTCAAGCAGGAAAATTAATAGTAAGTACTGATGCATCAGGAAGAGAAATACCAAGAGGAATGGAACAGTACTATGAACCTGTTCAAGGTAAGGGGTTAGTACTTACAATAGATGAAGTAATACAACATTATACTGAAAAAGCTGTTCAAAAGGCATATGAGGTTAATAATGCTAAAAGGGTAACAGTTGTAGCAATGGACCCTAAAACAGGAGATATACTATCTCTAGCATCAAAGCCAGATTATGATCCAAATGACCCAAGAACCCCAATATATCCATATTATCAAGAAGAATTAGATAAATACAGTGATAAAGATAAGATACAAGGATATTATAAAATGTGGAGAAATCCAGTTATAAGTGATACTTATGAACCAGGTTCAACATTTAAACTTATAACATCATCATCAGGATTAGAAGAAAATGTTATAAAAGAAAATGAAAAGTTTACATGTACAGGTGGAGTAACTATCAAAGGTCAAAGAATAAAATGTTGGAGACATTATAGACCTCATGGAGAGCAAAGTTTTAAAGAAGGAGTACAAAATTCTTGTAACCCTGTATTTGTAGAAGTTGGTAATAGATTAGGAGTATCAAAATTATATGATTACATAGAAGGATTTGGATTTATGGATAAAACAAATATAGATCTTCCAGGAGAAGCAAAAGGTATATTATATAATGAAAAAAATGTTGGTCCAGTAGAGTTGGCTACGATATCTTTTGGTCAATCTATATCTGTTACTCCAATACAACTAATAACAGCAATATCGTCTATAGCTAATGATGGTAATAGAATGGAGCCTAGATTTGTAAAAGCTTATACAGATAATCAAGGAAATGTAATTGAGGAAATAAAACCTACGAAAGTTAAACAAGTAATATCAGAAGAAACGTCAAAGAAGATGATGGAAATAGTAGAGTCTGTTGTAAGTCAAGGATCAGGCAAAGCTGCATATATACCAGGATATAGAATAGGTGGGAAAACAGGGACTGCTCAAAAAGTTATAGATGGAAGGTATGCACAAGGAAAATATATATGTTCATTTATAGGGATAGCTCCAACTGATGACCCACAAATAGTAGTACTTGCAATAGTTGATGAACCAACAGGAGTAAGTGCTTTTGGTAGTACAACAGCAGGACCTATAGTAAAAGAAATAATGAATGATGCACTACCTTATTTAGGAGTAGAGCCAAAATATAGTGAAGAAGAAAAAGAAGAATTTGAAAAAAATAAAGTTACAGTTCCAGACGTAAGGGACCTAGCCATAGAAGATGCTGTAAAGGCATTAGAAGATGTTAATTTAATACCTAACTTAGACACGGACATAGAAATTCCTAAAGGAACTAAGGTTATTGATATGTTTCCAAAACCTGGTATAAAGGTGGATGAAGAATCTAGCATAGCACTTTATTTTAAATAAATAATTAATATATATAAAAGAACTATAATACTTCTGGAGAAAAATGTAAAAATTTGTAACTAAAAAGTAAAAGATTATTAACATCTGTTAGAAATACCTTCAAAAAAACAACAATATATTATATAATTAATAAAGTTAAGAGTAGAAGGGGGCAATGTATAACACATACATTGCCCTTTATTCAGAAAATTAAGTTAAATTTAATAACTTAAAGGAGGTTGAAAGATGAAAAGTCTAACAGTAGCTGATATAGTTATTGCAACGAAAGGTAAGTTAACACTAGGTGATGAAAATTTCTGTATTGAAGATATAGTTATAGACAGTAGAAATGCAAATGATAAAAATGTATTTGTTGCTATAGTAGGTGAAAACTTAGATGGACATAAGTTTATGAGCTCAGCATATGAAAATGGATGCAAAACTTTTATAAAAAATGAAAGTAGTAGCATAAAATTAGATAGTTCGGACATAAATTTAATAGAAGTCAAAGATACTGAGGTAGCACTTGGTGATATAGCGAAATATTATAAAGAGCAATTTGATATACCATATATAGGAATAACAGGTAGTGTTGGTAAAACAACTACAAGGGATATGGTATACTCAGCAGTATCATCAAAGTTTAATACTTTAAAAAACGAAGGTAATTTAAATAATCAATTAGGAGTTCCATTAACATTATTTAAATTAGATGACAGTCATGAATGTGCAGTTATAGAGATGGGGATGTCAGGTTTCAATGAAATAGAATACCTAGCTAATATAGTTAATCCCAAAATAGGAGTAATATCTAATATAGGGTTATCTCATATAGAAAATTTAGGCTCTCAAGAAGGTATATTAAAAGCTAAACTTGAAATAGCCACAAATTTTGATTCTTCATGCACATTAATAGTTAATGGAGATGATAAGTTTTTATCAACCTTAAAAAACAAAGAACTTAACTATAATCTAAAAACTTTTGGATTTACAAAAGACAATGATATATATTGTGAGAGCTATGAAATGAATGAAGATAGTATAACATTTACATGTATAATAAATGGTTCTAAAGAAGAAATATTTATACCTACAGTAGGTGAACACAATATATACAATGCAATGGCAGCAGTTTTAGTTGGAATGAGTTTAAATATTTCACTAGATAAGATAAAAGAAGGGTTAAAAAACTTCAAAGCTACAAAAATGAGACTAGACATAATAAAAAATGAAAACCTAACAATCATAAATGATGCATATAATGCTAGTCCAGATTCTATGAAAGCAGCTCTAAAAATATTAGGAAGATATAATAAAAGAAGAGTAGCTATACTTGGAGACATGTTTGAAATGGGTGAACATGCAGAGTATGGACATAGATTAGTAGGAGAAGAAGCAGTTAAAAATACTGACTTATTAATAACTATAGGTAATGATTCAAAGTTTATAAAAGATGAGGCAGTAAAATTAGGATTTAATAGCCAAAATGCATATCATTTTGAAACTAAAGAAGAAGCTATAAGTAAAATAGATAGTTTAGTAAATAAAGAAGATGTAGTTTTAGTTAAAGCATCTAGAGGTATGAAATTAGAAGAAATAGTAGAACATCTTAATAAGTAATTAACAAAAGAAATAGCCAGCAAGGGAGAGGAGATATATTATGTTAGGAATAACAGAACTTACGTATACATCATTGATTTCATTTCTAATAGTAATAATATTAGGACCAATTTTTATACCAATGTTAACAAAATTTAAGTTTGGGCAGACGGTTAGAGATGATGGTCCACAAACGCATTTAGCAAAAAATGGAACACCTACTATGGGTGGAATATTAATGATGGTAGCAATACTAATAACAGGGCTTACTAGAAGTCAAATTGGAAATGATTTAATAATAGGTCTTATATCAATAATAGGATTTGGTATGGTAGGATTTTTAGATGACTTTATAATAATAAAGAAAAGAAGATCTTTAGGTTTAAAGCCTTGGCAAAAAATAGTGCTTCAATTTGCACTTGCTATATATATATCATATTATCAATATAGTGCATCGCCAAGTGCAGCGCAGCTTATAATACCATTTACAGATGCATATATAAACTTAGGACCATTATACGTACCTATAATGACATTTATAATAATAGGTATAGTAAATGCAGTAAACTTAACTGATGGATTAGATGGGTTAGCATCAGGAATAACTTTAATAGTTTCAATATTCTTTATGTTACTTGCATCATACACTACAGTTGCAAATCCTGATGTTGCAGTATTAGCAGCAGCTACAGTAGGAGCATGTTTAGGATTTTTAGGATTTAACTCATACCCAGCTAGAATATTTATGGGTGATACTGGTTCTATGGCATTAGGTGGAGCAGTTGCGGCATTTGCAGTGTTAACTAATTCAATATTATTAATACCATTAGTTGGAGGAGTATACTTTGCAGAAGCATTATCAGTAATACTTCAAGTAGGATCTTTCAAACTAAGAGGAAAAAGAATATTCAAAATGGCACCTATACATCACCACTTTGAACAATGTGGATGGCCTGAAACTAGAGTGGTATTTACATTCTGGATAGTTACTGTAGTTTTAGCATGGATAGGAATAATAGCAATATTCTAATTGTGGGGGTAATAAAATGAACCTTAATGGAAAAAAAGTTCTATTAGTAGGGCTTGCAAAAACTGGTATATCAACAATAAAGCATTTAAATAAATTAGGTGCTAATATAATAGTAAATGATATAAAAGAAAAAGAAAAACTAGAAGATATATTAAATGAATTAAAAGACTTAGACAATATAGAATATATCTTAGGATATCATCCAGAAAATATAGATGATATAGAATTAGTAGTGGTATCTCCTGGAGTTCCTCTAGATTTACCATTTATACTAAAGATAAAAGAGAAAAATATAGAACTAATTGGAGAAGTAGAATTAGCTTATAGACTATCTACTAATAATCCAGTATTTATAGGTATAACAGGAACAAATGGAAAAACTACTACAACAAGTTTAGTAGGAGAAATATTTAAAGCTAATAGCAATGATACATATATCGTTGGAAATATAGGTAATCCTGTTATAGATACAGTGGAGGTTACTACTAAGGATTCTGTATTAGTAACAGAGCTAAGTAGCTTCCAATTAGAAAGTATAGACACTTTTAAACCACGTGTTAGTGCTATATTAAACTTTACAGAAGATCATTTAAATAGACACCATACGATGAAAAACTATATACAAGCAAAATCTAGAATATTTATGAATCAAGGTGAAGAAGACTTTGCTATACTAAATTACGATGATGAAAATGTAAGAGCATTAGAAGATAAAGTTAAAGCTAAGAAAATATTCTTCTCAAGAACTACAGAATTAAAAGAAGGAATATTCTTAGATAAGAATAACAATATAGTTATAAGATTAGATAAAGAAATAGTACTTTTAAACAAAGATGAGCTAAGTTTACCAGGAAATCATAACTTAGAAAACTGTATGGCAGCAGCAATGATTGCATATGTTCTAAAAGTTGACATAGAAGTTATAAGAAAAGTACTAAAAACATTTAAAGCGGTAGAACATAGACAAGAATATGTTAAAACGCTAAATGGAGTAACATTTGTAAATGACTCTAAAGCTACTAATCCAGATTCATCTATAAAGGCAGTACAGTCTTACAAGGAGCCTATAATATTAATAGCAGGTGGTATGGATAAGAAAAGTACTTTTGATGAATTTTTAGAAGTAGCTAAAGAAAATGTAAAAGCATTAGTTCTTTTAGGGGAAACAGCAAATTTAATAAAAGAATGTGCAATTAAAAAAGGATTTAAAGAAATATATCTAGTAAAAGATATGGAAGAAGCAGTTAATACATCTTATAAAATAGCAAAAGAAAATGATGTAGTACTTCTTTCTCCTGCTTGTGCAAGCTGGGATATGTATAAGAGTTATGAAGTAAGGGGTAATGACTTCAAGGATAATGTAAACAAATTAAAGTAACCTCTTAGTTTTGGGAATGGAGGTAAGTCTTTAATGACTAAGGAAGCTTTAAAAAAACAAATTGAAAAAAATGTTAAAACAGAGTTTGATAGTGTGATATTTTACACTACAATGACTTTAGTATTTATAGGAATCATCATGGTGTTTAGTGCGAGCTTTGTTCAATCCTCCTTTAAGCATCATGATGCTTATTATTTTCTAAAGAGAAATGTAATTTATGCAATACTAGGATTTATTTGTATGATTACTATTTCAAATGTAGATTATAAGGTCTGGAAAAAGAATACAAAGCCTATAGGTATAGTATCTATAATACTACTTATATTAGTACTTACTCCACTTGGAATAAAAGCAAACGGAGCTAGAAGATGGTTAGGGGTAGGTGCATTTACAATACAACCTGCTGAAATAGCTAAATTTGCAACTATAATAATTACAGCTAAATTAATAGAGAAAAAATATGAAAATATAAAGTCTTTTAGAAAAGGGCTTATACCACTAATGTTAGTACCACTTTTATTTTTTACACTTATAATGGGTCAACCAAACATGTCAACAGCAGGAACTATAATATTAGTAACATTTGTTATGATATTTGTTGCAGGGATGAGTATGAAAATAGTTGGATTTATGTTTGGTAGTGGTATTGCATTATTCTTAGCACTTGGATTAACTTCAGAGTATAGATTAAAGCGTATATTATCATTTCTAGACCCTTTTCAAGACCCATTAGGTAATGGGTATCAAGTCATTCAAGGGCTTTATGCACTAGGCTCTGGAGGACTATTTGGCATGGGACTAGGAAAGAGCCAGCAAAAGTGGTTTTACATACCAGAGCCCCAAAATGACTTTATATTTGCTATAATAGGAGAAGAGCTAGGTCTTATAGGTTGTGCAGTAGTTATAATGTTATTTGTTATACTAGTGTATAGATGCGTAAGAATAGCATTAAAATGCGACAATATATTTGCTTGTATGGTAGTTATAGGAATTGGTGCACAAATAGGAATACAGGCAGCTTTAAATATTGCTGTAGCAACATCATCAATGCCAGTTACAGGAGTTGCATTACCATTTATAAGTTATGGGGGAACTTCCCTTGTAATATTTATGAGTGCTATAGGAATAGTCCTAAATATCTCAAAACATGTCAAAATTAATTAACAGGAGAGGATAAAATGAGAGTTTTATTATCAGGCGGTGGAACTGGGGGACACGTTTATCCAGCCATAGCCATAGCAAATAAAATAAAAGAGGAGCATCCAGAAGCAGAAATACTTTTTGTAGGAACTCAAAAGGGTATAGAATCAGAAATAGTACCTAAATATGGATATAGATTAGAAACAGTAACAGTACAAGGATTTAAAAGAAAAATAGATTTGGATAATGTAAAAAGAGTATTTAAGTTATTTAAAGGATTAGAGCAATCAAGAAGAGTTGTTAAAAAATTTAAGCCAGATGTTGTAATAGGTACTGGTGGATATGTAAGTGGTCCAGTTTTATTTAACTCAGCTATAAACAAAGTTCCAACAGTAGTACATGAACAAAACTCTTTCCCAGGCGTTACTAATAAAATACTTTCTAAGATGGTTACAAAAGTATTAACAAGCTTTGAAGATTCTCATCAAAGATTCCCTGAAGATAGTAGAGAAAAATTAACACTTACAGGAAATCCAGTAAGAAAAGAAATACTAAATGCTAGAAAAAATATAGCAAGAAGAAATTTAGGGATAACTGAAGATAAGAAAATGGTACTTTGCTACGGAGGTAGTGGAGGAAGTGAAGATATAAACAATGCAATGAGATTAGTCATAGATAATATGGTAAAAGAAGACGTAGCATTTATATTTGCTACAGGAAAGTATTACTATGAAGAATTCTCTCAGACTATAAGTCACTTAAATTTAAAGCCATACCAAAAAGTAGTACCATATTTAGAAGATATGGCTAATGCATTAGCAGCAAGTGATTTAGTTATAGGAAGCGCAGGGGCTATATCTTTAGCTGAAATAACAGCACTTGGAAAACCATCAATAATTATACCAAAAGCATATACAGCTGAAAATCATCAAGAGTATAATGCTAAAAGTATAGAAAATCAAGGTGCTGGAATAGCGATACTTGAAAAAGACTTAACTCCTGAAAAATTAAATGAAACAGTGTTTAGGCTTTTAGGAGATAAAGAAAAATTAATAGATATGGCAAATGCAAGTAAAGAAATAGGAAAGCCTGAGGCTATTGAAATAATATATGATGAAATACTAAAAATTTATAATGCTAATAACAAGCAAAAATCACCATCTAAAAAAGAAAATAAAAAGATAAAAACAAATAATCAAGCAGAAGAAGTACAAAATGCTTGTAATAAAGATACAGAACAAGAACAACCAAAAGTAATTGGAATAAAGAAAAAGTAACATATATCCCCTCTAGTACATAATATTTAAATTATAGACCTTATGATTTAACATACAGCACTAGGGGGGATAATTTTGTCTAAGTATATAATTAAAGGTGGCAACAAAATAGAAGGAAAGCTTAGTATAAGAGGAGCTAAAAATGCTATATTACCAATAATGGCAGCCACCATACTTAATGAAAGTGTGAGTATTATCCATAATGTACCTGATATATCAGATGTACATTTTATGATAAAAATATTAGAAAGCATTGGATGTAAAGTAAGTTATAGCGATGGTACACTTATTGTAGATAGCTCATTTGCTGATCAAGTGGAGATAGAGGAGTGCTACGTTAGAAAAATGAGATCTTCCATAATTATAATGGGAGCAATGATTGGTAGATTTGATTATACTAAAATAAGTTACCCAGGAGGATGTGCAATTGGTTCAAGACCAATAGATTTACACCTTAAGGCTTTAAAAAAATTAGGTATAAGGATAGAAGAGGACGAAGGTTTTATAAAGTGTTATAAGGATAGTTTAGAGGGAAATATAATAAACTTTGAGTTTCCAAGTGTTGGAGCTACCGAAAATGCAATTCTAGCTGCAGTTAAAGCAACAGGAATAACAAAAATATATAATGCAGCTAGAGAACCTGAAATAGAAGATTTACAAAATTTTTTAAATAAAATGGGTGCCAAGGTAAAGGGAGCCGGAACTAATTATATAGAAATTGAAGGTGTAAAAAAACTTCGCAGAGTAGAACATGATGTCATACCAGATAGGATAGCAATAGGAACATATATGATAGCATCGGCATTAACTAATGGTAAACTTGAAGTAGATAATGTAGTAATATCACATATGGAGCCTATAAGTGATAAGCTAAGAAGTGCAGGGTGTGAAATAGAGTATAAAAATGGTGGGTTATTACTTAAACCACCAAGTAAAATAAAATCAATAGATTTAGTTAGGACTTCACCTCATCCAGGATTTCCAACAGATATGCAAGCTCAACTTATGACATTTATGACCCTTTCGGATGGGATAAGTGTATTTCATGAGACTATTTTTGAAAATAGGTTTATGCATTGTGCTGAATTAACTAGGTTAGGAGCTAATATTAAATATATAACAGAAAATATATGTATGATAAAGGGTGTAGAAAAGTTAAGAAGTGCAAAAGTTAAATCTCCAGACCTAAGAGGAGGGGCAGCTTTAGTATTAGCGGCATTGACTATTCCACAGGAAACAGAAATAAGTAATATATATCATATTGAGAGAGGTTATGAAAATATAGAAGATATCCTAACAAGATTAGGTGCAAATATATTAAAAATAGAGGAAATAGAAAAATAAAAGGCTTTTAAGCCTTTTTTTCATGAAGATTATATTGTATAAAGGATAAATTATATTATTAGTTGTATTAATATTATATACGATTTTTAAGGAGATATATTTTATGAAAAGATTAAAAAAGGGAGCTTTAATAAATATTCTAATATTAATACTAATAATTATAGTAATTTTATACACACTACTGAATAGCAAGATTTTCAATAGTAATCAAATAAGAATTGAAGGAAATGAGAAAATTTCAAAGGACTATATAGTTAGAATTCTAGATCTAAGAGAAGATAAAAATATATTTATGTACAACTTAAAAGATATGGAAAAAGAACTTGAGGAAAATAAGTACATAGAAGATGTAAGGGTAAAAAGGGAATTTCCAAATAAGCTACATATAATAATTATAGAAAAAGAAATATCAGGAATAATTCAAGATGATGGTTTAAAATGTTATATTGATAATAAAGGTAAGTTTATAGATAAAGTTAAGAAAGATGAAGAAATAGATAATTATCTTATGATAGATATTGGATATAAGCTAGATAAGAATAATAATATAAAGTTTAAAAAAGAAAGATATAAAAATAATTTATTGGAAGTATTAAAAAATATAAAAAGTTGCACTTTATACAAAAAAATAAATAAGGTTAAAATAGAAGAAGATTCTATAAGAATGTACACTCCAAAAGGTTTAGAAATTATATTTTTAAACAATAAAGAGATAGAAAAAAATATAAAAAAAACAGAAGCAATATTAATAGATTTACAAAGTAGTAAAATAAGTAAAGGAACAGTTGATTTTAGACAGGGTAAAAATCCAATTTACATGCCATAGGTATGAGTGATTTTACCAAAAATAATATAAAAAGGCATAGTGATTTTTAATATGCAATTAAAAGTTATGAATGAGGAAAATAATATAACAAAAAATTCCTACAAAAAATATAAATAAAAAGTATTAAAAAACTTGAAAAATATAAGTGTTTCAAAGTAAAATAAAGAGGGTAAGCATTTATGATATGGATATTAATAAGATTAGCCTTATGTATAGTAGATTGATATTATATAACGTTTACTTATCCTATAGATTATTTTTTATATATCTGTAGAAATACTTATAAGTAAGGATTTTATATTTGGTGCAATAAAGTCTTGGTTTTAAGGTAAATATGTCACTAAACTAGTGTTTAGGTCGAGATTATATGACAACTTATCAGTTATTAGAAGACATATTGTTACAAATTTAAGAAATAAAAAAAGAGGAAATTGAATATTTTTGTGGAATAACTTAGTTAATTATTAACAAAAACAAGAATTAAATGATATAATTAATACATACATTTACTTATAATCATAAAATAGGGAGGTTACGCGATGCTAAACTTTGACGTTGAAACAGATGGACTTGCACAAATCAAAGTAATAGGTGCAGGTGGCGGTGGAAACAATGCTGTTAATAGAATGGTTGAAGCACAGCTTCAAGGTGTTGAGTTTATAGCTGTTAATACTGATAAACAAGCTTTACTTACATCAAAAGCAGAATATAAAATTCAAATAGGTGAAAAATTAACAAGAGGGCTTGGAGCGGGAGCAAATCCTGAAGTAGGAAAAAGAGCCGCTGAAGAAAGTAAGGATGAAATAGTAAAGGTACTTCAAGGTGCTGATATGGTATTCGTTACAGCTGGTATGGGTGGAGGAACAGGAACAGGTGCTGCTCCAGTTATAGCTCAACTTGCTAAAGAAATGGGAATACTTACAGTAGGAGTAGTTACAAAGCCGTTCTTATTTGAAGGTAAAGTAAGAATGAAAAATGCAGAAAATGGGATAGCTGAATTAAAGTCAAAAGTTGATACATTAATAACTATACCTAATGATAGACTTTTACAAATAGTACAAAAGAATACATCTATGCTAGACGCATTCTCTATAGCAGATGACGTATTAAAGCAAGGTATACAATCTATATCTGATTTAATAGCTGTACCAGGACTTATAAACTTAGACTTTGCTGACGTTACTTCTGTAATGAAAGAACAAGGACTAGCTCATATGGGTCTAGGAAGTGCTTCAGGTGAAAATAGAGCTATAGAAGCAGCTAGACTAGCTATACAATCACCACTTCTTGAAACATCAATAAGAGGTGCTAGAGGAGTCTTACTTAACATAACAGGAGGACCTAACCTAGGATTACTTGAAATAAATGAAGCATCAACTCTAGTTAATGAGTCATGTGACCCAGAAGCAAACATAATATTCGGTGCATCTATAAGAGAAGACTTAGGTGAAGAAATAATGATTACTGTTATAGCGACTGGTTTTGATGAAAATAATCATGACTTAGGTTACAAGATAGCTGAAAAACCAAAGGCTACTTCAAGACCTACTTTAAATACACAACCAACACAACCAGCACCACAAATGCAAAAAACATCAATAATAGAAGAGAAAGAAGAGATCATAGCTCCAAAAGAAGAACCTAAAAGATCTAGCTTTATGGAAGAGGATGAAATGGAGATACCAACTTTCTTAAGAAGAAGAAGATAAAGAAGTCTAAATGACTTCTTTTTTTGTATATAAAAAATTTTTATTAAGCTTAAAATATTAAAAAATATATAGATAGCATATATAAATCTAAAAAATACTTGAGAAATTAGCAAATTAAGTAGAGATATGAATAAAGTAAAATTTTTATATAAAAAATTAGTTATTATAATTTTAAGAATAAAGATAGATAACTTTGAATAAATATTAGTATAGAGAATAACAAAGTTAATTAAATAAAAACAATATAACAATACTATATAAATATTAAATAGAAAAGAAAGCAGAATGCTTTCTTTTTTTGTGAATTTTTACACTAAAATAAATGGGTTTCGACCATTAAAAATGACATAAAATTATAAACTATCTAACTTATAATATACACAAAGGTTAAAGGAGGTTAGCTTAATGTATATAGAGTACTACATTATAGAAAACCTATTAATAAATTATATTATTATAAGTTGTACATCTATACTAACAAAAAAATATAATAACAATAAAAAAAAATGGATATGTGCATCTGTAGGTACATTGTATTCAATTGCGTACATTTTTCCACAACTAGATATATTATTTACGCTACCACTAAAGATTATTATCATAGGACTAATAACATTATTTTTATTTGATTATAAAAATAAAAAAGAATACTTTAGAGTATTGTTGGTATTTTTATTAGTTAATATATTTATTTCTGGAACTACATTTTTTATAATTTATTTCACAGGTATAAGTCATTTAAAGATATCATTTTTAATCATTTGTGCATATACAAGTTGTGAACTTTTAAAATATATCTATAATGATATAAGTTTAATGAGGCAAATAAAGGAGAGTACAAAAGAAATTGAAATAACATTGCTTAATAAGACATGTAGTTGCAAGGCATTATTAGATACTGGAAATTTATTAAAAGATCCTTTAAGTAATAATGACATAGTAATAGTAAAATCCAAAGCTTTGAGAAATATAATTCCAAGCTATCTATACGATTATGAATACGATGATATAGATATAGTTGAGATTGAAAGTATAATAGATAATTTAGAAAGTGATATTGCATCTAGGGTAAGAGTTATACCTTATAAGCATGGTGGAAGTAGCAAAAATAATATAATGCTTGGTATAAAAGCTGATTATATAGAAATTGATAAAACAAAAATAGGTAATATAGTGGTTGGAATATCAGATTTTGATGATGATAAATACAATGCTATACTAAATCCTAGTATATTATCGTAAATAAAACAAACAAAAGGGGGAGATTATTATGAAGTCATTAATTGCAAAGTTATCTATCAGAATTAAGAAAATACTAATTAAATTTAAAATCTTAAAACCAAAAGGTGTGTATTACATGGGGGGCGTAAATGTATTACCACCACCATTAAATTCAGATGAAGAAAGTGAGCTATTACAAAGGTTAGAAAAAGATGAAGAAGTAAAAACAATTTTAATAGAGAGAAATTTAAGATTAGTAGTATATATATCTAGAAAATTTGAAAACACTGGAATTGATATTGAGGATTTAATATCAATTGGCACGATAGGACTTATTAAAGCTGTAAATACATTTAAGTTAAATAAAAATATAAAATTAGCTACTTACGCATCAAGATGTATCGAAAATGAAATCCTAATGTATCTTAGAAAAAATAATAAAAAGAAGGTAGAAGTATCCTTTGATGAACCTTTAAATATAGATTTAGATGGAAATGAACTACTACTTTCAGATGTATTAGGAACAGAAAATGATGAAATCTATAAAATAATAGAAGAAGAGATAGATAAAGATTTATTGGTTATGGCTTTAGATAGATTATCAGATAGAGAAAAGCAAATTATGGAATTAAGGTTTGGGTTAATAAATAGGGGAAGGGAGAAAACTCAAAAAGAAGTAGCTAATATACTTGGAATATCTCAATCTTATATATCTAGATTAGAAAAAAAAATAATATCAAGATTAAAAAAAGAAATGAAAAAATTTATATAATTATCTCTTAAAAGTATAAAAAAATATGATGTGTAAATAATTTCATATAGATAAAACTTTTAAGAGAGGACTGAAATTTATGCAAATTAATAAAGTTGAAATCTGTGGTGTAAATACATCTGAACTTCCAGTACTTAAAAATAATCAGATGACCGAACTTCTTCACAAGATAAAAGATGGGGATGAAGAAGCAAGACAGCAATTTGTAAGAGGTAATTTAAGACTAGTTTTAAGTGTAATACAAAAATTCAACAATAGAGGGGAAAATATAGACGATTTATTTCAAATTGGATGTATAGGACTTATAAAGGCTATTGATAACTTCGACTTAAGTCAAAATGTAAGATTCTCAACTTATGCAGTCCCTATGATTATAGGTGAGATAAGAAGATATTTAAGAGATAACAATCCAATAAGAGTAAGTAGGTCATTAAAAGATATTGCATATAAGGCCTTACAAGTAAGAGAAAGACTTGTTAGATCAAATTCAAAGGAACCTACAGTATCTGAGATATCTAAGGAATTAGAATTACCTATTGAAGATGTTGTAATGGCATTAGATGCAA
The DNA here is from genome assembly GCF_015560225.1 of Romboutsia sp. BSD2780061687b_171204_C1. Lineage (NCBI taxonomy): Bacteria > Bacillati > Bacillota > Clostridia > Peptostreptococcales > Peptostreptococcaceae > Romboutsia > Romboutsia sp. BSD2780061687b_171204_C1. The sequence continues at coordinate 448,779 of NZ_JADMRK010000002.1, read as the reverse complement.
TACAGGATCCTATATCATTATTTGATCCAGTTTATCAGGATAATGGAGATGCAATATTTGTTGTGGATCAAGTTCAAGATAAAAAAGATACAGATGAAAATTGGTTACAAGAAATTGCCTTAAAAGAGGCCATAAAAAAATTAAATAGCAGAGAAAGGTTAGTTTTAGATCTTAGGTTTTATAAAGGAAGAACTCAAATAGAAGTAGCTGATGAGATAGGTATATCGCAAGCGCAAGTATCGAGAATAGAAAAAAACGCATTGAAAAATATGAGAAAATATATATAATATATAGTATAAGAAAAATCGTTGGTATATAATGCCAACGATTTTTCTTAGAACTGAGAAAACATTTTTAAAAATTGAAAAATTTTTCTTAATATGTGATAAGAATAGGAGTTAGACCATGTTAACATCATCAATAGGATATATGATCTTGCGTACATTTCCAGAAAGTCTAGTAACTATATTTTGTGGGATGTTGCTTATGGGAATAAAATTAGATAATAAAGAAATATTAAAAAAAGGATTTTTATTAGGTGTGATAGTAATAGCGATAAGATCTTTACCTATAAATTTTGGAGTACATACAATATTATCTATGATAGCTTTAGGAATAATGTTATACAAAATGTCAAATGGTGATTTATTAAGAACAGTAATATCAACATGCTTATTTTTTATAGCACTTGCCATGAGTGAAGGGATATATATTTTTATAGCAACAAGTTTATTAAATATACCAATAGAAATTTTAACCAATCAAGACGGACCAATTTCAGCTATAAGAACGTTACCGTCACTTTTAATAGCTATAGGAATTGTATTTTTACTAAAAAAAATAGTTATGGAAAATGTGAACCAATATATTAAGAGGGGATAATTATGGGGATAATAGAGGAGTTATCGTTAAAAGCGTCGAATAAGTTAGGGAAGAAGCTTGATAAAAATGATGAAGAAATAGCAGTTATAAACTATGGGCTATTTACAATATTACATACTAGTTTAGCAATAGTTGTAACGATAATAGTAGGTTTATTAACTAAAACATTAATTGAAATTATGACAATATCTATAACATCCGCTATTTTAAAAAGGTATTCTGGAGGTGTGCATGCAACTAGCCCAGAGAGATGCACTTTAATAGGAGTTATATTAGCATATATACTATCTTATATATCAATAAGTATAATGGATATTGATATGAGTATTACTATATTAATGATAATATCTATAATAGGATTTTCTTATTATATTTTATATAAAAAATGTCCAGTACCATCAAAGAATAAACCTTTGAAAAAAGAAAGTACTAGAAAAAAATTAAGAAAAAAAGCCTTTAATCTAATTAATATATATGTAGTTTTAATTATAATATTACTTAGTATATATTCAATAAACAATGTTACAATTGCAAAAAGTATAGCCTTATCAATGGTACTAGGAATAGGACTTCAAGTGTTTGTATTAACTAGCCTAGGGGGCAGACTTATCAACTTGTTAGATAATTTTTTTAATATAAATAAGTTTTTATCTAAAAATATGTCTTAAATATATTTAGGGCAAAATAAAATGTAAGGGGGAAATAAGATGGATTTCTTATTAGGTTCAGTATCTGATTTATTAACTAAAGTTGCAGAAGGAGCATCAACATATTGTATGCTTATATTCTTTGAACCAGAAGTACCAAAGTCATTAAGAGAAGAATAATAAAAAATCATGAGGATTTACTCCTCATGATTTTAATTTAATAAAGACAGTTCTAGGTGAAATCTATGCAAAATTTTGATAAAAAAAGAAATAAAAAAGTTTTTGAGATAATAGTTATACTAAAGGTTATATACGTTATATCAAGTTTATTAGCTATAGCAAGTTTTGTAACTTTTGAAGAACAAGCAAAGGATGCAATAACTATTACAATATCAATAAGTATAATATTAACAATATTAATGGGTTACTTTTTATGGATATCTATTTATACTAAAAATAGAATAGATAAGTCTCCTAAATTTTTAGATTACTTAGAAACATCTATACTGATAGGAATGTTTATAATAGTAGTATTTTTCACAGGAAAAGCAGAAAGTGGATATAAATTACTTAGTATATTTATAGTTATAATATCCTCAATACAGTTTGGGAAAAATTATGGTGTAGCATCTTCTATTATTCAAATAGTAGCAATACTAGCTATTAGTATAATGTTTACAAGTGGAAATGAAGAAATGTTAAGGTTATATTTTGAAAGAGATTTAGTTCTTAGTGCAGCCTTATTTGTTATAGCTATTATACTAGGTATGTATGTTGATACAGAAAGAGAACATAGTAAGGAATTAAGAGAATTAGCAAATAAAGATGAATTAACTGGATTATACAATCATAGGTATTTTCAAGAATATCTTAATAATACACTAATAGAAGCAGATAAAAATGATAAAGAAGTTTCTTTATTATTTATGGATATAGATTACTTTAAAAATTATAATGATGTAAATGGGCATCAAGCTGGGGATTTATTACTTGAAAAGATTGGGAAAATATTAAATGAAAATATGAGAGAAAATGATATAGTTGCAAGGTATGGTGGAGAAGAATTTGCAGCAGTACTTCCTGACACAACAGAAGAGGATGCTATAAAAATTGGTGAAAATATAAGAAATGCAATACAACAGACTGAGTTTGAAGGTCAAGAAAATCAACCAAACAAAAATATTACTATATCAATAGGTGTATCATCTTATCCAAATAGTGCTATTAATAAACATCAGCTTATAAACACAGCAGATGATGCCTTATATAGAGCAAAATCTTTTAATAAAAATAGAGTAGAGTCATACCACAGTATATTATATGACTTATGCAGAGAAATAAATATACCAGAAGAAACAATAAAATCATTAAAAACATTTATAAATATGATAAATATAAAAGATAGATATACATATGGCCATACGGAGAGAGTAGTTATTTATTGTAAGTGGTTTGCGCAGTCTATTGGATTAAGTGAACACGATCAAGCACAAATACAGATAGCAGCATATTTACATGATATTGGTAAGCTAGAAATTCCTGAAGAAGTTTTAAATAAAAAAGGTAGACTTACAGACGAAGAATTTAATATGCTTAGAAATCATCCTCAAGCAGGAGTTGACCTTATACACCATATAGCGCCACTAAAGGATTTTAGATCTATAATAAGACACCATCATGAAAGGTATGATGGGAAAGGTTATCCAGATAAACTTCAAAAAGAGGAGATTCCATATTTGGCAAGAATGATTACTATTGCAGATAGTTTTGACGCAATGACATCTAATAGACCATATAACACAAGGAAGAGCCATGAAGAAGGAATACAAGAATTGAGAGCTAATGCTGGTACTCAATTTGATCCATATTTAGTTGAGAAGTTTATAGAGATGTTAGAAAAATATAAAGATAATTTTTAAAAAATAGCCTATAAAGGTTATTTTTTTTTGTACAAGTACATATTTATTTTTGTAAGGGAGGGGATTATAATGTTAAGAGTATCTGATATAATGGAAAAGGAAATCATAAACATTAAAAATGGAAAAAGAATGGGATTTATAACTGATATAAATTTAGATATAAATGAGGGAAAAATAATGTCTTTTACAGTTAGTGGAGATGGAGGAAGAAGTCTATTTTCAAGAGGTGATGAAGGACAAGTTATATTTTTTAATGATATACTAAAGATAGGTTGTGATACTATAATAGTAAATATAGGTTCAGAACTAAATATAGACGATTTTAATATATAGCCAACAAAGGAGGATATAGATATGCAATGCCCTTACTGCAACTATAAAGAATCTAAAGTAGTAGATTCAAGACATACAGACAGAAAGTCTATAAGAAGAAGAAGAGAGTGTGAATCTTGTAAAAAAAGGTTTACTACTTATGAGAAAATAGAGATGACACCTGTAATGGTAGTTAAAAAAGATAATAATAGAGAATATTTTGATAGAGAAAAGTTAAAAAATGGAATACTAAAGTCTTGTGAAAAAAGACCTGTATCAGTAGAGCAAATAGATGACATAGTATACTATATAGAAAACGAAATAAATAAGCTTTATATATCTGAAATAGAAACTGGGGAAATCGGAGAAATGGTAATGGATAGGCTAAAAGAGGTTGACGAAGTAGCTTATGTTAGATTTGCATCTGTATATAGACAATTCAAGGATATAAATACTTTTGTAGCAGAGCTAAAAAATATATTAACAGAGAAAGGTAACTAGCATGGAAAAATTCATAAGAGTAAATGAAATAGATAAAAATTTAGACTTTGTAAATTTAGCTGTAACTCTTAAAAATGTAGATGCAAAGTCAAAAGATGATATGTTAACTGTTTGTAAAGAAGGGAACTTTAATTTTAAAAACTTAACAAGTAATGTACAAATACATTCAGATATAGTTAATGTAGTTGAAAAGTTTGATATAGGATTAAAAAAGGATGGAGATGCACTTATAACAAACTTAATAAATACTCCACTATTAATATTTACAGCAGATTGTGTTCCAATAGCTTTAATAGACAAGAAAAATAAAGCTATTGGGCTTATCCATGCTGGATGGAGAGGGACTTATTCAAAAATAGTTAAAAATACTATAGATAAAATGATAGAAAAATATAACACTAATCCAAAAGATATAGTAAGTGTTATAGGACCATCTATAGGTAGATGTTGTTATGAAGTTTCAGAAGAGCTTATAGAAAAATTTAACACAATTCTTACAAACAAAGATGAAAAATTTTATATAATAAAAGAAGGGAAGTATCATTTAGATTTATGGAATGTTAATGAACAAATATTAAAAGAATGTAATGTTAAAAAAGAAAACATAATAAACTTAAATATTTGCACAAGTTGTGAAAGTGATAGATTCCATTCTTACAGAAAACATGATAAAACAAATGAAAGAATAGGTATGATACTAGAGATAAAATAAAGAGGTGAATTAATACCATGAAAGTAAAAGTACTTGTTATAGATGATGAAATGCATATAGTAGAGCTTTTAAAGTTCAATTTAGAAATGTCAAATTATGAAGTTGACTATGCATACGACGGAATAGATGGATATATAAAGGCAAGAGAATTAAAGCCTGATTTAATATTATTAGACTGGATGTTACCTAATATAAGTGGTATTGATGTACTTAGAAAGATAAGAAGTGACAAAGAATTAGCTAATACGCCAGTTATAATGCTTACTGCTAAAAATATGGAAAATGATAAAGTAGAAGGGCTTGAATTTGGTGCTGATGATTATATGACAAAGCCATTTAGTATAAAAGAACTACTTGCTAGAATAGGTACTGTACTTAGGAGGTGTAATATAAAAGTAAAGGCTAAAGAATCTACATTATCTACTGGAGACTTAAAAGTTGATTTAAGTAAACATGAGGTATATAAAGGAAGCGAAAAAATAGAACTTACTCTTAAGGAATTTGAATTATTAAAACTTTTACTAGAAAATAAAGGAAAGGTTCTTTCTAGAAATTATTTATTAGATAAAATATGGGGATATGAGTATTATGGTGAGACAAGAACAGTAGATGTTCATATAAGATATCTTAGAAAAAAAATTGAAAGTGAAAATGAATCGGACAAGTATATTCAGACAATTAGAGGTGTTGGATATAAAATTGATTAAAATATAACTTAGGAGATAACAACATGGAACAGTTAAGTACACTAGGGTATTCTATTTTATTAATATCTATAATAATCTCTATATTATCAATACGATATACTTTAAGATTAAGAAAGTATTTAGAAGAATTCATATATGTTTCTAAAAAAATAAGTAATAAAGAATTTCATTCAAGAATAAGTAGTACAGCTAAAGGTGATTTAGGTGAACTAAGCAGAAACTTTAATGAAATGATAGAAATAATGGACAAAACCATAAGTGATTTGGACTATAGCAATTTACAAAAAACTTCTATACTAAAAAGTATATCTCATGGAATTTTGGCTATAGATATAGATGGAAATATAATGCTTATAAATGAAGAAGCTAAAAGAATGTTAAAATGTGATAATGGTATATTGGTAGAAGGAAAAAATATAAAAAATGTAATAAAAGAAGAAAAGTTATTAGAAGAAATAAATACGTTTAAAGGTTGGAAGCAAAATAAAACCGATGAACTAAAAATTAATGATGATTTAGTATATAAGGTTAGCATAGACCCAATATATCTTGAAAGTATAAAGCACATAATAATAGGTTCTATAATAAATATACAAGATATAACTGAAAAAGTTAAATTAGAACATATGAGAAGTGATTTTGTAGCAAATGTTAGCCATGAATTAAAAACACCTTTAACATCAATAAGTGGTTTTGTAGAGACCTTAAGACTAAATGAAAATATTGATGTACAAACTAGAAATCGATTTTTAAGTATAATCGAAACTGAATCAGATAGATTAAAAAGATTGATTGATGATATATTATTACTTTCATTTATCGAAAATAATGAAAAGATAGTTTACGAAGGTGTATCCTTATATAATGTCTTTTTAGAAGTATATGAAATGACTAATTATATAGCAAAATCTAAAAATATAAACTTAACTTATGAGTTTGATGATAAATCGATTGTAGTATTTGCAAATAGAGATTATATAAAACAAGTATTTTTAAATCTAATAGATAATGCAATAAAGTATACTCCAGAAAATCAAGGTAAGACAGTAAAGGTAAGTGTAGGTACAAAACAAGATAAAATCATAATAAAAGTAAAAGATGAAGGTATAGGTATACCTAAAGAAGATATAAATCGTATATTTGAGAGATTTTATAGAGTTGATAAAGCAAGAAGTAAAGAAGTAGGCGGTACAGGTTTAGGTCTTGCTATAATAAAGCATATAGTTAAGTCTTTAGGTGGAACAATAGAAGTAAAAAGTGAATTAAGACATGGTAGTGAATTCGTAGTTAATATACCTGAGAAAATTTCCTTTAAATAAAGGAAATTTTTTTTTGTTTTTGCACAAACTATTATCATGATATTTTAAATTAGGAACAATAGTTGTAAAAACAAAGGAGTTGATATGATGGAAGAGAGTGTATTAAGGGAAGGTGTTTTTAGACATTCGTTTATGGTAGCATCTATTCTAGGTATATTATGCAGAGCATTAGTTCTTAGGGTTGTAGATAAACAATATCCAAGAAGGCCTCAGGATTATCTAGAACAAATAATAACATCAGCACTAGCTGCATTTTTAGGAGCAATAGCCCTTCCGGCTCTTTTAGAAAATGAATTCTCTGCACTAACATTTTTTGCAATAGCAATACAACAATTTCAAGGCCTGGCAGAGCAAGAAAGAATAACCTTAAAAAATATTGACGAAGCAGAGATAGTGCCAAAAGGATCAGCTTATGTAGAAGAGATAGCTTCGACTTATGAATCTAGATGTTATATAAGTTTACTATCATCATTAATGGCATCAGGCTTATTTATACTATTTAATAACTATTTATTATATGGATTTTTAGTATCAACGATAGCAGCAGCTATAGGTGCTGGAATTATAGGGCTTATAATAAGAAGATATTTAAGAAGAGATAGTATAGCAGATGTAGCAGAAGTTAGAGAAGCTAAGATTCATTTTGATAAATCAGTTCTTAAAGTAAATGGAGTTTATATAGGGAACATAGGTTTAGAAGATACTAGAAATAGATATTTAAATGAAGGATTGGCAATAGAAATAATTCCTAAAAGCTTAGGTGATTTTGGTATAGTAAGTGATATAGGACAAAGACAAGCTATAATACATAATATATTTATTCATATGGGTGTAGATAAAGATGTAGATGAAAAAGACATATTAACTATATCAGAAACAGATTTTGATAAACGTTCAGTAGTAATACCTTTTATTCCAATAATGAAGGATATAGAAACTATGATTGAAATAGCAAGAAGTACTCCTATTATAGAAACAGCAAAAGGCAAAAATAGTGATTACAAAAAAACTATATAAAAATAAAGAGGTGGTATTATGGATACAGCATTTGTAGTGGCCTTATCAATAGGTGTGCTATCTAGGTTAATAATGTTAAATGTAGATAAAAAACAATACCCTACACAACCAAACGTGCTTTTAACACAACTTGTGTTAGCATTTGTAGCTTCAGCATTAGGAGCATTAGTTGTTCCTGCTTTACTAGAGAAGTCATATACATCAATTACATTTTTATCATTGGCAGCAGAACAGTTTAGAAAAGTAAGAGAAAGTAGAAGAAATACACTTCAAAACTTAGAAGATATTCAATTAGTTAAAAGAGGAAGTGCGTTTATAGAAGAAATAGCAAGAACATATGAAGTAAGAAATTATATGTGTATAGTAACATCTTTTTCAACTATATCTTTGTATCATTTTATGATAAAAGAATTTAATATATCTCAAAATAGTAGCTTACTTATAAGTGGGGTATTTGGACTTATATTAGCTATAATACTTAAAAAATTATTAAAAAGAAAGTCTATTGAAGACATAGCAGATGTTCGACAAGTAGAAATAAAATTTGTTGATGAATCAATTCTTCAAGTAGGAGATTTAAAGGGAATAACAAATGTAGGTCTTGAAAGTGATAGACAAAGATATTTAGAAAATGGAATAGGTATAGAAATTATACCAAAAGACAACAATTATATAAATGCAAGTGTATTATACGATGCAGGACAAAGGCAAGCTATAGTATATAATATATATTCAAGAGTAGGACTTTTTAGAGATGATAATGAACCGGCATTTGTACCTCTTCCAAGAAGACATCCTAAGAAACAAAGTATAATGATAGCTTATGTACCAATAGAGAGAGATGTAGAAAAAGTATTAGAGGCTGTTAGGTCTTGTCCGATATTATCTAGTTCAAAAGGTAGAAATCTATCTATTAATTATAAAATAGGCGAGAAAGGAAGTGTATAATATGGGAGAAAATATGGGTTTAACAGAATATACATTAGCAGTAATAACTACAGATAAAAATATGAAATTTGGTGGAGGATGTCCTATATTTTATGCAGAGGATGATAAAGATCTTCAACATAAAGCAATGCTTATGGCAAAGAGCGTTGGAGGAATGGTTCATGATATGACAAATGGAACATTAATCGTAGTTAAACATTAAAGGTACCTTTTAGGGTACCTTTTAACTTATTGCAAATATTGACTAATTTCAGCAAACCGTGGTATTATAAAACGATGTAATCATATGGAGAAAAGTGGTGAAAGTTCATGGAAGTAAACGTAAAGAAAATGAATAACGTAGTTAGCAAAGTTTATAATAATAGTATTGCAGAGGAACTAGGAATAGAGGTAGGAGACATACTTATTTCTATAAATGGCCAACCAATACAAGATATAATAGAATATAGATTTTTATTAAGTGATGAATACTTAGAAGTTGAGATACAAAAAATAAATGGTGAAATATATGTATATGAGATAGAAAAAGAATATGATGATGATTTAGGTATAGAATTTTCTAACCCTATAATAGACAAAGCTAAAAGTTGTAGAAATAAATGTGTATTTTGCTTTATAGATCAACTTCCAAAAGGAATGAGAGAAACTCTTTATTTTAAAGATGATGACTCAAGATTATCATTTTTACAAGGTAACTTTGTAACTCTTACAAATATGAGTGAAGAAGATATAGATAAAATAATAAGATACAGAATAAGTCCAATAAATATATCAGTTCATACTACAAACCCAGAACTTAGACAGAAGATGATAAAAAATAAGTTTGCAGGTAAATTATATGATATAATGAAAAGATTAGCAGATGCACAGATACAAATGAACTGTCAAATAGTTTTATGTCCTGGATATAATGATAAAGAAGAATTAGAAAGAACAGTATCTGATTTATCTAAATTATATCCATATGTAAATAGTGCAGCAGCAGTTCCAGTAGGTATAACTAAGCATAGGGATCATTTACCTAACTTAGAGATATTTAACGAGAAAACTGCAAGAGAGACTATAGAACAAGTTGAAAAATTACATGAAAAATATCTAAAGGAATTAGGAACAAGATTTATATTCTTATCAGATGAATTTTATGTAATGGCTAATAAAAAATTATTAGACTATGATGAATATGAAGGATTTATACAATTTGAAAATGGAGTAGGAATGATTAGTAAGCTTGAAAGAGAAATACAAGATCAACTAACTACTTTATCTGAAGAAAAGATAAATATAAAAAAGAAAGTTTCTATAGCAACAGGGCATTCTGCATATGAATTTATATGTAAAATGGCAAAAGAAATAATGGATAAGTGTCCTAATATGGAGATTAACGTTTATAAGATAATAAATAATTTCTTTGGAGAGACAATAACTGTTTCTGGACTTATAACAGCAACAGATATAATGGATCAATTAAAAGGTATAGATTTAGGAGAGACTCTTTATATACCAAGAAGTATGCTAAAAGCAGATGAAGATATATTCTTAGATAATATAACTTTAGAAGAATTAAACAATAAAATGGGAATTGAAGTAATACCTTGCTTAAATGAAGGTAAAGACTTTGTTGATAAAATATTAAAGTAGAGAAGGGAGATTATTATGAGCAATAGCAATAATAGACCGATAGTTGCAGTAGTAGGAAGACCTAATGTTGGTAAATCAACATTATTTAATAAACTAGCAGGAAAAAGAATATCTATAGTAGAAGATACTCCAGGAGTAACTAGAGATAGAATATTCACTGAAGTTGAGTGGTTAGACAGATACTTCACATTAATAGATACAGGTGGTATAGAGCCAGATAATGGAGATATAATACTATCTAAAATGAGAAATCAAGCAATGCTTGCTATGGACATGGCTCACATTATAATGTTTGTAGTTGATGGAAAGGCAGGACTTACAGCAGCAGATAAAGAAGTTGCACAAATACTTAGAAAGACTAGTAAACCAGTTATATTAGTAGTTAACAAAATAGATAATATAAATCAATTTGATAACATATATGACTTTTATGAATTAGGATTAGGAACTCCATTTGCAATATCTAGTGCTAATGGAATGGGACTTGGAGACTTACTAGATGAAGTAATAGCATTTTTCCCTAAAGGATTAAATACAGAGTATGACGAAGATATAATAAAGATAGCTATAACAGGAAAGCCTAATGCAGGAAAGAGTTCTATAGTTAACAAGATGTTAGGAGAAGAAAGAGTTATAGTAAGTCCAATAGCTGGAACTACTAGAGATGCTGTAGATACTTATCTAGAAAGAGATGGACAACAGTTCATGCTTATAGATACGGCAGGTATAAGAAAGAAAAGTAAGATATATGAAACAGTAGAAAAATATAGTGTTATAAGATCTATGGCAGCAGTAGATAGAGCAGATGTTGTAATGATAGTAATAGATGCAGCAGAAGGTATAACTGAACAAGATACAAAAGTTGCAGGTATAGCACATGATGAAGGTAAAGGATGTATATTCGTTGTTAATAAGTGGGACTTAATAGAAAAAGACAACAAGACTTTAGGAAATTACACAAAAGAAATAAGAGAAAAGTTCCCATTTATGATGTATGCACCAGTGCTATTTGTTTCTGCTAAAACTAATCAAAGAATGAATAAAATATTAGAAACTGCAGAATTTGTAGCAAACGAAAATGCTAAGAGAGTATCAACATCAGCATTAAACGATGTAATAGGTGAAGCTGTAATGTTAAATCAACCACCATCAGACAAAGGAAAGAGATTAAAAATATACTATGGTTCTCAAACAGGAGTTAAGCCACCTAAGTTTACGTTATTTATAAATGACAAGCAGTTAACTCACTTCTCATATCAAAGATATCTTGAAAATAAGATAAGAGAGAACTTTGGATTTGAAGGAACTCCTATACACTTTGAATACAGAGAAAAAAGAAGGTAATAAAATTACTTAAGGGGGATTAGTATGCTTAACTATTTAATAATTTTTATAATTGCTTATCTTTTAGGAAATATATCAACATCATATATTATTGCTAGAAGATTAGCAGGAGTGGACATAAGAACTCAGGGATCGGGAAATGCAGGTTCTACTAATGTACTTAGAACTCTTGGAAAAAAGGCAGGTCTTATGACATTTGTAGGAGACTTATTAAAAGGAATAATAGCCGTATTATTAGCAGGTATAATTGCTAAATATATTGGACTAGACCCACTTACAGCTAAGTATATAGCTGTTGTAGGAGTTGTTAGTGGTCATAACTGGCCAGCATTTTTAGGATTTAAAGGTGGAAAAGGAGTTGCTACATCTTTAGGTTCTATGATAGCAGTTAATCCTATAATGGCCTTAAGCTGCTTTTTAGTATTTTTAATAATAGTTTATATAACTAAATACGTATCACTAGGATCAGTACTTAGTATATCACTTTCTCCAGTAATAATGATATTTAGTCAAAATACAAAAGGTGTACTAGTTACATTATTTTTAACTCTATCAGTTATATATACTCATAGAGAAAATATAAAAAGACTTATAAATAAAACAGAAAGAAAAATTGGAGAAAAAAAATAAAATAGTATCTAGGTGGTGTTTTTAATGGAAAAAGTATGTATTTTAGGAGCTGGAAGTTGGGGAAGTGCATTAGGTTTAGTACTAGCTAAAAAAGGCTATGAAGTAAGCATATGGACTTTAAGTCAAGAACAAGCTGATAAAATAAATAAGACAAAAGAAAATATAGATTATTTACCAGGGGTTTTATTCCCAAATAACATAACACTTACAACATCTTTAGAAGAAGCAGTACTAGACAGTAAAATTATAGTATTAGCAGTACCTTCTCAAGCTATAAGAAGTGTTTCAAGTAGCCTAAAGCCATTTGTAAAAGATGAACAAATAGTAGTAGATGTTGCAAAAGGATTAGAAAGAGGAACTGGGCTTAGACTATCAGAGGTTGTAGCTGAGGAGCTTCCAAATAATCCTTATGTAACTTTATCAGGTCCATCTCATGCAGAAGAAGTTGCAAGAGATATACCTACTACAGTAGTAGTTGCATCAGAAAATTTAGAAGTGGCTCAAATAGTTCAAGATATGTTTATGACACCTAAATTTAGAGTGTATACTAACCCTGACATAGTAGGAGTTGAACTTGGTGGAGCTCTTAAAAATATAATTGCATTTGGTGCAGGTATATGTGATGGTTTAGGATATGGAGATAATGCAAAAGCTGCACTTATGACTAGAGGTATAAGAGAAATAGGAAGATTAGGAGTTAAAATGGGTGCTAATTTATCTACTTTCTCAGGACTATCAGGTATAGGTGATTTAATAGTTACTTGTACAAGTATGCATAGTAGAAATAGAAGAGCAGGAATTCTTATAGGGCAAGGAAAAAGTTTAGAAGAAACTCTTGCTGAAGTTAAAATGGTAGTAGAAGGTATAACTGCTACAGAAGTTGCTTATGATGTTTCTAAAAAGCTAGGTATAGATATGCCAATTACAAGTGCAATATATTCTGTACTTCACGAAGGTGCAAATCCAAATGAAGTAGTAGCAGATTTAATGATGAGAAACAAAACACATGAAATAGAAGAAGTAGTGGAAGATAAGCTAGGATTTTAATCCTAGCTTTTTTATTTTAAAAATTAAAAATGACAAGCATGATTTATATATAAATTTAGAAATTATTAGTAATAATAGGGGACAAATAAAAATATACTTTATTAAGAAACTATATGCAGGAGGGGAAAATTAATGAATAACATATATGAAGACATAGCTAAGAGGACTCAAGGAGATATATATATAGGTGTAGTAGGTCCTGTTAGAACGGGTAAATCTACATTTATAAGAAAGTTTATGGAAAAGTTAGTAATACCGAATATAGAAAATGAATTTAAAAAGGAAAGAACAAAGGATGAAATACCTCAAAGTGGTTCAGGTAAGACAATAATGACAGTAGAACCAAAATTTGTTCCAGCAGATGGAGTGGAGATAAAGGTTAGAGATACTGTAAATTTAAAAGTTAGAATGGTTGATTGTGTTGGGTACATAGTAGATGGAGCTTTAGGACATGAAGAAGATGGTAAACAAAGATTAGTATCAACGCCATGGTCACAAGAAGCTATGACATTTGAGCAAGCAGCAGAGATAGGAACTAAAAAAGTTATAAGAGATCATTCAACATTAGGTATAGTAGTTATAACAGATGGTTCAGTAACAGGTATAGATAGAAAGAGTTATTTACAAGCAGAAGAAAGAGTTATAAATGAGTTAAAGTCTTTAAATAAGCCTTTTGCTATTGTATTAAATACACTTGATCCATACAGTGAAGATATAGAATTATTAAGATCTGAATTAGAAGAAAAGTATGAAGCTCCTATAGTACCATTAAATGTATTAGCTATGGATGAAGAAGATATAGAGAGCGTTATGGAAACAGTACTTTATGATTTTCCATTAAATGAAATAAGAATAAATTTACCTCAATGGATAGAAGGATTAGAGAGAAATCATTGGATAAAAAATAATATAATATTCACATTAAAGCAAAGTATAGAAGAAATTGGAAAGATAAGAGATATAGATAGTATTGTAGCAGGATTTTCAGAGTTAGAATTCTTAGAAGATACATCAGTTGATAATGTTGAACTTGGAGAAGGTGTTATAAGTATAGATTTATCTGCTAAGCAAGATTTATTCTACAATGTATTAGAAGAAAAGAGTGGATTTAAAATAGATGGAGACCATCAACTGCTTAGCTTAGTAACTAAGTTATCTAGAGTTAAAAATGAATATGACAAGATAGAATCTGCTTTAATAGATGCAAAAACAAAAGGCTATGGAGTTGTAGCGCCATCTTTAGAAGAATTAAGCTTAGAGGAACCAGAAATAATAAAACAAGGAAAACAATATGGAGTAAAATTAAGAGCAAATGCACCGTCACTTCATATAATAAAAGCTGATATATCTACAGAGATAGCACCTATAGTTGGAAGCCAAAATCAAGGCGAAGAGATGATAAAATATATGCAAGAGGAATTTGAACAAAATCCTAATGAAATATGGTCATCAAATATGTTTGGAAAATCTTTACATGATTTAGTTAAGGAACAATTACAAAGTAAGCTATATACAATGCCTGAAGAAATAAGAGTTAAGATACAAAAAACTTTACAAAAGATAATAAATGAAGGAAGTAGTAATATAATAACTATATTATTATAAAATACACTGATAAAAATTAGATGGCTAATTAAGATAATATTTAAACGTAGGAAAGGTTAAAAACCTTTCCTATTCTTATATAAGCTTATAATAAAGTTAAAATGATTATATGATAATTTTTTAAATTGTCAGAAAATACTTGAAATTTAAAGAACATATATCCAAAATTAATAATATAATCTATTAAATCAAAAAATTTATAGAATATATATTAAAAAAGGGGGTATGTTATGGAGCGTATTGTTTATGCAATAAATGATATTATTTGGAGTAACTGGTTAGTATTTTTATGTTTAGGTTCAGGTATTTATTTTTCTTTTAGAACCAAATTCTCTCAAATAAGACACCTTAAAGAAATGGTAGCCTTATTATTTAAAGGAGAAAAATCAGCTCAGGGTATTTCATCATTTCAAGCTCTATGTACAGCGCTAGCAGGGCGTATAGGTACCGGTAATATAGCAGGGGTAGCGACGGCTATAGCAATGGGAGGACCAGGAGCACTATTTTGGATGTGGGCAATAGCATTTTTAGGTGCAGGATCAGCATTTGCAGAATCTACATTAGCCCAAGTTTATAAAGAAGAACATGATGGATTATATCGTGGAGGACCAGCATACTATATTGAAAAGGGACTTGGAAATACTAAGTTTTCTAAATGGTACGGCATATTATTTGCATTAGCAACAGTATTAGCAACAGGATTATTACTACCTGGTGTTCAATCTAACTCTATAACAGTAGCAGTAAATAATGCTTTTAAGATAGACCCAATGATAATAACTGTAGTCCTAGTTATATTACTAGCACTTATAATATTTGGTGGAATAAAAAGAATAAGTTCTGCAGCAGAATTAATAGTTCCATTTATGGGAGGGATTTATATATTAATGTCTCTTGTAATAATAGCTGTTAATATAGAACAATTACCAAGTATTATAGAGTTAGTATTTAAGTCTGCATTTGGAGCAGAGCAAGCATTTGCAGGAATAATAGGTTCAACAATAGCTTGGGGAGTAAAACGTGGAGTTTATTCAAATGAAGCAGGTCAAGGAACTGGGCCACAAGCAGCAGCAGCAGCTGAAGTAAGTCATCCAGCTAAGCAAGGTTTAGTTCAAGCATTTTCAGTATATGTAGATACTTTATTTGTATGTTCAGCAACAGGATTTATGATACTTATGACAGGAAGCTATAACGTTCATGGAGTAAATGGAGCTATGATTGTTGAGAATTTACCAGGAGTTGAGATAGGACCTATATATACTCAAACAGCAGTAGACTCGTTGATACCAGGATTTGGGTCAGCCTTTGTATCTATAGCATTATTCTTCTTTGCCTTTACGACTATAATGGCATACTACTATATAGCAGAAGTTAATATTATATATATAAGTAAGAGAATATTTAAAGGAAAAACAACTAAGTTATTTATAAATATACTTAGAGTTATATTATTAGGAGCAGTTGCATTTGGTTGTGTAAAGACAGCATCTCTTGCATGGACTATGGGGGATATAGGTGTTGGAAGTATGGCTTGGTTAAATATAATAGCTATACTTTTATTATCAAATGTAGCCATGAAGTGTTTCAAAGATTATGAAGAACAAATGAAAGCAGGAATACCAAGAGAAGAAAGAACATTTGATCCAATAAAACTTGGGATAAAGAATGCTGATTTCTGGGAAGAAAAAGTTAAAAAGGAATCTAATAAATAAAAAAAGTGTAGGCTATATAAATTAATAGCCTACACTTTTTTTTATTTATTAGATTGTAAGCAAAATTAAATATACAAGCAAATATTTAAGATTTAGAATCACCACAATAAAAGGAAATATAATATTATTTGAAGAATTAATAAAGTACCTAGATTTAAAGGGGGAAAAGTATGAAAAATAAGAAAATATCTAAAATACTAATACTAGGAATAGCTATATATTTTGTATTTCAAATTAGTATATTTTTAATAGGTGAAAATACCAGGACTATGGCCGTTGAATTAGAAGATATGGAGCTAAAAATTAATACAAAAGGGCTTGTAATAAAAGATGAGAGTGTAATTGTATCAAATGCAGATGGAACGTTTAAAAATCTACATGAAGAAGGTGAAAAAGTACAAAAATCAGAAAATATAGGATATATATATAAGGATATAGATATAGAAAAAATAAATTCAGATATAGAAAACTTAGACAAAGAAATAAATAAGTTAAAGGAACAAATAGATAGTCAAGATAATAGTACATTAAAACATATCACAGCTAATCAGTTAGAAAATAGTAAAAATAAAAAAGCAATTCTAGAAAAAAAGGCAAAAAGTTCTACATCTTATGTAAAAGCTGATATATCAGGAGTAATATCTTATAAAATAGATGAAAATGAAGGAAAGTATAATACAGATAGTATAGATTATTTAACCAAAGATGATATAGAGAATACTAATAATAACTATACAGATATAAATTCAAATGATAAAAAAATTAAAGAAAATGATCCAGTATTTAAAATAGTTAATCCAAATGATGTATATATAGCAGTATGTATAGAAGAAAAATATAGGAAATATTTTGAAGTAGGTAATAAGATTGAAATATCTTTTAATGAAGAAATATTAGATGGTAAGGTCAATAAGGTTAAAAAAGATAATGATGATATCATAGTAATACTAAAAATAACTAGCCAAAATATAGGAATTTATGATACAAGAGTAGAAGAATTTGATATAATATATAAGCATATAGAAGGTTTTAAGATACCAAAGAAATCTATAAAATCAGTAGACAAGAAAAAAGGGGTATATATATTAAATCAGCAAACTAACAATATGGAATTTGTTGAATTAAGTGATGTTGCCTATGAAGCTGATGATTATATATTCGTAAAAAATGATAGTAGCGATAAAGAAAAAGTGATTGCATTGCATGATGAGGTTGTATTAAACCCAAATATTATAAATAAGAAAATAAAAATAAAGTAGGTGATAAAGTGTCAAGCGTAAAAGAAAATTTAGATATGGTAAGAGAAAAAATTAAAAATAGTTGTAATGTTTCTAATAGAAAAATTGATGAAGTAACTTTATTAGCAGTAACTAAGACTGTAGATGTAGATAAGGTTTTAGAAGCTATAGAAAATGGAGTTAAAGATGTTGGAGAAAATAAGCCACAAGAACTAGCTAGAAAGTATGAAGTTATAGGCGATAAAGTAAATTGGCATTTAATAGGAAGTTTACAAACTAATAAGGTAAAGTATATAATAGATAAGGTTTATATGATACACTCTTTAGATAGAATAGCTTTATGTGAAGAAATACAAAAAAGGGCAGAAAAAATAGATAAGACTATAAATTGTTTAGTACAAATAAATATATCAAAAGAAGAAAGCAAGCATGGTATATATAAAGAAGGTGCTATAGATTTTATAAAAGAAGTAGCAAATAATTATAATAATATAAAAATTAAAGGTCTTATGACTATGGCGCCTTTTACAGAAAATAAAGATGAAGTTAGAAAAGTATTTAGAGGATTAAAGGAATTAGCTGTAGAAATTGATAAGTTAAATATAAACAATGTTTCTATGGAATATTTATCTATGGGAATGAGCAATGATTATGAAATAGCAATAGAGGAAGGGTCTAATATAGTTAGAGTTGGAACCTCTATATTTGGAGCCAGAAATTACGATAAGTAGATTATATGAATTTAAAATTTGATTAATAAATAAGGAGGAAGTCAATAATGGGAGATAATATGATAACTAAGTTTAAAAATTGGTTTATAGAGGAAGATGAAGATTATATCGAAGAAGAAGAAATAATTGAAGATGAACTAGATATGGAACCAGAAATTGGAACAGCTATAAAAAATACTAACATAGTAAAGTTACATACTAACACTCAAATGAAGGTTGTAATAGTAGAACCTAAAAAATACGATGAAGTTACAACTATAGCGGATCATTTAAAGAGTAAGAGAACTGTAATAGTTAACTTAGAAAATTTAAAAGATCCAGTTGCTAAGAAGTCTATATTTGACTTTATGAATGGAGCTGTATATGTTTTAGAGGGAAGTATACAAAAAGTATCTAAAGCTATATTTATACTTGCACCAAATAATGTAGATATAGATGCAAATCTGAAAAAGGAATTAGAAAATAGTAAGACACTTTTCCCTTGGCAAAATAATAAATAAAATATAAAAGTAAAGGGGTTAAATAATGAGTACTATAGGATTGGCTTTATATTATCTATTTGATATATTATCTTGGATAATAATTATAAAGAGTTTAATGTCTTGGTTTCCTAATGGGATGGGAAGTAAGTTATACTATATATTAAATAATATAACAGAACCAATAGAAGGTCCTATAAGGTCTATAATGTATAAGTACAATAGTGGACCGGTAGATTTTTCACCAATGATAGCAATATTAGTATTAATGTTACTAAAGAGGGTGGCACTAATCGTGTTCTATTAAGAGGAGATAATAGTGGACAGGCTAAAACTAACTAATCATATTAAGGATATAGAATTAAAAAATAAAATGTTTAAGGTTATAGATAAAGCTAATGCCACAATGAAAAATTATGATGTAAGACAAACGGAATTTTTAAATCCTTATGAAATCAAAAATGCTATTGCTATTTTGAATTCTTATAGTGATTTAAAATACTCTGTTGATGGTGGACATAAAGAGGCTGAAAGAAGTAAAATATTTATATATCCATTTTATATGGAATATGAAGATATAGATGATAACCTTAAATTTATACAAGTAGAAGGTAATTTTAAGTTTAAAAGCATATCACATAAGGACTATTTAGGGTCTCTTATGGGTCTTGGTATAAAAAGAGAGATGATAGGAGATATTATTATACACGATAGCTTTTGCCAAATAATTGTAAGTTGTGATATATGTGATTTTATAATTATGAACTTACAAAAAGTTTCGACAAATAGTGTTTCAGTGTATGAAATATCAAGAGAAGATATAATAGAAAGCTCATTAAATTATAAAGATATATCATTTACAGTATCATCAAGTAGGCTAGATTGTATTATAAGTGGATTATATAATATATCAAGACAAGAAAGTTTAAAATACATAAATGCAGAAAGAGTTTTTGTTAATTATGAAAAGATAACATCTGCATCTAAAGAAATAGAAAATAATTCACTAATATCAGTTAGAGGTAAAGGTAGGGCAGTAATATCTAAAATAGGAGATATTACTAAAAAAGGCAGAATAAAAGTTTGTGCTAAGTTAATAATATAGGAGGGAGAAAAGCATGCTTACTCCAATAGAAATAGAAAATAAGGAATTTAAAAAAGGAATAAGAGGATACAGAGAAGAAGAGGTTGATGAATTTTTAGATGCAGTTAAGGAAGATTATGAACATCTATGTAGAGAAAATTCAGACCTTAAAGAAAAAGTAAGATTATATCAAGATCAAATAAACAAATATGAAAATATAGAAGAAACATTAAAAGCTACACTTATAAGAGCTGAAAGTGTTGCAGAAGATACTTGTACTGCTGCAAATAAAAAAGCTAAGATAATAGTAGAAGAAGCTGATTTAAAAGCAAGACAAATAATTGAACAAGCTAATAATCAAGTAATAGAAATAAGAAAAGAATATAATGAAATGGTAAAAGAATTTAAAGTATTTAGAAATAAATTTAAATCTTTACTAGAAGATGAAATAAGAAGTATAGATGAAATATTCTATAATGTTGATGAAAATGATATGAGAGCTTTTGAGACAACATTATTTGATATGCCAATAGAAAAAGAGGCAGCAGCTACATTAGATTAATATAAAATAAAAAGTAATTGACTATTTTGACGATTTGTTATAAAATCTCATATTATAAACAAAAATATAAATAAAAGCTATGATGGAGACAGTAAGCTTTAGATAATTTTACAGAGAGTTGGGTTGCTGAGAACCAATAAATTTATAAAGTGGAAAATCACTCCGAAGCTGCAGGCTGAAAAAGTATTTGATTAAGCTGTGCCGGTAAAGTGCCGTTATACTATTTAAGTGCTATACATAAGTAAAGTATATTTTATATATGTATAGAATTAGGGTGGTAACGCGATTAATACTCGTCCCTTGTTTTAGGGGGACGAGTTTTTTAATACAAAAAATTAAAATGTAAATTAGTTAGGTTTAAATATTCTAACAAAATTTAGATAACAATTAATATGAAAGGGTGATACTATGTCAAAGTTTAAGTCATTAGTTGACTCTTCTGTAAAGCAAGCAGAAGCAGAAGTTTCTAAGTATTGGAATGATATAAACATACTTGAGAAAACTTTAGAAAAAGGGAAAAATGATCCAAGTTTCGTATTCTATGAAGGTCCTCCAACAGCAAATGGAAACCCAGGAATACACCATGTTATAGCTAGAACATTAAAAGACTCTGTTTGTAGATACCAAACTATGAATGGAAAGCAAGTAAAAAGAAAAGCTGGTTGGGATACACATGGTCTACCTGTTGAAATACAAGTAGAAAAGGAATTAGGTTTATCTGATAAGCAAGAAATAGAAGCTTACGGAATAGATAAATTTAATCAAAAGTGTAGAGAGTCTGTTTTCACTTATGAAAAACAGTGGAGAGATATGACTGAGAGAATGGCATACGAAATAGACTTAGATAATCCATATATAACTTTAGATAACAACTATATAGAATCTGTATGGTGGATATTAAACAAGTTCAACAAAGAAGGATATGTATACGAAGGTCATAAGATACTTCCATATTGTCCAAGATGTGGAACTGGTCTTGCATCTCATGAGGTTGCACAAGGATATAAAGAAATAAAAAATAATACAGTAATAGCTAAGTTTAAAAGAAAAGATGCTGATGAGTATTTCTTAGCATGGACAACTACACCTTGGACATTACCATCAAACGTTGCATTAACAGTAGGTCCTGAAATAGACTACATAAAAGTTAAGCAAAATGATGAAGTTTATTATGTAGCTAAGGCTTTAGCTAACAAGGTTTTAGGTGAAGACTACGAAGTATTAGAAGAAATGAAAGGTAAAGATTTAGAATACATAGAGTATGAACAATTAATGCCTTTTGTTGAAGCTGATAAAAAAGCATTCTTCTTAACTTGCGGAGACTACGTTACAACTGAAGATGGTACAGGTATAGTACATACTGCACCAGCATTTGGTGAAGATGACTACAACTTAGGTAGAAAGTATGATTTACCAGTACTTCAACCAGTATCTGAAGCAGGTAAATTTACAACTACTCCATGGGAAGGAAAATTCGTTATGGAAGATGGAGTAGATGTTGAAATAATAAAATGGTTACACGGTGAAAATAAATTATTTAGCAAAGAAAAAGTAGCTCATAATTATCCTCACTGCTGGAGGTGTCAAACTCCACTTTTATACTATGCTAAGCCAAGCTGGTATATAGAAATGACAAAATTAAAAGACCAATTAATAGCTAACAATAAGACAGTTGAATGGTATCCAAACTTCGTTGGTGAAGGTAGATTTGGAAACTGGTTAGAAAACTTAAATGACTGGGCTATATCAAGAAGTAGATATTGGGGTACTCCACTTAATGTATGGAAGTGTGAATGCGGACATAGAGATTCTGTAGGTTCAAGAGAAGAATTAGCTCAAAAAGCTATAGAAGAAGTAGATCCTAAAACAGTAGAACTTCACAGACCATATGTTGATAATATACATCTAAAATGTGAGTGCTGTGGTAAGCCTATGACAAGAGTAACAGATGTTATAGACTGTTGGTTTGACAGTGGTTCGATGCCATTTGCTCAACATCATTACCCATTTGAAAACAAGGAAAACTTTGAAGAATTATTCCCAGCAGATTTCATCTGTGAAGGTATAGACCAAACTAGAGGATGGTTCTATTCATTACTTGCTATATCAACATTTGTTATGGGGAAAGCTCCATACAAGAGAGTTTTAGTTAATGACCTTGTTTTAGATAAAGAAGGTAAGAAGATGAGTAAGTCTAGAGGAAATACAGTAAATCCATTTGAATTATTTGACCAATATGGAGCAGATGCCTTAAGATGGTACTTATTATACGTATCTCCACCATGGACTCCAACAAGATTTGATGTTGATGGATTAAAAGAAGTTCAAAGCAAGTTCTTAGGAACTATGAAAAATGTATATAACTTCTTTGCTTTATATGCAAATACTGATAATATAAATCCAACTGACTTCTTTGTAGAATACAAAGACAGACCAGAATTAGATAGATGGATATTATCTAAGTTTAACAACTTAAAGAAAGAAGTAGAAGAAAACTTAGAGATATTTGAATTAAACAAAACAGTTAGAACTATTCAAGAATTTATAAACGAAGATTTATCTAACTGGTATATAAGACGTTCAAGAAGAAGATTCTGGGCGACTGAATTAACTGAAGATAAAAAATCAGTTTACAATACAACTTATGAAATATTAACAGAGCTTTGTAAGCTTATAGCTCCATTTACTCCATATATATCAGAAGAAATATACAGAAACTTAACTAATGAAGTTTCAGTACATTTAAGTACGTATCCAAAAGCTAATTTAGATTTAATAAACAATGAATTAGAAGAGAAGATGGACTTAGTTAAAAACCTAGTTACATTAGGTAGAGCATCAAGAGAAGCTACAAGAATAAAGGTACGTCAACCAATACAAAAAGTATTAGTAGATGGTAAGTTTGAAGCTACTATAAGTGATGTTGTAGACTTAATAAAAGAAGAACTTAACGTTAAAGAAGTTGTATTTGCAAAAGATTTATCTGAATATATGAACTTTAGCTTAAAACCAAACTTTAAAGTTTTAGGACCAATACTTGGTGCTAACATGAAGTTCTTTGCTGGTGCATTAAATAAATTAAATCCAAATGAAGTTGTTCCTAAATTAGAAAATGGTGAAAGTTTTGCTGTTGATATAAACGGAGAAAACTTTGAATTTAACAAAGACCATGTTTTAATAAACATATCAGCTAAAGAAGGATTTAATGTAACTATGGAAAACAACTTATTTGTTATATTAGATACAACATTAACAACACAGTTAATAGAAGAAGGATATGCAAGAGAATTTATATCTAAGATACAACAAATAAGAAAATCTAATAACTTTGATGTTTTAGATAACATAGTTATAGAATTTAATTCAGATGATGAAATAGCTAAAGCTGTAGAAAATTATGATGAATATATAAAATCAGAAACATTAGCTGTAGAAATAAATAGAGTAGAAGATGAAACTTTAGAAAGTCATAATTTAAATGACCATATGACTGGAATAAAAGTTATAAAGAAATAATTTAAAAAGTACCTCTTGATGAAGTATTTCATTAAGAGGTACTTTTTTACATACAAGAAAATTATTATATTAAGCATAAACCTATTGATAATTCATGAAAATAAGATATATCAATAGGTTTAAAAATATAAAAAATAATAATCTTAGCAACGGACAAAGTCGTTGGCAGCATAAGTGAAGCAAATTTTTTATATAAAAGTTAATTAAAAGCTTTTTAGAAATTAATTAGATTAAAAATATTATTAAATTTAGAATATAAAATTATATTGAAAATTCTAATAATATAAAAGAAATTGAAAATATTTAATAATATAAATATAAAGATAAGTATTAGTTAAGAAAAATTTAAAAAATATACAAAAAAACATTAAAAATGAAATTAAGTTAGAAAAAAACACTAAAAGCTGCTTTAAAAGTTAAAGTATAAATCATTAAAAAAATTTTAAAATAAAATGAAAATAAGAGAATAGATTAATAAATTAGAAGTTTCAGAAAAATTATGAAATCGTTGTCGTGATGTGTTAGAATAAGTTAAGTAATCATGGAATATAAAATAGGGAGGGAAAGTATGGATGTAAGTGTAAAATCGCAAAAGAAACAAAAACAAGGCTTCATGGACAAAATAGAGAAGCTTGGTAACAAATTACCACACCCAGTGCTAATGTTTATATACATAGCAGCATTTGTTTTAGTTTTATCAGCAATACTAGGAAGTTTAGGGGTAGTAGCTAAAACTCCTTTAGGTGATTTCCCAATAAACAATTTATTAGGGCAAAAACCAATAGAGGTGTTAAAAGTAGGGGCAACAGGAACAGAAGTAGCAGAAAGATATTCAAATGGTCTTTCTTATGTTATAGGAACTGCAATAGCTAATTTTATGAACATGTATGCAATAGGCACTATACTTATAATAATGTTAGCAATAGGACTTATGGAACAAAGTGGATACTTAACAATGGCAATGAAAAGTATAGTTCAAGCTACGCCTATGAAATTAGTTACTCCAGTTGTAATATTCTTAGGGGTTATGTCTAATATGGCATCAGATGCAGGGTATGTTGTATTAATACCACTTGCTGCATTAATGTATTATACATTAGGAAGAAATCCTATAGCAGGTCTTGCAGCAGGATTTGCAGGGGTTTCTGGAGGATTTAGTGCAAACTTATTTGTTAGTTCAACAGATGCATTATTATTACCATTTACTCAAGCAGCAGCTGAGACTGGTGATGCTATGGCAGGTACTCAATTAGCAGGAACTTTATCAGTTACAAGTAACTGGTTCTTCATGATGGCATCTACATTCTTAATAATATTAATAGGAACTATAGTTGTAGATAAGTATATTGAGCCAAGATTAGGAAAATATAATAAAGCAGAGGCTGAAGTTGAGCCAGAACATGAAATAACTCAAGCAGAAAAAAGTGCTTATAAATTTACAAATAAAATAATGTTATTATTATTTGCTTTAATAATATTAACAGCTTTACCAATAGATAAAAATAACACTATACCTTTAGTAGGTGACTTATCAACTACAGTAGAGTTATGGGGAAAAGATGCAGAAGGGAATGCAGCTTTAGTTGCAGCAGATGGATTCTTAAACTCTATATTCTTTAAAGGTGATATGGTTATAATGATAATGTTCGTTATATTCGCTGTAAGTGGATTAGTATACGGATTTAAATCAGGTAAGTTTAAAAAAGCAGCGGATATAGTGCCAGCAATGGTTAGAGCGATGGCAGATATGGCTCCAATAATAGTTATATTATTCTTCGTTGCTCAATTTATTAATTACTTTAACGACTCTCACTTAGGAGTGTATGTTGCATCATTAGGAGCTAATTTAGTTTCTAAAATACCAGAAGGTAGTATGTTTATGAATATTGTGTTAATGGTTGCATTTATATTCTTAACTGCATTTGTTAACTTATTCATGGGAGGAGCTTCATCTAAGTGGGGACTTCTTGCTCCAATATTTGTTCCAATGTTAATGGTTGCGGGATTCACTCCAGCAGGTGTTCAGTTAATATACCGTATAGGTGACTCTTCAACAAATGTAATATCTCCATTAATGAGCTATTTAGGGGTTATAGTAGTATTTGGTCAAAAATATAAGAAAGAATTTGGTGTAGGTAACCTAATAAGTACAATGATGCCAATAGCTATAGCATTCTTAATAGGATGGACTATATTTGCTATAATATGGGCTTTAGCAGGAGCACCTATAGGACCAGGAACAGCAATATTTATATAAAGGGTTTAAAATTATAATATTTTATAGAAAGGGGTAAAATTAGGTTATACTTAAATTTACCTCTTTCTTATATTTACTTAAAGTTTTTAGGTTGATTAATTATAAAAAATTATAAAATACTAAATATATAAATTAAAAATTGAATTAAAATAAATATTTTAATCGAATATAAAAGATAAAAACAATGTAAAAATATATAAAAAAAACTAAATAATAATAAAAAGATGTATAAAACTAAATTTTCTGAAAAATAATATTGTGTTTACGTTAAAAAAAATAGAATATATAATTAAACTGTAAGATAAGTTAAAAGAGGTACAGAAGTACCTATTCTATTATAAGGATACAAAACATTAGATATAAAAAATTAAATAACTGATAAAAATAAAGCCATGAAGGTTTAAATTACAAAGATTTATTTGATATATCTTTGTAAAAACTCATGGCTTTTTGTAATGTAATTAGTAAATTTATGTTAAATTAAACAATAGTGTTTATATAAAAAATATACTTAGGGGGAAAATAAAAATGATAAAAAGCAAAAGTTTAAAAAGATTTTTAGCAGTATTAATGGTAGCAGGAATAAGTTTAAGTGTAGTAGGATGTTCGTCAGATAAAAAAGAAACTAGTCAAACGCCAGAAACACAAGTAGCAGAAAGCAATTTCACACCAGTAGAATTTACATACTCAGATGGAGCGAAAGATTATAATGTCAAAGTAGAAAAACCAAGGCAAAAGGCAGTTACATTATCTCAATTTATGACAGAGATGTTACTTGCATTAGACTTAGGAGATAAAATGGTAGGAACAGCACTTTTAGATAATCCAATACTTCCAGAGTTTGAAGAAGCTTATAATAAAATACCAGAACTTAAAGTTGGAGAAGGACACTCTATATCTAAAGAAGGGTTTATAGCAACAGGTGCAGACTTTGTTAGTGGATGGGATTCATCTATAAATGAACAAACAACAGGATCACCAGATGAGTTAATAAAAAAAGATATAACTCCATTTATGGCAAAATCATATAATCCAGATGCAACAGTAGAAACTGTATATGAAGACTTTGAATTATTAGGAAAAATATTTGGAGTAGAAAATAAAGCAAATGAAGTAGTAAATAAAATGAAAAGTGATATAAAAGCTGTAACTGATAAAGTTGGAGATATAAAAGAAGAAGATAAAGTAAAAATGATGGTATATGATTCTGGTGAAAAGGATGCTATGGTAGTAGGAAGTGGTCTTGCAAATAACTTAATAGAATTAGCTGGTGGAAATAACATATTTGGAAAAGATGCAGATAAACCATACATAAATGTTTCTTGGGAAAGTATAGTGGCTAAAAACCCAGAAGTTATATTAGTAACTGATTTCTTAGCTGGTCAACCAGTTAAGGAAAAAATAGATTTCTTAAAGAATCATCCAGCACTTAAAGATGTACCTGCAATAAAGAATGATAGAATATATGTAGTAGGATTAGCTGATTTATCTCCAGGTGTTAGAAATCCTAAGCTTATAGAAGAAATGTATGGATATTTCTTTGAAGGAAACAAATAATGCAAGTTAGTATAGAAAACTCAAGAAACCTTTCAAAAAAGAGAGGTTTCTTATTTTGGACTATAGCTTTAATAATATTATTAGCAGGTACAATAGTCGGAGCAATAGCTATAGGAAGTACATATATAGAACCTGGAGAGGTATATAAAATTTTATTAAACAAATTATCAAATGGAATGTTATTTAGTGGAGTTGGAGAAGTCATGACCCATAATATAATATGGGAAATTAGATTTCCACGAGTTTTATTAGGAGCAATATGTGGAGCTGGTCTTGCAATATGTGGAGTATTAATGCAATGTGTAACTAAAAACCCTATAGCAGAACCGTATATATTAGGAATATCATCTGGTGCATCATGTGGAGCTGTTGCTGTTATTGTTTTAGGAGGGGTGTCATCTATTGGAATAAATAGTATAACATCTGGTGCATTTGTAGGTTCTATTATTTCAGGAGTGTTAGTGTTTGCAATAGGCACGCAGATGGGAAAAACAACATCAACAACAAGATTAGTACTTACTGGTATGGCAATATCTACAATATTTTCAGCGCTTACTAATTTACTTATATATTCAGCAGATAACTCAAACCAAGCTAAAAATGCACTTTTCTGGACTGTTGGAAGTTTAGGAGGAGCTAAATGGGATGTTTTATTAATTCCATTTGTAGCACTAGTAATAGTAATGATAGTAGCTTTTTTAATGTCTAAGTCTTTGGATATATTATTACTTGGAGATGATAGCGCTATAATACTTGGTATAAATGTAAAACTTGTAAAATCAATAATACTTATATTAGCAACGTTTTTAACATCTACCTTAGTTGCGATAACAGGAGCTATTGGGTTTATAGGACTTGTTGTTCCTCATGTATGTAGAACAATAGCTGGCAGTGATCATAAAAAGTTAATAGTACTTTCTGCATTAGTAGGTTCAATATTTTTAATAGCATCAGATATTGCCGCGAGGGGGCTTTTCCCACCAATAGAAATACCAATAGGTATAATAACTTCGTTAGTCGGAGGACCGTTCTTCTTGTATTTAATATCTAAGAAAAACTATTCATTTGGAGGAAAAGAATAATCATGAAGATACAGGTTAAAAATTTAAGGTTTAGTATAGATAAAAAAGAAATATTAAAAGATGTATCTTTTAATGTTCCTAAAGGTTCCTTTGTAGGGGTAATAGGCCCAAATGGTTCTGGAAAATCTACATTACTTAAAAATATATATAGGCTTTATAAGCCATCTAGTGGAGAGATATTATTAGATAACAAAGATTTATATACTATGAAAGATAAAGAGTGTGCAAAAGAGATTGCAGTTCTTGCTCAAGAAAGTAGTTCACAGTTTGATTTTACAGTTGAGCAAATAGTGAAAATGGGTCGCTATCCATACAAATCTATATTTGAAGATTATTCGAAAGAAGATTTAAAAATGGTTGAAGATATGTTAAAAAAAGTTGGATTAGATAACTATAGTGAACGAAGTTTTTCTAATTTATCAGGTGGAGAAAAACAAAGGACTTTAATTGCGAGAGCATTAGTTCAAAATACTGATTTTTTAATATTAGATGAGCCTACAAACCACTTGGACATAGGGTATCAAATACAGCTTATGGACTTGGTGAAAAGCCTTAATATAACTACATTATCTGCAATACATGATATGAATATGGCATCTATGTATTGTGATTATTTAATCGTCATGAAAGATGGACAGATAACAAAATATGGGAAAGTGGAAGAAGTTATAACATCACAAATGTTAAAAGAAGTATTTGGTGTCAATGCATATGTAGGTATAAATCCTATAAATAATAAACTACAAGTATCATTTATGCATAGTCATGAACATGTAAACGGAGTAGGCCATGACCATGTTCACGAAGATGGATTTACAGGTAAGCATTCTCATTACCATAATCATTTAACAAATAAAATGGAGTTAGTTTAAGAAGAAGGTAAAAACCTTCTTTTTTTACATTCAAGGAAAGATACATGAAGTGTTTTGCCGACAAGTCGCTTAGGTAAAGCTAACTTTTTGTTTAAGAATGTATTATATTAATTTAAAATCTGTTCATAACTTATTAATTAAAACTATATTAGGTAGTTTAGAAAAAGGTAAAAATGGGTATAATTATAAATTATATAAATAGGAGTAATGAACATGGGAAGATTATTAGAATTAGATATGGAATCTGATGCATTAGAACTTGCCAGAAATTATTGCAGACAAGAGGGGCTTATACTCATAACTGAAGATATAAAAGATGGAAGTTTGATTGTAATGGACAAAAATTTTAATACAGTTAAAATTTTTATAAAAGATGGTGAGTGGAGCTTATAATGTTATAAACATAGTTAAGTATGATTTATATTTATAGAGAAATCTACCTTATTTAGGTAGATTTTTTTATGACAAGGTGAGCGTATATTTATCAGGTTAAAATAATCACAGTATTCAGGTGATGTACTTTGCTGGTAAGGGTGAATTAATTCCTCAGATTATAATTTGTGTAATAGAATTGCTTAGGTGCTTTGTTATGGCAGATGTATTAAAAAACTATAAAAATTAAAGATGAAAATGACTTGACAGTATAGAGATAATTCAAACTTATTATAATAAATTGAATAGAATAAATATATATACTAGATAATAATATTAATATATTATACAGTTGACAAAATAAGTTTTAATGAATATCATAGTTTATATATAAATATTTAAATCCATTGATAAGGATTAGTAATCAAAATATCTTTATAACAGAGAGTTAAGGATGCTGAGAGCTTAGCATAAAGTATTTGATGAATGGACCTTTGAGGAGTAAGGTGAAATACAGTAGTAAACTAGCCGATATCGTGACTGCACGTTATAGCAGGTATAAGTGATATGCACTAGGTGTATATAATTTAGGTGGTACCGCGGAAGATATATCCGTCCTATTTATTTAGGACGGATTTTTTATTGCAAATTTATAGAAAAACAACTTAGGAGGAAATGTAATGAACAGAATAGGTATAATAGGTGCAATGGATGAAGAAGTAGATATATTAGTAGAATTAATGGATGTAAAAGAAAAAGTTGAAAAAGCCAGCTTAGTATTCTACAAAGGAAACTTAGAAAATAAAGATGTAGTAGTAGTAAGATGTGGAATAGGTAAAGTAAATGCTGCTTTATGTGCACAAATATTAATAAGTGAATTTGGTGTAGATGCAATAGTAAATACAGGTGTTGCAGGAGCATTAAATGCAGATTTAGATGTATATGATATAGTTATATCAACTGATGCTATACAATATGATTTTGATACAACAGTATTTGGAGACAAAAAAGGTGTAATACCAAGAATGGAAAATTCAACATTTGTTGCAGATGAGAGACTTGTAAATGCGGCGTTTGAATCATCAAAAGAAGAAACTAAAACTCATAAAGTAGTTAAAGGAAGAGTAGTAACAGGAGATAGATTCATAAGCGCTAGAGAATTAAAAGAAGAATTAGTAAAAGAGTTTGAAGCATTCTGTGGAGAAATGGAAGGGGCAGCTATAGCTCATGTTTGTGAGCTAAATAAAGT
Organism: Romboutsia sp. BSD2780061687b_171204_C1; assembly: GCF_015560225.1. NCBI lineage: Bacteria > Bacillati > Bacillota > Clostridia > Peptostreptococcales > Peptostreptococcaceae > Romboutsia > Romboutsia sp. BSD2780061687b_171204_C1. Next base: position 416,840 of record NZ_JADMRK010000002.1, on the reverse strand, counting down.
TCCATTTGTAATAATAAGAGCAATGTCTGATAGAGCTGACGGAAGAGCAGATGTTGTATATGACGAATTTGTTAAGGATGCAGCTCATAACTCTAAAGATATAGTACTTAATATGTTAAGATCAATATAATGAGGGGTGTTATTAATGAGCGAAAAGAAAATAATATTTAGTGGTGCTCAGCCATCTGGGAAAATGACTTTAGGAAATTATCTAGGAGCTATACAAAACTGGACAAAACTTCAAGATGAGTATGATTGTTTTTATAGTGTAGTTGATTTACATGCTATAACAGTTCCACAAGAGGCTAAAAATTTAAGAGCTAATACTATGGAATTACTTGCACAGTACTTAGCTTGTGGATTAGATCCAGAGAAAAATACGATATTCATACAATCTCATGTAAGTGCACATACTGAACTTATGTGGATATTAAATACGATGACTTATATGGGAGAGTTAAGTAGAATGACTCAATTTAAAGATAAGTCACAAAAAAGTGAAGCTAACTTAAATGCAGGATTATTTACTTATCCAGTATTAATGGCAGCAGATATACTTTTATATCAAACAGATTTAGTTCCAGTTGGAGAAGATCAAAAGCAACACTTAGAACTAGCTAGAGATTTAGCAACTAGATTTAACAATAGATATTCACCAACATTTAAAGTACCTGATCCATATATACCAAAAGAAGTTGGTAGAGTAATGAGCTTACAAGAACCAACTAAAAAAATGAGTAAGTCTGATGAAAATGAAAATGCATTTATACTATTAGCTGATGATGCAGATACAATAAGAAGAAAGATAAAAAGAAGTGTTACAGATTCAGTAGGGATTATAAAATATACTGATGAACAACCAGGAATAAAAAATTTACTTGAAATATATTCAAAATTAGACAATAAATCAATAGAAGAACTAGTAAGTATGTATGAAGGTAAAGGTTATGGTGATTTTAAAGGTGATGTAGCTGAAGTTATAGTTGAATCTTTAAGACCTATAAGAGAAAGATATCTTGATTTATTAAAGAACAAAGATTATTTAGAAAATGTTTATGCAATGGGTGCTGATAAAGCTGAAAGACATGCTAGAAAAACATTAAGAAAAGTATACAAAAAAGTAGGATTAATAGAAAGAAAATTCTTACCTAGATAATAATTTAAATTAAAGGATTATGTGTGAATTTAAATATATAAATTTATGCATAATCCTTTTCGTATTTTTAATCAAAAAAATCACATAATAAGTTTATATAAAAGTCATTCATAAAGGATGTGATGCACATTAAGTACAAAGAAGATAATGACCTTGATAAACAAAATCCTATAAATATGAAAGACCTTGATAAAGCTATGAATGAACTTAATATATGTGAAAAAACTACAGAAAATCTAGGGACTATAAGGAGATACCTAGAAAGATTAACTCTTATAATAGAAAGAAGTAGAATAAGAGAATATATGATGCTAACAGATAGTAAAAGAAGATTGTTCACAATAAATTTTATAGCAGGTTTAGGAAAAGGATTTGGTCAAGCAATAGGTCTATCAATACTTGCTGCATTTGTTTTTTACCTATTAAGTAAATCAGTGGATTTACCTGTAATAGGGGAGTATATAGCAAGATTAATGGATATAGTAGATGAATATAGAAGGAGGTAGTATATGAATACCCAAAAGTACAAAGAAGAACTACTAAAAGAAAAGGAGAAGTTATCGAGCCTAATAAATGAAATGCAAGATAATACAGTATTTGGAGATACAAGTGAACACACTAGTGAAAAGTATACATCAGGAGAATTATCTAGTTATGATAATCATTTAGCGGATATAGGGACAGAAGTATATATGCAAGATATGCAAAATAGTTTAACGATTCATGAAAAAGGTAGATTATTTAATGTAGAAAATGCTTTAAATAAAATAGAGAATGGAACTTATGGAATATGTGATATATGCAAAAATAATATTGAGGCTGATAGATTAGATATACTACCAGAAACAAATTTATGTAGCAACTGTGCAAAACATCAACCAGATATGCATCTAACTAGTAGAGAAGAAGGTCAAAATTTAATAAATGAAGGTCCTACATTTTATGATGAAGTATTATTAAAATTATATGAAATGAACAAAATGCCAAAGGAAGAGTCTGATAAAGACTAATATATGATGAAAAAAATACTATATGTTATTTGTATATCTGCAATTTTTATATTTGGTATGTTTAAGCTAGAAAATATAAATACAATAGAAGCTAATAATTTAGTTAGTGATAATTTTAAAGAATATGAAGATATAATAATAAAAAAAGGAAGAGATGATAAAAAAGTAGTAGCTTTAACCTTTGATGATGGGCCAGATGAAGATTTCACTCCTCAAATACTAGATATACTTAAAAAACACAATGTAAAAGGAACTTTCTTCGTAATAGGAGAAAAGGTAGGGTATAATGGTGATATAGTGAAAAGAGCATTTAAAGAAGGGCATGAAATTGCTAACCATACATTTACTCATATAAACGTATCTAAAAAATCTTATGATGAAATAAATAAAGAGATTATAGATACTCAAAATATAATAAAAGAAGCTATAGGTGAGTATCCAACATCATTTAGACCTCCATACAGGGCCGTATCTAAAAATATGTGTGATATAATAAAAAACAATGATATGGATATAATACTATGGTCAAATATAGATCCTAGAGATTGGTCTAACCCAGGAGTAGATTATATAGTTAACACAATTACATCAAAGGTTGAAAATGGAAATATAATACTTTTACATGATTATAATAAAGTGAGAAATAAAACCTCACAAACTATACAGGCATTAGATATGTTTATTCCTAAATTAAAAGAAAAAGGATTTGAGTTTGTTACTATACATGAGCTCAAAGATAGTCTAGATAAAGATCGTGCAACGCAAAAACAACAATAGGCTTCCAATAAGGGAGTCTTTTTTTGTATAATATAATATATATATAATTTTGGGAGGAAAAAATATTGACGTATATATTAATGATAGCTGTATTGATAGGAATAGATCAACTTTCTAAATTATGGGTATTAGGACACCTAAAAGGAATAGGTAGTATACCAATAATAGAAAATGTGTTTCATCTAACTTATGTAGAAAATAGAGGGGCAGCATTTGGAATGTTGCAAAATAATCAAATCATATTTATAATAGTTGCATTAGCAGCATCTATATTTGGATTATACTATTTAAATACTAATAAGAAATTAAATTTATTAGGGAAAGCAAGTATAATACTTATTATATCTGGAGCTATAGGCAATTTAATAGATAGAATAAGACTTGGATTTGTAGTAGATTATTTTGATTTTAGATTTATATGGGAATACGTATTTAATATTGCAGATGTGTTTGTAGTAGTAGGAACTATAATGCTATGCATATATATTTTATTTTTTGAGGAAGAAAAGCAGGTGAAGTAATGGACGAAATAAAAGAATTTTTAGTTCTTGATGAAGAAGAGGGAGATAGATTAGATGTATACCTATCTTCTCAATTAGGAGATATGTCAAGAAGTTACATCCAAAAAATAATAAAAGACAAAAAAGTTAGCGTAAATGGTAAGATTGAAAAAGCTAAATACTTAGTTAAAGAAGAGGATAAAATAGTTATAGAAATACCAGCACCAAAGTTATTAGAGGTATTACCACAAGATATACCTATTGATATAGTTTATGAAGATAGCGATGTAATGATAGTTAACAAACCTCAAAATATGGTAGTTCACCCAGCTCCAGGAAATTATGAAGGAACTTTAGTTAATGCAATACTATATCACTGTAAAGACAATTTATCATCTATAAATGGAGTAATAAGACCTGGTATAGTTCATAGAATAGATAAAGATACATCAGGGCTGTTAATGATAGCTAAAAATAATAATGCTCATAATTTTTTAGCAGAACAATTAAAAGACCATTCTATAACTAGAGAATATGAATTTATATGTCATGGAGTAGTAAAAGAAGATAAAATAACTGTAGATAAACCAATAGGAAGAAATCCTAAAGATAGACTTAAAATGGCAGTGGTTAAAGATGGAAAAAGAGCTGTTACTCATTTTGAAGTTGTTGCTAGATATGAAAACTTCACACATATGAGAGCGAGACTTGAAACAGGAAGAACTCATCAAATAAGAGTTCATGCTTTATCTATAAATCATCCACTTTTAGGAGACACTGTGTATGGTCCTAAAAATAATAAATTCAAAGTAGAAGGTCAAACATTACATGCAAAAAAGATTGGATTTATACACCCAACTACTAAAGAGTATATCGAATTTGACTCAGAATTACCTAAATATTTTAAGAATATAATTAATAAACTTAAATAGGTCTTGAAAAATATATGATATAGATATATAATATAAAAAATAAAAGAAATACCTTTAAGTGATACAGAGATATCATAAGGCAAAAGCTATATAAACATATAATATATCAAATTATATTAGTTGGTTTAATTTATTAACCGTACTTATATTTAATTAGAATATATAAGCTTCTTGTCTTGTGATAAGAAGCTTTTTTAAACAAAAAATCTTATATAATAGGAGGTCACCATGATAGAAAAGGCCCAATTAATGGATGAAAAAGCAATTGGTAGAGCTATAACAAGAATAAGCCATGAAATAATAGAAAGAAACAAAGGTATTGAAGATGTAGTTTTAGTAGGTATAAAAACTAGAGGAGTACCTATAGCTCATAGAATATCTAAAAAAATTGAACAGATAGAAGGAAAAAAAGTTAACACAGGAGAAATCGATATAACTTTATATAGAGATGATTTAAAAGAAGTAGATGTAGATCCTGTAATCAATGGTTCTAACATAGATTTTGATATAAATGATAAGAAAGTTATACTAGTTGACGATGTATTATATACTGGAAGAACTGTAAGAGGTGCGCTAGATGCACTAATGGATATTGGAAGACCAAAATCTATACAACTAGCAGTATTAGTTGATAGAGGACATAGAGAGTTACCTGTAAGAGCAGATTATGTAGGTAAAAATGTGCCAACATCAAATAAAGAAATAATATGCGTTAAGTTAGCAGAAACAGACAAAGAAGATTGTGTAACAATAAACGAATAATTAAATACACTATAATCAATATACAATAGTGCCTTTTAAATCAGTACAGAGAGACTGAAAAAGGGAGAAGTATTTCTCCCTAAAAAATTTATGGGAGGTTTTTTTATGAAAAAAACAGTAATGTCATTACAACATCTATTAGCAATGTTTGGAGCAACAGTGTTAGTTCCTATATTGACAGGATTTAATCCTGCAGTAGCAATATTTTGTGCAGGTGTAGGAACTTTAATATTCCATGCTTGTACAGGTGGAAAAGTACCAGTATTTTTAGGTTCAAGCTTTGCGTTTATACCAGTAATATTAGCAGCTAAAGAAGTTTATGGCGGAGACTTAGCTTATGCTCAAGGTGGTATAATGGTAGCGGGACTTATATATGTAATAATGTCTTTTGCAGTTAAAGCGGTAGGAATAGATAAGATAAAAAAATATTTTCCACCACAAGTAACAGGAGCTATGATAGGTGTAATAGGTCTTAACTTATTACCAACAGCATTTAATATGGCCTCATCAAACTTTTTAATAGCAATAATAACTTTAGGAATAGCATTTTGTATAAATAAGTTTGCAAAAGGATTTATAAAGCAATTAGGAATATTAATAGCAGTTATTTCAGGATATGTGATATGTTTAGCGATGGGATTAGTAGATGTATCTACAATAACACAAGCAAGTTTAGTTGAGATACCAAAGTTTACATTACCAAAGTTTAGCTTAGAAGCTATAGTAATAATAGCTCCAGTAGTTCTAGCAGTATTTATGGAACATATAGGAGATATGACTACAAATGGAGCAGTGGTTGGTAAGAATTTCATAGAAAATCCGGGATTAAATAAAACCTTGCTAGGAGATGGATTAGCAACTATGGTAGCTGGATTCTTAGGAGGTCCTGCAAATACTACGTATGGAGAAAATACAGCAGTTTTAGCTATAACTAAAAACTATGATCCTTCTTTATTAAGAAGAACAGCAGTATTTGCTATAATACTTTCTTGCATAGGTAAGTTTGGGGGATTCTTACAAAGTATACCTCAAGCAGTAATGGGTGGAATAAGTATATTATTATTCTCTATGATAACTTTTGTAGGGTTTAAAACTATAAAAGATGGAGAATGTACTCAAAATAAAAATAATATAATAATAATAGCTACGATAATGATAATAGGACTTGGAACAACTTATTTAGGAAATAAGGGTATAGTAATAGGTATACCTATTACTGAAGCTGTATCTATAACAGGGCTTAGTTTATCGGCTATAGTTGGAGTTATATTAAATAGGATATTAAATAATAGTGAATTTAAAGCAAAAGAAGATACTAAAAATGTATCTCCACAAGCTACAATAGTATAATATATAAATAAAAAGCTATAAAGTTTGAATAATCTCAAACTTTATAGCTTTTATTTTTTATAATAAATTTAAAATTTTTTATACTTAATAATAAATACTAAAAAATGAATGATATACAAATAATGATCGTATATATACGAAAAAAATTATAAAAAATAGAAAATAAAAGCAAAAGTATAGACAAATTATAATATGTATTGTAAAATAAAAACCTATTGTCGAACGAAAAATAAAAATTTAAGATTAAAGTTCAATAGCATTTAGGAGGAGTTTATGAAGTTTAAAAAGCTAATATCAATAGCAGCATCAGTAGTATTGTCAGCAACATTGCTAACTGGATGTTCATCAAAAAATGAAAAGGCAAATTCAAATCTTTCAGTAGGGATAGTGTTAGGGGAAGGAAGTATAACTGATCAATCATTTAACCAAGCTACGTGGGAAGGATTACAAAAAGCTAAAGAAGATTTTAATATAGATATAAAATACTTAGAATCACCACAAGAATCTGATTATATACAAAATATAGAGACATTAGTAGACCAAGAAACTGATTTAATAATAGGTGTTGGATACCAATTAAAAGATGCTATAAAAGAATCAGCAGAAAGTTATCCAGACCAAAAATTTGCATTAATGGATGAAACATATGACAAAATTCCAGAAAATGTTGTGCCTGTAATATTTAAAGAAGAAGAAGCAGCATACTTAACAGGAATAATAGCTGCTAAGATGACTAAGACTAATAATGTAGGATTTATAGGAGGAATGCCAACTCCAGCTATAAGTAAATATCAATATGGATACAAGTATGGAGTAGAGACTACTAACAAAGATGTAAAAGTAGCACAGCAATATGCAAACTCATTTAGTGATCAAGCAAAAGGTAAATCAATAGCTAAGCAAATGTATGCTTCAAATGTAGATACAATATTATCAGCAGCAGGGGATACAGGAACAGGTGCTATAGAAGCAGCTAGAGAAAATAATAAATATGCTATAGGTGTTGATAGAGATCAAAGTTATTTAGCTCCAGATAATGTAATAACATCTGCATTAAAGAAATTAAACGTAGCATCTTATGATTTAGCTAAATCATTAGTTGAAGGGAACTACAAAGGTGGAGAAGCTCAAGTTTATGGATTAAAAGAAGGTGCAGTAAGTATACCAGAAAATACTAACAAGCTTGTACCTCAAGAAATAATAGATTATGTAAATAAACAAGCTAAAAAAGTTATAGATGGAGAAATAAACGTTCCAAGAACAGAAAAAGAATATAATGATATGATGAAATAGATAAAAAAGCCTTATGGAAATCCATAAGGCTTTTAATATTATTAATAAAAAGTTTAGATTTAAATGTTTAAAGTTTGTTTTAATTTTCTTTTATTCTAAGCTTTGCAACAAGTTCATCTGTAGGAGTTACATACATTGTGTTGTTAGTTTCATATATTACCATACCAGGTTTTGCTCCATTAGGCTTTTTGACATTTTTCTTTTTTGTATAATCAACAGGAACTTGTGCAGACATTTTTGATTTACTAAAGTATGCAGCAAGCATAGCACCTTCATATAAAGTTGTTTCAGGTATATCTTTAGAATCAGATTTTATAATAACATGAGAACCTGGTATATTTTTAGTATGCATCCATATATCATCATTACTTGCAATCTTTAAAGTAAGATGATCATTTTGTTTATTATTTTTACCTACCAATATTTTAAATCCATCACTACTTAAAAATTCATGAGGTTTAGTTGTAAGCTTAGTTTCTTTTTTATTTTTACTAGATGATTTTAAATAACCAACTCTACCTAGCTCTTCTCTTATATCAAGTAGCTCTGCTAGGTTTTCACAATTTTCTATACTAAGCATTATATTCTCTAAATATTCTATTTCATCTTTGGTTATATCTATTTGATGAGTTATTTCTATTTTAGCAGTTTTCATCTTAGTATATTTTTTAAAGTACTTCTGAGCATTCTCAGAAGGAGTTAGATTTTTATTAAGTTTTATTTTTATAGTTTTATATTCTGGGTCGTAGAAGTTTTGAACCTCAACACTTTCCATACCTTTTTCTATCATGTAGATATATGAAGTTATAAGTTCTCCATAAATCTTGTATATATCAGCATTCTCAGATGCTATAAGTTCTTCATTTTGTTTTTTTAGTTTATTGTAAAGTCTATCTAACTTTATAGAAATACTTTTTCTTAAATCAGAAGATCTTTGATGAATTCTGTCTTTTATATCCTTAGTTTTATAGTAATATTCAATTATATAAGACATACTATCATTTTTAACAAAAGATAAATCTTTAAACATTGTTAAATCTACGCAACTAAAATCTATGATTTTATCAACACTTTCATCTACTACAACACATGGAGAATAGATATTATTTTTCATATCTTTAAATAAACCTTTAAACTCTTTATATAAAGATCTTAAATCATCAAAAGAATACTCAGATGTACTTAAATTTTCATTTATGTTTGCTCTATGACAAATTTCCTTGGAAATAACAGGGCTTATGCCTAAAAACCTAGAGTAAATAGACTTGTATAAGTTACCATCAAAAGATTCTAATTCTTTTATAAATTCATCTTCAGATATATCATCTAAAGGATTTAATTTATCTTGAGCAGGAGGTAGATTGTAAGTCATACCTGGGAGTATCTGTCTAACCCTACTTATGCTAGGAGGTATTCTCTTTGCTGAGTCTATTATTTTATTATCATTTGAATGAGTAAGTATTATATTACTGTGTCTACCCATTATTTCTATATATATATCCTTTGTAGTTTTTTCCTTCAACTCATCAAGAGACTCTACACTTATTTTTACTATTCTTTCAAAACCTACCTGAGATATATTTACTATATTACCTCCTTGTATATGTTTTCTAAAAAGCATACAAAACATAGGGGCATTTATAGGATTTTCTTTTTTATAATCCTTAGCTAAATATACCCTTGGATTTGAGGCACTAGCACTTAATACTAATTTAAAGTTCTCTTTATTGTTTCTTATATGTAAAACAACTTCATCGTTTTCAGGTTGGTATACTTTATCTATCTTACCTCCTAAAATCTTTGATTGTAGCTCGTTTACTATAGAATGTATAACTAAACCATCTAAAGCCATAATAATCGCTCCTTTCTTAGATGAACAATATATAATAATTATTACATAATATAAGTATATTGTGAATATTTATCAAAATTAATTAAAGAAAGTATATAATTAATTATAAGGGGATAAAAACAAATTTTATATCTATATAATTTCCCTTTCTTATTAATATATTGTATAATATTAAGTTAGGGATTAAATTAGAGGGGGATAGTATGGAATTTTGGAAATTACATGGGATAGGGAATGATTTTATAGTTATAGACCAAAGGTTTAATCAATATGATGAATACGAAAAAATAGCAAAAAAAGTATGTAATAGAAAATTTTCAGTAGGTGCTGATGGGCTTTTAATTGTTAAGAAATCTAACATAGCAGATGTTAAAATGTTATATTATAATTCTGATGGGTCGATAGCATCTATGTGTGGAAATGGACTTAGATGTTTTGCTAAATATGTTTATGACAATGAGATAGTATTAAAAGAAAATTTTAAAATAGAAACTCTTGATGGAATAAAAGAAGTAAATATAAACAAAGAGGATAATATAACAAGTTTAGTAAAAGTTAATATGGGAAGTGGAAGCTTCTTGTGTAAAAACATATCTATGATTCATACTATGGAAACTTTCTTAGAGCAAAAGATAAAAGTAAAAGATAAAGAATTTATAGTAAGCTCTATGTTAATGGGAGTTCCTCATACTGTTGTTTTTGTAGATGATATAAACTTAAATGATGTACATAAATATGGAAGTGAAATAGAAAAAAATAAAATGTTTTTAAAAGGCACTAATGTAAACTTTGTAAAAATTGAAGATAATAATAATATAAAAGTAGCTACTTGGGAAAGAGGATGTGGTTATACTTTAGGATGTGGTACAGGAATGACAGCATCAGCAGTTATAGGAAATTTTTTAAGAAAATTAGATAAAAATGTATATGTAACATCACAAGGTGGATGTGTAAAAATAGATATAAATGAGGACTGTATATATATGACAGGGCCTGCAGTTAAAATATGTGAAGGTATTTTGGAGGTATAATATGGCAATAAGTATGACTGGCTTTGGTAGAGGAGAATATAAAGATGATAACTATTATTTTTTAATAGAGTGTAAGACTATAAATCATAAATATGCAGATATAAATATAAGATTACCAAGAAAGATATCATTTTTAGAAGAAAAGGCAAGAAACTTAATAAAAAATTATGTAAAAAGAGGTAGAGTTGATTTATACATAAAGCTTGACGTATTAGGTAGTGAAGATGTAAACTTAAAATTCGATGAAGTATTAGCTAGTCAATATGTAGGAATATTAAATCAAATAAAAAATAAGTTTGATTTAATAGATGATATAAGCGTTATGAATATAGCTAAGTTTCCTGACATAATAAAAGCTGAAGAAAAAGAAGAAGATGAAGAATTTTTATGGGAAATGCTTAAAAAATCTTTAGAAGAAGCTTTAAGTAATTTAAAAGAAATGAGAATAGAAGAAGGTAAAAAATTAGCAGAAGATGTTATAATGAGATGTGACCTTCTTAAAAATTATATTGAAGAAATTGAAAAGTATTCATATAATGTTGTTATTGATTATAAAGAAAAATTAAATACTAGAATATCTGAGATACTAGAAAATCCTAGCATAATAGATGAAAATAGATTGGCACAAGAAGTTGCAATATATGCAGATAAAAGCAGTATAACAGAGGAAATAGTAAGATTTAAAAGTCATATAGAGCAATTAAAAAAGACTATAGTAAAAGACGAATCAATAGGAAGAAAGATAGACTTCCTAATACAAGAAATGAACAGAGAAACAAATACAATAGGATCAAAATCATCAGACTTAAATATAACTAATTTAGTAGTAGAAGTTAAATCTGAATTAGAGAAAATAAGAGAGCAAATACAAAATATAGAATAAATAATAATAAAATATATAATAATGAAACTTGTATATCAGAAAGGAAGATAGTAATGCTTAAGAAAAAAGGGCTATTATTAGTTGTATCTGGTCCATCAGGAGCTGGTAAAGGTACAATATGCAAAGAGCTACTAAACAAAAATCACGATATAAAATTATCGGTATCAGCAACAACTAGAAAGCCAAGAAATGGCGAAGTTGATGGAGTTAATTACTTCTTTTTAGAAAAAGAAAAATTCCAAACGATGATAAATAATGGTGAATTTTTAGAGTATGCTCAAATTTATGACAATTTTTATGGTACACCAAAGGCTGCTATAATAGAATCTTTAGAAAATGGACAAGATGTCATATTAGAGATAGAAATGCAAGGAGCTAAGCAAATAAAAGATGTATATCCAGAGGGTGTATTTATATTTGTATTACCGCCATCTCTTGAAGAATTAAAAAATAGAATAGTTGGAAGAGGAACAGAAACAGAAGAAGAAATACACAAAAGATTTAGTTGTGCATTTGAAGAAATAAACAAAATATCTGATTACGACTATTTTGTAGTGAATAAAGATGTAAATACATCAGTAAAAGAATTAGAAAGTATAATATTAGCGGAAAAAAATAAAGTTAATAGATATAAAAATAATATAATAGCAAAATTCAAGGAGGAATTATAAAATGTTAAAACCATCAATAAATGAAGTATTAAACAAAATAGACAACAGATATTATTTAGTTGGAACAGTAGCAAAAAGAGCTAGAGAAATAATAGACGGTGCTGAGCCTATAACAACTACAAAAACTAGAGATAACAAACCTGTAACTATAGCGACTCAAGAAGTTGCTGATGGTAAAATAAGCTATAGATTATTAACTCAAGAAGAAATAGATTTAAATGAAGCTGAAAAGCACTTAGAACAAAAAATTACAGAAGAGGAGTAATTCTTATGTTAAAAGGTAAAACTGTTGTACTAGGAGTAAGTGGAGGAATAGCTGTATACAAATCATTAGATGTAGTAAGTAGACTTAGAAAATTAGGTGTAAATGTTCATGTTATAATGACTAAAGCTGCTACTGAATTTGTAACTCCATTATCATTTCAATCATTAAGCCAAAACTATGTAGTTTGTGATATGTTTGAAGAACCAAAAACTTGGGATGTAGAGCATGTATCACTAGCTAAAAAAGCAGATGTATTTTTAATAGCACCTGCAACTGCTAACTTCATAGGTAAAATGGCTAATGGCATAGCTGATGACATGCTTACAACAACAGTTATGGCTACTAAGGCAAAAGTATTAATAGCACCTGCTATGAATACTAATATGTATGAAAATCCTGTACTTCAAAGAAATATAAAAATATTAAAGGAACTAGGTTGTAATTTTGTAGATCCAGAAAGTGGAAGACTTGCTTGTGGAGATACTGGAAAAGGTAAGTTAGCATCACCAGAGGTAATAGTAAATGAAGTAGTTAATTTACTTACACAAAAGCAAGATTTAATTGGTAAAAATATAATAGTTACTGCTGGACCTACAGTAGAAAGCATAGATCCAATGAGATTTATAAGCAATAGATCTACAGGTAAGATGGGATATGCAATTGCAACTCAAGCAGCAAATAGAGGTGCTAATGTAACTTTAATATCAGGACAAACTAATCTAGAAGTTCCTAAAAATATAAAAAAGCTTATAAAAATAGAAAGTGCTGAGGATATGTATAATGCAGTTTTAGAAAACTTAGATGATAATCAAGTTGTAATAAAAAGTGCAGCAGTAGCAGATTATAAGCCTAAAAACTATTCTAATAAGAAAATAAAAAAATCTGATGATGATTTATCTATAGAATTAGAAAGAAATAAAGATATAGCTTATGAAATAGGCAAGATAAAAAAAGATAAAATACTAGTTGGATTTGCAGCAGAAACTAATGACCTTATAGAAAATGCTAAAGGTAAAATAAAGAAAAAGAATCTAGATTTTATTGTAGCTAATGATTTAACTAAAAAAGGCGCTGGATTTGGTGTAGATACTAATATAGTTAAGATTATAGATAAAGATGGAAATATTACAGAATATCCAAAAATGAAAAAAGAAGAAGTGGCAGATGTTATATTAGATAATGTCAATAAGTTACTACAAAGATAAGCATCTATTAATTTAGATGCTTTTATTTTTAGCAAGAGGTATAATTGAGTAAATAGCTATTAAAAAGGACATAATCTAGTTAATACGAGTAGGAGATAGATGTTTTATAATGGAAAAGTATGCGAAATTAGTAGTAAGAAGCAATACTATACATACAGACAATTTATTTACATACAAATTTTCAAATCTTTTAATAGATGATTTAAAAGTAGGTCATAGAGTTTTAGTTCCTTTTGGTAGAGGAAATAAACCTACAGAAGCCTTTGTCTTTGAGATAAATAATAAAGTAGAAGATAACATAAGGTTAAAAGAAATTATAGATGTATTAGATAAAGAGCCTATATTTTCAAAAGAAGATTTAGAATTGGTAAAATGGATGAAAAATAGATATCTGTGCACATATATAGATTGTATAAACTTAATATATCCAAAAGGATATAAGTTAAATAATTATAAAGTTGCAGTTTTAAATAGCGATATAAGAAATTTAGACCAATTAGAAATAAAAGGTGTAATTAGTTCATTAAATGAAGATGAGCAGATAGTAGTAAATTCTATACTAGATAACAAAGGAAAGATAAAAATAGATAAATTAAAGTCTATAAATAATATAAATAATATACTTTACAGACTTAATAAAAAAAATATAATAGATATTTTATGGGAATATAAAGATCATAAAAATGAAAAGAAAATATGCTATGTATCATTAGCTATTGATAGTGATTATATAGATGAATATATAAAAAACAATAAGATAGCCCTAGGAAGTAAGCAAAAAGAAGTTATAAACTTTTTAAAGTACAATGATAATAGTGAAATAAATGATATAATGGAATTGTTAAATGCATCTAAAAAAAGCATAACATCATTATATGATAAGAATTTAATTAATTTAGAAATAAGAGATTATTATAGAAGGCCTAAAGATATATATAGCACGGACTATAAAGATATAAAATTAAATAAAGAGCAATTATATGCTGTTAATAAAATAACATCAGAGATGTTTGAAGAAAATAAAAAACCTTACATGATTCATGGTGTAACAGGTAGTGGTAAGACAGAAGTATATATGGAAGTTATAGATTATGCACTAAATCAAGGTTTAGATAGTATATTTTTAGTACCAGAGATATCTCTAACTCCACAAACTATAGATAGATTAAAAAATAGGTTTGGAGATATAGTAGGAGTATTTCATAGTCAATTATCAGAAGGTCAAAAACATGATGTGTATAAAGCTATAAAAGCAGGCAAAATAAGAATATTAATAGGTGCAAGATCTGCATTATTTGCTCCATTTAAAAACTTAGGTGTAATAATAATAGATGAATTTCATGAGTCTTCATATAAGTCAGAGAAAAACCCTAAATTTAGCACTATAGAAGTTGCTAGGTATATGTCGCACAAGGAAAATGTATCGTTGATATTAGGTTCTGCAACTCCATCTGTTGAAGAATACTATAAAGCTTGCAATAAAGAGTATGAATTAATAGAAATAAAATCTAGAGCGAATAAAAGACCGCTTCCAAAAATTGAAGTTGTAGATATGAAATCAGAACTAAATAATGGAAATAAGAGTATATTTAGCATGAGACTACAACAAGAAATAGAAACTGCTATTAAAAATAATAATCAGGTAATATTATTTTTAAATAGAAGAGGTTATGCAAGTTTTGTATCATGTAGAAATTGTAGTTACGTATTTCAATGTGAAAATTGTGATATATCATTAACTTATCATAAAAGAAACAATATAGGAAGATGCCATTATTGTGGATATGAAAAAGAAATACCTCATGAATGTCCAGAGTGTGGAAGCAACTATGTAAAACCTTTTGGTATAGGAACTCAAAAGATAGAGGAAGAGTTAAAAAATATATTCAAAGATGCAAAAATTCTTAGAATGGATAAAGATACTACCTCTAAAAAAGGTTCATTAGAAGAAATACTTAATAAATTTAAAAATAAAGAAGCAGACATATTAATAGGAACACAGATGTTGAGTAAGGGATTAGACTTTGACAATGTAACCTTAGTAGGAATATTATCAGCAGATATGATATTGAATTTTCCGGATTTTAAAAGTTTTGAAACTACATTTCAGTTAGTAACTCAAGTTTCAGGACGGGCAGGAAGATCTGATAAGGAAGGTAAGGTTATTCTTCAAACTTATGATACAGATCACTATGCTATAAGAAGAGCCATAAACTATGATTATGAAGGATTTTATGAAGATGAAATAAAAATCAGAAAAGCATTTGGATATGCTCCTTTTAACAATATGGTAAGTGTTGTAATAAGCGGTGAAAATGAACATATAGTAAAGCAAAATGCTAAGAATATGTATGATTCAATTATTTATCTTCTCAAATCTAGGGGTATAAATAATTTTGATTTCATATTAGGTCCAAATCCATGTTCAATATCAAAAATAAATCAAAATTATAGATGGCAGATATTATTTAAGGATGAGGATATTGAAATAAATCTATTAAAAGGTATAATAAAATATATATGTATAACAAAACGAGACGTAGTGTTTAATAAAGAGGTTAATGTATCCATAGATATTAATCCAAACAACATATTATAAAATATAGGAGGAAACAAAAATGGCGTTAAGAGAAATAGTTCAAATAGGAGACCCTATTTTAAGAAAAAAAGCAAAAAAGGTAGAAAAAATAGATGATAGATTAATACAATTATTAGATGATATGGCAGAAACAATGTATCATGCAGATGGTGTAGGTCTTGCTGCACCTCAAGTAGGAGTATTAAAGAGAGTCGCTGTTATAGATATCGGTGATGGTATAATAGAACTTATAAATCCAGAAATAATAGAAACTTCTGGAGAGCAATTAGGAGATGAAGGATGCTTAAGTGTTATAGGTGAATGTGGAGCTGTAAATAGACCATATTATGTAACAGTAAGAGCATTTAATAGACAAGGTCAATATGTTGAAATAAAGGCTGAAGAATTTTTAGCAAGAGCATTTTGCCATGAAATAGACCATTTAGATGGTGTATTATTTGTAGACAAAGTACAAAAGTAGTAGGAGATGATTAAATGAGGATAGTATTTATGGGTACACCTGAGATTGCTCTTGGGTGTTTACAAAAAATAATAGATGAAAAACATGAAGTAATAGGTGTGGTAACTCAACCAGATAAACCTCAAAATAGAGGTAAAAAGCTTGGAATGCCTCCTGTTAAAGAGCTTGCACTTAAATATGATATACCAGTATATCAACCATTAAAGGCAAGAGATGAAGAGTTTGTAAATGTATTAAAGGAATTAAATCCAGATGTAATAGTAGTTGTAGCTTATGGACAAATACTTCCTAAATCTATATTAGATATTCCTAAGTTTGGTTGTATAAATGTCCATGTTTCTTTACTTCCAAAATATAGAGGAGCGGCACCTATAAACTGGGTAATAATAAATGGTGAAGAAAAAACAGGAGTTACTACTATGTATATGGACGAAGGTCTAGATACTGGAGATATGATACTACAAAAAGAGTTTGCATTAGATAATGAAATAACAGCAGGAGAGCTTCATGATAAGATGATGGTTGTTGGAGCAGAAACTTTAAAAGAAACTTTAGACTTAATTGAAAAAGGGTGTGCACCAAGAACTAAGCAAAATCATGATGAGTTTAGTTATGCACCTATGATGGATAAGTCTTTAGGAAATATAGATTTTAATAAAAGTGCAAAAGATATACATAACCTTGTAAGAGGGGTTAATCCATGGCCAAGTGCATATACAACTTATGATGGAAAGACTATGAAAGTATGGAAGACGAAAGTACTAAATGAGGAAAGTCAAAAATCACCTGGAACTATATTAAGCGTTGATAAAGATGGTATAAAAGTAAGCACTTTAGATAAAGTAATATTACTTGAAGAAATACAAATGCCAGGAAAGAAAAGAGTTTTAGTTTCTGAATATATAAAGGGAAACAGTATAGATACTTCAAAAATATTAGGCTAGGTAAATAAAATGGTAGAATCAAAAAAGTATATGACGGCCATAGGTATATTATTAGCAATTCTTTTGACTATAGGTTTACTTGTTAACTTTTTTATATCTACTTTAGCAGGTGTATTTGCTATAATAACAGATATACTAATATTATTAGCATCGATAGTAATAATATTTTCTATAGTAGTTACAAATAATATTATAAGGGATAAAGATGTAGACTCATCTTTAATGAAGGTTAACTTTAAAATTGTATCATTTTTATTTCCTATAATAACTATTATTGCAGAATTTGTTAATATACCAAAAAATGAAATAAGAAAGGTATATATAAAGTTAAATAATAAATATATATATAGTAATAGTTATAACTTAAAGCCAGAAGAAATATTAATATTAATACCTCATTGTGTTCAAAGAAATAGCTGTAAGTTAAAAGTTACTAACAAAATAGAAAACTGTGCAACTTGTGGTTTGTGTAATATAGGAGATTTAGTAAAATTAAAAGAAAAAACAAATGTAAATATATTTGTAGCTACAGGGGGAACACTAGCCAGAAAAATAATAATGGATAACAGACCCAAAGCTGTTATAGCAGTAGCTTGTGAAAGGGACTTAACAGCTGGAGTACAAGATATGAGACATGTACCCGTTTTAGGTGTATTTAATAAAAGACCTAATGGACCTTGTGTAGATACTAATATAGATATAAATGAAGTTGAAGAAGCTATAAAATTTTTTACAGAGAAAATATATAGCGTATCTTTATAAGAATCTATATTAAATTAAGATAGGAGTGTTTTATATGTTTTATCCATATGGATATGGGTATGGTTTTTTTGACCCTACAATTATGATATTAATTCCAGCGATACTTTTTACTATTTATGCTCAATTTAAAGTAAGTAGTACTACTAGTAAGTATCTGAGAGTGAATTCAAGTAAAGGTTATACTGGAGAACAAGTAGCAAGAACAATATTAAATTCTAATGGATTAAATAACGTATCTATAGAAATGGTTACAGGGCATTTAACTGACCATTATGATCCAAGAAGTAATACTGTTAGATTATCACAAGATATATATTACGGAACATCTATAACATCTATATCAGTTGCAGCACATGAATGTGGCCATGCAATACAGCATGCTAAAGGATATGTACCACTTAATTTTAGAAGTGCTTTAGTTCCTATAGTTAATTTTTCATCTAATATATCTTGGTTATTAATTGCTTTAGGATTTATAATGAGGGGACCATTTTTAGAAATAGGAATAATACTATTTGCAGCATCAGTCTTATTCCAAATAGTAACATTACCAGTTGAATTTAATGCATCAAGTAGAGCTATAGTTCAGCTTAATAATCTAGGAATAGTAGACAAAAGAGAATCTAATCAAAGTAGAAAGGTTCTTACAGCAGCAGCATTAACTTATGTAGCTGCAGCATTAACTTCAGTTTTACAACTACTTAGATTATTAGCAATAGCAAACAGAGATAATGATTAAAGGAGATTGTCCTAGGGTTTCTAGGACTTTTTCTGTTTAAATTAAGGAGAAATAGCATGAAGGCAAGAGAAATAGCATATAAGGTACTTTTAGATATTGAGGAGAATAATAATTATTCTAATACATCAATAAATAAACATTTTAAGAAAATCGAAATGACTAATCAAGATAGAGGTCTTGCTACAGAATTAATATATGGTGTAATAGAAAATCAATATTATTTAGATTATATAATAAATAAACTTTCTAAGATAAAGACACAAAAGATGTCAACTTGTGTTAAAATATTGCTAAGATTAGGTGTATATCAGATAGCATTTTTAGATAGTATATCTGATTATGCAGCTGTTAATGAGACCGTAAATTTAGTCAAAAAATATGATAAAAGATCATCAGGATTTGTAAATGCAATACTTAGAAATATAATAAGAAAAAAGGAAGAGATTTTAAAAGTAGATATAGATGATAACATAATGTATTTATCTACTAAATACTCTTATAGTCCATGGATGATAAAAAACTGGATTAAAAACTTTGGAGAAGAATTCACAAAAGATTTATTAGATTCTAATAATGAAAAGCCAAATTTATACTTAAGAGTTAACACTTTAAAAATTAACAGAGATGAACTTATAGAAAAGCTAAATAATATAGGTGTAAAAGCTTATAAAGTAAACCTTATAGAAGAAGCTATAAGAGTGGAAAACTTTAAAAATATAGAAAATAATGAATTGTTTAAAGAAGGATTATTTACAGTTCAAGATATAAGTTCAATGTTAGTTGGAAAAGTAGTTAATCCTAAAAAAAATTCATTAGTACTTGATATGTGTAGTGCACCAGGTGGAAAAACTACTCATTTAGCGACTCTTATGAATAATACTGGAGAAGTTTTGGCCAGAGATATATTTGAACATAAATTAAAACTTATAACATCAACAGTAAATAGATTAGATCTTAAAAATGTAGTTGTAGAAAAATTTGACTCATCTAAAGTAGATGAAAAAAGTATAAATAAATTTGACTATGTATTAGCAGATGTACCATGTTCAGGACTTGGAATAATAAAAAGAAAACCAGAAATAAAATATAAAACAAAGGCAGAACTAAAAGATTTACCTTTAATACAAAAAACTATATTAGAAAATGCATCTAAGTATGTTAAGAAAGATGGAATACTTGTATATAGTACTTGTACTATAGAAGATACTGAGAATATAAATATAATAAATGAGTTTATAAAGACTAACAATGATTTTGAATTAGTACCTATAGATGAAGTGAATGTAGACTTAGATAACCAAGATAAAGGATATTTAAAAATATATCCTAACATACATGGAATGGATGGTTTCTTTATAGCAAAATTAAGAAAAGTAAGGTAGTGATAAAATATGAATCAAGATAAAGTTGCATTAAAAAACTTTACAGAAGAAGAGCTAAAAGAGTTTATGAAAACTATAGGAGAAAAAGCTTTTAGAGGAAGTCAAGTTTACTCTTGGATATACAAGGGTGCTAAGACTTTTGATGATATGAATAATATTCCAAAAAGCTTAAGAGAAAAATTAGCTGAAGTATCCTATATAGGAAATATAGAAATCGAATTGAAATTAGAATCAAAGATTGATAAAACTAAAAAGTATTTATTTTTATTAAACGATGGTAATATAATAGAAACTGTAATGATGGATTATGATGATAGAGTTACAGTTTGTATATCAAATCAAGTAGGATGTAGAATGGGATGTAAGTTTTGTGCATCTACTATAGATGGGCTTTTAAGAAATTTAGAGCCTTGGGAAATCTTAGATCAAATACTAAAAATACAAGAAGATACAGGTAAAAGAGTATCAAATCTTGTTTTAATGGGAAGTGGTGAACCACTAGATAACTTTGAAAATACTAAGAAGTTTTTAGAAATAGTAAATGATAAAAATGGTTTAAATATAGGTTATAGACATATAACTTTATCAACTTGTGGTATAGCACCAAAAATGAGAGAACTTGCAGATTTAGAGATACCTATAAACCTTGCTTTATCACTTCACTCTCCATATGATGAAAAAAGAAAAGAAATTATGCCAATAGCAAATGCATATCCTATAAAGGAGATACTAGATGCTTGCAAGTATTATATAAAAAAGACTAATAGAAGGGTTACCCTAGAGTACTCTCTTATAAAAGGTGTAAATGATTCGCCAAATGAAGCAAATGAACTAATAAAGTTACTAAAGGGCATGTTATGTCATGTTAACTTAATACCTATAAACAATGTAGAAGAAAGAGACTTTAAACGTCCAGATAAGTCTCATATATACAAGTTTAAAGATATATTAGAAAAAAATAATATACCAGCTACAGTTAGAATATCTATGGGCTCTGATATTGGTGGAGCTTGTGGACAATTAAGAAGAAAGCATAAGTAGCTTTAGGGGGGAAGTCTAATGATTTATAGTTGTGACTCAGACATAGGCCTAGTTAGGAAAAATAACGAAGATTATTGTATGGGTGAAATTATAAAAACGGATTCTGCTGATATAGGCATATTTGCCCTAGCAGATGGAATGGGTGGACATAAAAAAGGAGAAGTTGCAAGTAAGCTAGCAGTAGATAATATAATGTTTTTCTTAAAGGAAAACTTATTACAAAATAATAACATCAAAATAGACTATATAGATGATATAATAAAACAAGCTTATAATGAAGTGAACTCCATAATATATAAAAAGTCTATAAGTGGTGAAGAATATTCAGGCATGGGGACTACTTTAACAACGGCTATACTATATAAAAATAAGTTATATGTAGCTAATGTTGGAGATAGTAGATGTTATTTATTAAGTAAAAATGAATTTAAAAAAGTTACAATGGATCATTCTGTAGTTGAAGAGCTAATAAAGGCAAACATCATAACAGAGGAAGAAGCAAAAAATCATCCTAGAAGAAATCATATAACAAGAGCTATGGGAAGTGAAGAAATAGTTATTGTCGATATATTTAAGCATGAAATAGATAGAGGAGATAAGATTCTTTTATGTAGTGATGGTTTAACAGGATTTGTTGATAATGAAAGTATTGAAGAGATTATGATGAAAGACATTGAAGTCAAAGAGATAAGTGATGAGTTAATAAATAAAGCAAACAGCATGTCTGGAAGGGACAATATATCTGTTATAGTAATAGAGGATAAATAGGATGGTGATAAAGTGGGAGAGACTGTTTTAGGTAATAGATATGAAATTATTAGGAAAATTGGCGATGGAGGAATGGCTTTTGTATATGAAGCTAAAGATAGACTTTTAAACAGAACTGTGGCTGTAAAAGTTTTAAGACCTGAATTTGTTGATGATGAGGAATTCTTAGGCAAATTTAAAAGAGAAGCAGAAGCTGTAGCTAGTTTATCGCACCCTAATATAGTAAATGTATATGACGTAGGAGAAGATGGAAAAGTTCATTACATAGTAATGGAATTTATAGATGGACAAAACTTAAAAGAAATAATAAAAAATGAAGGTGTGTTAGACGAATATACTGCACTTGATATAACAAAACAAATAGCTATGGCACTTAGTGCAGCACATAGAAAAGGTATTATTCATAGAGATATAAAACCTCACAATATACTTATATCAAATGAAGGTAGAATAGTTAAAGTAGCAGACTTTGGTATAGCTAAGGCTGTATCTAATTCTACTATGACAAACATTGGAAGTATAATAGGTTCTGTACATTATTTTTCACCAGAACAAGCTAAAGGTAAGTTTGTAACTAGTAATGCAGATCTTTACTCTTTAGGAATAGTATTATATGAAATGTTAATAGGTAAGGTACCATTTAGAGGAGATAGTCCTATATCAATAGCACTTCAACATATAAATGATAATTTAGATTTCACTCAAGAGGAGAAAGTTAGAATTCCTCAAAGTGTAAGAACTATTATAAAAAAGCTAACAGAAAAATCTAGTGCTGATAGATATCAAAGTGCAGAAGAATTGATAGAAGATATTGAGTATATAGAAAAGAATATAGATTTAGATTTTATAAAAGAATATGATAACTATGCTACTCAAAAGATAGAAGATAGGGAATTAAGAAACTCTATGGTTAATGTTGGTGATAATCAAGAAGAAGCATATGATGATGAATATGATGATTATGAAGACGAAGACGAGTATGAAGACCCTAAGCAAAATAGAAATGATAAAAAGAAATCTAAGGCTTCAAATAGAAGAAAAAAAGAAGTAAAAGAAGACAGCCCTTTAATGAAAAAAGTACTTGTAGTTGCAGCGGTAATATTGATAATAATATTAGGTGCTCAAGTTTATCTAGCAGGAAAATATTTATTAGGATCTAGTAGTAATCAAACAGGAGTAGAGACAGTGATTACTCCTGATGTTAAAAATATGAGCTTAGATGAAGCTCAAAGAAAGCTAGATGATTTAGGATTAAATGTAACAATAAAAGAAGAATATGATACAAATGTAGAAGCTAACCATGTAATATCTCAAATGCCGGAAGCTGGAAAAGAAGTAAAAGAAGGAGATTCTGTAACTATCGTTTTAAGCAAAGGTAAAAAACAAGCACAAGTTCCAAATGTAGTTGGACTTAGCTTAATAGAAGCAGAGAGTGTACTAAAAGAAAATAATTTAGTTTTAGGCAATGTTAAGCAAGAGTTTAGCGAAAGCTTTAAAGAAGGAAATATAATTAGACAGACACCTCAATCAGGGACATCTATTTCAGGGAATGGAGAAGCGGTTGATGTAGTGGTAAGTAAGGGACCTAAGCCAGTAGCACCACCTGAAGAAAATAAAAAAGAGGAAAGTGATAATACACAAACTCCTCCAGTAGTTACACCAGACGAAAATCAAAACACTAAACCAGAGACAGGTAATGGTTCAAATAATTCTGGAAATAGTCAAGGTAACTCAGGGGAATCAGGTAATACTACTCCAGAAAAACCAGGGGATAATGCTGGTGGTAATACTGGAGGAAACACAGGTGGAAATTCATCTAGTGGAGAAAATTCAAACAATGGAGGAAGTAATCCTTCTCAAGGTGGAGGAAATAACACTGGTACTGAAGGAAGTGGAAATACTACACAATCACAAGAATAAATTAGTTAAACAAAAAAGTCCAACTTAATAAGTTGGGCTTTTATTTTAATAAATATTAATGATATTTTAAGTAATAAAAAATAAATATAGGTTAATTGTTAACTTATTATGATATTATATAAAAATAGGAAAGAATAATTATGCTAGAAAAATTAGAGGAGGAAATAGATGTTAGATGGAAAAATTGTAAAAGGAATAGGGGGATTTTATTACATAGACACTGAAAATGGGATATATGAATGTAAAGCTAGAGGAATATTTAGAAAGCAAAAGATAACACCTTTAGTTGGGGATAGAGTAAAAATAAATATAGTAGATGAAGAGGATAAAAAGGGTGTAATAGAGGAAATAGACAAAAGAGATACAGAACTTATAAGACCACCTATAGCAAACGTAGACAAAGCACTTATAGTATTTGCTATAAAAAATCCTAAGCCTAATTTATCGTTATTAGATAGATTTATAGTATTGGCTGAAAAGGAAAACCTAGATATAGTCATAGTTTTAACTAAAGTAGATTTAGATGAAGATGGAGATTTAGTAGAAGAGCTAAAAAATATATATGAAATAAGTGGATATAAAGTAATACCAGTTAGCAATAAAACTAAATTAAATATAGATAAGATAAAAGAAGAATTAAATGGAAATGTAGTAGTATTCGCAGGTCCATCTGGGGTAGGTAAGTCAAGTCTATTAAATGAAATAGATAAAAACTTTGAGTTACAAACTGGTGAAGTAAGTGATAAAATAAAAAGAGGTAAGCATACAACAAGACATGCAGAACTTTTAAAACTAGAGTGTGGAGGAATGGTAGCAGATACACCTGGATTTAGTTCTCTAACTCTTGATGATATAGAAGAAAGTGAACTTAAAGAATATTTTATAGAATTTGATGAGTTTGATGACTGTAGATTTGGTTTTAGATGTATACATGAAAATGAACCAAGTTGTGCAGTTAAAGAAGCTGTTAGTGAAGGAAAAATATCTAAAAAAAGATATGATAGCTATATACAATTATTAAATGAAATAAGACAAGGGAAGAGGAGATATTAAAATGATTAAATTAGCACCGTCAATATTATCAGCAGATTTTGCAAGACTATTAGAAGATGTAAAAAAAGTAGAAAGTGCAGGATGTGAATACCTTCATATCGATGTTATGGATGGACATTTTGTTCCAAATATAACTTTAGGGCCAGGTCTTGTTAAGTCCCTTAGAAAAGATGTAAATATGGTATTTGATGCACATCTAATGATAGAAAATCCAGATAATTATATAAAGGATTTTGTAGATGCAGGTTGTGATTTAATAGTTGTTCATCAAGAAGCATGTAAACACTTACACAGAACTATACAAAATATAAAATCGTACAATGTAAAAGCTGGAGTTGCACTAAACCCAGCAACACCAATAGAAACTATAAAACATGTAATAGAAGATGTAGATATGGTACTTATAATGACTGTCAATCCAGGATTTGGTGGGCAATCATTTATAGAGGGTATGATACCTAAAATAGAAGAATTAAAAAAACTAATAGATGATAGAAATTTAAATATAGACATACAAGTTGATGGAGGAATAAAGCCTACCAATGTAGATAAAGTTGTTAAGGCTGGGGCTAATATAATAGTTGCGGGTTCTGCAATATTTAATAGTGATGATATAGTAAAAACAGTAAATTTATTTAGAGAAAATGCTAGTTTATAGGTATAAAAATTGAAAAAAGCTTGCATTATACTAAATGGAAAATCAGAGAACTACAATAATATTAAAGAAATATTAGCCAAAAATAAGTACGACTATATAATATGTGCAGATGGAGGAGCAAATCATATCTACAACATGGATATAGTTCCAGATTATATAATAGGGGATTTAGATTCTGTAGATAGTAGTATAGTCAATTATTATAAGAACCTAAATGTAAAGTTTGAAAGGTTTCCTTCGAAAAAAAATGAAACAGATACGGAGTTGTGTATTTATCTAGCTAAAAATCTTAAAGTAAAGGAAATTGATTTTTATTTTGCTTTGGGAGGAAGAATAGATCATACTATTGCAAATATAAACTTATTGTACTTTGTAAAAAGTATAGGAATGATACCTACTATAATAAGTGAAAAAGAGATAATACAGATAGCTATAAATGAAGAAATAGAAATTAAAGGAAATATAGGAGATACTGTATCAGTAATACCTTTAAGTGGTGATGCAAAAGGAGTTACCCTTACTAATTTTGAATATCCCTTAGAGGAATATGATATGAAGTTTTATTTGCCATTAGGAATATCTAATGTAATGTTAGAAAATAAATGTAGAGTAAAAGTAAATGAAGGTAGTTTAATTGCTATTAGAAATATATAAAAGATGACGAAAGTCATCTTTTTTGTGTAATAATACTAAACTAATATTATTTATGAGCTAAAAAATATAAATCTATATAAACTTAAAATATTTAAATTGTATAAAAGGATTATAAAACACATAAGTCAAATATAGTAATAATTATAATTTTGGAGGGGTTTTATGGATAATAAGGTAGCGGTTATATATAAATCTAAATATGGAAGTACTAAAAAATATTCTGGATGGATAGCAATGAGGCTAAATGCCGATTTATATGAAGTTAGTGATATTAGAAATAAGGATTTAAAAGAATATAACACTATAATATATGGTGGAGGAATATATGCAAGCAAAATAAATGGAATAAGTTTTATAGAGAAAAACTTTCATAATATAAAAGATAAAAGAGTAATAATATTTACTGTAGGTATGGAGTCAATTTCTGAAGAATTAAGAAAAAATCTAATAGATAAAAATTTTAGTGATGAAATAGCAAGTAATATAACTTTAGTTAATTTTAGAGGTTCAATATTCTATAATGAATTAAGTATAAAAGACAAAATCCTTATGAAGGGATTAAAGGTATATATAGATAAAAAAGATTTTAGAGATCTTACAGAAGATGATAAGTTGATTTTAGATAGTTTTAATAAACAAATAGATATGTGTGATAAAAAAAGTATAGATAAATTGATAGAACTTTTGTAAAAGATGTATTTTGAAATACGTCTTTTTATTTTGAAAAAATTTATTAATAAAAAGTGGGACAGGTCTAAATATGGACTATTTTGCATAAATTTAATATATACATAAGTTTAAATAGTAAAATAACTCAAGGAGGTGTTTTAATGAAAAATAGCTCTAAGGTGTTATTGGGAATGTTATGTTTGTCAACAGGAGGAGCAGTACTTTTATCTATGATGCTTCCGGGGTGGATTTGGACATTGCTTACAGCAGTTATTTTAATTGGATGTGGAGTTTTACTATTTTTTTATTGATACTTGAATATGCTTTATAAGTAAGCCAAATAAATAATATTATTGGGGGAATGTTAAATGAAAATGGTAACAATAAAAATGCCTAAATGGATAGCTGGAATTATATTAAAGTTTATGAAGGGAAGCAAGAAAAAGTAATTAATGTAATTACTATAATCATTAGATGAAATTATAAAAATACATATGAAATAAAAAAGCCTACTAATTAGTAGGCTTTAAAGAACAATTAAGCTCTTTCTATTTTTCCAGAACGTAAACATCTAGTACAAACTTTAACTCTCTTAGGAGTTCCATCTATTATAGCTCTAACGCTTCTTAAGTTAGCTGACCATGTTCTTCTGTTATGTCTATTTGAGTGTGATACTTGGTTTCCAGAAACCTTTCCTTTACCACATACGCTACATACCTTTGCCATTTACGTACACCTCCTTAAAATGATAACTATTTAAAGACTAAAAACATATTTATATTAACATAAATATTAAAAACGTGCAATAGAAATATATATTTGCTTAACAAATATTGAACAATGTCTTGTTATCATATAAAATTATATATATAATTTTGTATAAAGTAAATATTTAAAATAAAATATTTACTATTACAAAATAATTACGTAGGTTTAAATTATATCATATTTATAGTATTATAGGATATATAAATTTTTATAATAATATAAATAAAATATTTATTCCAAATAAAAATATGAACCTAAGGGGGTAAATCATGAGCGTAAAAGTAAGTAATCAATATGGAAATATAGAAATAGATAAACATGTTATAGCACAAATTGCATACAGAGCTGCTATGGAAAGTTATGGATTAGTAGGTTTAGCATATAAAACTAAGGGTATAGTAGAACTATTAAAAGGTGAGAACGTATTAAAAGGTGTTTTAGTACAAGAATTAGAAGATAACACTATAGCTATAGAATTATATGTTATACTACAATACGGAACTAATATATCTACTGTTGCAAATAACATAATAGATAGAGTAAAATATACAGTTGAGAACACAACGGCTATAAAAGTAAGTAAAATAGATATCAATGTTCAAGGAATTAGAGTTAAGTAATTAGGAGGAAGAAAATGATTCAATATATAGATGGTAAATTATTAAGAGATATGTTTGTGTCAGGTGCAAATAATCTTCAAAATAATAAAGATTTAGTTGATAAACTAAATGTTTTTCCAGTTCCAGATGGAGATACAGGAACAAACATGTCTCTTACTATATCTTATGCAATGAAAGAATTGTCTAAGGTAGAGGGGGATAATATAACTGAAATAGGTAAAGCTCTATCTAAAGGCTCTTTAATGGGAGCTAGAGGAAATTCAGGTGTTATACTATCTCAAATAATAAGAGGATTTGCAAAATCAATAGAAGGAAAAGAAAAGATATCTACATCAGATTTAGCAGATGCATTTAAGAATGGTTCAGATACAGCTTATAAGGCTGTTATAAAGCCTATAGAAGGGACTATACTTACAGTAGTAAGAGAGAGTGGAGAATATGCACTTTCAGCTTGTAAGAAAGAAAAAGATTTAGTAGCATTCTTAGAAATGGTTATAAAGGAAGCTAATAATTCATTAAATAGAACACCAGAATTATTAAAAGCACTAAAAGAAGCTGGAGTTGTAGACTCTGGAGGTAAAGGTCTAGTACTAATATATGAAGGAATGTTAGAAGCTCTAAAAGGAAATTCTATAGAGGCTTTAGAAAAATCATCTACTACTACGACACAATCATCAGCTCAAGCGCAAATAAATACGGATGATATAAAGTTTGCTTATTGCACTGAGTTTATATTAGAAAGTGATAAAGTAAGCGACTTACAAATAAGAGATATGATGATGAAGTATGGAGATAGTTTAGCAGTAGTTGGAGATGACGGTGTAATAAAAGTGCACGTTCATACTAATGATCCAGGACTAGTATTACAAGATGCTTTAAAATATGGACAATTAATAACTATAAAAATAGAAAACATGAAAGTACAACATGAAAACATATTGCTTGATACAAAAGATGAAACAGCATCAGCAGTAGAAGAAAAAGAATATGGATTCATAGCAACTTCTATGGGTGAAGGACTAGCTCAAATTTTTAAAGATTTTGGTGTTGATTACATAATAGAGGGTGGACAAACAATGAACCCTAGCACAGAAGACTTTATGAAAGCTATAGAAGAAATTCATGCTAAAAATATATTTATATTCCCAAATAATAGCAATATAATAATGGCTGCTAATCAAGCAAAAGAATTAAGTGAAAAAAATATAATAGTAATTCCTACTAAAAATACTCCTCAAGGATTTACAGCATTAGTAAACTTCAATGCAGACTTATCTGTAGAAGAAAATGAAGAAGCTATGATGGAGTCTTTAGGACTAGTTAAATCAGGTCAAGTTACATTTGCAGTTAGAGATACTGTTATGAATGATATAGAAGTTAAAGAAGGTAATATAATAGGTATAGCAGAAGGAAAATTACAATCTGCTGGAGATGGTGTTGATGAAATAACAACTAAGCTTATAGAAAATATAGTAGATGAAGATAGTGCTATAATAACTTTATTCTATGGTGAAGATGTAAAAGAAGAAGATGCAAACAAACTTCGTGACGAGTTAGAAGAAAAGTTTGAAGACATAGATGTAGAATTATATTACGGAGGTCAACCTCTTTATTACTACTTAATTTCAGTTGAATAATATTTAAAAAATCCTGTAAAATCCTACTTAGTAAGGATTGTACAGGATTTTTATCTAATAGGTGATAATATGGATTTAAATAAAGATATACAGTATGTAAAAGGGATAGGACCTAAAAGAGCTCAAAAACTCAATAAATTAAATATATTTACGCTAAAAGATCTATTATATTATTTTCCTAGACAATTTGAAGATAGAAATAATATAAAAAAGATTGCTCAACTAGAAAATGAAGATAGAGCTACTATAAAAGCTATTATAGTAGGAAGCCATACGTCATCTCCTAGAAAAGGTCTTAATATAACTAAGCTAGACGTAAGAGATGAAACAGGGTATGCAAAATTAGTATTTTTTAATCAAGAATATATAAAAAATGCATTTAAAGTTGGAGATACTATATTAGTATTTGGTAAAGTTAAAAAAGAATTTAAAAATGTAGAATTAACTTCTTGTGAAGTGGAGCACCTTAGCAATTCACCAAAATCTACATGTAAAATAATACCTGTATATCCTTTAACTTATGGAGTTACTAATAAAGAAGTAAGTAGCATAATAAAAGGAGTGCTTAATGATAAGGAAATAAACATAAAAGAGTATCTTCCAATTAATATATTAGAAAAATATAAGTTATGTAGCATAGATTACGCTGTTAGAAATATTCATAATCCAAGCAGTAAAGAAGCCTTAAAAATTGCTTTATATAGAATCGTATTTGAAGAATTTTTAATGCTACAGTTAGGATTATTTATGTTTAAAAATGGAGTAAGTGAAGTCGATGGTATAAAGTTTTTAGAAAATAAGAAACTAGAAGAAATAAGAAGTTCATTACCATTTAAATTAACGAAAGCTCAGGAGAGAGCATTAAATGAAATAATAGATGATATGAATTCAAATAGTGCTATGAATAGGCTAGTACAAGGTGATGTTGGATCAGGTAAAACAGTCGTAGCTCTTTTAGCATTATCACATTGTATTTTAAATGGATATCAAGGTGCATTAATGGCTCCTACTGAAATATTAGCTGAACAACATTATATTTCTCTTACAGAAACTTTAAAGCCTTTTGGAGTGAATGTAGAATTACTAGTTGGTAGTTTAACAAAGAAGAATAAAGAAAAAGTTTTAGAAAGAGTAAAAAATAAAGAAATAGATATATTAATAGGAACTCATGCACTAATTGAAGATAAAGTAGAATTTAATAATCTAGGGTTAGTAATAACAGATGAACAACATAGATTTGGAGTTAGGCAACGAAGCAAATTATCGGAAAAAGGAGAGAATCCAGATATATTAGTAATGACGGCAACTCCAATACCAAGAACATTAGCTCTTATACTTTATGGAGATTTGGATATATCTATAATAGATGAGCTTCCTCCAGGAAGGCAGCCAATTGAAACTATAGCAGTTGATAAAGGAAAAAGAGATAGAGCTTACAACTCATTAGTTAGAAAAGAAGTAGAAAAAGGAAGACAAGTTTATATAGTGTGCCCTCTAGTAGAAGAAAGTGAAGCTATAGAAGCTAAAGCAGCTACAGAACTAGTTGATGAGCTAAAGTCTGAATATTTTAGCGATCTTAGAGTAGGTCTTTTACATGGAAAGATGAAAGGCAGCGAAAAAGATTCTATAATGAAGAGTTTTAAAAATAAAGAAATAGATATATTAGTTTCAACAACAGTTATAGAGGTTGGAGTTAATGTTCCCAATGCAACACTTATGATAATAGAAAATGCAGAAAGATTTGGGTTAGCACAGCTTCATCAGTTAAGAGGTCGTGTAGGTAGAGGAAGTCATAAGTCTTATTGTATATTAATATACGCATCTAAATCAGAAGTTTGTAGACAACGAATGTCTATAATGGAAGAAACAAATGATGGATTTAAAATATCAGAAAAAGATTTAGAAATAAGAGGGCCTGGTGAATTTTTTGGAACAAGACAACATGGTTTACCAGAATTAAAGGTTGCAAATATATTTAAACACATGAAAATACTTAAACTTGCTCAACAAGAAGCTAGAATTATATTTTCTAAAGACTCTAAGTTAGATAATTATGAAAATAAAGGCTTAAAACGTGAAATTATGAATAAATTTGAGAATATAGTTAAAGAAATTTCGTTAAATTAATATAAAATTATGCTAAAATATACAATGAGGTGAAGGTACGTTGAGAGTAATATCAGGAAAAGTAAGAGGATTAAAGTTAAATACTCCTAAAAATGAAGATGTAAGACCAACAACAGATAGAGTTAAAGAATCATTATTTAATATGATAAATCCATATATGATGGAAAGTAACATATTAGACTTATTTGCTGGAACTGGTTCTTTAGGAATAGAGTGTTTATCTAGAGGTGCTTCAAAATGTACCTTTGTGGATGTAAGTAGAGAGAGTATAGCTTTGGTAAAATCCAATATAAAGAAAGCTAGATTTGAAAATGAAAGTGAAGTCTTAAACTTAGATTTCAAAGATGCTATAAGTAAGCTTAAAATAAAAAATAATAAATTTGATGTTATATTTATGGATCCTCCATATTATAAAGACATGTTTATTGATGCTCTTGAAAAAATAGACAATGCAAATATACTTAAAGAAGATGGTATAATTGTAGTCGAACATGATACTAAAGATAAATTCCCAGAAGAAATAGGCAGTTTAGAAAAAAGTAGAGACAAAAAGTATGGGAATACAACTTTAACATTTTATAAGTTAAAATAGAATATATAAAATCCTAATATCAATGTTAAAATGGAGGGCTAAGCAAAAAGATGAATAAAAAAATAAGAAAAGCTATATTTGCAGGAAGCTTTGATCCAATAACTAATGGACACTTAGATATAATATGTAGAGCTTCTAAAATATTTGATGAGTTGCAAATAGGGGTGCTTCATAATCCTAATAAAAAGGGAATGTTCACTTTTGAAGAAAGAGTAGAACTTATAGAAAAATGTACTAATCATCTTGATAATATAAAAATAGTAAGTTTTAATGGACTTTTAGTAAATTATTGTGAAGAACATGGTATAGATACTTTAGTAAGAGGAATTAGAAATGGTACTGATGTTGAGTATGAACTGCAAATGGCTCACATGAATAAAGAATTAAATCCTAATATTGAAACTGTAATATTAGCAACTAATCCAAAGTATTCATTTATAAGTTCCTCGTTAATAAAGGAAGTATTAAACTTTGATGCAGATATAAAAAACTTAGTTCCAGAAGTTGTATTAGAAGAACTTAAAAGAAAAACTAATAGGGGGAAGTAACTATGTATGTAGATTTAGAAATAATTGAATTGTTAGATGAATTAGAAAGTATGATAAATAATGCATCTTCAATACCTTTTTCTCAAAAGTCTGGTATAGATAAAAATGAAGTATTAGGTGTTATAGGTGAAATAAAATCATTAGTTCCAGAAGAAGTAAAGCAAGCAACATGGATTAATAAAGAAAGACACAAAATAATAAATGATGCAAAAATAGAAGCACAAGAATTAGTGGAACAAGCTAAAAAGGAAGCACAAAGAATACAAGATGAGTACAATGAAAAAGTAGAAGAGTTAAAGAAAAATTCTGATGAAATTTTAAATGCTTACTTAGAATCAAGTGAACCTATTCAAAAAGCAGAATTACAAGCTAAAGAAATGATAGCAAGAGCAGAAAGAATAGCAGGTGAAATAAGACTTGGATCTATAGAGTATGCTGATAATGTACTTTTAAGTTTAGAACATAATATAAAGGATTTACTAGAAGAAATATCAAGAGATAGATTAGAGTTAAATCCAGAACAATAATATAAAGGCTATAAAAAAAGAAAGTGTTAGCTTTCTTTTTTTATAGCGATCTTTTCTAGCCTTGAAAGAAGATTTAAAATATAAACTATAAATATTACTAAAAGTACTGTATTGTAATTAGACAAATAAAAATTAGATACACCACCATGGTAGATATAATTATAAGTGTTAGAGAAATTGGAAACAAGTGAAATTGATTCTATTAAAGGATATAGTAAAAATGTAAGAATCCCTGATATAATCCCATGAAAAAATTTACTTAATATGTATATAGGTACGCTAATATCTGTTTTTGATATAAAGGTACAACATTGGGCAAGTATAGAAATACCACTAAACCCTATTAAGAAACTAGCTAGAGAGGCTTTTAAAGCCTCTGAAACATTAGATACAGATGATATTTTATTACAACCTATAGTTATTTCAAATAAGCCACTTATAAGACCGTAACAAAGTTCTTTTGTAAATCCTAAAAGAGATAGAGGAATATATAAGATAAAAGCAATGACATCAACTATTTTAAATAATGTAAGTACCTTAAAAATCACTGAAAATACTATTACAAAACCGCCAATCATAAGTAATGTATTAACACCACTATTTACAGCATTTCCAAATAGAACAAAAAAGCCTTGACCATTAGAGAAACGAGTATTTATTGTATTTTTAATATTAGCTTTTAGGGATATAGATGAACTAGAAATAATATCTTTACCGTAACCTCTAAAAAACAATCCTATAGATATAGACCCTAAGTAATGGCAAATAATCATTAAATAACCAAGATTGGGATGTTTAAACATACCAGTTGCTACAGCACCTATTATAAATAGTGGCCCAGATGTAGAGCAAAAAGAAATTAGCCTTTGCCCTTCATCCTTAGAAATTTGAGAATTAAGCCTAAGTTCTGAGGCAAGTTTTGCACCTACAGGATAGCCAGAAACTGTTGATATAAGAAAGACTAAGGCACTTTTCCCAGAAACATTAAAGATAAACTTAGTAAAAGGGTTAATTATAAACCCAATTATATCAACGATTTTTAAATCAACAATCAAGTTTGCACCTATAATAAATGGAAGTAAAGAAGGTATTAGTATTGTGGTCCAAATTTCTATGCCTTCCTTAGCAGCCTCTAAGGAATCATTAGGAAAAATAATTATTCCAAGTATAATTAATAAAACGATACATATAGGAACAAAAAAACATATAATTTTTCTTTTCTTCATAAGCATCACCTAATAAAATATATAGTATAAGACAAGTATATTTAAGGAAGAAGATATATATGAGAAAAAATATATAAATAATATAAATTTAAGGGGGATATCATGTTTGTTAATATTTCAAATAAGAAAGTTTATGAACTTGTAATAGAACAAATACAAGATAAAATCTTAAATGGGGAATTAAAAAAAGGAGATAAGCTCCCATCGGAAAGAGAATTATCAGAGCAGATGAGTGTAAGTAGAACATCTATTAGGGAAGCAATAAGGGTATTAGAGACTATGGGGGTGGTTGAAAGCAAACAAGGCGATGGAAACTTTATATGTACTAATATAGAAAAGTCACTAATAGAACCTCTATCTATGGTATTTAAATTAAATGAAGGTACATGGCAAAATGTATTGGAACTAAGAGAAGTATTAGAATTACAAACCGTAAAAATAGCAGCAATAAAAGCAACAAAAGAAGACTGTAAAGAATTAAAAACTATAATAGGTGCAATGGGAAAAGAAAATAGTATGAAAAAATACAATAGTAAGAAAATAATCCAACTTGATCAAAGATTTCACAATAAAATAGCATCTATAAGTAAAAATTATCTTATAGAAAGTGTATTTATAACATCATCTAAACTATTTGAAAGGTTTATAGAAGATGCAAGAGAAAAAATTATAGAAAATTATAGAGATGAAGAACTATTATTTGAAAATCATAGAAGGATATATGAAGGAATAAGCAAAAATGATCCGATATTAGCTTATGAAGAGATGAAAAGACATATGGAAAATATAAGAGAAAGCTATATAAAAACTATTGGTTGAAAATTGTTAATTTTCAATCAATTATTGCGGTTTATAAATATCTCTTATATTATATAAAATATAAGTGGTAATACCACTGACCATCATTCAAGTTACCGACATAAAATAAAATATATAGGAGGTACTTGATGAACGAGTATGTATTATTTTTAATAGCTATAATACCGATAATATGGTTAATTGTATCCTTAGGGATAATGAAACTACCAGCACATAAAACCTGCTTTGCAACAGTTATATTAACATTTATTATAGCTATGGTATTTTGGAAAATGCCATTTGTAGATGCTATTACGGCATCTATAGAAGGAGTATTAGTTGCATTATGGCCAATTCTTTTAGTTATAGTTGCAGCGCTATTTACTTATAATTTAGCAGTTGAAACTAAAACTATGGATACTATGAAAAAAATGTTATCTAGTATTACAACAGATGACAGAATACAAGTGCTTATACTAGCTTGGGGATTTGGAGGTTTTTTAGAAGCTGTTGCAGGATACGGCACAGCAGTTGCAATACCAGCAAGTATATTAGCATCTTTAGGATTTAATCCCATATTTGCAGCTATAATATGTCTTATAGCTAATACAGTACCAACAGCTTTTGGAGCAATAGGCATACCTGTAAGTACATTAGCATCAGTGACGGGACTAGACGTAATGAGATTAAGTTATTTAACAGCAATTCAATTAGCACCATTCATAATAGTAATACCTTTTGTATTAGTAATTTTAACAAAGAAAAGCCTTAAAGCATTAAAAGGAGTATTTTTAATAACTTTAGCATCAGGGGTAGCATTTGCATTACCTCAAATATTTGTAGCAAAGTATCTAGGAGCTGAATTACCTGCTCTTATAGGAAGTTTATGTAGTATGCTAATTACAATTCTTATGGCAAAAGCAATGAATAAAAGAAAAGATATGTCAGAAGAAGAAAATAGAATAAAAGGAAGTGTAGCATTAAAAGTCAGTGTAAGTACAAAAGAGGGTATATTAGCTTGGCTTCCATACATATTACTATGTGTTTTAATTTTAGCAGCAAGTCCATTGTTCACATCTATAAATGAATTTTTAGCTAGATTTGCAAGTCAATTTAAAATATACACAGGAGAAGGAGCCGCAACAACTGAATTCATATGGATAAATACACCAGGTATTGTAATAATAGTTGCTACATTTATAGGTGGATTAATACAAAGAGTAAAAGTATCTACTATGATAAATGTATTTATAAGAACTGTAAAACAATTATCTAAATCTTTTATAACTATAACATCTATAGTTGCTATATCAAAACTTATGTCTTACAGCACAATGACAGCATCAATATCTTTTGGACTAAGCGCAATAACTGGATCATTTTATCCTGTAATATCACCACTTTTAGGCTCAATAGGTACATTTGTAACAGGTAGTGACACATCAGCAAATATATTGTTTGGAGGTTTACAATCTCAATCAGCTACATCTCTAGGCATAGACCCATATTGGATAGCAGCAGCAAATACTGCAGGGGCAACAGCAGGAAAAATGATATCACCTCAAAGTATAGCTATAGCAACATCTGCTACTGGGTTAATAGGAAAAGAAGGTAAAATTTTAAACTCAACTCTTAAATTTTGTTTAGGATATGTAGTAATATTAGGAGTATTAGTTTATTTTGGAAGTTATATACAGATATAAAAATATAAGGGGGAAAATATGCCTACTTTAAAAGTTCCATATTCTAAAGAGGGAATGATTTTAAATATTCCAGATGAAAATTTCTTAATGACACTTCAATCTAAAGCACATACATATAAAGTCAATAGAACTCAAGAAGAAATAGTAGAAAATTCATTAGACAATCCAATAGGCTCTAAGAAATTAGAAGAATTAGCAAAAGATAAAAAAAGTATCGTCATAATAACTAGTGATCACACAAGACCTGTACCAAGCAAAATTACCATGACAATAATCTTAAAAAGAATAAGAAAAGTAAATAAAGATGCAAGTATAAAAATATTAATTGCTACAGGGTTTCACAGAGAAAGTACAAAAGAAGAATTGATTTATAAAATGGGTGAGGAAATAGTAGAAAATGAAGAAATAATAATGCATATATCAACAGATGATTCTCAAATGGAAAAAATGGGAGTATTGCCATCTGGTGGAGATTTATATCTAAATAAACTAGTTAAAGAAGCAGATTTATTAATAGCAGAAGGTTTTATAGAACCTCATTTTTTTGCAGGTTTTTCTGGAGGTAGAAAAAGTATATTACCAGGTATAGCATCAGCAAAAACTATAATGTATAACCACTGTAGTGACTTTATAGATAGTGAAAATGCCAGAACTGGAACACTACAAAATAATCCTATTCACGAGGATATGGTATATGCAGCTAAAGTATCAAATCTCGCTTTTATACTAAATGTTGTAATAGACCAAGATAAAAAAGTTATAGCATCTTTTGCTGGAGATGTAGAAAAAGCACATAAAAAAGGATGTGAATTTGTAACAGAGTTATCTAAAGTTAAATCTCATAAAGCTGATATAGTTGTTAGTACTAATGGAGGGTATCCTCTTGATCAAAATATATATCAGTCTGTAAAAGGAATGACTGCAGCAGAAGCTACTTGCAATGAAGGTGGAGTAATAATTATGATATCTGCCTGCAATGATGGTCATGGAGGTCAATCTTTTTACGATAATATAGCAAATGCTAAATCACCAAAAGAAGTTTTAGAAAAAGTAAGAAAGGTAAGTAGGGGAGATACTGTACCTGACCAATGGGAGTTTCAAATATTAGCTAGAATACTTGAAAATTACACTGTAATAATGGTTACAGATAAGTGTGATAAAGATATGATAGAGAATATGCATATGAAGCATGCATCAAACTTTGAAGATGCTTTAAATATGGCATTTCATATAAAGGGAAGGGATTCAAAGGTTGTAGTTATTCCTGATGGAGTATCTGTAATAGTTAAATAGTTAAGGGGGATAAAGTATGGAAATTTTAACATGTATTAAGCAAGTTCCAGGAACTTCTGAAGTTGAAGTAGATGAAAAAACAGGTGTGCTTAAAAGAGATGGTGTAGATTCTAAAATGAATCCATATGATTTATACGCATTAGAGA
Organism: Romboutsia sp. BSD2780061687b_171204_C1; assembly: GCF_015560225.1. Lineage (NCBI taxonomy): Bacteria > Bacillati > Bacillota > Clostridia > Peptostreptococcales > Peptostreptococcaceae > Romboutsia > Romboutsia sp. BSD2780061687b_171204_C1. The sequence goes on along the minus strand of NZ_JADMRK010000002.1, from coordinate 377,519 downwards.
CAGCACTTAAAATAAAAGAAAAAAAAGGTGCGACTTTAAAAGTATTGACAATGGGACCACCACAAGCAAAACAAATTGTAGAAGAAAGTTTTATGATGGGAGTAGATGAGGGAGCTATACTTAGTGATAGAAAATTCGCAGGTGCTGATGTACTTGCAACTTCTTATACACTATCTCAAGGTATAAAAAAAGTAGGAAATCCAGATTTAATAATATGTGGAAAGCAAACTACTGATGGAGATACAGCTCAAGTTGGACCAGAAATAGCTGAATTTTTAAATATACCACATATTACAAATGTAACTAAAATAATAGAAATTAAAGATAAAAGTATAGTAGTTGAGTGTGATATGCCAAATACATTAGAAGAATGTGAAATAAATTATCCATGTTTAATAACTGTTGAAAAGGGCATATATGAACCGAGATTACCTTCTTTTAAATTAAAGCTAGATACTAAAAATAGAGAAATACCTATGTATAGTTTAAGTGACTTTGAAGATCAAGATGAAAACAATTATGGACTTAATGGTTCGCCAACCCAAGTATTAAGAATATTCCCTCCAACTTCTAATAATGAAAAAGAAGTTTTAAGAGGAAGTAGTGAAGAAATAAGTGAAAAGTTAGCAAATAAACTTAAGGAGTTAAAGTTAATATAAGGGGGGATTTATATGGCTAAAGTAGTAATAAATCAAGAGAAAATAGATAATATAGATGAAGTTTTAAAATTGTGTCCATTTAATGCCATAGAATTAATTGACCAAAAAATAGAAATAAATTCAGCTTGTAAAATGTGTAAGATTTGTGTTAAAAAGGGACCAAAAGGAGCTTTTGAATTTGTAGAAAATCTAAAAAAAGAGATAAACAAGGATGAATGGAAAGGAATAGCTGTATATGTAGACCACCATGAAGGAGATATACATCCTGTAACTTATGAACTTATAGGTAAGGCTCGTGAAATGGCTAAGAAAGTAAATCATCCAGTATATTGTGTATTTGTAGGTAAAGATATAAAAGATAAATGTGATAAATTAATATCTTATGGAGTAGATGAAGTATTTGTTTATGATAATCCAGAATTTGAACATTTTAGAATAGAGCCATACTCTAGAGCAGTTGAAGATTTTATAAATAATATAAAACCTACGATAATGTTAGTAGGGGGAACTACACTTGGAAGATCTTTAGCACCAAGACTTGCGGCTAGATTTAAAACAGGGCTTACGGCAGATTGTACAATACTTGATATTCAAGAAAATACAGATTTAGATCAAATAAGACCAGCATTTGGAGGAAATATAATGGCTCATATTCATACTCCAAATAATAGACCACAGTTTGCTACAGTAAGATATAAAATATTCTCAGAACCAGAAGAAGTTGAAAGTCCAAATGGAAAGATAACATTATGTAGTATTAGTAAGGAAAAATTAGTATCAAATATAAATGTATTAGATAGTAAACCTAAAACGAAAGAGGTAGGTCTTGAAGAAGCAGAAGTTATAGTAGTTGCAAGTAGGGCTATTAAAAAGCAAGATGATATGGATATGATATATAAATTAGCAGATAGACTAGGAGCACAAGTTGCAGGAACAAGACCATTAATAGAAGCTGGATGGATAGACCCAAGAAGACAAATAGGTCTTAGTGGAAGAACTGTAAAACCTAAACTTATAATTACGTGTGGGGTATCTGGGGCTGTTCAGTTTGTAGCAGGTATGCAAGGTTCTGATTACATAGTAGCAATAAATAAAGATGAAAAAGCACCGATATTTGATGTTGCTCATTTAGCATTAGTAGGTGATATATATGAGATTGTTCCTAAATTAATAGAAAAAATAGAACAAAAGCAATTAGAAGTGGCATTATCCGTAGAAGAATAGGGGGAATAGCTATGTATAAAAAAATAGATAATGATGATATTAGATTTTTAATAGATATTTGTGGAGAAGAAGAAGTCTTTGCAGGCGAAGATATAAGTGAAGATTTTTCACATGATGAATTAGGAGGAGTGGAAAAATATCCAGAAGTACTTGTTAATGTATATAATACAGAACAAGTATCTAAAATAATGAAATATGCCTATAAAAATAATATACCTGTAACACCAAGAGGACAAGGAACAGGGCTTGTTGGTGCTTCTGTAGCAATTCATGGTGGTATAATGATTAATTTAAGCAAAATGAATAAAATATTAGAATTAGATGAAGAAAATTTAACATTAACAGTAGAGCCAGGAGTGCTTTTGATGACTATAGGACAATATGTTCAAGAAAGAGATTTATTTTATCCGCCAGATCCAGGTGAAAAAAGTGCCACAATAGGTGGAAATATAAACACTAATGCAGGGGGAATGAGAGCTGTTAAATATGGAGTTACAAGAGACTATGTAAGAGGACTTGAAGTTGTACTTCCTAATGGTGATATTGTTAATATAGGAGGAAAAGTAGTAAAAAATAGTTCTGGATATAGTATAAAAGATTTGATTGTAGGTTCAGAAGGTACATTAGGAATAGTAACAAAGGCAATACTTAAACTTTTACCTCTTCCTAAAAAAGATATAAGTTTATTAATTCCTTTTAAGGATTTACCAACAGCAATAGAAACTGTACCTAAAATAATAAAATCAAAGTCAATACCAACAGCGATAGAATTTATGGAAAGAGATGTAATACTTGCAGCAGAAGAATTTTTAGGAAAGTCTTTCCCTGATAATACTTCAGATGCGTATCTACTATTAAAATTTGATGGAAATAGTAAAGAAGATATAGAAAAAGAATATGAAAAAGTTGCCCACTTATGCTTAAAAAATGGGGCATATGATGTATTTATATCTGATACACAGGAAAGAAATGAATCTATATGGTCAGCAAGAGGAGCATTTTTAGAAGCTATAAAAGCATCTACAACAGAAATGGACGAATGTGATGTTGTAGTACCTAGAGATAAAGTTGCTGATTTTATAAGATATACTCATGATTTACAAAAAGAATTAAATGTAAGAATAAAGAGTTTTGGGCATGCAGGAGACGGTAATCTTCATGTTTATACATTAAGAGATGGTATGGATGATGAAACTTGGAAGTTAAAATTAAAAGAAAGCTTTGATTGTATGTATGAAAAATCAAGAGAACTTAGAGGGCAAGTCTCAGGAGAACATGGAATAGGCTATGCTAAAAAAGAATATTTACATGAATCTCAAAGTGAGTCTTATATGGATCTTATAAAAAGTATAAAAACTGCTTTTGATCATAAAAATATATTAAATCCAAGTAAAATATACTAATTTAAACTAAATAAAAAAGCGCAGAATAAACTGTGCTTTTTTATTTGTAAATAGATTTTAATTTTTATTATTTTTAATGTAAATAGGAGATATATAATAATCCATAGGACCCTTTAATAAATCAGGATTGTTTTTATAGTAAATTAAATTATATATGTTACTCGATCTTATATCATAATCAAGCAAAGTCTTAAATAATTTATCATTCATAGAAAATGACGCTTTAGATAATTTATTTACTATATTTACTTCAGAAGTTTTCTTAATAGCTTTTAATATTTCCCGACCTCTATCGTTAAAAGCTAGAACTCTTATATAAGGAACGGCATTTATATCTTTAACGTAACTTATATCTTCTTTAGTTATTCCAAGTAGTATATTATTAAGAGTTCTTTTTATTTTAGTTAATGTATATCTTTTGCTTTTTATAGATAAGTGAAGTTCATCAAGAGAATTAGACCTAAATATATTTTGGTATATTTTATTTTCTATTCCTTCGTTAACTTCAAAATATTTATCTAATATACTAATATCTCTAGCTACAATAGATTTTATAATATCAAAGTAAGCTTCATCAAACATAGGTAAAAAATTATTATTAATTTTTTCATTAAGTATATTATAAGTTTGGCTAGGAACTACATTACTTATAAGTGATAAATCATTGTAATCTTTTAAAGATTTTCTTATGGCAGTAGCAGAACAAATACTACTAGTTATATTTTCAGAGTTGTATGAAGCTTGTACTCTAGAAATCGTAAAAGGTTTTATATTACTATTTAATTTTAGTAGACATTTTATGTATTCTAGACCTAAAATGTTATTAGAGGAATTTAATACATTTAAAAGTTTATCTTTTGATATATCTATCAAATTATGTTTAGATATATAGTCAAATAAAGACATGCTACGTGCACTAGGATAAAGCATACCTTCATCTAAGTATTTTTTTAGATTTACTTTAAATTCATTTGGCTCATCAACTAGTATTTTAGCTATAGTATACAAAACATCAATACTTCCTTCTTCGCTACCAAAACAAATTGAATCTATACAATTTAATGAATTTAAAGTTGTTATTGCACCGTGGGCAAATATTTCAGCAGACTGACAAGCATATAAAGTAGGAAGTTCAAGAACTAAATCTACACCATTTTCAACTGCGATAGAAGCTCTAGTATATTTATCAAATAAGGCTGGTTCACCTCTTTGTAAAAAATTTCCGCTCATAATAGCGACTGTGTGAGTAGCTTTTGTTAGCTGTCTAGATTTATTTAAATGGTGTAAATGTCCATTGTGAAATGGATTGTACTCAACTATTACTCCAAGTATATTCATAATGATTCTCCTTGTGTTAATATTATAATAGAGTAATTACAATATATGTAGAAATCTAACTATATTGTAAAAAATAATTTAAATAATATATTATAATATTATAACAAATAGAGAAAAATAATCTATGTTAAGTAAAAATATTAAAATGAAGTAAATATATAAATATAAAATATATTAAATAAAGTCAATATACTATTTATATATAATAAAACTTATGCTTTTAATTTATGAACCAAATTTAATAAATTTTCAAATAAATAGATAATGTACTGTACTTTTATAATAAAAAGTGATATATTAATTAGTGTTAAAGAATGTTTACTGTATACAAAAAGTAAATTGTAAATGTTAGCCTAAAAGGCTTTTTACATATTATTCATAAAATTTTAAGGAGGTATACTAATGAAAGTATTAGTATTAAACTGTGGTAGTTCTTCATTAAAATATCAATTAATAGATATGTCAAATGAAGAAGTTTTATGTATAGGATTAGTTGAAAGAATAGGTATAGAAGGTTCTATACTTAAGCAAGAAAAAGATGGTGTTGAAGGTAAATTAATAATAGAACAACCAATGAAAAACCATCAAGATGCTATAAAGTTAGTATTAGACGGTGTTGTTGATGCTAAATTCGGTGGAGTTAAAGAAATAAGCGAAGTTGAAGCTGTAGGACACAGAGTAGTTCACGGTGGAGAAAAGTTCGCTGGTTCAGTTAAGATAACTGACGAAGTTATGGTTGCATTAGAAGAGTGTGTAGAATTAGCACCACTTCACAACCCAGCTAACATAATGGGTATAAAAGCTTGTGAAGAAATACTTCCAGGTGTACCAATGGTAGGAGTATTTGATACTGCTTTCCACCAAACTATGCCTAAAAAATCTTACTTATACGGATTACCTCATGAATTATACACTAAGTACGGTGTAAGAAGATACGGATTCCACGGAACTTCTCACAAGTATGTATCTCAAAGAGCTGCTGCAATGCTTGGAAAGAACATAGAAGACGTTAAGATAATAACTTGTCACTTAGGAAATGGAGCTTCTATAGCTGCTGTTGATGGTGGTAAGTGTGTTGATACATCTATGGGATTCACTCCACTTGAAGGATTAATAATGGGAACTAGATGTGGAGATATAGATGCTGCTATATTACCATTCTTAATGGAAAAAGAAGGATTAGATGCTAAAGGATTATCTGATTTAATGAACAAAAAGTCAGGTGTATACGGAATGACTGGTATATCTAGTGACTTTAGAGATATAGAAGGAGCTGCTTCAAACGGTGATGAAAAAGCTCAAGTTGCTTTAGATGCATACGTTCAAAGAGTTCAAAAATACATAGGAGCTTATGCTGCAGAAATGAACGGAGTTGACGCTGTTGTATTTACTGCTGGTGTTGGTGAAAATGGTATAGAAATAAGAGAATCAATAGCTTCTAACATGGAATTCTTAGGAATGAACTTAGATAAAGAAGCTAACAAAGTTAGAGGAAAAGAAAGAGTAATATCTACAGAAGACTCTAGAGTTAAGATATTATTAATACCAACTAACGAAGAGTTAATGATAGCAAGAGATACTGTTGCATTAGTAAAATAATTGTAATAGGTTATAATATATTTAAGGTAGGTTAAAGCCTACCTTAAACTATGTCTTACAACATTTTCAAAATATCTATCAAGTAAAAATACTTGACAAACATCTACTAAATTTGTATAATAAATTGGTAGTGGATTGAGGTGAATACAATGCAAATCAGTCTAGATAAATTAATAAGAAGAGAAACTGACAAATTAGACTTGAATTTTTCTCAAAAAGTTGATACTATTAGTTATTGTGATAACAACTATAAGTTAGTTTCACCAATAAATTTAAATGGTAAAATATCATCTACTAAAAATGGATTATACCTAGATGTAGATGTAGATTTTACAATTCTTGACCAATGTTCAAGATGCTTAGAAAATGTCGAAGTACCAATAGAATACTCTATAAATGGTTTTTTAGTAAAAGAAGACTATGATGAAGATAGTTTTGAAGATGATGATGCATTCATCTATGATGGACAAGTTGTAGATATTATAGAACTTATACAACAAACATTAGACTTTAAAATACCACCAAGAGTTCTTTGTGATGAAGATTGTATGGGACTTTGTCAAGGATGCGGAGCAAATCTTAATAAAGAAAATTGTTCTTGCACTGAAACTGCGAACGACGAGGAGAATATTGATCCCCGTTTTGCTAAATTAAAAGATATATTTAAAAACGACTAAGGAGGTGGCGTAAATGGCAGTACCAAAGCGTAAAACATCTAAATCAAAAACTAAAATGAGAAGAGCAGCTAACTCTAAAATGGTAGCAACTGGATTTGTAAGTTGCCCACAATGTCATGAGCCAAAATTACCACATAGAGTATGTCCAGACTGTGGATATTATAAAGGTAAAGAAGTTGTATCTGAATAATAACTTCTAAAAACATGTAGATTACTCTACATGTTTTTTTTGTTTAAACAAAAAATAATAAAAAAGTATTGATAATTTTATTGTGATACTATATACTACTATTAGTAGCTGGTACTAATTACAGCTATAAAAACTTGGAGGTAATATGAAAAAGAAAAGTAAAGCCCAAAGACAAAAGGAATTAATAGAAATGTTACAGGCTGACCCTTTTTATACAGACGAAGAGTTAGCTAGCCTATTTGAAGTTAGTATTCAAACTATAAGGCTAGATAGAATGAGTCTGAATATACCTGAACTTAGGGAGAGAGTAAAAAATATTGCAGAAGCAGAAAGTTCAAAGGTAAAAACTCTTGGAATTAAGGAAATTACAGGAGAAATAATTGATTTATCAGTAGGGAAATTAGGAATATCTATGCTAGAAATTACAGAAGATATGCTCTATTCTAAAACTAATACTTTAAAGGATACATATATATTTTCTATGGCAGACTCATTAGCAATGGCTATAGTAGATGCACCAAAAGTAATAATGAGGTTTGCAAATGTTAAATGTTTGAAATTAATAGAACAAAAGGATAGACTTATAGCAAAGGCTGAAATCTACAAAAATGTAGGTACAAAGCATTATGTCAAAGTTGTCATTAATAATAAAGCACAAGAACAAATATTTAGAGGAAAATTTATATTTGAAGAATTAGATTAGGAGGAGAATGTATGAGAATAGTAATTGATGGTATGGGTGGAGATAATGCACCACAATCTAATGTAGAAGGTGCAGTTAATGCAATAAAAGAATATGGAATAAATATAGTAATAACTGGAGATAAAGAGATATTAGAAAAAGAATTTTCAAAATATGATTTTGATAAAGAAAAACTTGAAATAATTCATACAACAGAAATTATAGAAAATGAAGATAAGCCAGTAAAAGCGATAAGATCTAAAAAAGATTCATCAATGGTTGTTGCGCTTAGACTTGTAAAAGAAGGATATGCAGATGCAGTTATATCAGCGGGAAATACGGGAGCATTACTTGCTGGGGGATTATTTGTAGTAGGTAGAATTAAAGGTATAGATAGACCTTGTTTATGTCCAGCTATACCAAATGCTAAAAAAGGAATGACTCTTATAGCTGATGGTGGAGCTAATGCAGATTGCAAACCAAGAAACTTAGTAGAGTTTGCAGCTATGAGTAATATATATGCTAAAAAAGTTTTAGGTCTTTCTAATCCTAGGGTAGCCTTAGCTAATGTAGGAATAGAAGAAGGAAAAGGAAATGACTTAGTAAAAAAAGCTTATGAAGAATTAAAAAATATAGACTTAAACTTTATAGGAAATGTAGAAGCAAGAGATGTAATAAATGATTATACAGATATAATTGTTTGTGATGGATTTACAGGTAACATACTTCTAAAATCAGCAGAAGGTGTTGCAATATCTGTAATGGGACTTTTAAAAGAAACATTCTTATCAAGTACAAAGGGTAAATTAGGAGCAATGCTTTTAAAAGATGACCTAAGAAAATTAAAATCATTTATGGATTATGCTGAATATGGAGGAGCACCTTTATTAGGAGTTAATGGAGGGGTTATAAAAGCACACGGTAGTTCAGATTCAAGAGCTATAAAAAATGCCATAAATCAAGGAATAAAATTTGCTAAAGGAAACGTGCTACAAGATATAAAAGATTTTGTAGTAGTTAATAAAGAAAGCGAAGAATAAAATAAACTCGTATGGAGGGTTAATTTATATATGAACAAAAAAGCTGGTATATTGGGCGTAGGAAGTTATCTACCCAAAAAGGTACTAAATAATTCTTACTTTGAAAAAATATTAGATACAAGTGATGAATGGATAAAAACTAGAACAGGAATAAGTGAAAGAAAAATAGCTGATGAAAATGAATCAACATCAGATTTATCTGTAAAGGCAGCGCTTAAAGCTATGGAATGTGCAAATTTACAAGCAAGTGAAATTGATCTTATAATAGTAGCAACTGCTACACCAGATATGGCATTTCCATCAACTGCATGCTTAGTACAAGAAAAAATAGGTGCAGTTAATGCTTGTGCTTTTGATATATCAGCTGCATGTTCAGGTTTTGTATATGGATTAACTATCGCTAAACAATTTATAGAAACTAACTGCTATAGAAACATCTTGGTAATAGGATCAGAAGTACTTTCAAGGGTTTTAGATTATACTGATAGAGGTACTTCTATCCTATTTGGAGATGGAGCAGGAGCAGTTATTATAGGTAAAGTAAATGATGGTGGAATACTATCTACTTACCTTGGTGCAGATGGAAGAGGTAAAGACTTCCTAAATATACCAGCTGGAGGATCTAGGCTTCCAGCTAGTAAAAGCACTGTAGAGGATAATCTTCACACTATAAAAATGGCAGGAAATGACGTATACAAATTTGCAGTTAGAATAATGGGAGATGCATCCATAAAGGCTATAGAAATGGCAGGTTTGGACACTAATGATATAGACTATCTTATACCACATCAAGCAAATATAAGAATAATAGAGGCATCGGCAAAAAGACTTAAGTTAAGTATGGATAAAGTTTATGTAAATTTACACAAATGCGGAAATATGTCTGCAGCATCAATCCCCGTTGCTATGGATGAAGCATACAGAAGCTCTAAAATCAAAAAGGGTGATAATATAGTCTTAGTTGGTTTTGGAGGAGGACTTACTTGGGGAGCTTCAGTTATTAAGTGGAGTATATAAGGAGGAAATGATGAATAAAATTTGTGAATTATTAAATATACAATATCCTATAATACAAGGCGGAATGGCATGGGTTGCTAATGCTAATTTAGCAAGTGCTGTTTCAAATGCAGGTGGATTAGGAATTATTGCAGGTGGTAATGCACCAAAGAAAATAATAAAAGAAGAAATAAGAAAATGCAAGGAGTTTACAGATAAGCCATTTGGTGTAAATGTAATGCTATTATCTCCATTTGCAGATGAAATAATAGATTTGGTAATAGAAGAAAATATACCTGTGATAACAACAGGAGCAGGTAACCCAGCAAAGTATATGGAAAAGCTCAAAAAAGCAAATGTAAAAGTTATACCAGTAGTTCCAACGATAGCATTAGCTCAAAGAATGGAAAAACTAGGGGCAGATGCAGTTATAGTTGAAGGAACAGAAGCTGGAGGGCACATAGGAGAATTAACTACTATGGTATTAACGCCGCAAGTTGCAGATGCAGTTAATATACCTGTTATAGCAGCAGGTGGTATAGCAGACGGAAGAGGCGTTGTTGCAGCACTTGCTTTAGGTGCTAAAGGAGTTCAAATAGGAACTAGATTTATATGTAGTGAAGAGTGTAGTGTTCATGAAAATTATAAGAATATGATTATAAAATCTAAGGATAGAGATGCTATAGTAACAGGAAGAAGTACAGGTCATCCTGTTAGGACTCTTAAAAATAAATTATCAAAAGAAGTCCTTAGTATGGAAAAAGAGGGAATAAATCCAGAAGAAATAGATAAAAAATGTGTAGGCTCTTTAAGAATGGCTACTATAGATGGGGACATTGAAAATGGATCGTTTATGGCTGGTCAAATAGCATCTATAGTAAAAGATATTAAGCCTTGTAAAAAAATTATAGGTGATATAGTCAACCAAGTTAAAGAGATAATGCCAAACATAGAGTTATAAAGCAGGAGGTGGCTTATGGGTAAAATAGCATTAGTATTTCCAGGACAAGGAAGTCAGTATGTAGGTATGGCAAAAGATATATATGAAAATGATAATATAGCTAAAGAAGTTATAGATAAAGCTTGTGAAGCTTTAGACATGGATTTAAAACGTATAATGTTTGAAGGTGATGGTGAAACATTAGCTAAAACAGAAAATACTCAGCCAGCAATAGTTACTCATAGTATAGCTCTTTTAAAGTCATTAAATGAAAAAATAGACTTAAAATATGATGCATGTTTAGGATTATCATTAGGAGAGTATAGTGCATTAGTAGCTACAGATGCTATTGATTTTGATGATGCTGTTTCTTTAGTTAAAAAAAGAGGATCATTTATGCAAGAAGCTGTCCCAGTAGGCAAAGGAGCTATGGCTGCAATACTAGGGTTAGATAGAAATAAGCTAAAAAGCATAATAGATAATATAGATGATGGAGTTGTTGAAGTAGCAAACTATAATTCTCCAGGTCAAATAGTTATATCAGGAGAAAATAATAAGATAGATGAAGCTATAAGATTACTAAAAGAAAATGGAGCCAAAAGAGCTGTTAAGTTAAATGTTAGTGGTCCATTTCATTCATCAATGCTAAAAGAAGCAGGAATAAAATTATCTAAAGAGCTAAATAAAGTAAACATAAGAAAACCTAAGGTAAGTGTAGTATCAAATGTTAATGCAAAATACTATGAAGATGAAGGAAAGGATTTACTTATATCACAAGTTAGTTCTTCTGTACTTTGGGAAGATTCAATAGAAAAATTAATAAATGAAGGTTATGACACATTTATAGAAATAGGCCCAGGAAAAACCTTAAAAGGATTTATAAAGAAGATATCTTCAAATATAGATAAAAATGTAAATATTTATAATATAGAGAATATGGATTCTTTAGAAGAATTTGTAGAGATCTATAAGAATGGAGAGATAGTATGTTAAATCTGAAAAATAAAATAGCAGTAATAACAGGTGGGTCTAGAGGTATAGGAAAAGAGATTGCTAAAAAGCTTGCATATAATGGAGCTAATATAGTTATAAACTATACATCAAAAGAAGAAGAAGCATTAAAAACAAAAGAAGAGATAGAAAATTTAGGTGTAAAATGTATAGTTATAAAATGTGATGTATCAAAGTCTGAAGAAGTTAATGAAATGATAAATAAAACTATAAAAGAATTTGGTAGAGTTGATATACTAGTAAACAATGCAGGCATAACTAAAGATAACTTACTTATGAAAATGAAGGAAGAAGATTTTGACAAGGTAATAGATATAAATTTAAAAGGTGTATTTAATTGTACTAAGGCAGTTACTAGACCTATGATGAAAAATAAATATGGAAAAATAATAAATATATCATCTGTAGTAGGTGTAATAGGAAATGTAGGTCAAGCGAATTACTGTGCATCTAAGGCAGGAGTTATAGGATTTACAAAATCAACAGCAAGAGAACTTGCATCAAGAAATATAAATATAAATGCAGTAGCACCAGGATTTATAGATACTGATATGACAAAAGTATTAAGTGATGATATAAAAAATAGCATGTTAAGCACTATACCTAAAAAAGAATTTGGGAAACCAGAAGATGTAGCTAATGCAGTAGTATTTTTGGCAAGTGATATGTCTAGTTATATAACTGGTCAGGTTATAAACGTAGACGGTGGAATGGTAATGCAATAATAAAAACTTATAAATTTTGTTAATAAATTAAAAACTTTGTTATAAATCATTTGAAAATAGATTTAAATTAGTAGATAAGAAGTTATATGGTTAGTGATATTAGCAAAGTAAACTTTATGTATGTATAGTTGCAAAATAAAAAGATTGAAAATTTTGAAAAGTAAAAATTAGGAGGAAATAAAAATGTTTGAAAAAGTTGTAGAAATAATAAGAGAGCAATTAAGCGTAGAAGATAAGGAAATAACAATGGAGACTTCATTAATGAAGGACTTAGAAGCTGACTCATTAGATGCAGTAGAAATAATAATGGCTTTAGAAGATGAATTTGGAGTGGAAATACCAGATACAGAAGCAGAAAACTTCAAATCTATAGGAGACATAGTTAAATTTATAGAAGCTAATAAATAGTGGAGGTATTTCTCTATGAAAAAGAGAGTTGTAATAACTGGTTTAGGATGTGTTACACCTATTGGAAATAATAAAGAAGACTTTTGGAAAAATATAAAAGCTGGTGTTTGCGGAATTGATACTGTAACTAGATTTGATGCTAGTACTTTCCAAACTCAAATAGCAGGAGAAGTAAAAGATTTTAATCCAGAGGAATATATAAATAAAAAAGAAATAAAAAGATTAGATAAATTTACTCAATATGCTATAGCTGCATCAAAAATGGCAGTAGAAGATGCAAAACTAAACTTAGATTCTATAAATAAAGATCGTATGGGTGTAATAATAGGAACAGGAATAGGTGGAGTTGAAACTATAGAACAACAACATAAAACTCTTTTAGAAAAAGGAAATAAAAGAGTAAGTCCATTTTTAGTTCCTATGATGATAGGAAATATGGCATCAGGTCAAGTATCTATATTTTTAGGTGCTAAGGGACCAAATACAAATGTATGTACAGCTTGTGCATCAGGAACACATTCAATAGGAGATGCTTTTAAGATAGTACAAAGAGGCGATGCAGATATTATGGTGGCAGGAGGAAGTGAAGCTCCTATAACTCCGCTTGCATTTGCAGGATTTTGTAATATGAAGGCTATGTCGACTAGAAATGATGATCCAAAAGCTGCATCAAGACCATTTGATAAAGATAGAGATGGATTTATAATGGGAGAAGGTTCAGGAGTTTTAATACTAGAAGAATTAGAACATGCTTTAAAAAGAAATGCTAATATATATGCTGAAATTGTAGGATATGGATTAACAGCAGATGCGTACCATATGACGACACCGGCTGAAAACGGTGAAGGAGCAGCTCGTTCTATGGAAATGGCTCTAAAGGACGGAGATGTTCCTATAGAAGAAGTTGACTATATAAATGCACATGGAACATCTACTTACTACAATGACAAGCTTGAAACGCAAGCTATAAAAACAGTATTTAGAGAAAATGCATATGACTTATGCGTGTCATCAACAAAATCTATGACAGGACATTTATTAGGAGCAGCAGGTGGGATAGAAGCTATAGTTTGTGCTATGAGTATAAAAGATAACTTTATACCACCTACAGTAAATGTTCAAAATGTAGATGAAGAACTTGACCTAGATTATGTATTAGATAAAGGAAGAAATAAAGAAGTCAGATATGCATTATCAAATTCACTAGGGTTTGGTGGGCATAATGCATCTATAGTATTAAAGAAATATTAGTAAAATAGACTTTCTACAAACGTAGAAAGTCTATTTTTAATTATAAGGATTATTTACTTTACTTGTTTTTTTTGTAAGATATAAAAGTAAGTACTCAAAATCTTAATGTATCATAAATTAAATTAGTATAGAAAATATTTTGTATCTAAAGTTTTATATAAAAATATAAGGGTATAATTAAAAAGCTAGAATAATTGATGGAGATGAGACTTAATATGGAAAATTTAACACCAAGATGTTATAAGAAAAATCTACTATTAATAGCAGGAATAGTATGGATTTTAGCAGGAGGTATGGTTTTAAAACTTGGACTTGATGTATTTTTAAGTTTAAGAAGCAAAGTTATAATATCAATAATAGTATCTATAGTGATATTTTATATATTCTTTAATTTTATATTTAAAAAATTAGTTAATAAACATAGAGATAGGATAGCTGATAAAGATAAAGAAAAACTATGTATATTTTCATTCTTTGACACTAAAAGCTATATAATAATGGCTGTTATGATGACATTAGGTATAACTATTAGAGAAAGTTCATTTGTAAAACCAATATACTGGTCGCCAGTATATATAGGTATAGGAAGTGCATTATTTTTAGCAGGTATTTTATTTATAGTACAATGGAAAAGATGGAAATAGATAAGGAGTCTTATGACTTCTTTTTTTGTTGTCATAAATTTTATGTTTATTTAATAGAATTTATATATACAAAGGAGGAGGATAGTTATGTATGAACTTAGCAATGAAGTTATAAATTCACTAGCCATTAACGTAAGGGACAAAATTAAAAATATAATAAAAGATGGCATAAGTATAGAGGAGATAAGGCTACGCTGTAATAAACCACTTATCATAAACTCAAATAATAAGGACTATTTTTATAACATAAACTTGAACAAGCTTGAAACTAGCTATAATGATTCATACATAGTAACTAAGGATGATATAGAGCAAAGTTTTCAAATGATATGCAAATATTCAATACATTCTTTTATTGATGATATAAAAAAAGGATTTATAACATTAAGGGGAGGTCATAGAGTAGGTATTGTTGGAAAGGCAATAGTTGAAGATGGACAAGTTAAAAATATAAAGCATGTATCATCTTTAAATATAAGAGTATCAAAGGAAGTTATAGGATGTTCTGATAAAATTTTAAACCATATCATAAAAGGAAGCAATTCAGTAAATAACACTCTAATAATATCTCCACCTCAGTGTGGGAAAACAACTCTAGTAAGAGATATAGTAAGAAATTTAAGTAATGGAAATAAAGATTATGGATTTAAAGGTATAAAGGTTGCTTTAATAGATGAACGTAATGAAATAGGAGGATCATATCTTGGAATACCTCAAATGGATGTAGGTATAAGAACTGACATAATAGAAACTTGTCCTAAAGACATAGGAATAATAATGTTACTTAGATCTATGTCACCTAATTTAATAGTAACAGACGAAATAGGTAGTAAAGATGAAATAGATGCCTTATATACGGCTTTAAATAGTGGTGTTAGCTTAATAACCACGGTACATGGTGATTCTATAGAAGATATAAAAAATAGAAAAGAGTTAAACAGATTATTAGATAAAGAATTATTTAAAAAAGTAATTATACTTTCTGCTAAAAAAGGTCCAGGAACAATTGATAAAATATATGATTTAGAAGAAAAGAGATGGTATTTTGCAAATTAAAATTGTAATAATAGGTATTTTAGTAGCTTGTAGCTACTTAATAGGTGAATATATAAGCAAAGCTTATACAAATAGGCATAAACAAGTAAATGATCTCATAAAAATATTAGAGATAATGAGAATGGACTTGCACTTTGGTATGTATACCTTAGAAGAAATATTTGAAAGACTTTCATTAAAGAAAGAATATTTTACACATAAGTTTTTTATGCAGTTAAAATATGGACTTACAAATAATACTGAAAAAATATTAGAAGATATTTTAAACGACAATATAAGTATTTTAAAAAAAGAAACCTATTTACAAGATAAGGAGGTTGATGAAGTTAAAAAACTTATATTAGCTTTAGGTAAAAGTGATATAGAATCTCAAACTAGAATGATTGATTTATGTATAGAAAATTTAAAAGGCATAACTAATGAAACTAAAGAAGATATAAATAAAAAAGGTGCAGTTTATAAAAAATTATCTACAATTATAGGATTGGCTATAGGAATAATTTTGATATAGGAGGATTAGTATGGATATTTCACTAATATTTAAGTTAGGTATAGGAGCACTTTTAATAACAATAATTAATACTATATTAGATGCTTCAGGCAGAAAAGACTGGCAAATATATGTCACTGTAGTAGGAGTAGTTATGGCATTTACAATTGTATTAAAAGAGGTAAGTGTTTTATTTGATACAATAAAGACGATGTTCATGCTTTACTAAGTAGGGGGTGACACTTTGGAAATTATAAAACTTATTGGAGTCGCTATACTGGCAATGACTATTTGTTTAATTATAAGGCCTAAAAGACCAGAGATGGCAAATTTCATAGCAATAATTGCAGGGGTAACGATACTTTTATCTGTAATATTTAAGCTAAACTTTATAATTGAAAGCATACAGAACTTAGCTCAAAAAGCTAATATACCATCTGTATATATAACTTTAATAATAAAATTAATAGGGATAGCCTATCTTATGGAATTTGCAATACAACTTTGTAATGATTGTGGAGAAAAAAGTATAGCCTCTAAATTAGAATTTGGAGGAAAAGTAATAGTTATGACTATGTCTTTTCCAATACTCTTATCTATTGTAGAGATGATAATAAATATTATCCCGTAGGAGAATGATTACATATGAAAAAAAGCTTTTTAGCATCTATACTTACGATATTTATGATTATGGCATCTTTTTCTATAAGTTTTTCAAATGAAAATGATAAAGATGAAAACTATAATGAAACAAAGAAAAGTATAGATAATTATATAGATAGTCAATTAGAAAAAATAAACATAGGAGAAATAGAAAATTTTATACAGGATTCGGTAGTAGTAGAAGAGGTTGATTTAAAAGTATTTATAAAAGAGCTTATAAGTGGAGAAAAGAAAATAACAGATTTGTTTAATAAAGAATCTATAAAATATATGTTATTTGATGAATTTAAAGCAAGTCTAAAAGTAGCATCACTAATATTAGTACTAGCACTATTATCATCTTTACTTAAAAGTTTACAAAACTCTTTTTCATCGGGAGCAATAAGTCAGATAATTACTTATATAATATTTATAACAATAGTATCTCTTACGCTAGTCGGATTTAAAGATATACTATCAATATGTAATGATACTATAGATTCCACCGTAAATTTAATGAAAGTAATAATGCCTATACTTATAACATTATTGGTGCTTATAGGATTTCCTATTACATCAACAGTTTTAAACCCAATATTTATAGGTGGAGTTGCATTCATAAATATAATTTTTAAACAATTTTTATTCGTATCAATTTCTGTAGCATTTGCAATTCTAGTCGTAAATAATTTATCTCAAAGTATAAAACTAAAAAAACTATCATCTTTTATAAGACAAATAAATTTAGTTTCTATAGGAGCAATGTTTACCATATATTTAGGACTTGTATCTATGCAAGGCTTATATGTAAAAAATATAGATAATTTTACAGTTAAAACAGCTAAATTTGCCTTAGGAAACTTTATTCCAGTGGTAGGTAATTTTGTATCTGATTCAGTTGATATACTGCTCTCATCATCGCAGCTTATAAAAGGTGTATTTGGAGGAATTGGCCTTGTATTAATAGTTGGAATTTGTTTGGTTCCAGTTATAAAAATATTATCTGTAGTATTGGTTTATAAAATATCTGCTATAGTAGTAGAGCCTATAGGAGAAGAGAAAATATCAAGTTTTTTAAATGAAATAGCCAACTTAATGGTAGTAATGTTGGCTTGCATAATCGCAATTGCAATAATGTTTTTTGTTACAGTAGCAATAATAACTTCAATAAGTGTAGTAGCTCAAGGATAAGAGGTGGGTTATGTTAGAAGGTATAAAACAGTGGATTATAACTATACTAATAGGTGCTTTTATAGTAAATGTAGTTAATATGATTTTACCATCGTCTAAAATAAAACCATATATAAATTTAGTATTAAATTTCATATTTGTGTTTATAGTTTTAACTCCAATTATAAATATATTTTCATCTAATATTAGATTGGAGGACACTATTTTAAAGTCTATGGCTAAATATAATAAAGAATATGTAGATAGTATGAATAGTTTGGCAAATGAAACAGGTAAGGATAGCTTAAGTAAAGGATATGAAGATGGACTTAAAGAAGTCTTAAAGCTAAAGCTAGATGAGTATGGATATGAATTAGAAGACGTAGATATAAATGGATCTGATATAGAAAATATAAAAGTTAAAGAAAAAAGTAGTAATAAAAGTGGAAAAGAGGACATACAATCTAAAGAAAAAGAAAAAATAAAACAAGCTTTTAATGAAAGCGATGAAAGTCAAAAAGGAATAGATGAAGATAAACTAAAAGAGGACTTAATAGAGATACTAGATGTATCTATAGAAACTATAGAAATTGATTAATAGGAGTTGTGGGAATGTTTAAAAACCTAAATGAAAAAGATAAAAAAAAGATATACACATTATTATCTTTAGTAGTAGTTTGTGCAATAGCTCTTATCGCAATGCCAAGTTTATCACCAAAAGATAATAAAGAAAAAGAAGTAGTTAAAAAAAATGAACCAGAAACTACTAGCTCTTCAAATCAAGAAAAAAATTTAGAAAGTAAACTAAAGGAAATACTATCAAAAATAGAAGGAGCTGGGGAAGTAGATATAATGATAACATTTGAGTCTAGTGAAGAAATTCAACCTGCATATAATTCAAACTCAACTACAGAAAAAACAGAAGAAAAAGATACTAAGGGAGGAGAAAGAACTATAACAACATCAAGTGATAATAAAACTATAATAACATCAGGTTCAAATGAACCAATAGTATTAAAAACTAATGAAGCAAGTATAAAAGGTGTAATAGTAGTATCAAGTGGGGCTAGTGACCCGACTGTTAAAGAAACACTTTATGATGCTGTACAAACTGCTCTTCAGGTAGCAGGGCATCAAGTAGAAGTATACACAAAGTAATAAATATTAAACTGGGGGGATAAAAATGAAGTTTGATTATAAGGGTAGAGGTTTTGTTGTAGTAAGTTTAGCAGCGATGTTAGTAGTAGTAGGAGCTGTGAATTATAAGTTAAGTGAAAAATCAGCTATAGAAACAGGTCAAGAGCTAAAAGCATATGAAGAAGCTCAAATAGAGAAAAACTCAGAAAAGAAATCTGAAAATAAAAAAGATAAAGAAGACGATGTAGAAGTCGTAGATAGTAAAAAAAGCGAAGTTAATGAAAAGGTAACTGAAACAAGTAAGGAGATAAAAAGTCAATTAACATCAGAAAAAAATATGAAAAAGTCTACATATATACTAGATATGAAAATGACTAGAGAAAAGCAAAGAAATGAATTAAGTGGACAATTAAACGAAATGATAAATAATCCATCTACTTCGGATAAAGCTAGAGAAGAAGCATCAAATATGAAGCTTAAATTAGTTAAAGACCAGGAAACTGAACTTAAAATAGAAAACTTATTAAGTACTAAAGGTTTTGAAAATGCACTAGTATATATAAGTGATGAAAGTGTAAATGTTGTAGTAAATGAGAAAAAATTTGAAAAGAAAGATGCAGCAAAAGTATTTGATTTAGTAGCAGAAGAAGCAAAAGTAGATTATGAAAATATAAAAATTATGAACAATGAAAATTAATATAAAACAAAAAATATACATATTAATATAAGGAAAACAATAACCTTAGAATTTAACTAAGGTTATTTCCTTGCAAAGTTTAATGGTATTTGGTATTATTATAGTTATAAAATAGTTCCTTATATAAGGGGGTAAGTTTATCATGGAAAATAATGATTTTGGACAAGTTAAAATATCTAATGATGTAATATCTACTATAGCAGGTCTTGCAGCATTAGAGATAGAAGGCGTTGAAACGAATACAACATTAACAGATAAATTATTTAAAAATAATGGTGTAAAAATACAAGTAGAAGAAGAGGAAGTTAGCTTAGATGTTATGGTTATGATAGAGTATGGTGTATCTATACCAGACATAGCTTTTAAAATTCAGGAAAATGTTAAAAACACTGTTGAGACAATGACAGGATTAAATGTTTCTCAAGTTAATATACATGTTCAAGGAATCAGCTTTAAGAAAGAAAAAGCTGAAAGAGAAGAAGCTAAGCAAGCTAAGAAAAGTTAATCAAACCCTCTGAAAATCAGAGGGTTTTTTATTGTGTAATATGTACATAATATCAATTAGAGGAGGATTAAGACTAATGAAGAATGATAAGGCGAGAAAAGTAACTACAAGAGAGTATATGATGAAATTAATATATCAAACTCAAATAACTAAAGAAGATATGGGTGATGTATTAGATAAATTTTTAAATGATCAATTAGAATACATAACAAATAGATATGAAGAGCTTAGATTACAATATTCAAATAACCCAGAGTTAAAATTAGAAAATTTAAAAGCTGATGATGTTATAGATAGAGAATATATGGCTCAAATGTGTAAATTATTAAGTGAAAAATCGGACGAAATAGATGCAATGATAAACAAATATGCTAAAAATTGGTCAGTTAATAGAATGGCAAAGGTAGACTTAGCAATATTAAGACTAGCTATATGTGAAATATTATTTGTAGAAGAGATACCAAATAAAGTTTCAATAAATGAAGCTATAGAAATGGCTAAATTATACTGTGATGACAAAACTCCTAAATTCATAAATGGAATATTAGGAAGTGTCGTTAGTGAAACAGAATCAAAATAATATAATAATCGGAATAGATACTAGCTGCTATACAACTTCTATAGCAGCTATATCTTTAGATAAAAAAGTAATATTTAATGAAAAAATATTACTTAAAGTAAAAAAAGATAGCAAGGGATTAAGGCAAAGTGAAGCTGTTTTTCAGCATATAAATAATTTAGGAGAAATAGACAGTAAAATAAAATCGATTATAAATAAATATAATATAGTTGGAATATGCGCATCTACAAAACCAAGACCAATTAAAAACTCTTATATGCCAGTATTTACTGTAGGATATAATTTTTCTAAGCTGTGTTCAACAATGATAGGTTGTGATTTATATGAAACTACTCATCAAGAAAATCATATAGAAGCAAGTCTTTTAGATAATAAATTAAATAAAGAAAAGTTCTTATCTGTTCATATGTCAGGAGGGACAACAGAAATACTGCTTTGCACTAAAAATAAAGAAAGCTATGACATAGAAATAGTAGGTGGAAGCAAGGATATAAGTTTTGGACAACTTATAGATAGAGTTGGAGTTAAGATGGGATATGATTTCCCTTGTGGTAAATATATAGATGAAAATGCACTAAATTGTGAGTCTGCAATAAAACAAGGTTTAAAAACTTCTGTAAAAGAAGGATATATGAATCTATCAGGTCTTGAAAATCAAATAGATAATATAATAGATAATTGTGGCAAAGAGTACATAAGTAAATTAGTTTTAGATGCAGTAGTTAGAAATATGATAAAATCAATAGAGCATATAAGTAAAGAATACAATATAAAAGATATAGTATTTGCTGGAGGGGTATCTGCTAGTAAGTATATATCAAAAGAGTTAACAAATAGATTAAGAAAATATAAGATAAATGCATATTTTACTAAACCGGAGTACGCAACAGACAATGCTGTTGGTTGTGCTTTAATAGGAGTGAAAAAATTTGAAAATAAGAGCCTTAACTATAAGTGAAGCTAATTCATATATAAAAAGAATATTAAGCAATGACCCTATCTTATACAATTTAAAAGTAAAAGGAGAAATATCAAATTTTAAAATACATAGTAGTGGAAACGTATACTTATCTTTAAAAGATGAAAATTCAAAAATAAATTGTGTTATATTTAAAAATAATTATAATAAAGACTTAGCACTAACTAATGGGACTAAGATTATAGCTAATGGATATATATCTGTGTATGAAAGAGATGGTTCTTATCAGTTGTATATAAATTCTATAGAAACAGAAGGTATAGGAAATTTATATATAGAGTTTAATAAATTAAAAGAAAAGTTAGAAAAAGAAGGATTATTTGACAATAAATATAAAAAGCCTATTCCAAAAATACCAAATTCTATAGGTGTAGTAACATCACAAACAGGTGCAGTTATAAGAGATATAGTAAACGTAGTAAAAAGAAGATACCCAAAAGTTAATATAAAGTTATATTCTGTTAATGTCCAAGGTGAAAGTTCAAAGTATGATATATGTGATGGGATAAAATTTTTTAATATGATGGATAACGTAGATACAATTATAGTTGGTAGAGGTGGAGGTTCTATAGAAGAACTATGGTCATTTAATGAAGAAATGGTAGCTAGGGCAGTCTTTGAGTCTAATATACCTATAATATCTGCGGTAGGGCATGAAACAGATTTTACTATATGTGATTTTGTAAGTGATATGAGAGCACCTACACCATCGGCAGCAGCAGAAATAGCAACACCATCATTAGAAGAATTAAATTTTAAACTAGATAACATATTAAATAGAATGAATAAATCATTAACTAGTAATATAAATATAAGCGAGCATAGACTAAATCATACTATGGATAAGATAAATAGTTATATTAAGTCCTATATAATAAGAGATAAAATTATACAATTAGATAGGATATATGATAAAATAACACTTGAAGCAGAAAAGAAATTAAACACAGAAAAAGATCGACTTTCAAAAACTGGAGCAATACTTCATAATATGAGCCCTTTATCAACATTAGATAGAGGGTATAGTATATTATCAAAACATGGAGTTACAGTAAACAGTATAAAAGAGATAGATTTTAAAGATAACTTAGATATAGTTTTAAAAGATGGAAGTATTGAGTGTACTGTTGAAAAAATAAAATCAAAAGAGGTATAGACATGAATCTAACGTATGAACAAGCCTATAAAAAATTAGAGGAAATTCTAGAAAAATTAGAATCTAAAAATGCTAGTTTAGATGAGTCATTAAGTTTGTATGAACAAGGTATAAGTCTTTACAAATATTGTAATAAGCTTTTAGATGATGCGACATTTAAAATAAGTAAATTTAATAAATTAGGTGTAGAAGAAGAATTTGATATTAGGGAGGAATAAACGTGGAATTTAAAGCAGTGCTAAAAGAAAAAGCAAGCTATATAGAAAAATTATTAAAGGAGTATATGCCAAAAGAAGAAGGATATCAAAAAACTATAATGGAGGCTATGAATTATAGTTTAAGTGCAGGTGGAAAAAGGTTAAGACCGATACTTACATTAGAAGCATGTAAATCAGTAGGTGGAGATTATAAGGATGCGATACCATTTGCTATGGCAATAGAAATGATACATACATATTCTTTAATACATGATGATTTACCAGCACTTGATAATGATGATTTAAGAAGAGGTAGAAAAACAAATCATATAGTATTTGGTGAAGATATGGCTATACTTGCAGGAGATGCCCTTTTAAATTATGCTTTTGAAGTTATGCTTTTAGGTTCTATGAACAAAGAAAATCCAAACAAATATTTAAATGCTATGTATGAGATAGCATCAGCTGCAGGAATAAATGGTATGATAGGTGGACAAGTAGTAGATGTTCAAAGTGAAAATAAGAAAATATCTAAAGAAAAATTAGATTATATACATAACAATAAGACTGCAGCTATAATGATAGGATGTATGAGAGCGGGAGCTATAATAGGAAATGCAAATGATAATGAATTAGAAAATATAACTAAATATTCAAAAAATATAGGACTAGCCTTTCAAATAGTTGACGATATATTAGATATAGTTGGAGATGAGTCTAAGTTAGGAAAAAAAGTAGGAAGTGATATAGACAATAATAAATCTACTTACCCATCCTTAATAGGACTAGAAGAGTCAAAAGAAGAAGCGAATAGATTAATAAAAGAAGCTAAAGAAGCATTAACACAAATATCAAATGATACAGAATTTTTAAGCAGTTTAGCTGATTATATAGTGGACAGAGAGTATTAAGGAGGAACGATGGATTTTTTTTCACAAATTTTTAGCAACAAAGTTTTAGGGATAAGTATATTTGCTTGTTTCTTAGCACAATTTATAAAAATATTTACAGGAAAAGATAAGAGAATAGAAATTTCTAGATTATTTACATCAGGAGGTATGCCAAGTTCTCA
Source organism: Romboutsia sp. BSD2780061687b_171204_C1 (assembly GCF_015560225.1). Lineage (NCBI taxonomy): Bacteria > Bacillati > Bacillota > Clostridia > Peptostreptococcales > Peptostreptococcaceae > Romboutsia > Romboutsia sp. BSD2780061687b_171204_C1. Next base: position 353,051 of record NZ_JADMRK010000002.1, on the reverse strand, counting down.
TAGCTCATTTGTAACTAGCTTATCAACACTAGTTGGCATAGAAAGGGGATTTCAATCAACTGATTTTGCTATAGTATGTGTATTCTCTTTAATAATAATGTATGATGCAACTGGAGTAAGACGTTCTGTAGGAAAACAAGCGGCAATACTAAATCAAATTATAGATGATGTACAACATAGAAAACCAATAAAGCATGAAAGATTAAAAGAGCTAGTAGGTCATACTCCTAAAGAAGTATTGTTTGGGGCTATACTAGGTATATTAGTAGCATTATACTTCGTGTAAATTGAAAAAATATACAATGTATGATATAATTCGTATTTGACAAAAGTATTAAAATTATATGTCTATAAGTAAAATTATAGATAGTTAAATTTTATATAGATTAAGATACTTGAAATAGTAAATATTTTAATACGGTTATAAAATGAATATAACTTAGTCAATACTAAGGTATATTCATTTTTTAGATGTTAGAATTTTATAAATAAAATTTGTATAAAGTAAACTATAGACTATTAATTGTATTAATAGCTGATAAATAAAGGTGAGGATTATATGTATAAATATTTAGATAAAGTAAACTCTCCAAGTGATATAAAGTTGATGAACGTTGAACAAATGGATGAACTATCAAAGGATATAAGAAAATTTTTAGTTAAATCTGTTTCTCAAACAGGAGGGCATTTAGCTTCCAATCTAGGGGTTGTAGAGCTTACACTAGCATTGCATAAGGTATTTGAAAGTCCGAAAGATAAAATTGTATGGGATGTTGGGCATCAATCTTATGTACATAAGATGATAACTGGAAGAAAAGGAGAATTTAATACACTAAGACAATTAAATGGTTTAAGTGGATTTCCTAAAGAATGTGAAAGTCCACATGATATATTTGATACAGGTCATAGTAGCACATCAATTTCAGTGGCACATGGTATTGCATGTGCAAGAGATATAAAAGGTGAAGATAGTAATGTCATAGCTGTAATTGGAGATGGATCAATAACAGGTGGTATGGCACTAGAAGCATTAAATCATCTAGGACATACAAAAACAGATATGATAGTTATATTAAATGATAACGAAATGTCTATAGATAAAAATGTTGGTGGAATGTCTAGGTATTTATCTAGTATAGTTAGAAACTCAGCAGCTAATAAAGTAAAAAATGAAGTTGAAAAGATATTAAATATAGCTCCTGGAGGAGAGTTAATATCTAAAACAGCCAATAAATTTAAAGATAGTATAATAAGTACATTTATTCCTCAAGAATGCGAGTTATTTGAGTCTTTAGGAATAAAATATTATGGTCCTATAGATGGGCACAATATTAAAGAATTAATAGAAATTTTAGAAAAATGCAAACAAAAAAAAGGGCCAAAGCTTCTTCATGTTATAACTAAAAAAGGTAAAGGATATAGATTTGCAGAAAATGAACCACATAAATATCATGGAGTGTCAAAATTTGATATAAGAGAAGGTATAAAATCATCAGGTACAAAATCTATATCTTCATTAGTTGGAGAGAAATTAGTATCTATGGGAGAAAAAGATGATAGAGTATGTGCAATAACTGCAGCTATGCCATCGGGTACAGGATTAAATCTATTTGAAAAAGTATACCCAAATAGATACTATGATGTTGGTATAGCAGAACAACATGCAACTACATTTGCTGCAGGACTTGCAAAAAATGGATTAAAACCGTATTTTGCTGTATACTCATCATTTTTACAAAGGGCATATGATCAAGTAATACATGATGTATGTATAACTAAAAAACCTGTAACATTCCTTATAGATCGAGCTGGTATAGTAGGTAATGATGGCGAAACTCATCATGGTATGTTTGATTTAAGCTATTTAAATGCAATACCAAATATAACGGTTATGGCTCCTAAGGATTGCAAAGAGCTAGAGTTAATGATGGATTTATCTCTAGAATTAAAAGAGCCTGTAGCTATTAGATATCCAAGAGGGGGTAGTTATTACTTAGAAAGTGGTAAGTATGAACCTATAAAAGTAGGAAGTTATGAAGTATTGTCAAAAGGAGAAGACATACTGATACTAGCAATAGGAAATATGGTAAAACATGCTCTTAAAGCTAAAGAATTATTAGAAAAAGAAGGTATAAATCCAACAATAGTTAATGCAAGATTCTTAAAGCCTATTGATAAAAATCTTTTAGCAGATTTATTAAAAACTCATAAAAAGGTTATAACTATTGAAGATAATACAATAATAGGTGGATTTGGAAGTAGAATAAATAAATATATAACAGACAATAAAATTGATGTTAATATTATGAATTTAGGTCTTCCAGAAGCATTTGTACCTCATGGGAATGCAGATGAAATATATGATACAATAGGTCTATCTCCAGAGAAGATAGCAATGAGAGTAAAAGACTGTAAACTAGAAAGGTAATTTTATGAAAAAAAGAATAGATTTATTATTAGTAGAAAAAGGATACTTTGAAAGTAGAGAAAGAGCTAAAAAGGCAATAATGGCAGGTCTTGTATTTGTAAATAATCAAAGATGTGATAAAGCAGGTTCTGATGTTGATGAAGAAGCTAAGATAGAAGTAAAAGGAGATCCAATACCATATGTAAGTAGAGGTGGATTAAAGCTTGAAAAAGCCATGAATAACTTTGATTTAACATTAGAAGGAAAAGTGTGTATGGACATAGGTTCATCAACAGGAGGATTTACTGATTGTATGCTTCAAAATGGAGCATCAAAAGTATTTTCTATAGATGTTGGCTATGGACAACTTGCATGGAAATTAAGACAAGATGAGAGAGTAGTTTGCATGGAGAGAACTAATATAAGACATGTTACTATAGAACAAACTAAAGAGTTTGCAGATTTTGCATCTATAGACGTATCTTTTATATCTTTAAAGCTAGTACTACCAAAATGCAAGGAATTAATACGTCCAGATGGTCAAATCGTAGCTTTAATAAAGCCACAATTTGAAGCTGGTAGGGAAAAAGTTGGTAAAAAAGGTGTGGTTAGAGAAAAATCAACACATATTGAAGTTATAGAAATGATATCTAATTTTGCTGTTGAAAATGGATTTGAAATATTAGGATTAGATTACTCACCGATAAAAGGTCCTGAAGGAAATATAGAGTATTTAATACACTTAAGAAATGGTAATGAAGGATATGAGTTTAATAAAGAACAACATACTAATAAGATAATAGAAGTTGTTGAAAATTCTCATAATCTAAATAAGTAAAACATTTATATGATTTATTAAAAGAGGGGGATTTAGAATTGATCCTTGAGTTATATATGAAAAATTGTGCTCTTGTTGAGGAGCTTCGTTTAAATATTGATAAAAATTTGAACATACTTACAGGAGAAACAGGTTCAGGAAAATCTATAATAATAGATGCATTAGGACTTTGTTTAGGAGAGAAATATGATAGATCTTTTTTAAGGAAAGGAACTGAAAAAGGTGTAGTAGAAGCTATATTTCACTCTAAAAATAAAGATTTAATAAAAGTACTTAATGATAATGATCTTGAACTAGATGATAATGATTTACTAGTTATAACTAGAATAATATATAGTGATGGAAAAAGTGTTGCTAGGGTTAATGGAAGAACTGTTAAGATGAATGTTTTAAAGCAAATAGCATCTAAGCTTATAGATGTTCACGGTCAACATCAAACACAAGCATTATTCAATAAAGATACTCATCTAGAATTTTTAGATTTATTTGGAGAACATGAATTAGAAGAATTTAAAATTTCATATAAAGAAATATACGATGAGTATAGTGATGTAAAAAAAGCTTTAAATATATTAACTGAAAATAAAGATGATATGCAAATTCAAAGAGAGATAGATTTATTAAAGTTTCAAATAAATGAAATAGAATCTGCCAATCTTAGCAAGGACGAATATGAAGACTTACTAAAACAAAGGGACGTCTATAGAAATGGTGAAAAAATCTTTAAAAATTTAAATATAAGTTATCAAAATTTATATGAAGGTCAGGTTAATGCAGTAGATTTAATAGGTAATGCAGTAAAAGAACTATCATCAATATGTGAATATGACAAAAGTTTAAGTGATTATAATAATGAGATAGAAAGAATAATGTATGAGCTTCAAGATATATCAAGAGAGATAAGAAATTATAAAGAAAATATAAATTTTGAACCATATGAGTTAGAACAAATAGAACTTAGAGTTGATGAAATAAATAACCTAAGGAGAAAATATGGAGAAACTATAGAAGAAATATTTGATTATCATCAAAATATAAAGAATAGATTAGATGAAATATTAAATAGAGATGAAAGAGTAGAAGAGCTTAAACTTAAATTAAATAAGCTTGAAAGTAAACTTAAAGAAAGAGCTGAGGCCTTAACTTCCCAAAGAAAGATAGTAGCTAAACAGTTAGAGAAAGTCCTATTAGAAGAGTTAAAAAGCTTGAATATGAAAAATGTTGCATTTAAAGTAAATTTTGAACAAGGAATATTCACACCTAGAGGAATGGATGATATAGAGTTTATGATATCATTTAACTTAGGTGAAGATATTAAACCTATATATAAAGTAGCTTCAGGTGGAGAAATGTCTAGATTTATGCTAGCATTTAAGACCATACTTGCGGATATAGACCAAATTGATACATTAGTATTTGATGAAATAGATACAGGTATAAGTGGAATAGCAGCACAAATAGTAGGAGAGAAACTTAGTAATATAGGAAAGAAAAAGCAAATTATTTGTATAACTCATTTACCACAGATTGCTGCTAATGCAGATACTCATTATTGTATAGAGAAGAGTACAGATAATGAAAGAACATTTACTACTATTAGAAAGTTAGACAAAGACCAAAAAAGAGATGAAATAGCTAGACTTATAGCTGGAAGTAATATAACAGAAAAAACTATTGAACACGCAAGTGAAATAATAGAACTAGCAAAAAGAAGCCTTTAGGGCTTCTTTTTTGTATAAAAAAATCCAAAATAGGAACTATAAGTATATATATAAAAGAGGAGATATACTTATGAAAATTAAAAGAAATTCAGTATTTTTAACATTAACAATTATGGTAGCTATACTTTTAATATCTATAACTTATGATGGTATAAAAAATTACTATATAGAGGCTGTAAATAAGAGTAATAAGTATGTTTATCCATGCGGTAATCTAATTGGAATAAAAGCTAAAACAGATGGAGCATTAGTAATAGGTTATGAAGATGAATCATTAGAGTATATAGGAGGGATAAAAAAAGGGGATAACATAATAAAAATAAATGAAAAAAAAATCGAAAATGCTTATGATATATACGAATATATAAAAGATATTAAAGAAGATTTTGTATATTTAACAGTTGAGAGAGATAGTAAAGAACTAGTTATAAAGATAAAATTAAAAGTAGAAGACGAAGAAAAAAGGTTAGGCTTATGGGTTAGAGATAAAGTTTCGGGAGTTGGAACTATGACGTTTTATGATCCAGACAATGAAGAATTTAAAGCAATAGGACATCCTATAAAAGATTTTGATACAAGTAAAATATTAAAAATAAAAGAAGGTAGTGTATATTATCCAACAGAAGTAAATCTAGAAAAATCAACAGAGAGTGTTATTGGTAATTTTGATTGTAATTTGGATGAATACAACTTAATAGGAACATTTAGTAATAATGATAATGAAGGTATAGAGGGAAATATAATAAACAACATAAAACACAAATTACCTCTTATAAAAGTGGGAAACAAGAATGAAATAAAAAGGGGTAAAGCAAGTATTTTACTTGAAAATGAGGAAGGATATGTATATCCATATGACATAAATATAGAAAATATATATGAAAATAAAGGAGATAAAAATATAGTTATAGAAATTATTGATGAGAAATTAGTAAATTATACAGGCGGTATAGTACAAGGCATGAGTGGTGCCCCTATTATACAAAATAATAAGCTAGTTGGGGCATTAACACATGTTTTTGAAGATAATGCCAAAAAAGGATATGGTATTTTTATAGATGAGATGATAGAATTAGATAAGAGAAATTAAAATTTAATATATTTTTCAATAGATTTCAAATATATTGAAGGAATATAATTTTACTATGTCGAATATGCTTAAGTATAAAGGGTTTTAATTTTTATATAAAAGAGAAGATGTTTTATTAATGGGGGGAAGTTTAAGTGAGCGATAAAATAAAAATAGTTTTAGCAGATGATAACAAGGATTTTTGTCAGGTACTTAAGGAGTACTTATCTAATGAAAGTGATATAGAAATATTAGGAATCGCAAAAGATGGTATAGAAGCACTAGATTTAGTAAAAAGGTTACAACCAGATTTATTAGTGCTAGATGTTATAATGCCACATTTAGATGGATTAGGTGTTATAGAGAAGTTAAATTCTATGGATATACCTAAAATGCCAAAAATAATAGTTCTATCAGCTGTAGGACAAGACAAAATAACACAAAGTGCAATAAATTTAGGAGCAGACTATTATATAGTTAAACCTTTTGATTTTGTAATATTTATAAATAGAATAAGAGAATTAGTTTCAAACAGACCTGCACATGCAGACATAAAGCCTAGGGCTCATGCTGATATACAAATGACAAGAAGTGACTTTGTCAAAAATGTAGGTAATATAGAAACAGAAATAACTAATATAATACATGAAATTGGTGTTCCAGCTCATATAAAGGGATATCTTTATTTAAGAGAAGCTATAAAGATGGTAATAGATAACGTAGAATTACTAGGAGCTGTAACTAAGGAATTATACCCAAGTATAGCTAAGAAATTTAATACTACTCCAAGTAGAGTTGAAAGAGCTATAAGACATGCTATAGAGGTAGCATGGAGTAGAGGTAAAGTTGATACAATAAATCAACTATTTGGTTATACAGTGCATAATACAAAAGGAAAACCAACAAATTCTGAATTTATAGCTATGATAGCAGATAAATTAAGATTAGAGCATAGTATGGTTAAATAAATATAGCATTATAAAAGCCTTCTTAATATTAAGAAGGCTTTTATAATGCTATATTCAAAGTGTAAACAAGTGAGTATAAAGTATTATATATTTTAAAATTTGGTTATCTTATAAATATATATAAATTAAGGAGATATGTGATGTATATAAATTTACCGAAATCAGTAAAATTTATAATAGAAAAAATAAAAGAACATGGTGAAGAAGCTTATATAGTAGGAGGATGTGTCAGAGATAGTATATTAGGTATTTTACCAAATGACTATGATATAACAACTAGTGCAAAACCTAATAAAATAATAGATATATTTAAAGGCTATAAAATAATAGAAAATGGAATAAAGCATGGAACAGTAGGTATTTTAATAGAAGATGAGGTTTATGAGATAACAACATATAGAGTTGAAGGTGAGTATGAAGATAATAGAAGGCCTAAAAATGTAGAATTTACATCAAAGTTAGTAGATGATTTAAAGAGAAGAGATTTTACAATAAATGCTATGGCTTATAATGAAGAAGATAAACTAATCGATTATTTTGATGGAGTTAAAGATTTACATGATAAAAAAATAAGAACAGTAGGTAATCCTGATGAAAGATTTATTGAAGATGGACTTAGGATAATAAGAGCTATAAGATTTAGCAGTAAACTAGGATTTGATATAGAAAAAGAAACATTTGAAAGTATAAAAAGAAATTCTAGTATATTAAAAAATATTAGCAGAGAAAGAGTAAGTGATGAAATAAAAAAAATCATACTTAGTGAAAACCCTCAAAAACTAGGATTATTATATAGTTTGAATATATTTAAGGAGTTAGAGATATACTCTCATGTAGAGAATTATGAAGATTTTTGTACAAAGTTAACAATATTAAAAGAGTGTAATATTAGTTTAGAGCAAAGACTATTGATGATAGAATTTTTAATTTTAGAAAATAACACAAAAAGACTAAATAAGACAAAGGAAAAAATAGAGTTTTACAATAAAAATATAAGAAAAAATAATATTGTAAGCAAACTGAAATATCCAAATAATGTAACAAAATACATAAATAATATGATTGACTATATGCTAATAGATAATATAGATTTAGATAAAATTGATATTAAAAAAATTCTAAATAAAATAGGAATTGATAATTTAAAAGATATTTTAAAATTGAAGGAAATATATTACAAAAAAGTAGGTGATTGTGAAGAGATTGAAGAATTAAGTATAAGAAAACATTCAATAGATAAATATACAGAATTTATAGAAGAAATAGCTAAAAATAATGAATGCTATAAAATAAATGATTTAGATATAAACGGGAACGATTTAAGGTTGATGGGGTATAGTGGAAAATCAATAGGAGAACAGTTAAATCTCCTTTTAGAAATAGTAATATGTAACCCTGAAAAAAACAGCAAAAGTGAGTTGATGAATTTATCAAGGTTAAATAAGATTGATTAAAATATACAAATATATTTAAAAAATCCTTATATAAAATTATAAACTGACTTTAAACATTTATTTTGTCGTTAAATAATGCTATAATGTAATGTGATTTTAAAAATGATATCGGAGGTTTAATTTATGAGAGTCGAAGGCCCTATTAAAGTAGATAGAAAAACAAAGAGGCTTGCAAAGAGACTTACGGGTGGAGAAATAGCTGTTATAAATCATATAGATATAGATGAAGTTGCAGCGAATTCTTTAGTAGAAGGTAAAGTAAAGCTAGTTATTAATGCATCACCTTCTATAAGTGGAAGATATCCTAATAAAGGACCTGGAATACTAACTGAAAAAAATATTCTTATAGTTGATAATATAGGTGAAGAATTATTTAATGAGTTGTCTGAAGGTCAAAATATTGAAATTATAGATGGTAAAATTTATAGAGACAATAAATTTTTAGGACAAGGTGAAGTATTAGGCAAAGAAGAAGTAGCAGTCAAATTAAAAAAAGCATACGAAAACTTAGCAGTTGAACTAGATAGGTTCATAGATAATACTATTGATTATGCAAAGAAAGAAAAAGGATTCATATTAGGAGAAGTCGAAATACCTAAAGTTAAAACTAATTACGCTAATAGGCATGTACTAATAGTTGTAAGAGGACAAGATTATAAGCAAGATTTAAGCACAATATTATCATACATAGAAGAAGTGAAGCCAATATTAGTTGGTGTTGATGGAGGAGCGGATGCGTTACTAGAGTTTGGTTATACTCCAGATGTTATAGTTGGAGATATGGATAGTGTTAGTGATGAAGCTCTTAAAAAAGCAGGTGAGATAATCGTACATGCTTATACAGATGGAAGGGCACCAGGTCTTAAAAGAGTTCAAGATTTAGGGCTAGATGCTATAGTATTTCCAGCACCTGGAACTAGTGAGGATATAGCTATGTTAATAGCTTACGAGTACAAAGCAGAGCTTATAGTGGCTCTTGGAACTCATTCTAATATGATAGATTTTCTAGAAAAAGGAAGAAAGGGTATGGCAAGTACTTTCTTAGTAAGATTAAAAATAGGATCAAAGCTTATAGATGCGAAAGGAGTTAACCTACTATATAGAAGTAAGTTAAAGATGAAGTATATATGGGCATTAATAGCTACTGCCTTATTCCCAATACTTATACTAGCCTCTTTCTCTCCAAGTGTTCAGCAGTTTATACATCTAATGCAGCTAAAATTAAAGCTATTACTACAAATGTAGATTTAGGAGGAAAAAAATGCATATAAACATGAAATATTATATAGTTACCATAGGAGCTATTTTTATAGCTTTAGGAATTGGTATGTTAGTAGGATTTAATCTAAATTATGATCAAGAACTTAGTAAACAACAAGCAAGTATGATCAAAGATTTAGATAGTAAGTTTGAAGTACTAAAAACAACAAATGATAACTTAGAAGAAAATTTAACTAATTTAAATAAAGATTATGATGAAGCAATAGCCATAATAAATCAAAATTCAGATAAGATAATAAAAGATAGTCTTGTAAATAAAAATATAGGAATAATATCTACAAATGAAAAAAATGATTATAGTAAAGAAACTGCAAGTATAATACAAAATGCTGGAGGAAATGTAGCATTTGATATAGTACTTACTAGCAATATAGAAAATAAAGATGCTTTAAAGAAAGCATCAGAAGAACTTTCAATTGAACTAAACAATGCAAAAGATGTTATAAATTATATAGCAGAATCTTTAAAAGAAGAAGGTAGTATATCTAAGTTAGAAAATCTTCAACGTTTAGAGTTAATTAAAGTAGAATCTATAGCAGAAAATTATATAGATTATGATTCTGTAGTTTTAACAGGTGGAAGTGAAGATAAAGCTCAAAAAGAAAACTTTGATAAGATAGATGAAGCTTTAATAACTAAATTAAAAGAACAAAATAAATATATAGTAGGAGTTCAAAAAAGTAATACTAAAAATTCTTATATAGACTTATATTCTAAAAACAAAATAGCAACTATAGATAATATTGAAGAAGGAATAGGTAAAGTTTCTTTAACTATATTATTAAATGAAAAAGGAGCTACAGGGGATTTTGGTAGATTAGAAAGTGCAAAACAATTATTCCCTTATAAGAAATAAGAAAAGGAGAAAAAATATGAGTTCTTACATAAGTATAATAATACCAGCTTACAATGAAGCAGATAAGATCAAGGACACATTAGAAAGCATTACTGATATAAATGAAATAGATGAAATTGTAGTTGTAGATGATGGTTCTAGCGATAATACTACAGAAATAGCATCTAGTGTTAAAAATGACAAAATAAAAGTGTTTAAATTAGATAAAAATAGAGGTAAAGGATACGCATTAAACTATGGGTTAAAAATAGCTATGGAAAATGCAGATATAATAGGATTTTTAGATGGAGATTTAGGAAGTTCAGCTAGTGAAGTTAAAAAACTTATCATGCCTATATTAAACAACGAAGCCGATGTTATTATAGCAAAATTCCCTCCTGCAAAGAAAAAGGGAGGGCTAGGATTTGTAAAAAGATTAGCTAAAGAATCTGTATTTGAGATGACAGGTGTAGAACTAGACTCTACTTTATCAGGACAAAGGATATTTAAAAAAGAAGTATTAGAAAAATTTGAAGAGATTCCATATGGTTATGGTGTAGAAGTAGGTATGACTATAGACATATTAAAATACGGTTACACAATCAAAGAAGTATTAGTAAATATGACTCATAGTGAAACAGGAAGAGATTTAAAAGGTTTTATTCATAGGGGAAAACAATACTACCATATAAAGAAAGTTTTAAAAGCAAAAAATAAAGAATGGAGGTAGTATATAGGTGAAATATTATATACTTTATACTGTTTTATTTATAACAGGATTGCTTGGAACCTATGTTGTTATCCCTTTATTTAAAAATTTATTAATAGATAGTAATGTATTAAGACCAAATTATAAAAAAGATATGATACCAGTTAGTATGGGTATAGTATTTTTACCTATGATAATAATAAATGGTATTATTATAGGATTTGTAACTAATGATGTTAATAAGCTACTATATTTATTTATGTTCATATTTGGAATAATAGCAATGTTCTTTGCAGGAATATTAGACGATATAATAGGAAATAGAGATGTTAGTGGGCTTAAAGGACATTTTAAGAGTTTGTTTAAAGGAAAGCTTACAACAGGTGGATTTAAGGCATTATTTGGAGGATTTATAGGTATATTAATATCTATAGCAATATCTAAAGATATATTAGATATAATTGTAAATACTCTTATAATAGCACTTTCTACAAATCTTATGAACTTATTAGATTTAAGGCCTGGAAGAGCTATAAAGGTATATTTAATAATAGGGTTAGTTTTACTTTTAACATTAGCAGGATTTGAAAAAAGTCTACTTCTTTTACTGCTTCCAAATGTATTAGCATATTTTAATTACGACTTAAAAGCTAAAGCTATGATGGGAGACACAGGATCAAATGTTTTAGGTATATCTATAGGAATACTTATATGTATGGGGTATTCATTTAATATTAGATTAGCTTGGTTAGTATTTTTAATATTTATACATATACTTACAGAGAAGTATTCTTTAACTAAGATAATAGAGAAAAATAAGTTCTTAAATTTCATAGATAAATTAGGAAGGTAAACTTATGATAAGTAAAAGAATAGGAATTGTAGATTCTATAAAAGATAAGAGTGAAAAATTAGAAGATATAAGAGTTAATATAAATGGAGAAATACAAAAAGCATACAACTACCCTAAGATGACAGGGAGTGTAAATGTAGGTGATGAGGTTGTATTAAATACAACAGCTGTTGAGTTAAGTTTAGGTACTGGAGGATATCATTTTGTAATAACTAATCTAAATAATATAGAATCAAGCTTTACAGAAGGCGGTCATATTATGAAATTAAGATATACGCCACTACAAGTTAAGGTAGATTCAGTTGAAGAACAAGAAAGTACTTATCATGATAAAATATCAAGCTTTAAAAGTTTAAATGATATGCCAGTTGTTGTTGGGACACTTCATAGTATGCTTACACCTTTTGTAGCATCATATAAAAGAAATAATAAAGATAAAAAAATAGTATATATAATGACAGATGGAGCTGCATTACCGATATACCTAAGTAAAAATGTAGAAACTTTAAAAAGTAAAGGATTAATAGACTATACTATAACTATAGGGAATGCATTCGGAGGGGATTATGAATGTATAAATATATATACAGCTTTAATAACTGCTAAAGAAGTATTAAATGCAGACTGTGTATTTGTTAGTATGGGACCTGGAATTGCAGGTACTGGAACTAAATATGGATTTACAGGAATAGAACAAGGACCTATATTAGATGCAGTAAAAAAACTTGGTGGAAATCCTATAGCTATACCTAGAATTAGTTTTGCAGATAAAAGAGAAAGACATAATGGAATATCTCACCATAGTATTACTATTTTTAAAGAAATTGTAAATGTTGATATAACAATACCAATATCAAATTATGAAAGTGATAAATTAAATAAAATAAGAGCACAAATAGAAGAAAATGATTTAAATAGACATAATATAGTATATATAGATAATAAAAATACTAAAGAAGACTTAGATTATTTTGGCCTGAAGGTAAGAACTATGGGAAGAAATTATGAACAAGATAAAGAGTTTTTCGAGGCTGCAAGTAGTGCTGCATATTATTTAATGGAGGTTTGTGATGGTGATAGAAGAAAAGACTATTAGTAGTGATAAAATATACACTGGAAAAACAATCAGCCTAAAAGTAGATACTGTAGAGACTATAAACCAAGGATATCAAAAAAGAGAAATAGTAGAACATCCTGGTGCAGTTGGTATATTAGCATTAAATGAAAATAATGAAATAGTATTAATTAAACAATTTAGAAAACCAATAGAAAAAGTTATATGGGAAATACCAGCAGGAAAGTTAGAACCTGGTGAAACACCAAAAGAATGTGCACAAAGAGAACTAAAAGAAGAAACGGGATACGATGCTTCAAATTTAAAACTAATACATAAGTTTTATACATCAGCAGGTTTTTCTAATCAAAAAATATACATATATCTAGCTACTGATATTACTGTAGGTGAAAGAAATTTAAATGATGATGAAGATATAGAAGTACATACTATAAGTTTAGAAGAAGCTTATAACATGGTTATTCAAAATGAAATAGAAGATGCAAAAACAGCAATTGGAATTTTAATAGCTAGAGAATTAATATAAAATGTCATAACCTCCTCTTTTTATACATACTATTTTGTAAGGTAAAAGGGGAGGTTATAAATTTGAGAAGAACATATAGAAAAAATAATTTTAAAGAACTTAACAGACAAATAGTACTTATTGGGTTAATATTTATTGTATTTGTAGCACTTGGATCTTATCTAAATAAAATATGGCCAAGTTATCAAGATGAAATAATAAAAGATATTAGTTTTATAAGTGAGTACTATAATTCAAGAGAAGGAATAAAAGAAGCTATATTATCAAATTTAAAAATAGATTTAAGCTTTATGGCTTGTGTCGCTTTTTTTTCAGTCTTAGTAATAACTTTTCCAGTAGTGCTTATAATATTTATGCTAAAAGGTTTATCAATAGGCTATACTATAAATAGTATGATATTAGCACTAAATTTTGAATCAATAAAAATGATATTTGTTTTATTTATGAAAAATTTAGCTATTATACCTGGTACAGTTATATTAACGTTAGTGGCATTTGATTATGAAAAAAAAATATTATTAGAAATTAAGCACAAAAGAAAAGAAAATATGATATTTTTAGTAAAAAGATTTATATTAAATGTTATAATTATAATAAGTATTACAGTTATATTACAAGTTGTACTAAATACTATAAGTATAGGTATGATTAAGTTCCTAGTCAGATAAGGAGTTTGCTATGGAGGTTGTAGAGGAATACATAAAATATCTAAATAGTAAGAATCTATCTAAAAATACTATATCATCTTACTATATAGATATAAAAAGATATGTTGATTATTTAAAAGAAAAGATGATAAGTTTAGATAATGTTGTAGAAAATGATATTATAGGATATATAATAAGATTAGAACAGGAAAATATATCTGTAGCAACAGTATCTAGAATGATATCATCAATAAAATCTTTTCATGATTATTTATTTTTTTATGGTATAAGTAAAAATAATCCTGCAAGAAATATAAAAAAGCCTAAAATAGAGAAAAATAGTTTAGATATTTTAACAGAGGAAGAAATAAAAAGGCTTTTAGATTTTAAAAATTTAAATACACCTAAAGAAATAAGAGATAAGGCAATATTTGAAATATTGTATGGTACAGGTATAAAAGTATCAGAGCTTATAGATATGGATATAGATTCTGTAGAATTAGATTTAGACTATATATGCTGTGATAAAGGAAAAAATCCAAGAATAATACCTTTATCCAATACATCTAAGGAGTATTTAGAAAAATATATAAATGAATCAAGAACTGAATTGGCAAATGAAGATGAAAAAGCTTTATTTGTAAGTTCCTTAGGACAAAGGTTTACAAGACAAGGCTTATGGAAACTTATTAAAAAATATGCTAATTTAGCTAATATAGATAAAAACATAAATCCAAGTATGCTTAGGCATTCTTTTGCTATTCATCTTTTAAATGAAGGTGCTAATGTTGCTGTAGTAAGCAAAATATTAGGAAATAGCAATTTATCTAGTTTGCAATCATATTTAAATCACATAAATAAGAATATGAGAAGAGAAATAAAAGAAAAACATCCTAGGAAATAAACTACAAAAAAAGGAGGACATAATATGAATAGGGTTGTATGGATTGTAATTGATAGTGTAGGAATAGGAGCACTTCCAGACTCAAAAAAATTTGGAGATGAAGGTGTTAATACTTTAGGAAATATAATAAAAACACATAAGGATATAAAGATACCTAACTTATTAAAATTAGGGATAGGAAATATAGACGAAGTAGATTTTGTAGAAGGAGTAGATTCTCCTATAGGTTGTTTTGGAAAATGTGAAGAAATTTCTCAAGGAAAAGATACTACAACAGGACATTGGGAGATGACAGGTGTTTTAGTTGAAACTCCATTTAAAACATTTGAAAATGGGTTCCCAAAAGAAATAATAGATGAATTTGAAAAAAGAACAGGAAGAAAAGTTGTAGGAAATAAGCCAGCATCAGGAACTGCTATATTAGATGAATATGGAGAACATCAAATGAAAACAGGAGATGTAATAGTATATACATCAGCAGATAGTGTATTCCAAATAGCAGCGCATGAAGAAATAATACCACTTGATGAATTATACAAAATGTGTGAAATAGCTAGGGAAATAATGATGGGAGACAATGCAGTAGCTAGAATTATAGCTAGACCATATATAGGAAAAGGAAAAGGTGAGTTCGTAAGAACTTCTAACAGAAGAGACTACTCATTAAATCCTTTTGAAAAAACGGTATTAGATAATATAAAAGAAGCTGGACTAGATGTAATTGGCGTTGGTAAAATAGAAGACATATTTAATGGACAAGGTATAACGGAAGCTATACACACTAAAGATAATATGGATGGAGTAGACCAAACTATAAATTACATTAATAAAGAAAATAAAGGATTAATATTTACTAATTTAGTTGATTTTGATTCAAAATATGGACATAGAAGAAATGTAAAAGGATATAAAGAAGCTATAGAGGAATTCGATGCTAGAATTCCAGAAATAATAGATGCTTTAAAGGAAGATGATATACTTATAATAAATGCTGATCATGGTAATGATCCAACTTACAAAGGTACGGATCATACTAGAGAGTATATACCTGTATTAATTTATGGAAAAAATATCAAGAGTGGTGTAAACTTAGGTATAAGAAAAAGTTTTGCAGATATAGGTGCTACAGTAGCAGATATATTAGATACAAAAATGACTAAAAATGGAACTAGTTTTAAATCACAAATACTTAAATAGTCAAGGAGGAGACATATGTTTAACAAAGTACAAGAAAGTGCAAAATTTATAAATGAAAAAATAAATATAACACCTAAGATAGGACTTATATTAGGTTCTGGATTAGGAGTATTAGCTGATGAAATAGAAAATCCAGTAAAGATAAAATATAATGAAATACCTAATTTCCCTGTATCTACTGTTGAAGGACATGCAGGATGCCTTGTAATAGGTAAATTAGAAGGCAAAGATGTAGTGGCTATGCAAGGAAGATTCCATTACTATGAAGGATATACTCAACAAGAAATAACATTCCCAGTTAGAGTTATGAAAGCTTTAGGAGTTGAAACTATAGTAGTTACAAATGCAGCTGGAGGAGCAAATGTAGACTTTAAACCAGGTGATTTAATGATAATAAAAGATCATATAAACTTAAGTGGAAGTACACCTTTAATGGGTAAAAATGATGAAAGATTTGGACCAAGATTCCCAGATATGTCTACAGCTTATTCACCAAAATATATAGAATTAGTTAGAGAGTGTGCTAAGAAGCTAGATATAAAGGTACAAGAAGGTGTATATGCATTCTTTAGTGGACCAACATATGAGACACCTGCAGAAGTTAAAATGGCAAGAATACTAGGAGCTGATGCTGTTGGTATGTCTACTGCACCAGAAGTAATAGTTGCTAGCCATTCATCTATGGATGTTATAGGAATATCTTGTATAACTAACATGGCAGCAGGGATACTTGATCAACCTCTTAACCATGAAGAAGTAATAGAAACTACTCAAAAAGTAAAAGCTGAATTCTTAAGTTTAGTTAAATTAGTAGTTAAAAGTATATAATAAATATATAAGCTTAATACTAAATTTAGTATTAAGCTTATTGAATTTAAATAATAGATTATATATAAAGTTTGTTAAGGAGAGATAAAATGAGAATATATGATATAATCAGAAAAAAAAGAGATGGGCATGAATTATCTAAAGAAGAAATAAACTTTTTCGTAGAAAAATATTCAAAAAATGAAATACCTGATTACCAAGCATCAGCTCTTTTAATGGCAATATATATAAACAAAATGAACAAACAAGAAACAGTATATCTTACAGAAGCTATGATGAATTCAGGAGATGTTATAGACCTATCAGCTATAAAAGGAATAAAAGTTGATAAGCATAGTACAGGAGGAGTAGGAGATAAAACTACAATAGCTTTAGCTCCATTAGTGGCATCATGTGGTGCTCCTGTAGCTAAAATGTCAGGAAGAGGATTAGGACACACTGGAGGGACTTTAGATAAGTTAGAAGCTATACCAGGATTTTCAATAGAAATGGATGCAGAGAAATTTATAAATTCTGTAAATGAAAAAAATATAGCAGTTTGTGGTCAAACAGCTACAATAGCAGTTGCTGATAAAAAAATGTATGCTCTAAGAGATGTAACTGCTACAGTTGATAATATATCCTTAATAGCTGCTAGTATAATGTGTAAAAAATTAGCATCAGGTTCAAATGCTATATTACTTGATGTTAAAACTGGTGATGGCGCATTTATGAAAACACTAGATGATTCATTTGAACTAGCAAAAGCTATGGTTGATATTGGTTGTGGAATGGGTAGAGAAACAATAGGTATGATAACTAATATGGATGAGCCTTTAGGATTTGCTGTAGGTAACTCATTAGAGGTAATAGAAGCTATAGAAACTTTAAAAGGAAATGGACCTAAGGATTTTGTAATGCTATGTGAAACATTAGGGGCATATATGTTAGTATTAGCAAAAGTTTGTGAAAATTTCGAAGAAGGTAAGAAAATGATACAAGACGCTATATCTTCAGGACGTGCACTAGAAAAACTAAAAGAGTTTATAGAAAATCAAGGCGGAGATAAGAGGGTAGTTGACGATTATGATTTACTTCCTAAATCTAAAAATATAGTACCTATAAAATCACCAAAAAGTGGTTATATAAGTAAGATAGAAGCAGAAGAAATAGGGGTATCTGCTATGATTTTAGGTGCTGGTAGAGAAACTAAAGAAGATGAACTTGATTTATCAGCAGGTATAGTACTTCAAAAGAAAGTAGGAGACTATGTAAATAAAGGCGATGTATTAGCTTACATGCATTATAATAAAGAAGAAAAATTTGAACAAGCAAAAGAAAGATTTATAAATGCTTATGAAATAGTAGATGATAAAACACAACCTAAAAAGTTAATATATGGTGTTGTAACTAAAGATGAAATAAAAAAATTTTAATATTATGATTATAAAAAGCTTAACGTGTAAAAAATAACGTTAAGCTTTTTATAATTATAATAAAATTTTTAAGCTATTAATTTTTATAATTAATTTGGTAAATTACTAATAAATGAACGTTAGATAAGTCAAATATAAAAAAGCGATGAATTTAGAAAAGAAATTTATTCGACAATTTTATTGAAAATTTTTATTCTTAGATTTATAATATAAAAGATATAAATATATATAAGGAGTAGAAAATACTATGTACTTGAGAAATAATAAACTTAAGATAGCATTAATTTCCTTGGTAGTATTATTGGGATTAATAGGGAGTTTTGTGTTCATACAAATAGGACCATACAATAAAAAAAATAAAAAAGATATAGTAGTAGAAATACCTAAAGGTGCTACTATAAATACAATGACAGATATATTATACGAAAAAAAATTAATAAAGAATAAGACATTATTCAAAGTTGTAGCAAAAGTAAGTAATGAAATTCCAAACATAAAGTCTGGAAAATATTTGCTTAATCAAACCTATTCTAATAATGATATAATTGACATATTATCATCTGGAAAAACATATCAAGATGGTATAAAAGTAACTATACCAGAAGGATCAACTTCTAATGAAGTAATTGATATATTAGTATCTAAAAAACTGGGCAATAAAGAAACGTATGAAAAACTAATCAAAAATCCAAAGGAATTTTATAGTGATTTTCCATATTTAAAAGAAAAAGATATAACTACACTAGAAGGTTTCTTATATCCTCAGACTTATTACTTTGAAGAAGGTACAAGTGAAAAAGAGGTTCTGGATAAAATGTTAGCTGAATTTGGTAAAATGTATACTGAGAAGTTACAAAAAAGACAAAAAGAGTTAAAAATGACTCTTCAAGAGGTCGTAAATCTGAGCTCTATTGTTGAAAAAGAAGCTGTTAGAGATGAAGATAGACCTATGATAGCAAGTGTATTTTACAATAGATTAGATATAGGTATGAGACTTCAGTCTGATGCAACTATACAGTATATATTCCCAGAAAGAAAAAAAATAGTAACATATAATGATTTAAAGATAGATTCTCCATATAATAGTTATAAAAATGTGGGACTACCTCCGACACCAATAGCTAATCCTAGTATAAAATCTATAGAAGCAGTATTATATCCAAAAGATACAGATTATTTATACTTTGTAGCTACTATGGATGGAGGAAATAACTATAGCAAAACTTACGAAGAACATCTTAAGTTTGAGAAGGAATATAAAGAACAAAGGGATAAATTAAGCAAAGAAAAAGCAAGTGCAGAGAATAAATAAAATTTAAAATATGGGGATTATGCTTTGAGATATTCAAAGTGTAATCCTATATTAATGTTTCTGCTATTTAAGGAGTGAATTTAATGAGCAATATAGTAAATGAATTAGTACAAGATTACATAAGAAATACATTAAAAGATAAAGAAGGACTTTTAAAAGAACTAGAAGATTATGCACATGAAAATAATGTACCTATAATACACAAAGAAGTATCAGAACTTTTAAAAGTTTTACTAAAAATGAAAAAACCAAAGAGAATACTAGAAGTTGGTTGTGCTATAGGATACTCATCTATACTATTTGCATCTATTTTAGGTGAAGATGTGGAGATAATAACAGTAGAGAGAAATGAAAAAATGATAGAAAAGGCTAAAGAAAATATAAAATTAGCTGGATTTGAAAATAATATAACGATATTAGAAGGAGATGCAGAAGAAAAATTAAAAGAAGTTCAAGGAGAGTTTGACATAATATTTTTAGATGCAGCTAAAGGACAATATCAATTATTTTATGATATGGTTATAGATAAATTAAAAGTAGATGGACTTTTAATATCAGATAATATATTATATCAAGGAATGGTTGCACATGATAGTTTCGTTATAAGACGTAAAAAGACTATAGTAAAAAGAATGAGAAGTTACTTAGATTATATATCAAACTGTGACTATTTAACTACATCTTTAATACCTATAGCAGATGGAGTAGCACTTAGCTACAAACAAAGCGAGAGGGGTGATTTAAATGCATAATGTAGAATTATTGGCGCCAGCTAGAAGCTTAGAAGAATTAAAGTTAAATATAACAAATGGTGCAGATGCCATATATATAGGAAGTGAAGCGTTTGGTCTTAACTCTATAGATAAGGAGTTTTCAAAGGATGAATTAATAGAAGGTATAAACTTTGCACATAAACATAATAAAAAGGTTTATGCATCTGTTAATATAGTTCCTCATAGTAAGGACTTTTCAGATATAGAAACATACCTAAAAGAGCTTGAATTTGTAGGAATAGATGCTATCATAATAGCAGAGCCTGGTATGCTTGTAGTAGCTAAAAAGGCTGTACCAAATATGGATATACATTTAGCAGAACAAGCTAATGTTACAAATTACGTAACAGCTAAATTTTGGCATGAGCAAGGTATAAAAAGAATAACATTATCAAGAGAATTATCTTGTGATGAGCTAGGTCAAATAAGGCTAAATACACCTATAGAATTAGATTTAGAAGCATATGTACATGGAGTAATGGCTATATCTTATTCAGGAAGGCCTCTTATAAGCAATTATATAAAAGGAAAAGATTCAGATAGTGAAGTAAATAAAAAAACATACAGTCTAGTTGAAGAGAAAAGACCAGGAGAATATTTCCCGGTTTATGAAGATGAGAGAGGAACATTCATATTTAATTCTAAAGATTTATGTATGATAAAAGATTTGCCGGCTATGATAAAGTCAGGAATAAATAGTCTTAAAATAGAAGGTAAGATGAAAGACGCTAATTATATATCTAAAGTTGTTAAAGCTTATAGATTTGCTTTAGATAAGTTTTATGAAGACCCAAATAATTGGGAGTTTAATCCAAGTTGGATCGAAGAAATAAAGTTAAATAATAGAGAGTTTACATCTGGATTCTATTTAGAGAATCCAAATGATCAAGAATAAACGCTAATCTTTTTTGTAAGGAGAGTACTAAATCATGAAAAAAACTAAGAGACCTTTAATAATAGGAATAACAGGAGGAACTGGTTCTGGTAAGAGTACAGTTTGTAAAGCTATAATGGATAATATACCAGATGAGAATATAGCTACATTAGAGCAAGATGCTTACTACAAAGACCAAACACATTTAAGTTTTGAAGATAGATTAAAAACTAATTATGACCATCCACTTGCTTTTGATAATAAGCTTTTAATACAACATATAGAAGAATTATGTAATGGAAAAAGCATAGAAAAGCCTATATATGACTATGAACTTCATACTAGAAAACATGACGAAACTGTTACAATAACTCCAAAGGATATAATAATAGTAGAAGGTATAATGATACTTGAAGATGAAGAGTTAAGAAATAAATTAGATATAAAAATATATGTTGATACTGAAGATGATATAAGAATACTTAGAAGAATACAAAGAGATATAAAAGAAAGAGGTAGAACTGTAGATTCTGTTATAGATCAGTATCTGACTACAGTAAAGCCAGCTCATGATCAATTTATAGAACCATACAAAAAGTATGCTGATATAATAATGCCAGAAGGTGGACAAAACGAAGTAGCTATAGATATAGTTATAAGTAAAATAAGAACACAATTAGATTAATTAGAATAAAGAGTATTAACCCCTTAGAAATTGTCAAAAATGACAAGTATCTAAGGGGTGATTTTATGTCAAGGAAAAAATATAATTTACCAAAAACTATGGTTGGTAGAGGAAAAACAACAGTTTTAATATTTGTATTAGTATATTTATTTTTAATATATAGACTAGCAGATATACAAATATTAAAATCTGATGAATATAAACAAAGACAAGAAAATCAAAGTACTGAAAAAATAGATTTAAATACTGGTAGAGGTGTAATCTATGATAGAAATAATCAACCTTTAACGGATAAGAAGAAAGAAACTGTATTAATAGTACAAAAAGAAAAATTTATAAATGATTCTAGCATAAGAAACTTAGTAAAAGAAGTAAGTAATTTAAGTGATAAAGAGATATATAAAGAAATAGAAGAGCAAACAGAGTCATCAATATTTGAAATACAAGTAAATAATATAAGTAAAAAAATGGAAGAAAAGTTACTAGAAAAAAATATAATAGTATCTAAAAGAAGTATAAGATATGACGAAGATAGCCTTTTATCCCACACTATAGGATATATAAATAAAAAAGATAAGATAGGACAATATGGAATAGAGAGAAGTATGGATGAAGTGCTTAATGCATCAAATGAAGAATATATATCTGTATTTAAAGTAGGTGAAGCAGGTAGAAAAGAAGGTTTAGATGTACTAAAAGGAAGTATAAAAACAGTAACAAAAGATGATAAAGATAAGCATATAAAATTAACAATAGATAAAAATATTCAAAAAAAAGTTGAAAAAGTAGTAGATAAAGAAGCTAACCCTACAGCTGTTATAATATCAGATGTAGAAAGTGGTGAAATACTATCTATGAGTTCTAGGCCAAACTTTGACCAAAATGATATAGGTAAGTATATAAGTGATACAGAAAAATCTAAGGGTGAACTTAGAAATAGGGTAATACAAAATACTTATGCACCAGGTTCTGTATTTAAAATAGTAACTTTATATGCAGCTCTTGATACTAAAATTATAGATGAGAACTATACATATAATTGCACAGGAAATACAAAAATAGGAAAAAATAAAGAAATATTAAATTGCCATAATAAAGAGGGACATGGTATACAAAGTTTAACCGAAGCTTTTGCTAATTCATGTAATACTGCATTTTTTGATATTGCAAATAAAGTAGGAAAAAGCAAAATAATAGAGTATGCTAAAAAACTCCATTTAGATAAAAAGGTAGATATAGGGTTAAAAGAGGAAGTAAATAGAGAAATACCAAAAGACATATCTATAAGAAATTTAGCTATAGGTCAAGGAAGTATGGAATTTACACCGATACAAATAAATCAAATGACACAAATAATTGCTAATAATGGAACATATAAGCCATTATATATATATGATAGCATTGTAGATAATAATAAGAGTATCTTAAAAAATTTTAATCAATCTAAAGAAGATGAAATAATATCACCATATACATTGACTATAGTAAAAGACATGATGAAAAAAGTATCTTTATCAGGCACGGGAGAAGCACTTAAAGACTTAGAAGGCGGGTGTGGTGTTAAAACAGGTACAGCCCAAACCAATATAGATGGTATTTCAGTAAATAATGGATGGATAACTGGATTTTATCCAAGTGACACACCAAAATATACTATAACAGTAATAGTAGAAGGAACTAAAGAAGAAAGCAAATCAGCATTACCAATCTTCAAGGAAATATGCACAAATTTAAAATATAAATAAAATAAAATATTATATAAAACAAGCAATTTAGACAGGCCAGATTCATATAATTTAAAATGAAGCATCTCAAAGAGGGGGTGGCCTGTTGACAACTTTTAAATCATTTGAAAAACCATTAACCCCTGAAGAAGAAGTTACTTATTTAACTAAATTTAAAAAAGACAAAGATGAACATGCAAAGGAAGTTTTAATAGAGAGAAACATGAGATTAGTAGCCCATATAGCAAAAAAGTACAATAATGCCAATGAAGAGCAAGATGACCTTATTTCTATAGGTACTATAGGACTTATAAAGGCTATAGAAACCTATAATGTTGACAAAGGAACTAGGCTAGCAACTTATGCATCTAAATGTATAGAAAATGAAATACTTATGAGTATAAGAACAAATAAGAAAAATAAGGTTCAAGTATCTCTTCAAGATCCTATAGGCACGGACAAAGAAGGCAATGAGATTAGTCTTATAGATGTTTTGGGAACTGATATAGATTATATATTAGACCAAGTAGAACTTAAGGTTCAAATAGGTAAGTTATATGAACAACTAGATAAGATATTGACTAAAAGAGAAAAAGAAATTGTTCTTTTAAGGTATGGGTTAACCACTTGTGGATATAAAACACAACGAGAAATTGCTCAAAAACTTGATATATCTAGATCTTATGTATCAAGAATAGAAAAAAGAGCACTAAAAAAACTTAGAAAAGAATTAAAATCAGAAAAAAGCCTTATATAGGCTTTTTTTGTTTTAAGAATATATATAATACTTAGAGTATTTATTACATAAAACTGTAATTTATAACAAATAATTTATAGTGAAATTGTTCAAAAACTGACAAAAAAACTATTTATAATATGTTAATATTACTTATATAGAAGATAGAAGAAGGATTATGAATGTACAAGTTGAAAACAAAAATATAAATGCATAATAGATAAAATTATAGTAAGGGGAATCAAAAAAAGGGGGATGGTGAAAATATGAAATCTTTATATATTTATAAAGAAGTTTTTGAAATTGTTAGTTTATCTATAGCTATTTCTATTCCTTTTATATTATTAGTACTTTACAAAATATCAAATTGTAAATCTTTAATGTATATATTATGTATATATTTATTAGAAATTTTGATGTTAGTAACTGGAAATTATTACTTTGGAGTTACTATGTTAAACTTAGGAAAAATAAGTATCATAATCAACAAAAAGACTAATCTAAGAATCAAAAATAGATATATATTAACTATGATAGGGATATATCTATTTATTGTAATAAGTCTATGTATAAAGAATAAATTTTATATGTTAACATACACTTTGCTAAACTTATCAATTGTACAAGCACTACTTATTAGTAATATGGAAAATATAATGAAAATGCTTAAAGATTATAAATTGAAGGTTAAATATAATCAAAGTATGACACAATCGCTAATAGATAAAATAAATCTAGAATTTGAGACCCAAAAAAAAATTAAAGATAGTATGGCTGAAGTAAATACAGAATTAAATAAATCAATTGAAGAATCTCAAAATATAGTTTTTTTATTAAATAGAGATGGAGAATATCTCTATGGAAATGAAGAATTTGAGAAATTTATATGTAAAGATAAAAGTAATTTAAGTGATTTAGATATATTAGAAGAAATAAAATCAAAGTTTATAGATTTTCCAGAAGATTTAAATGAAATTGAAAATTTGGATACCATAATAAATGGATATGATGAAAAGATATATAGACTTGCATCTAAGAGAGAAATATTAAAAAATAAATATAGAAATATATGTATTCTAACTGATATAACAGAAAGCGTCCTAATAAGAAATAAATTAGAAGAGAGTGAACAAAGATTTAAAAAATTAATAGACATATTAAATGACGGAATAATAATACATAATTCTAGCAGTATAAAATATATAAATAATAAAGCTATAGAATTGTTTGATATAAAGGATTATGATGAATCTATGGGAGTTTTACAAAATATACAAGAAAAGGTATTAAGTAAAAGTGTAAATAAATTTATAGAACAAGTAAACATGGTTCAGTCTGGAAAAAAAGACAAGGTAAGTATGAAGATAAAGACAAAAAATAATAAAGTTATAGAAGTAATAACAACAAGTATTATATTAAGAGGAAATAAGAATTTGTTAACTATAGCCATAGATATAACTAACATAGAAAATACTATCTCGGAAATTGAGCAAAGAGAAAAAACTTATAAGGTATTGTTGCAAACACTTCCACAAGGTATAGCAATAATAGAAAAAAATGGACATAATCATATATATAGAAATAAGGTATTAATAGAAATATTAAAAGAAATAGGAACTGAAAACCTAAATAAGATAGTTAAAAGCTACTTAAATCAATTAGAATATGGTAAATTTAAAAGATTTCAAGTTCCTTCAAATAAAATTAAAGAGATAGAAATTGCTATAATTGATATTGGCAATAGTTATTTGATAATATTGAGAACTTTAGACAATGAATATAAAATAAAGAAAATGGAAGAAATATTAAGTGAAATAAATAATAAGTATAGATTTAACGTTGAGTTCTTAGCTAATGTATCTAAAGACATAAAAAAACCTGTAACAACTATATTTGAAACTAATAAACTTATATACAATTATGAAAAAGAAAATAATAAGGGAGATAATGGATGTACAAAACTTATAAAACAAAATTGTTATAGGCTAATGCGATTATTAGATAATATTTTAGAAATAGGACATTTTGAAAATGGAACCTATAAAATGGAATATAAGAAGTATGATATAGTAAACTTGCTTAAGGATATAGTTAATAAATCTAAGCTATATACAAGTGAAAATGGAGTAAATATAGAATTTAAATCTAATATAGATAGTAAATATATGATACTAGATAAGAAAAAAATAGAGAAAGCTGTATTAAATCTTATATCAAATTCTATAAAATATACTGCAAAAGGCGGAGAAATAGTAGTCAAGTTTAGGCAAGATGGAGATTTAGTATATATATCAGTCAAGGATACTGGAATAGGAATACCAAAAGATAAAATAGGTATTATATTTGAGAACTTCGAACAGGTAGATAGAACCCTTACAAGAGGTGCAGAGGGAACTGGTATAGGTTTATCATTAGTAAATAAATTAGTAAAAGCACATGGAGGAGACATTAAGGTAAACAGCGAGGTAAATGTGGGGAGTGAATTTACCATTATTTTAAAAGATAATATAAAAAATAGTGAAAATATAGATGTGGGAGTAAGTGTTAGTGATAACGAAAAAATCGATATAGAATTTTCAGATATATATTTTAATTGTAGTAGCTAAGTTAATTATATTAAAGGGGATTGAGAATGCATAAATATATTAATATACTTACAGTTTCAATACTTCTTGCAATGTTATATGTAGTATATTCTAAATATATTTTACATAAAAGCAAGAAAGATATTATTGTTTTAAGTATGATAGTTGTTATTATTATATCAAAAGCAAAGGATATATCACAGGGAAGCTTGAGCAACTTTTATATGATTGCTCAAGTATTAATCCTGATTAGCGTATGTGAAAATAATATCAACAAAAAAATAAATAATTTAATATTTATTAGTTTTATATTGTTACTTACAACACTGATAGACAATAAAATTGGTTTATATAATATTTTGGTAACTGGTTTTATAAGTACGATGATTTTTTATGAAATCATAAAATTAACAAGAAGAAAAAGTATTAGTAAGATAACTGTTATATTTATTACTTTTATATACTCAAGTATTTTGTTAAGCCTATTGGTTGAAAAAGAGAATGTATTACTATATAGGAGTATTATAGATATAATTGTATACTTGTACATGTTCAAAAATATAGTAAATTCATATATAATAATTGAACATAATAGAGTATGGAAAAAGAAAAAAATGTTTAAAAAAGGTAACAAAAATATTAGTTTATACAATAAAAAGTTAGAACAAAATAAATATATAACAGCTAAGTTAGAAAAGAATTTAGAGAATAAAAAAGAATTAATTAAAGAAATTGTAGGAGAAGAAGATAGGTGTATATTTATAATAGATTCTAATGGATGTATATTGAGTAAAGATGATAATTTCCTTAGAATTTGGAATAAATATAAAGTGCATAAAGAAAAATTAACGATAGATGAATTTTTAAGAGATAATATAAAAGATAAATTGAATTTTATAAATAGTATAGAAAAAACAAAAAAACATAGTACAGAAATTAAAAGTGATATAAAGAGCAAGGATGGAAGATTTTTTAAAGTTACATTTACACCAATTAAATTTAATAAAAATGAAAGTATCATATGTTCCTTTAAAGATATAACTTACAATAAGAAAAATGAGATAAAGACCGATGAAAACAATATAAAGTACGAAAAAATAATAGAAACTATACCATATAATATACTAATAACAGACAATAATAATATTTTATATAATAGTAAAGATAATGGTATAGATTTTAATGAAAAAGAAATAAAAAGGATAGTTCTAGAGGATTCTATAACAGGAGAAATATGTTATTCTTCTATGGGAAAAAATTCTTATATGAATATAGATAGAACAAGTTTTAAAGATGGAGATACACATAAAAATTTAGTTGTTATAAAAGATATAACAGAGTATAAGGAATCTATTGAAAAATTAAAATTGAGCAAAGAAAAGTATAAAACATTTGTTAATATAATACCAGAAGGTATATATTTAGCAGACTATAGACAGAAAAATATAATATATAAAAATTTAGCATTTACAGAAATATCCGAAAATATAAGTCTAGAAGAAGATATACTACTAAATAATGATATATTAATAGCATCAAATAAAAACAACGAGGAGGTAGTTTTTAAAAGAAAAGATGTTTTAACTTGTAAGGGAGAAGAATTAAACTTAGAGGTTGGGAAAAAATTAATAGAAATTAATAATGAAATCAAAGAAATCGGAATAGTAAGAGATATAACAGAAAGTGTAAATATAGAAAATATTGAAAGAGAAATAGAAGCTAAAAAAATTGCTAATAAAATAAAAACTGAGTTTTTCGTTAATATGTCTCATGAGTTAAAGACACCTCTAAATGTAATATCATCATCGATTCAGCTATTAGAGTATATATATAAAGATAAAATAGAAAAAGAAATAAGTAAGGAGTTAAATAATTCTATAAGTATTATCAAAAAGAATTCTTATATGCTGATGAACTTAATTAACAATGTAATAGATTTAGCTAAGTTAGAATCTGAGTTTCATGAAACTAATGTGAATTGTTATAATATAGTTACGTTAATAGAAGAAACTTGTGAGGAGTTTAATAAATATTTATTAGAAAATGATATAAACATAGTATTTGATACTAGTGAGGAAGAGATTGTATCAAGAGTAGATGATGACGATATAGAGAGAGTTATATTAACTTTATTATCTATAGTTATAAGGTATTCTTGTTCAAATAGTACAATTTACGTTGATTTGGATAGGAAAGGTAATAAAACTAATATAAGTATTAGAAATAAAGATAAATATAATCATTATAAATATATAAATGATAAATATAAATCAGCTATAGATATAGGGTTTAAAGTTACAGAGAATATTTTAGAACTTTATAATGGTGACATAAGTGTAAATAGAAATAATCGAAATGGTATAGAAATCAATTTAAACATAGAAAGCGATTTAGATATATGTGAATATAAAGAAAGAGGAAGCAAAAAGTCAGAAAACTTTATATATACAGAGTACTTAAGAATGTGCAATTTTTAAATATAAATGTATAGTTTAATAGTTAAATGACAATAAAGTTAGATAGGAGATAATATCATGATAAATTCAACAACAAAATTAGTAGGTCTTTTAGGTCATCCAATTAAGCAAAGTTTTTCGCCTAGTATACACAATTATTTATTCAAAAAATATAATCAAAATAATATATATTGTTGTTTTGATGTAAAAGAAAGTGATTTAGAAGAAGCTGTAAGAAGTATTAAGACCTTAAATATGAGAGGTTGTAATGTAACTATTCCTCATAAGGTAAATGTAATGAAATTTTTAGAAAATATAGACAAAAATGCAAGACTTATAGGTGCTGTAAATACTATAAAAAATGATGAAGGTTTTTTAACAGGTTATAATACTGATGGGCTTGGATTTGTAAAGTCTATATTAGATAAAGGGTACGACCTTAATAATAAAAAGATAATGATCATAGGTGCTGGAGGGTCAAGTAGAAGCATAGCAGTTCAGCTAGCATCTAATAAAGTTAAATCTATAGAAATAAGAAATAGAAGTATTCAAAAAGCTATGGATATCAGTGAGATTATAAGAGATAATTTTAAAATTGCTTCTACATATTCAAACAAGACTATAGATAAAAATGATATAGAAGATATTGATATATTAATAAATACCACTCCAGTTGGTATGGAAAGCAATGAATGTCCTATTGATGAAAGTATTCGTGTAAAAGGAGATTTATTAGTATGTGATATCGTATATAAGCCACAAAATACTTCTTTTATAAAGTGGGCAAAGTCAAATAATTTAGATGTAGTATATGGAATTGATATGCTTATAAATCAAGGATTAGAGGCATTTTACATATGGACAGGCATAAAACCAAGTAAAGAGGATGAGTTATACCTAAAAGGACTTTACTATGATCAAGTAGATTAATGTAAAGGAGTAACTATTGATAAAAAAAAGAGAAGGATTTATTTTAGTTGAAAGTATAATTAGTATATCTATAATAGGTATAAGTATGTATATTATTGCTACAACCTTACAAAATAGTAATGGATTAGTTAGTTGTAGCAATAAAAAATTTGAAATGCTTGAGATAGCTAGAAAGAATATAGAATATACAAAACTTCATATAGAAAATGATGAAGAAATAGCATATGAAAATAATGAAAAAGGATATAAGATAAAAACAACAATAGAAGAAGAAAAAGATTATTATAATTGTTATAAAATAGAAGTAATAGTTCAAAGTGATTATGATAGTATAAACCTTATGTCTTATGTTACGAAAAAGTAAAGGATCTATACTAGTAACAACTGTAATAATCTTTTCTATTGTAATAATATTAGCCATGACTTCTATAGGAGTATCCTATAATAATTTAAGTATATTTAACTTAGATTATAAAGATGAAACATTAAAACAACATAGCTATGGTGCTATGGAAGTAGTACATAGTAATATACTAAGAGAAGTTAATTTAATAAAAGAATATGCTATAGATGAAGATGATTTTTACACTTCTTTTAGTGGATTAAGTTTTATAAATAATATAAAAGACATATCAAAATGTAAGATAAAAAATGTAATCGTATCTATTCCATCAAGGATATCGATAAATAGAGAGGAAAAATCTGTAGATTTTGAGATACTCATAACAATAAAGGATGGGAATTATATAAAAAAATTAAAATCAAAAGTTAAAATATTAAATCCATTTAATGAGGATTTATCTATAGATGATAAAACCGATATAGTAAAATTATATAATTACAAGGAGATTTAAAAATGAAAAGAGAAGGAATGTGACCTTGGTAGAACTTGTTGTATGCATAAGTATAATGATTTTAGTATCAACATTATATTTTTTTTATGATAATCTAGATAAATATTACATCAACTCACTTACGAAACAATTAGCAGTAGATATTAGATATGTAAGAAGAGTAAATATGCTCGGAGACCTAAGCACATACATATACTATGATCTAAATAACGAAAACAAATCTTATATATTAAAATCTAAAGGTGAAATAAAAAAAGAAGTGTCACTACCCAATGAAACGAAGATAGAATATGGGGAAAGTAAAATAATATTTAGAACCGATGGTTCTCCAGATCGTAGAGGTCAAACTATAAGAGTTTATAAAGGAAATATTAAAAAAGAGATAACAATAGTACCAATTAGCGGAAGAGTCTTATTGAAAGAAGGTAAGTATGAAACGTAAGAAAGGATATTTACTTTTAGAAAGCGTAATATCAATAACTTCTATAGTCATAATAATAAGTTTACTTTATTATATACTTATATTTTCAAATAATATAAAAATGAAAATAGAAGATAGTGTTGAATTACAACAACAAGGAAATGAAGTATCTAAATATATAAAAGAAGCAATACAAAACTCTAAATATATTATTAACTACGATAAAAACAATGAGCTGAAAAGTGTAACATCAATAAAATGTAAGTACAAAGAAAATGATAATAAATTAAAGGATAAAGAAATATTTCTAAATAAAAATTCAAATAAAATTTTTATAAGGACATTAGATGTATATGGAAACAGTGAAGGTGGAGGTTATGAAGTTGGAGATTATATAGATAATATGTATATATCAACAGACTATGATGGTAAAATAGCTAATATAAAACTAGAGTTGTCAAAAAATAATACTAACCTAGAAAAAGAATTTACTGTAAATATAATAAATTTTGAGGGAGATAATAAATGAGAGTTGTAATAATTGGTTTTATGGGTAGTGGGAAAAGCGTAGTAGGAAGAAAACTAGCTAAAGAGTTAAAAATGGAATATGTTGACATGGATACTAAAATAGAAGAAATAGAAAAAAGGTCTATAACTGACATATTTAAAGAAGATGGAGAAGTATATTTTAGAAATGTAGAAACGAAACTACTAAAAGATCTTACGACTGAGGATAACATAATAATTTCAACTGGTGGAGGTATAGTAAGTAAGAATGAAAATATAGATATATTAAAAAATGAACAAAATGTAATTTTATTAGATGCAAGTGTAAGTACGATTAAAAAAAATGTATCAAATGAAATAAACAAAAGACCTTTATTAAAAGAAAGCAAAGATGTAGAAGAAACTATAAAAACATTACTTTCAGAAAGAATTGATAAGTATAATAAGGCATCTAATATAAAAATAAATGTAGATAGTAAAAATATAGATGAAGTGGTAAGCGAAATACTTGTTTATATTAGATAATATGTGATATTATTAATAGTAGAAAAGTTTGTAATCGTATAGTCGGGGGTATTTATGAAATTTTTAGTAATTAATGGTCCAAATTTGAATATGTTAGGTAAAAGAGAAAAAGGAATTTATGGTGAAAGAACAATAGATGACTTAAAAGATTATATAAAAAAGGAATGTAAGATTATAGATGAAAATATAGTTGTAGATTTCTTTCAGAGTAATCATGAGGGAGATATAATTGACAAAATACACGAAGCTAACACTTTGTATGATGGAATCGTTATAAATCCTGGCGCTTTTACTCATTATAGCTATGCTATTTATGATGCGATAATGTCTGTACAATTAGATGTAGTTGAAGTTCATATATCTAATGTTCATAAAAGAGAAGAGTTTAGACAAAAAAGTGTGACAGCAAAAGCATGTATAGGACAAATATCAGGTTTTGGATTTGATAGTTATATATTAGGCATAAATGCACTTATAAAAAACAAGGGCTAAAAGTAGTTATAAACTTAATTTTTTTAATATAACTTGACAAGATTGCAAGAGTATATATAATTGAAAAAGGTATGGTGATAATATATACATATATAGATAAATACAATAGAAGTATTTGCCTAAGATTAAAAATAAACTTTTGATTATAATATATAATAAAAAGTATCACCACAAAATAATAAATTTATTTTTATGGAGGGACCAAAATGGTATCAGCAAGTGATTTTAGAAAAGGTGTAACATTTGAAAAAGACGGACAACCATGTTTAATAGTTGACTTCCAACACGTTAAACCAGGTAAAGGTGCAGCTTTCGTAAGAACTAAATATAGAAACTTAAAAACAGGAGCTATAAGAGAAGAAGCTTTCAACCCAAGTGATAAATTCCCTAAAGCTCATATAGAAACAAGACCAATGCAATACTTATACAATGATGGAGAATTATACTACTTCATGGATCAAGAAACATTTGATCAAATACCTTTAGATTATGTACAAGTTGAAGAAGCTATAAAATTCTTAAAAGAAAATGAGGTTGCTACAATAAGATTCTACCAAGGACAAGCTTTCCAAGTTGAAGCTCCTAACTTTGCAGAATTAGAAGTAACTGAAACTGAACCAGGAATAAAAGGAGACACAGCTAGTAACGTAACTAAGTCAGCTACAGTTGAAACTGGAGCTGTTGTTCAAGTTCCATTATTTATAAATGAAGGTGACAAGATAAAGATAGATACTAGAACTGGTGAATATTTATCAAGAGTTTAATAATTTATGTATAAAAAGCTTGTATATCTTAATAATAAAGATATACGGGCTTTTAATTTTATACTTACAAAAGAAGGAGAGGGTTACATATGAAATACCTATTTGAAGAAGTTGCATACCTAAAAGGATTAGCTGAAGGGATGGACATAAGCTCTGAAAGTAAAGAAGGAAAAATAATACATAAGATAATAGACGTTTTAGATAGTTTTGCAGATGCAATAGTTGAATTAGATGAAGAGCAAGCAGATTTAACTGAGTATGTTGAATCTATAGATGAAGATTTATGTGATATAGAAGATGATATATATAGTGATTCAGAAATAGACGAAGATGAAGAAGGGGACCTTAGCTTTATAGAAATGGAATGTCCAAATTGTAAAGACTTAGTAGAAGTAGATGAAGAACTTCTATATGATGATGAGGTTGATATCGTTTGTCCAAACTGTCAAGGAATAATACTATCAGCAGACGATGAAGATTGTATGTGTATTAATTGTTGCGATGATATAGATGAAAATTAGTTAGATTAATATAAGATTGCCTATGAGTTATTAGAATATCTCATAGGCTTTTCTTTTTAAAATATATTATAAGGAAACTATAAATTTAAAAATAAGTGTGAATATTAAAGTAGACAAGTAAATTTTTTATTTTGCAATACTTGTTGAAAAATAGTACACTATAATCTAGAGATAATTAACTCGGAGGTAATAAAATGAAGTTAAAAAAAGATATATTAAAGAATATAGATGAGTTTGAAAATATAATAGAATATAAATTTAAAAATAAAGAGTATATATTAGAAGCTTTAACTCATAGTTCGTACTCAAATGAAAATAAGGAGTATGATTTTAATGAAAGACTTGAGTTTTTAGGAGACTCTGTCCTAAGTATAGTAGTAAGTGAATATTTATTTAAAAAAGAAAGAAATTTACCAGAAGGAGAATTAACAAAGTTAAGAGCAAATATAGTTTGTGAAGAATCTTTAAGTGAAGCAGCAAATGAGATAAATCTAGGAATATATATGTTGCTAGGAAAAGGAGAAGAAGCTACTGGTGGTAGATATAGAATGTCTATATTAGCAGATGCTTTTGAGGCTGTAATAGCTGCAATATACTTAGATGGAGGATTAGAACCAGCTAGAGTATTTATACTAAAATACATGGAAGGAATAATCTGTGATTCAAGAAA
This sequence comes from Romboutsia sp. BSD2780061687b_171204_C1, assembly GCF_015560225.1. Lineage (NCBI taxonomy): Bacteria > Bacillati > Bacillota > Clostridia > Peptostreptococcales > Peptostreptococcaceae > Romboutsia > Romboutsia sp. BSD2780061687b_171204_C1. Next base: position 317,495 of record NZ_JADMRK010000002.1, on the reverse strand, counting down.
AGGTAAAATATTTAGAGATTATAAGACTCACCTTCAAGAAGTTTTACAAGGAAAAGGTGAAAGTAATATATGGTATAGATTAGTAGATGAAAAAGGACCAGATCATAATAAAAGATTTATAATGGAAGTTGGAATAAATGAAAGAGTCTTAGGTGTTGGAGAAGGAAAAAGTAAAAAAGAAGCAGAGCAAATAGCAGCTAAAAAAGCTCTACAAGTAACAATATAAAGGATGATGAAATATGAAAAGAAGAATAATACCTATATTTGTTCCTCACAGAGGATGTCCTCATGATTGTATATTTTGCAATCAAAAAAAGATAACAGGTGTTAGTACAGATATAACTAGCTCTGACGTAAGAAATATCGTAGAGGAATATCTAGAAACAATTGATAAAGATGCAATTGTGGAGATTGCTTTCTTTGGAGGAAGTTTTACTGCTATAGATGTTGATATACAAAGAAATTTATTATCTGTAGCTAAAGAGTATGTAGACAAAGGTTTAGTACAGGATATAAGAATGTCAACAAGACCAGACTGCATAAGTCAAGAAATATTAGATATGTTAAAAGAGTATAGTGTAAGTATAATAGAACTTGGAGTACAGTCTTTAGATGAAGATGTATTAAGAGATAGCATAAGGGGCCATAATGCAGAACAGGTATTTAAAAGTTCTAAATTAATAAAAGAAAATGGTATAAACCTAGGACTTCAGATGATGGTAGGTCTACCTTCAGATACAGAGGAAAAATGTATAAATACAGCTAAAAAGTTTATAGAACTTGACCCATACTGCGTAAGAATTTATCCTACTTTAGTTGTTAAAGAGACAGGTTTAGAAGATTTATTAAATAGAAAGCAATATAATTCATTTTCTTTAGAAGAAAGTGTTGATATTGTTAAAAAGCTTTTAGCTTTATTTTATGTTAATAATATAAATGTAATAAGAGTTGGACTCCAAGCTACTGATGATATACAAATAGGAAAAGCTGTAGTTGATGGTCCATATCATCCAGCCTTTAGAGAATTAGTAGAAGGGGCTATGATAAAAGATTATTTAGAAAGTATTGTTATAGAAAATAAAGCTACAAGTAAAATAGTAGTAAATACTAATAAAAAGAACATATCAAAAATAATAGGTAATAAAAAGACAAATACTAATTATTTAAAAGAAAAATTAAACATAATATTAAAAACAAAAGAAGCTAATATTGATTTAGATAGCTTAGAAATAGTAATAGATGATGAAAAAGTAATTAAAACTAGTTTTAAAGATATATATATAAAATTATGTAATATTTATAACCTTTAGTTTTATTATTGAAGGGAGAGACGAAGTTGTATTTAAAGAGGTTAGAATTGAAGGGATTTAAATCCTTTCCAACTAAAACAGATATATTATTTAATCAAGGGATAACTGCAATAGTAGGTCCAAATGGAAGTGGTAAAAGTAATATATCTGATGCTGTTAGATGGGTACTTGGAGAACAGAGTATAAAAAGTCTAAGAGGAGACAAATTAGAAGATGTAATATTTGCAGGAACTGATACCAAAAAAGCAATGAACTACTGTGAAGTTTCGTTAACTATAGATAATTCTGAAAATAAATTAAATATAGATTTTAGTGAAATAACTATAAAAAGAAGAGCTTATAGAAGTGGAGAAAGTGAATTCTTTTTAAATAATAAACCTTGCAGACTTAAAGATATAAAAGAATTACTTTTAGACACGGGTATAGGAAAAGATGGATACTCAATAATAGAACAAGGTAAAGTAGATGAAATACTTAGCAATAATCCTGTAAATAGAAGAAAAGTATTTGATGAAGCCTGTGGAATATCAAAGTTTAGATATAAAAAACAAGAAGCTGAGAGAAATTTAAAAAATACTAAGGAAAATTTAGAGAGAATAGAAGATATCTATATAGAAATAGAAAATCAGCTAAAACCACTATTTTCTCAACAGGAAAAAGCTAAAAAGTATATAGAACTTAATGATAAATTAAAGACTATAGAAGTAAATAGCTATATAAAAGAAATAGATTTACTAGAAAAAGATTTAAATGAAGCGCTAAAACACAGTAAACTATTAGAAGAACAAGCTATAGAAACTAACAACCAAAAGGTAAAGTTAGAAAATAACTTAAATGAAACATCTAAAGAAGTTGAAGATATAAGTGAGAATATAAATAAATCGATAGATTATATAAATAGTATAAAAAGTGTTATATCTCAGAAAGATGCTCAATTAAATCTTATAAATGAAAAAATTAAAAATTTAAATGAAAGTATATTAAAAAGTGAAAATGAGTTAAGTGAAATAGGAAATAAAATATCTTCTAATGAAAATTTAATTAAGGATTTAGAGACAAATAAGATAGAAAAAGAGAATACAATAAAGTATCTAACTGAAGATATAGATTTATTGGATAAAAATAATTTAAGTAAAAAAGAAAGTATAGAAAAGGTAAATAGTGAAATAGAAGGTTTAAAAGATGGGATAATAAACCTTTTAAATAAAAAACAAGAATCTAGTAATAGATTGTCAACACTTAGTGCCAATATGGAGAATATAAATTCTCGTGATAAATCTATAGACTTAGAAATTAGTGAAGTAAAAAGTGATTTAAATGAAAAATTCACAGAACTAAATGATATTAAACTAAATGTTAGTCAAAAAAATGCTGAATTAGAAAAATTAAAGCTAAAGGAATTGGAAAATAAAAATACTTTAGAAGAGCTTATAAATCATAGCAAAAAATTAGAAAAGCAAATTCAAGATGGTAACTATAGTATAAACAATTATAATTCTAAGCTTAACATTTATATAGACATGGAAAATCATAATGAAGGATTTAATAAAGGTGTAAAAGAAGTACTAAAAAATAAATCTTTAAAAGGTATACATGGAGCTTTAGGACAAGTTATCACAACTAGTGAGAAATACGAAAAAGCAATAGAATCTGCACTTGGTGCATACTTACAAAATATAATCACTAGTGATGAAAATAGTGCCAAGATAGCTATAAACTATTTAAAGAAAAATAATCTAGGTAGAGTAACATTCTTACCTCTAAATATAATAAAAGCAAATAAGATAAACCCAAGTACTATAAAAAGTAATACTAAATTTATAGGCATAGCTAGTGATTTATTATCTTATGATGAAAAGTATAAAAATATAATAGAAAATATACTGGGAAGGACTATCATAATAGATAATATAGATGAAGGTATAAAGTTTGCAAGAGAAACAGGTCATAGATATAAAGTTGTTACTTTAGATGGAGAAATATTAAATCCAGGAGGGTCATTAACTGGAGGTAGTTTCAAAAATAATACAAGTATATTATCTAGAAAAAGACTTATAAATAAATATTCTCAAAAACTTGAAGATGCTAAAAAAGAAACAAAAGAATTTATTAAACAGAAACAAGAAAAAGATAATAATATATCAACAAAGAAAAATGATATTTTAAAAATAGAAGAAGAAGTAAAAGAGTTAGAAAAAAATATTATAATAGAAAGTTCTAAATTAAATAGAGTAGAAGAAGAAATAAAAAATAAAAATATAAGTATTAATAAACTACAAAATGAAAAAGATGGACTTATTTCGAATTTAAAATATACTAAAGACAAATTAGATATAGTTAAAATTGAAATAGAAAAAATGGACAAAGAGCATGAAGAAAATAAAGAAACCATAGAAAAACTAAGCTTAGAATTAAAAAAATCAAATGACTACTATGAAAAAGATAGAGAAAAGCATGATAATCTAAATCTAAAATTAGTTAAGGATAAGCAAGTTTTAGAATCTATATATGCAGATATTAAAAGAATAAAGAATGAAAATGAAGAACTAAGACTTAAAAAAGGCAATATAGAAAAATCTATAGAAAATCAAAATATAGAAATATCTAAGCTTAGAGAAGAGACAGTAATAGAAGAAACAGAAAAAGTTAGCTTAAATAAACAATTAAGCGACAACAGTAGAAATCTAGAAAATAGAAAATTAGCAAAAGAAGATCTAAAGCAAAAACTAGAAGAACATAATAAAAATCTTAAAATCATAGATAGACAGTATATAGATTTAAAAGAAAGTTTATTTAAAGTAGAATCTAAAATAGATAGAATAAAAGTTTCTAAAGAAGATTATATAAACAACTTATTTGAAAAGTACGAGTTGACTGTAGCTGATGCTATGAATATAAAAGATACTAGCATTGAAATTGATAAAAAGAAATTAGAATCTTTAAAAAGAGAAATAAGGAATTTAGGTAATGTTAATATAGATGCCATAAAAGAATATGAAGAAGTTAAAGAAAGATATGACTTCTATAGTGAACAAAAACAAGACCTAGAGCAATCAATAGAAGCTATAGAAAATCTTATAGAAGAACTTGAGAGTAATATGAAAACTGAGTTTAAAGTCAAGTTTAATGAAATAAATGATAACTTTAAAATGGTTTACAAAAGACTATTTGGTGGAGGACGAGGAGAACTTATAATATTAGATGAAAAGGACATATTAGAAAGTGATATAGAAATAGTAGCACAACCACCAGGAAAGAAAATGAAAAACCTAAATCTATTATCAGGTGGAGAAAAGGCACTTACAGCTATAAGTATATTATTTTCTATATTACTTGCAAAACCTACGCCGTTTTGTATATTAGATGAGATAGAAGCCCCATTAGATGATGCTAATATATTTAGATTTGGTGAATTTTTAAAAGAACTATCTCAAGACACTCAATTTATATCAGTTACACATAGAAGAGGGACTATGGAGGCATCAGATTACATATATGGTGTTACTATGCAGGAAAAAGCAATATCTAAAGTTCTTAGCTTAAAGCTAAATGAAGCAGAAAAAATGACTGATATAATATAAAAGGATTAGTTAAAATCATATTTAGGAGGAAGATAAGTGTTTAAGAAGTTATTTAATTTTGGAAAGAAAAAAGAAGAAAATAAAGAAGTTGAAGAGTTAGTAAGTGAAGAAAACTTAATTGAAGAAGATATAAAAGAAGCAGATCCTATAGAAGAAGCTAATGAAATAAATGAAAAGGCAAATACAGAAGAAATTAAAGTTATAGAAGAAACTATAAAAGAAGATGAAGAAGATATAGAGAAAGACATTAAAGAAGATATAAAAGATTTAGAAGAAGAATCTATTGAAGAAAAAATAGAAATAGTAGATGAAAATAAAGAAACTAAAGAAGAATCTATTGAAGAAATAGAGGTAGTAGAAGAAGTACAAAAACAACAAAAAGAAAAGAAAGTTAATTTATTTGATAGATTAAAAGAAGGGTTAACTAAGGCTAAAAAAGGTATAACTGATAGAATAGATGATGTATTAAAATCATATACAAAAGTAGATGAAGAGTTATTAGAAGAATTAGAAGAAATTTTAATAACAGCTGATGTTGGTGTTAATACTACAATGAATATAATAGATAGCCTTAGAGATAAGATAAAGTCTAAAGGTATAACTGACCCTATGGATGTAAGAAATGAACTTAAAATAGTAGTAGAAGAATTACTAGGTGAAGAAAGTCAAAAGCTAGATGTTAGTCATTCACCTACTATAATACTTATGGTTGGAGTAAATGGTGTTGGTAAAACAACTACTATAGGTAAATTAGCTAATAGATATAAAGCAGAAGGTAAAAAAGTTTTACTTGCAGCAGGAGACACATTTAGAGCCGCAGCTATAGAACAATTAGAAGTATGGGCAAATAGAAGTAATGTAGATATAATAAAACATCAAGAAGGAGCCGATCCAGGTGCAGTAATATTTGATGCAGTTAAAGCTGCAAAAGCTAGAAAAGTAGATTTATTAATATGTGATACAGCAGGAAGACTTCACAATAAAGCTAACCTTATGAATGAGTTAGGAAAAGTATTTAAAATAGTTGATAGAGAATTCCCAGAAGCTAAAAAAGAAGTATTATTAGTAGTAGATGCAACAACAGGTCAAAATGCAGTAGCACAAGCTAAGACGTTTAAAGAAGTTGCTGATATAACAGGAATAGTATTAACTAAGCTTGACGGTACTGCTAAGGGTGGCGTTGTACTTGCAGTTAAGAGTGAAGTAGATGTACCTGTAAAACTTATAGGTGTAGGAGAAAAGGTAGAAGACTTACAAGATTTTGATGCAAAAGCATTTTCAGATGCATTATTTGGGAACTAAATTAGCAAAAGTAAAATGTCAATAATAAAGCAAAAAATAAACTAATTCTATATTGACAATACTTTATATATGATATAAAATACAATGTGTAAAGTAATTAACCTTTACAGTAATTTACTGGGAAGTGTAAAGAGATGAATATAGAAAAAATGGTTGAGATTGGATTGTTGTTTGAACAATACAAAGAACTACTTACTGATAAACAGCGAGAAATAGTTTCACTTTACTACGAAGAAGACTATTCTCTAGGTGAAATTAGTGAAAATCTGAATGTATCAAGACAAGGAGTATATGATACTCTTAAGCGTTCAGAAAAAATATTAAAAGACTACGAGAGTAAATTAAATTTAGTTCATAAACATAAAGAACAAGAAAATTTTGTAAAAAATATACAAGATAAAATTGTTGACATTAAGCAAAATTTATTGCAAAATAGAGATTGTGCTAATTTAATCCCTAAGCTAGAAAATATAGAAGATGTATGTAGGGAGATGTTAAAATGATATTTGAAGGATTATCAGATAAACTGCAAGGAGCACTTGATAAACTAAAATCTAAAGGTAAATTAACTGAAAAAGATGTAAAAGATGCTATGAGAGAAGTTAAACTTGCTCTTTTAGAGGCTGACGTTAACTTTAAGGTTGTAAAAGATTTTATAAAGAAAGTGCAAGAAAGATGTGTTGGACAAGAAGTTATGCAGAGTTTAACTCCGGCACAACATGTAATAAAAATAGTAAATGAAGAGCTTACAAGCCTAATGGGTGATGTAGCTAGTAAAATAGTAATATCTCCAAAACCACCGACTATAATAATGATGGTAGGTCTTCAAGGTGCAGGTAAAACAACTACATCTGGAAAGCTTGGAGGATATTTCAAAAAACAAGGTAAGAGACCTTTACTTGTTGCCTGTGACGTTTATAGACCAGCGGCTATAAAGCAGTTACAAGTTGTTGGAGAAAAGTTAGATATACCAGTATTCAACATGGGTGATAAGGAAAATCCAGTAAACATAGCAAAAGCAGGATTAAGTCATGCAATAAAAAATAACAATGACTTAGTTATAATAGATACAGCAGGTAGACTTCATATAGATGAAGCATTAATGGATGAGTTAAAATCTATAAAATCTGAAGTTAAACCTCATGAAATACTGTTAGTAGTAGATTCAATGACAGGACAAGATGCAGTTAATGTTGCAGAAAGTTTCAATGAAACTCTTGGTGTTGATGGAGTAATACTAACAAAACTAGATGGAGATACTAGAGGTGGTGCGGCACTTTCAATAAGAGCTGTAACGCAAAAACCTATAAAATTCATAGGTATGGGTGAAAAATTAGATGATTTAGAACCTTTCCACCCAGATAGAATGGCCTCAAGAATATTAGGTATGGGTGATATACTTAGCTTAATAGAAAAGGCACAAGAAAATATTGATTTAGACAAGGCTAAGGAATTAGAAGAAAAGATTAAAAAACAAGAGCTTGATTTTGAAGATTTCTTAGAACAAATGGAGCAAATTCAAAATATGGGTCCTCTTGATAAGATACTAGGCATGATTCCAGGTATGGGTAATATAAAAGACCAACTTGGAGATGTAGATTTAAATGGTAAAGAAATGAAAAGAACTAAAGCCATTGTTCAATCTATGACAAAAGAAGAAAGAAAAGACCCAAGTATACTAAATGCTTCTAGAAAAAGAAGAATAGCTAAAGGTAGTGGAACTACTGTTCAAGATGTAAACAGACTTTTAAAACAATTCAATGAAATGAAGAAGATGATGAAGATGTTTACAGGCTCTCAAAAAAGTATGAAGAAAAGGGGCGGTTTTGCCGGACTTCCTTTCTTTAGATAAATAAGTAAAATAAAAATTTTCGGAGGTGACTGTAATGGCAGTTAAAATAAGATTAAAAAGAATGGGATCAAACAAAAAACCTTTCTACAGAATAGTAGTAGCGGATTCTAGATCTCCAAGAGATGGAAAATTCATAGAAGAAATAGGATACTACAACCCAGTTTCTCAACCAAAGCAAGTTAAAATAAACGATGAGAAAGCTGTTAAGTGGTTATCAAATGGTGCTCAACCAACTGACACTGTAAAGACTTTATTAGTTAACAATGGTGTTATGGAAAAGTTCGAAGCTTCTAAAAAATAATAAGCTTTATTAGGAGATGAGTATATGAAAGAGCTAGTGTTAGAGATAGCTAAAGCTCTAGTTGACAATCCTGAAGCTGTAATAGTTGAAGAAGTCAGACACAATGAGGAAATAACATTAAAACTAAAAGTTTCTCAGGATGACATGGGAAAAGTTATCGGAAAGCAAGGTAGAATAGCTAAGTCTATAAGGACTGTTGTAAAAGCCGTTGCTAACAAAGAGAATGTTAAAGTTTCTCTTGATATAGTTTAAAAGGATTAGGTATATACCTAATCCTTTTAATGTATTAAGAACTTATAGACTATAGTTTTATGGTGCATAATATATAATAAAATTATAGAAAGAACATATAAAATATTATCTTTAAGGAGAATGATAATGACACAAGTAACACATTTTAAAATAGGAAAAATAGTCAATACACAAGGGTTAAAAGGTGAAGTTAGAGTTTATAGTTATACTGATGATATAAATAGATTTGATGATTTAGAAGAATTTTACATAGGAAAAGACAGAGAAAATCCTTTAGAAGTTGAAAGAGTAAGATATAAAGGAAATATGGTAATAATGAAAATAAAAGGTATCGATAGAATAGAAGATGCAGAAAAATTAAGAGATAAATTTATATATGTATCTAGAGAAAATTCTAGAGAACTTGATGAAGATGAATTCTTTGTGGCTGATATGATAGGAATGGATGTAGAAACTGTCGATGGGCAATATGTAGGGAAATTAGCAGAAGTTTTACAATATGCTGCTAATGATGTATATGTTGTAAAAGATGAAAATAACAAAGAATATTTAATCCCAGCTGTTATGCAGTTTGTACCTACTATAGATATTAATGAGAAGAAAATGATAATAAATCCTATAAAAGGTATGTTAGACTAGGTGATAAAATGAGATTTCATATAATGACATTATTTCCTGATATATTTAACTCTTATATGAGTGAAAGTATAATGAAAAGGGCTATTGAAAAAGGAAAAATAGAAGTATTTATATATAATATTAGAGATTTTTCAAATAGTAAGCACAAAAAAGTAGATGATTACCCATTTGGAGGGGGAGCAGGTATGGTTATGACTCCTCAACCTATATATGATACGTATAAACATATTATTGATACTCATGGTATAAATAATCCTAGAGTAATATATCTAACACCTAAAGGTAAAGTGCATAGCCAGTCCATAGCACAAGAATTTTCTACAGAAGAAGATATAATATTACTTTGTGGACATTATGAAGGCATAGATCAAAGAATTATAGATTTAATAGTAACAGATGAAATATCTATTGGAGATTATGTATTAACAGGAGGAGAGTTACCAGCTCTTATATTGATAGATTCTATATCAAGGTTAATACCAGGAGTACTAAGCCAAAATGAATCTTTTGAAGAAGAATCTTTCAAAGATAATTTATTAGAGTACCCTCATTATACTAGACCTAGAGAATTTATGGGGTTAGAAGTGCCGGATGTTTTATTATCTGGAAATCACAAAAATGTTGATAATTGGAGACATGAACAGTCTATAAAAATAACTAAAGAAAGAAGACCAGACTTGTACAAAAAAGCTTGTAAATAAGTTTAAAGTATAGTATAATTTTAAATGTTGAAAAAACGGGCATTCCTCTGTTACGTTGGTCAGTAATTAAGAATGTCTATGATATCAGGAGGAAAAAAATGAACGAAATATTAAGATCATTAGAGCAAGAGCAATTAAAGAAAGAAGTTCCTAACTTTGGACCTGGGGACACAGTAAGAGTACACGTTAGAATAGTTGAAGGTAAAAGAGAAAGAATACAAGTATTCGAAGGTGTAGTATTAAAGAGACAAGGTGGAGGAATAAAAGAAACTTTCACTGTTAGAAAAATATCTTTCAACGTTGGTGTAGAAAGAACTTTCCCAGTTCACACTCCAAGAATAGAAAAGATAGAAGTAACTAGAAAAGGTAAAGTAAGAAGAGCTAAGTTAAACTACTTAAGAGGTAGAGTAGGTAAAGCTGCTAAGATAAAAGAAGCTAGATAATTAAACTTTACTATAGATAAAAAGGACTGATTTACAGTCCTTTTTTTATATATAAAATATTATTATACAAGGAATTATAGAAATATCTATAGATTTTTCACATGAAATTTATGCTTATTATTAATCAAACATTAGGAAGTATGTAAAAGTATAATATGCTAGTTTTTTCTCTATATATAAAGAGGTTTAAAAAATATACGTTATAGTTATAATAGAAGTAATGCAGTATCAAATATTAAACAAGCAAATAAAAAAATATTATGGTATAATAGATAAGTTGAAATAAAATGAGCGAATTAATATAAAAAGGAGTGATAATCATGGCAAGAGGAGATAAAATGAGGACCGATTATGATGAATATCTAAGAGACGATAATTTACATATAAACTGGTATCCAGGACACATGAAAAAGACTAAGGACTTAGTTAGAGATAATTTAAAATTAGTAGATGTTGTAGTAGAACTTTTAGATGCTAGAATACCATTTAGTAGTAAAAATCCAGATATAGACAAACTTGCAGGAAATAAACCAAGAGTTGTTATATTAAATAAAAGTGACTTAGCAGATAGAGCAAAGCTTGATAGATGGATAAAATACTATAAAGAAAAAGGTATAAAAGCTATACCAATAGATACTATTAAAGGTATGGGTCTTAATAAATTAATAGATGAGTGTAAAAATGTAACTAAAGATAAGATGGATGCATTAAAAGAAAAAGGTAGAAAAGAAAGACCTATAAGAATAATGATAGTTGGAGTACCAAACGTAGGTAAATCGTCTATAATAAATAAATTAACAGGTAGAAAAAGTACAGTAACAGGAGATAAGCCAGGTGTTACTAAAGGTAAACAATGGGTAAGATTAAAAGGAAACCTAGAATTATTAGATACACCAGGTATACTTTGGCCTAAATTTGAAGATCAAGATGTAGCCCTTAATTTAGCGTTTTGTAGGGCAATAAAAGATGAAATACTAGATATTGATACACTTGCTTTAAGACTTATAGGAAAGCTTATGGAGATAGAGCCAGAAAAATTAAAAGTTAGATATAAGTTAGAGGAACTAGGTAATAGTGATATAGAAACTATGGATATGATAGGACGTAAAAGAGGATTTGTAACAGGAAGAAAAGAGTTAGATTATACTCGTATAGCAACTACTGTATTAAATGAGTTTAGAGATGGTAAAATAGGAAAAATAACTTTAGAGGTTCCAGAAGATATAAAAAATTAAGGTTCTGTTAGAAAACTTTGTAATTAGTATACTTAATTAAAAACAAGGTAGAGCAAAAGCTCTACCTTTATTTTTTACCTAATATATTTTTAGAAAGTATAATAGACATAGCTGTTTTTATTTCTTCTTCTGTCAAATCTACTTTAGGCTCATCTACTGATCCATTTTATCTGATGTAATTTTAAAACTCATTAATAATTTCTTTTTAATTTCTATAAAATTATTCTCTATAAATTTTAATTATACAAAATGAGCGAAGTGAATTTTTATTAGGATAATATTGAATTATCTATTTTAATACTTCTAATAATGTAAAGTTTTTAAGTGATAATATAACTCCTACTGTATGTACACCATCATTGAGTGAACATGGGTTTATATTTGAATAAGTCTTATTTTTTACTATTATCTTACATGTTTCTTAATTTTTATACAATCAAATCTTAGTTTTAATCTTAATGAATTTTTAGTTACTGTTACTACCATATTTGTTTCTCATTTTAAGTTTTACTTGTAGCTGTTGCTTATACTTATATAGTACTAGGGACGCTGTACATGTAATTATAAGGTATATTTTAAACTTTTGTAGTAGAAATAGTTATTAATAAGTCTAAATAAATTATAGAAATGTCCGTATTATTAACCATAATATGGAAATTATATTATGATATTTAGCACAAAACAAAATCAACAAATCTTAAATGATTTAATGAGAGCAAATTTTAATATGGAAGGTTTGAGGTGAATAAATTATTTGGAATGAGTATATTTAAAATCTAATGATTTATAATGCAGGGTTATCTAATGAAAAGAATGGATGAAAATAAGTGTGATAAGAGGAGGAAGGCAATTAATGGAAACTAAGTTATGGCATAGGATAAAAGGTAAAAGCAAAAGCAAAAGTATAAAAAATCAACTAACTTTGATAATAGTAAGTTTTTCAGTTATAAGTTGTTTACTTTTAGGTACTGTTACAAGTTACTTAAATTATAAGAGTGCTAACAGTGTATTATCAAAAACCATAGTAGAAACTACTAAGCAAGCAGCACAAACTGCAACTCAAAAAATTACAAATATAAAAAATGCAACAATTCAAACAGGTATTATTAAGGAAATTTCAGACCCAAAAGTAAGTAAGGAAGAAAAAGAAAGTATTATAGATAGACAAGAAAAATTATATGGAATGAAAGTGGGTCAAATAATAGATACAAATGGAAAAGATATTTTTAGTGGAAACGATTACTCTGACAGAGATTACTTTAAAGCTTCTATAAATGGTAAGGCATATTTAGGTAGTCCAGTTCTTAGTAAGGTAACAGGAGAGAATATACTAGTAGTTTCAGCACCTATTTGGGAAAATGGAGTAGAAAATAGTAAAGTTGTGGGAGTTGTAACTTTTGATTTAGATAAAGATTATTTAAATGATATAGTTAGAGGCATAGATATAAGTGAAAATAGTTATGCTTATCTTGTAGATAATCAAGGAACTACAATTGCTCATAGAGATGCAAGTTTAGTTAATGCAAAAAATACTATAAAAGAAGCAGAAAGTAATGAAAGTCTAAAACCTTTTGCACAAGCAGATGAAAAGCTTATCTCAGGAGAAACAGGATTTTCTGATGCAAATTTAAATGGTGAAGATTGGATTTTAGGATATGCCCCAGTAAAAAATAGTAATGGATGGGGTATGGGTATAATGGTAAACAAAAGTGATTTCCTTGGTGAGATGTATAAATCAATCATATATACAGGAATATTGACTGTAGTAGTTACAGTTTTAGCTATATTTGTGGCTATAAGATTCTCTAAAAAAATAGGAAATCCACTAAAAGAATGTAGTGAAAGATTAAATAAGTTAGCTCAAGGAGATCTAAACTCAGAGGTCCCAGTTATAGATGAAGAAAATGAGATAGGTCTAGTAGCAGATGCTACATATAAAATAGTTAATGATTTTAGAAGTATGATAAATGCTTTAACATATATATTAACAGAAGTTAGTGATGGCAATTTAGATATTCATGCAGATAGCGAAGAATACAAAAATCTATTTGTAAAAGACTTTGAGCCTATATTAATAGCTTTAAATAAAATAGTATATGATTTAAATAACACTTTAATACAAATAAATGAAGCTGGTGAACAAGTAGCAGTTAGTTCTTATCAATTATCAGAAGGAGCACAAGTACTTTCTCAAGGTACTACAGAACAAGCAAGCTCAATTGAAGAACTTTCAGCAACTATAAATGAAGTTTCATCACAAATAAAAGAAACAGCAGAACATGCATTAAGAGCAAAGGATATATCTCTAGAAGCAAGTAAGGCAACAGATAAAAGTAAAGAACAAATGAAAGAAATGATTACTGCAATGGATGATATAAATACTACATCAAATGAAATAGGAAATATAATTAAAAATATTGATGATATAGCATTCCAAACAAATATATTAGCACTTAATGCAGCCGTAGAAGCAGCACGTGCTGGAGAAGCTGGTAAAGGATTTGCTGTAGTTGCAGATGAAGTTAGAAATCTTGCTGCTAAATCTGCACAAAGTGCAAAAGATACAGCAGAATTAATTGAAAAATCACTTAAAGCTATAGAAAAGGGGACTATAATAGTTTCAGATACTGCTAAATCTCTTGAAGCAGTAGTTGAAGGCGCTAAAAATTCAGCAAATGTTATACAGTATATAGCAGATGTAAGTAATGAACAAGCTAATCATATAAGTCAAGTAAATGTTGGTGTTGAACAAATATCTGTAGTTGTACAAACTAACTCAGCAACTGCTGAAGAAAGTGCTGCTGCAAGTGAGGAATTATCTGCACAAGCTCAAATGTTAAAGGAACTTATAGGTAAGTTTAATTTAAAAGATGAAGAAAATAAGTACTTTGACGGAAAAATATCATTTAGTGATGAACAATTTTAATCAACCAATAATAGGATATTAATATTTTATACAATATAAAATATAAGCTTAAAATATTTACGTATATAAAAAGTTGCTCCCTTAAATTTAAAGGAGCAACTTTTTATTTTAATTAGGCTATATTAAAGAATTTTGTGATAATTTAGCATAAAAATAACTACAAATAGCAGTATTTATAATTAATAGTTTATCTTAGTAATATATTTAAAATTCTTAATGTATTAACTAAGATATTTGATGAAGAACCTAATTGTTTTTAGACCAATCACTATTATTTATTTTTTTGCGTTTTCTTGATAGCATCTATTTCTTTTATGAAAAATTCCATTAAGGTTATATATTTATTTTTACAGTTTTTGTTCACATGTATATATTGACATTTCGGGATTTGTATCCTTTAAAAAAACTACTTTCTATGAAATATAGTTGGTATTTGTATTACAACATGTTTTGAGCTTAAGTGATTTAATTAAAGTTAAAAAATTATATAATAAAATAGTTGCAATAACAACTAAAATGAGATATACTAATATAGTTGTCTATGCAACTACTCTAAAATATGTGTTATATTTAGGTGGTGATTTTTTGGGTAAAAAACGAGAACATATAGGTAGATATATATCTCAAATATATAGAAAAGGTAATTCATTTATATCAAAGGGATTAAATGAATTAGGAATAGGTTCTGGGCAAGTTATGTTTTTATTAGAACTTTATAGACAGGATGGTAGAAATCAGGAAGAACTATCAGATGTGTTAAATATAGATAAAGGAACAACTGCAAGAGCGATAAAGAAGCTAGAAGAACAAGGATTTTTAATAAGAGAAAAGAACATAGATGATAAAAGAGCATATAAGGTATATTTAACAGATAAAAGCAAAGACTTAAAACATGATATTTATACAATAATGTCTAGTTGGGAAGAAATTATAACGTCTAATTTAGACAAAGAAGAATCAGAAAATATGATTATATTATTAAAAAAAATATGTAGTGCAATATAAAGGAGGGAAAATTATGAAAAATGAACAAATATTAGGAACAGAGTCCATTGGTAAATTATTACTAAAATATTCAGTTCCAGCTATTATAGGTATGATGGTAAATGCACTTTATAATGTAGTAGATAGAATATTTATAGGTAATATACCAGGTGTTGGACCATTAGCTATAACTGGTGTTGGGGTATGTCTTCCTATAATGACTATAATGTTAGCTTTTGCAATGTTGGTAGGTATAGGAGCTACTACTAATATATCTATAAAATTAGGTCAAGGAAAAAAAGAAGATGCAGAAAAAATTATAGGAAATAGTATAACTTTATCAATAATAATAGGGTTATTAATAAGTGTATTTGGTATAGTATTTGGAGATCAAATACTTAGAATATTTGGTGCAAGTAGTAGTACAATTGGTTATGCGAAATCATATATATATATAATTTTAGGTGGTACTATATTTAATGTACTAGCGTATACATTAAACAATACCATCAGAGGTGATGGAAATCCAAAACTTGCAGCATTAATAATGATAGTAGGATGTATGACAAATATAGTTTTAGACGCAGTATTAATATTTGGATTTAAATTAGGTATACAAGGAGCAGCTATTGCGACAGTAACATCTCAAATAGTAACTGCTTTATGGGGTCTTATGTATTATGCAAGAGGTAAATCTAATCTAAAGTTTCATAAGTCTAGTTTAAAGCTAGATAAACATTTAGTTGAAATAATATTTGCTATAGGGTCAGCACCTTTTGCTATGCAGCTTGCTACAAGTCTAGTTCAAGTTATATCAAATAATGCTTTAAAGATTTATGGAGGAGATTTAGCTATAGGCGCTATGGCTACAATATCGTCTATATCAATGATATTCTTAATGCCAATATTTGGTCTTAACCAAGGTGCCCAACCTATAATAGGATTTAATTTTGGTGCAAGAAAATATAAAAGAGCAAATAAAGCTTTCAAGATATCTGCATTAATATCTATAGTTATATTAACTGCAGGATGGATATTAATACAAACTATACCAGATGTTATAGTAGGAATGTTTAATAAAGATCCTAAGCTTATGGAAGTATCAATTAATGGAGCTAAAATATATCTATTAATGATACCTATAATAGGAATATCTATAACAGGATCAAACTATATACAATCTATAGGTAAGGCTAAAATAGCAATGTTCTTAAGTTTACTTAGACAATTTATATTACTTATGCCTATGATTATGATTCTTCCAAAATTCTTTGGATTAGATGGGGTTTGGTATGCTCAACCAGTAGCAGATTTTCTAGCAACTGCAATAACAGCATTTGTTTTATATAGAGAATTAAAAGCAGAAAAAGAAGATGAAAAAGTACACAAACAAGAAGCTGTAATTTAATGAAAAAGCATAGATAATTATCTATGCTTTTTTTTACATTCTTTTAGATATTTTTATACAAAATAATAAAAAAATTTAGAAATATAAAATAACGCTCAAGCTATTGAAAATAGTAAGAAAACGTTATTAAAATATAATTGTAAAAAATAGAATAGTTAGAAAAATAACAAAAATGAATTGACAGTATTAAACCATATATTGTAAAATTTAAATAAGATTAAAAAATATACTGAAAATATTGAAAAAGGTAATAAAAAATATGAAATAGGGAAAGATATTTGTAGAAAAATGATGCAATATAAATCAAAACTGAAAATATACAGAATATTTAAAAAAGTTAGTATATTTTTAATATTGTTGACGTTTTGAAAATAAAGATGTTATACTTAATTCGAAATATTAAATAATTTATTAATATAAAAATAATTTAATATTTAAACTTATCTATGTAAATTCGAAGGAATTTAAGGGGGCGTTAATATGAACAAAACAACTAAAGATGTAGTAGTTGTAGGATTTGCACTATTTGCCATGTTCTTTGGAGCAGGGAACCTAATATTCCCTCCATATTTAGGAGTAATATCAGGATCTAGTTGGCTAATAGGATTTGTAGCATTTATACTAGCCGATGTAGGACTTGCATTACTTGCAGTAACAGCATCAGCAAAGTGTAATGGAGAAGTAAGTAAAATTCTGGGAAGATCAGGAAAAACATTAGCAATAATTTTAGGTTCAGCTATAATGATATGTCTTGGACCATTATTAGCAATACCAAGAACAGCAGCAACAACTTTCGAAATGGGAGTTCACCCTTTATTTAATGGATTTAATCCGGTATTATTCTCAGTAATATTCTTTGCTATTACATTTGTACTAACTATAAAGCCATCAAAAGTTGTAGACATAATAGGCCAGTTTTTAACACCAGCATTATTAGTAGCTTTAGGTGTTTTAATAGTTAAAGGGATAATATCTCCATTAGGCGAAATAAATCCAAGTCCTATGATTGATGGAGTATTTGCCGAAGGAGTTAAGCAAGGATATCAAACAATGGATGCGTTAGGTGCAGTAGCACTTTCAACTGTTGTAATAAGATCTCTTGTAAATAAAGGATATACAGAAGAAAATCAAAAAGTTAAGTTAACATTAAAAGCAGGAATGGTTGCAGCTTTAGGTCTATGTTTAGTATATGGAGGACTAACATATCTTGGAGCTACAGTTTCTAAAATATATGGAGTAGATGTATCTCAAACATCTTTAATAGTAGAGATGACTGCATCTTTACTTGGACAACCAGGAAAAATAATACTAGCACTTATAGTAGGTTTAGCATGTTTAACGACAGCTATAGGTCTTACATCAGCTACTGCTCAATACTTTGAAAAAATAACTAATGGAAGATTAAAGTATGAAGTTATAGTTACAGTAGTTTGTATATTTAGTGCAATAGTTTCAAATTTTGGAGTAAGTACAATAATACAATTCTCAGCTCCAATATTAGATATGATATACCCAGCGACAGTTGTATTAGTTATAATGACAATATTCGGTAAAAGAATTAAAAATGATAATGCATTCAAAGGTGCCACATATGCTGCATTACTTATAAGTGTATTAACTGTTGCTAATTCAATGGGAATATCAATACCACTTGTAACAAAATTACCTTTTGCACCACTAGGATTTAACTGGATAGTTCCAGTATTAATAGGAGCATTAGTAGGTAACTTTATACCACCATCTAAAGATTTATCAAGTGCTGATATTAATAGAGTTGGATAAAATAAAAAATCGTTGGTTTAATTACCAACGATTTTTTATTTTATAAATTTATAAGGTATAAATATATAAACAATGAACTATATTATAGTTTATCAAATATATGTTAATATATTAATAGAAGGAAATAAAAATATATATTTATATATAAATAGACAATATAAAGTAATCCAAGGAGAAATTTATGAAAGATAAAAGTGTAAAAGAAATTAAAGAAATAATAGAAAATATAAGTACTGATGAATATTTGAAATATATAGAAATTTTGAAAATAGATGATAGAAAATCAGTTCAAAGTTTAGCTGTAAAAATGGCTAAAAAATTAGATGCTATAAGAAGAGAAGAAGAGAGATTAGAAAAAATAAACGAATTTGAAAATGAAGGTTATGAAAAAGGATATATATATATAGGTGGTATAGATGAAGCAGGACGTGGTCCATTAGCAGGGCCTGTGGTAGCTAGTGTTGTAGTATTTAAACAAGGAACTAAGATAGAAGGAATAAATGATTCTAAGAAGCTAAGTGAAGCTAAAAGAGAAGAACTATTTGATATAATAAAGGAAGAAGCCCTAGATTATGGTATAGGAATAGTAAATAATGAAGAAATAGATAAATTCAATATATTAAATGCAACTTATATGGCTATGAAAAAAGCCTTAAACTGCTTAAAGAAAAGTCCAGACTATCTATTAATAGATGCAGCTACTATACCAGGAGTAGATATTGTTCAAAATCCTATAATAAAAGGGGATTCAAAATCTATATCAATAGCTGCAGCAAGTATATTAGCAAAGGTTACAAGGGACAATTTAATGTATCAGTATGATGAGATGTATCCTGAATATGGATTTAAAGGCCATAAGGGATATGGAACTAAAGAACATTACGAAGCTATAGAAAAGCATGGTATAACTCCTATACATAGAAAGAGTTTCTTAAAAAATGTGCTATAATTAATACAAATATAAAAATACCATAAATTATAAAGCAAAACTATACAATTTAAGATGGGGGAAGTTAAGATGAATTTTAAAGAACTAGAAAAAAATGCTAGAGAAAAGTTTAATGGAAGCTGTAGGGTTTGTAAAGTTTGTAATGGTGTAGCCTGTGCAGGAGAAGTGCCTGGTATGGGAGGTAAAGGAAGTGGATCAGCTTTCACTGAGAACTATAAGAGTTTAGAAAAAGTTAAGATAAATATGAGGGTAGTACATAATGTATGTAATCCTGATACTAGTATAGAGTTATTTGGTCAAAAAATGGATGCTCCAATATTTGCTGCACCAATTACAGGAACAACTTTAAATATGGGTGGACAAATATCAGAAAGAGAATATATAGAACCTGTAGTTAAAGGATGTATTGATTCAGGGGTATATGCTATGGTAGGAGATACTGCTATAGATGAATTTTTAATAGAAAACTTAAAAGTACTTAAAGAAAATAATGGTAAAGGTATAGTGTTTATAAAGCCTTGGGAAAATCATGACATAATAAATAAAATAAAACTTGCAGAAGAAGCAGGGGCAATAGCAGTAGGTGTAGATGTTGATGCATGTGGCCTTGTAACACTTTCAATGCATGGTAAAAAGGTTGTACCTAAAGATGTAAATGCTATAAAAGAACTTAAAAAGTCTACAAATTTACCATTTATACTAAAAGGTATAATGACAGTTGAAGATGCTTTAATGGCAGTAGAGGCTGGAGTTGATGCAATAGTTGTATCTAATCATGGTGGTAGAGTTTTAGACTGCACTCCTGGGGCGGTAGATGTGCTTCCTAATATATCTAAGGCAGTAAAAGGTAAGATAACTATACTTGTAGATGGTGGAATTAGAAGTGGTGTAGATGTTCTTAAGATGATAGGACTAGGAGCTGATGCAGTGCTTATCGGAAGACCATTTGTAACAGCATCTTTTGGAGGTCAGACAGAAGGGGTTAAATCTTATGTAGAAAAACTTAAAAATGAATTAAGTTCAACAATGATATTAACAGGATGTCAAAATATAGATGATATAGATGAAAAGGTTATATATAAATAGATATAAAAATAAAAGTCTTTCCTAATAATTAGGAGAGACTTTTACTTTTACTCAAAAACATTTTGTGGAAATTTAATTATATCTGAAGTTTTTATTTGAGATAATGTACTTTCATAAGAAAGTTTTAGTCTTTCCATAGGTAAATTGTTAATTTCAAGTAGTTGTTCTTTAGAGTATATTGGAATTATTTCATATACATCCTTGTTAAAGCCTTTATATTTATTAACCCAAGTTGGAATACAATTTACTGATGATATTAAGGTTTGATTTTTTGTATGATCTTTAGTAAGTTCGATAGATACTATAAGGCCATCTTCTGTGTAAGGTGTGTTTAAAAGTTCTTGTCTTTGATTTGATATGAAGTTTCCTAAAGAATATATAACTAAGGTATTGGTATAATTATCCTTAGAACGTATTATTTCTACAGGTTGTACAACATGAGGATGAGAACCTACTATTATATCTACTCCATAATCACATAGCTTCTGAGCTAACTCTTTTTGAAATTTACTGGGAGTCCTTTGATATTCATTACCCCAATGTAAAACAGCTATTTGTGTATCTGTATTTCTTATTTTATCTAGTTCTTTTTTTATAGTATTAAAAGCCTTGTTAACATCATGCATATCAAATATGTTCATATTATCTTTAGATCCATCTGATATTTTTATTCCATTTAAATATTTGTTATTATTTATTATTTCACCATAGCTAAATGCAATTATACCTAAAGATATATCATTTATTTCTTTTATAATGTGCCTATTTTCATTTTTATTAGAGGTGCCTATAGTTTCTATTTCTTTTTCTTTACAAATATCCAATGTTCTTTTAACACCTAAATCACCTTTGTCAAAAGAGTGATTATTAATGGTAGATAAAATATCAATACCTGCATATTTTAAACTATCTATAATATTATCAGGCGTATTAAAAGTAGGATAAGAAGAATAAGGTACTGAGGTACCAGCTAAAGTAGTTTCTAGGTTAGCTATTGATAAGTCGTCATTTTCTAAGATGTGTTTTACATGCTGAAAGTTATTGTCAAAATTGTATGTATTAGATGAATTATCGTACTGAGCTTTAAGTTGAGGCATATGGGTCATAATATCTCCTGCAGTGCTTAAGGTGAGAGTCGAAGTTTCTTTAGCTGAAGATAGAGCTTGTACAACTTTAGGATTACTTGATGTAGTATTATTATTTTTTTGATTATTACCATATGTAAATATTAAAAATGAAAAAGTTAGTATAAAAAGGAAAGAAGATAAAAAGATAATTCTATTTTTTAATAATCTTTTCTTTTTCTTTTTATAAATAAGTCTTTTAGACCTAGACATTAAAATCCCCCCTCTACAAGTAATATTAGTAGCAACTTATAAAAAATTCAATCAAAAAAGTAAAAAGTAGTATACATAAATATATAGGAGGATATAATTACAAAAAAGTTTTTGAATTAGGAGAAGCTATGAATAATAAAGAAAAAGGTAATTTAGGAGAAAAAATAGCTTGTGAATTTTTAATACAAAAAGGATTTAAGGTATTAGATACTAATTATAGAATAAAAAGTGGAGAAATAGATATAATAGCAAAATTTGAAGATGAATTAGTGTTTGTAGAAGTTAAATCAAGAATGGATTTAAGATTTGGATATGGAAGAGATGCAATAAATAATAAAAAAATAAAAAAGATAACAAATACAGCAAAACATTATATATTTGCAAAAAAAATTTATGATAGTAAAATTCGATTTGATGTTATAGAAGTATATTTTATGGATAAAAAGATTAACCATATAGAAAATGCTTTTTAGAGGAGTTAAAATGCTAAGTATTATAAATTCAAGTAATTTAATAGGAATAGAATCTTTTATTGTTAAGGTGGAAGTTGATATACAAAATGGTATACCCTGTTTTAATATTGTAGGTCTTGCAGGAGTAGAAATAAAAGAATCAAGAGATAGGGTTAAATCAGCAATAATAAATAGTGGATATAAGTTTTTAAATTCTAGAATAGTAATAAATTTATCTCCTGCAGATATGAAAAAAGAAGGTGCTTATTTTGATTTGCCAATAGCCATTGGTATACTTAAAAATCTTATAAAAAAAGATGACGAGTATTTAAATAGTAGTTTGTTTATAGGTGAATTATCTTTAGATGGAAATATAAGAAAAGTTAAAGGAATACTTCCTATGGTAATAGGGGCTAAAGAAAATAAAATAAAAAGGGTATTTATACCTAAAGATAATATATTAGAAAGTTCTTTTATTGATGGTATAGATATAATACCTGTTAGCAGCTTAAAAGAATGTATAGACTATTTAAATGGTGATATAGATATAGATAAAGATGAAATTATAAAAACTAAAAAACAAGATACAAAAGGTAATATAGGTTATGATGAAGACTTTAAAGATGTTTATGGTAATTATTTTGTAAAAAGAGCAGCAGAAATATCAGCAGCAGGAAATCATAACATGTTAATGATTGGTCCTCCAGGTTCGGGAAAAACTATGATAGCAAAAAGAATAAGAACAATTCTTCCGAAAATTCAAAAAGATGAAATGTTAGAAGTTACTAAAATTTATAGTGCATGTGGAATGACTTCTGATAATGAAGGTATTATTACAAAAAGACCTTTTAGATCACCACACCACACTTCAACTAAGCAAGCATTAATAGGAGGGGGTCAAAAAGCGACTCCAGGTGAAATTGTTTTATCTCATAGAGGAGTATTATTTCTAGATGAAATAGCTGAATTTGATAGAAAAATACTTGAAACATTAAGACAACCTATAGAAGATAAAGTTATTAATATATCTAGAGTAAAGCAAAATATAACCTATCCTTGTAATGTGCTTTTAGTAGGTGCTATGAACCCTTGTCCTTGTGGATATTTTATGTCCGATAAGGAGTGTAGATGTAAAAAAATTGACATAGATAGATATATAAATAAATTGTCAGGACCACTATTAGATAGATTTGATATATTTGTGGAAGTTAACTCAATACCATATGACGAGTTAATTAAGAGTGATAATTCACAAAATTCTGATGTTATAAGAGATAGAGTGGAGAAAGCAAGAATTATTCAAAATAAAAGATTTGAAAATGATTTAATTAAAACTAATGATGAGATAAAATCATCAAAGTTACTAGATTATTGTAAGCTAGAAAGTGATGGTTTAAGTACATTAAATCTAATATTAGGAAAATATAAATTAAGTAACAGAAGTTACACTAAACTATTAAAAGTATCGAGAACTATAGCAGACTTAGAAGAAAGTGAAAATATAAATTCAAGTCATATAATGGAAGCTTTTTCATTTAGAAAAGCTTATTACACATATTTTAAATAGGAGACTCATATGGATAAAAAAGATGCTTATTTATGGCTAAAATCAATAGATAAGATAAGTAATAATATAATAGATAAAATACTAAAAAATGGATTAAAAGTAGAAGATATAATTCATTTAAGTGATAAAGAAATAAATGAAATGGAAAATATAAATTTAAATATTAAGGAAAATATAGTAAAATATAAAAGTCTTGCTTATTTAGATGATATAAAAGAAAAATTAAGAGAGAGAAACATAAAATATGTAAGTATAGAAGATAATCATTACCCAAGTAAGCTAAAAAATATATATAATGCACCAAAATTATTATACTATAAAGGAAATATAAACCTATTAAATGAGGGATTATCAATTGCTATGGTTGGATCAAGAAAAGCAACTGCATATGGTAAACACTGTGCAACAACAATTAGTAGTAAATTATCAGAAATGAATATAAATGTGGTTAGCGGATTAGCTACTGGTATAGACTCATACTCGCATATGGGCTGTATAAAAGGTGGTGGAAAAACGGTTGCTGTAATAGGTTCATCTGTGGATAATATTTTACCAAGAAAAAATTTATATTTGAGTAAAGAAATACTAGAAAATGATGGACTTATAATATCTGAATATGGTATAGATTCTAAAGTCTATCCAAGTAATTATGTACAGCGAAATAGAATTATAAGTGGAATAAGTGATGGAGTTATAGTGGTTGAAGCTGCCATAAAAAGTGGAGCACTAATAACTGCAGATTTTGCATTAGAACAAGGAAGGGAAGTATTTTCTATACCAGGAAGTATACATTCTGCCATGAGTGAAGGATGCCATAAAATAATTAAAGAAGGTGCAAAGTTAGTATGCAGTATAGAAGATATTTTAGAAGAATATAAAATTATTAATAATAAAAATCAAGAAAATTTAAAAAAGTATGATAATATTAATTTAGATAAGAAATCTCGTATTATAATAGATACTATAAAAAATAAAGGAACCTTGCATATAGATGAAATTTGTGATAATACTAAAATGGATATAAAATATGTAAACATAATTTTAAATGAATTAGTATTAAGAGATATTTTAGTACAGATTAATAATAATAGATATATTTTAAATTCATAAATAACATAAAAAGTGGGGGTGTGTGGTTATGGCCAAAACATTAGTCATCGTTGAGTCGCCTGCTAAAGCTAAAACGATAGAGAAATTTTTAGGGAAGAGCCATTATACAGTAAAAGCTTCGGTCGGTCATGTAAGAGATTTACCTAAAAGTAAATTAGGTGTAGATATAGAAAATGACTTTGATCCTCAATATATAAATATAAGAGGAAAAGGCGACGTAATAAAGGAACTTAAAAAGGAAGCTAAAAAATCTAAGAAAGTATATTTAGCAACCGACCCTGATAGAGAGGGTGAAGCTATATCTTGGCATTTAGCTCATATATTAAATCTAGATGAAAATGAACAGTGTAGAATAGAATTTAATGAGATAACTAAAGATGCAATAAAAAAAGCTATAAAGAGTCCTAGAAATATTGACTTAAGTCTAGTAGATGCACAACAAGCTAGAAGGGTTTTAGATAGGCTTTTGGGTTATCAAATAAGCCCAATACTTTGGCAAAAAATAAGAAAAGGTCTTAGTGCAGGTAGAGTTCAATCAGTAACGACAAAATTAATATGCGACAGAGAAAAAGAAATAAATGCATTTATACCAAAAGAATATTGGACATTAGAGCTAAATGCAAAAACAGAAAAAAATGAAGATATTAATTTAAAATTTCATTCAAAGAAAAATGAGAAGATAGAAATTGAAAATGAAGAGATGATAAATAACATCTTAGATGATATAAAAGGTAAGAAATTAAATGTAGTATCAATAGAATCTAAGAGTAGAAGAAAATCAGCGCCAAAGCCATTTACTACTAGTATGCTTCAACAAGAAGCTGCAAATAAACTATCTTTTACAACTAAAAAAACTATGAGTATAGCACAAGAGTTGTATGAAGGTATAGATATAGAAAAAGAAACTGTCGGTCTTATATCATATATAAGAACAGATTCTAAGAGAATATCAGAAGAAGCTAAAGAAAAGGCTAAGGATTATATCCTAGGTGAAATAGGAGAAAATTACTATAAAAATGTAGAAGACAAGAAAGATAAAAAAGAAAGTAAAAAAGTTCAGGATGCACATGAAGCTATAAGACCTACATATGTAGAAAAGACTCCAAATAGTATAAAAGAATATCTTACTAAAGATCAATTTAAGTTATATAACTTAATATGGAGAAGATTTGTTGCAAGTCAAATGGAAGACTCTGTATTTGATATATTAAATGTAGAGTGTAAGATAGATGATTATATATTTAAAGCTACAGGATCAAAATTAAAATTTGATGGATATACAAAAATATATAATTTTACTGACAGAGAAGATAAAATATTACCAACTATAAATGAAGGTGATATATTAGATATAGAAGATATAATACCAACTCAACACTTTACTCAGCCACCTGCTAGATTTACAGAGGCAAGTTTAGTAAAGACTCTAGAAGAGTTAGGTATAGGTAGACCAAGTACATATGCGCCTACTATAGCAACTATACTAAATAGAGAATATGTTGAAAAACAAGGTACAAGTTTACATCCTACAGAATTAGGGATAATAGTCACAGATATACTAGAAAAAAACTTCCAAAAGTTTATAGATGCTGATTTTACTGCTCAAATGGAGAGTAAGCTAGATGAAATAGAAGAAGGTCATATGAAGTGGAAAGATGTAGTTAGAGAATCATATGAACCACTAAAAGAAGCTATAGAAATAGCTAAAGAAAGTATAGAAAAAATAAACATGGATGAGGAAACAGATGAAGTATGTGAAAACTGTGGAGAAAAGATGTTTATAAAATACGGTAGATTTGGAAAGTTTATAGCATGTAAAAACTATCCGGAATGTAAAACGACAAAACCACTAGTTAATAAAATAGGCGTAAAATGTCCTAAGTGTCAGGAAGGAGATATCATTCTTAGAAAATCTAAAAGAGGGAAAGCATTTTATGGTTGTTCTAGGTATCCAGAGTGTGACTTTGTAGCATGGAATAAACCAACAGGAGAATTATGTTCAGAATGTGGGTCATATATGGTAGAAAAGGTCACAAAGGGTGAAACTAAAGTTGTATGTTCTAATAAAGATTGTAAGAATTTAAATAATAAAGAAAACGATAATATAAAACCAGTGAATGAAAATAGCGAAAATTAGAAAAATAAGGCCTATTATATTGAA
The DNA here is from genome assembly GCF_015560225.1 of Romboutsia sp. BSD2780061687b_171204_C1. Taxonomy (NCBI): domain Bacteria; kingdom Bacillati; phylum Bacillota; class Clostridia; order Peptostreptococcales; family Peptostreptococcaceae; genus Romboutsia; species Romboutsia sp. BSD2780061687b_171204_C1. The sequence continues at coordinate 290,117 of NZ_JADMRK010000002.1, read as the reverse complement.
AAAGGTTTGATTTTGTGATAATATTCTATTGCATAATGCGTATTAAGAATAAAAATTTAGATAGATGAATAGGGAAAAGCTGAAAAGGCTGATTTTCATGAGGAGATGAATTATAATGGCGAGTGAAGTATTACAAAAAACTAGAAGGATAAATAAAACGTTACAAACAAGTGGTGGCAGTAATGTTTCTTTTGACTTATTAGCTGGAGCATTAGGTGAGGTGTTAAGTGCAAATATATACATACTAAGCTCTAAAGGTAAAGTATTAGGCTTATTCCTAAATGATGAAAAAGATAGTTCGGTAGTAGAAGAAGAGGGGACAAGACAAAAAAAATTCCCAGAAGAGTATACTAAAAATATGCTAAAAGTATCTGATACATTAGAAAATTTAACAGGAGAAAAATTATTAGAGTTCTTCCCGCTAGAAGCAGAAAGAGCACAAAAATATAATACAATAGTTCCTATATTAGGAAGTGGACAAAGATTAGGTACACTACTTATATCGAGGTATGATAAAGAGTTTAATGATGATGATCTAGTTATAGCAGAGTATAGTGCAACAGTTGTAGGTCTTGAAATATTAAGAGCTATAGGTGAAGAATTAGAAGTTGAAATGAGAAAGAAAGCGGTAGTACAAATGGCTATAGGCACTTTATCTTATTCAGAACTTGAAGCTGTAGAGCATATATTTGAAGAATTAGATGGCAAAGAAGGTTTATTAGTAGCTAGTAAAATAGCTGATAGAGTTGGTATAACAAGATCAGTTATAGTAAATGCACTTAGAAAATTTGAAAGTGCTGGAGTAATAGAATCTAGATCGTTAGGTATGAAGGGGACACATATAAAAATACTTAATGACAAGCTTATAGAAGAATTAAAGAAATTAAAATCAAATTACTAATAATAAAAGGTATCTATAAATGTTTATAGGTACCTTTATTTAATACAAGTATATTAGGAGGTAATATGCAACCGTTAGCAGATAGATTTAGACCTCAAAGTATAGATGATATGGTGGGGCAATCTCACATAATAGGAAAAGGGAAAATATTAAATAAATTAATACAAAATAAAACTATACCAAATATGATTTTATATGGCCCTCCAGGAACAGGTAAAACTACCTTAGCAAACATAATAGCAAACGCAACAGGAAAAAAGTATATAAAACTAAATGCTGTAAACTGCGGTGTCAAAGAAATAAAAGAAGTAATAGAGGCCACTAAAAGAGACCTATTTTCTTATAATGGTATAATTTTAATGTTAGATGAGATACAAGCTCTAAATAAAAAACAACAACAATCATTACTAGAAGTTATAGAGGAAGGATCAGTAACTTTAATAGCAAGTACAGCAGATAACCCATACTTTGCTATATATAAAGCAATACTTAGTAGATGTTCAGTATTTGAGTTTAAACAAATAAATTCACAAGATATATTTATAGGCCTTATGAATTCAATAGAAAAATTAAGAAATCTCTATAAAAGCAAAACAATAAAAGTTGAAGAAAAGGCTATAAGATATATAGCAGAAACTTGCAATGGTGATATGAGAAGTGCTTTAAACAAATTAGAACTTGTATTTAATGTTAGCATTGATAGTAATTCTGATGAAATTAACATAACTCTAGATAATACAATAGAATGTTCTTCTGTTAAGATACTTAATTATGACAATAAAGGAGATGATAGCTACTCAATATTGTCTGCATTTCATAAGTCTATAAGAGGTTCTGATATAGATGCATCTATACATTATCTAGCAAGGCTTATAAAGGCAGGAGACTTAAATAGTATAACTAGGAGGCTTTTGTGTATTGCATGTGAAGATGTAGGACTAGCTGTACCCCAAGCTATAACTATAGTTGAGGCTTGTGTCAACGCAGCAAATCAACTAGGGTTTCCAGAAGCACAATTGCCTTTAGCACAAGCTACAATATATCTAGCAAATTGTCCTAAGTCTAATTCTACATACGCTGCTATACAATCAGCTATATATGATTTAGATAATATAGAAGTTGGAGATATACCAGTCCACTTAAAAGATGCACACTATAGTGGTGCTAAAAATCTAGGTAGAGGTATAGACTATAAATACCCTCATAATTATGAAAATAATTATGTAAGTCAGCAATACATGCCAGAACTTATAAAAGATAAAAAATATTACAATCCAGGTAAAAATAAAAATGAGATGGCTTTTAAAGCTTATTGGGAAAATTTAAAAAATAAAGGTTAATAAGAAGGAGATATATTAACAATTATAAAATTATCATAAAAACCACTATTGATAATAAAAATATTATAAGGGTAGTTTTCATATATATATTGATTTTTATATCAGGGGGAAGTATATGATTTTGAAAATAGATGAAAAATATCATAAGAAGGTAGTTGATTATTTAAGCAAGGAACCTGAATTTAATTTATTTATAGTTGGGGATATTGAAAGATTTGGATATGATAATAGTTTTTTTAGTGTATGGGCAGATATAGATAGAAGTGGCAATATAGAAGGAGTATTAGTTAAATATTTAGATTTTTTAACATTTTATTCTCATTCTAAATTTAATGTAAAGAGATTTTCTAACTTTATAGACAAATTAGATTATACTGAAATAAGTGGTAAAACAGCATGTTTAGAGAAATTTGAAAAAAATTTAAATATCAATAGAAAAAGAATAGTTAGTTTTTGTAAGTTACTTACAACCAAAAATTTAGAAAATACAATGAAAAGTGCAAATGTAAAAAAGATTAGATTTGGTAATATAGGTAAAGTGGTAAAATTATATGAAGTTATAGAAGAATTTGAAAACACTACAGTAGAAAATATAAAAAATCTTCTAAAAACTGGAAGAGGTTATTATATACCATGTGATAAACAAGTTGTTGCTATGGCAAAGAGTACATTAGAAAGCCAAAAATATGGACTTATAGTTGGTGTAGGGACTCATCCAAATTACAGAAATAAAGGTTATGCAACTGTATGTATAAGCAAGTTATGCAGAGAATTATTAGAAGAAGGAAAAATTCCGTGTTTATTTTATGATAATGAAGAAGCAGGAAAGATATATAGAAAATTAGGATTTAAAGAAATAGGAAAATGGAGTATTTATTATGCTTAGGGTGTCCTCTTATTGGGAGATACCCTATTTTATATTCAAACAATATAGACATGACTAAAGTTTAAGAAAAAACTTTATTATTTAGTGAGTATTATAGGATATATTTTTTGTAAAAATTGGACTTGTATAATTATATAATGTATAATCATTAAATATAAAAGAGGTGATACTACCATGAAAAAAATAATTTGCTTAGTATTAGTTATTTTAGCAATGGGAACTATGTATTATTTTTCAAGCCAAGAAGGTAATGTATCTAAAATACAATCAGATAAAGTTGTTAAAATAGTTGATGAAGTAAGACAAGAGGTTACTCTAAAAGATAGTAAGTTAATAAGTATAAAAGATAAAGTATTTAATGTTTTGAAAAGATATGGAAGCAAAAGTTATATAGTTAGAAAATTAGCTCATTTCAGTATATATGCATGTATTGGCATCTCTTTATGTTTAATGCTTTATGTATTTACTAAAAGAGTATTTATATCAGCTACACTAGCATTTATAATAAGTGCTTTATATGCTTATTACGATGAAATGAGACAACTATCAGTAGCTGGAAGAGTTGGAAGTATAAAGGATGTATTTATAGATTCAAGTGGAGCTATTACTGGAATAATAATACTGGTTGTAATAGTAGTTATGTTTAATGGAATAAGAGGATTTTTTAATTTCCTATTCAAAAAAAGTAATTATAAAGAGACTGTTTAAATACGGTCTTTTTTACTTATAAAAAATATTTAGAAAAATTAAAAAAATAATATGTTTACGCTATAAAAAAGGTGGTATATATATAGTATAAATAAAGCATTTTAATTAGTGAATGTGAAAAAATAAAACCTAGTAAATTAGTATGAATTTAATGTTGACAAAATTACTAGGATATAATAAAATAATATTGAAGATAAAACCTAGTAAATTACTATGAATTGTAATTGAGTAAAGGGTGATAATATATGAAACTATCAACTAAAGGTAGATATGGGCTTAAAGCTATGTTTGAATTATCTCTAAATGAAGAGAATGGACCAGTTCCATTAAAATATATAGCTAAAAAACAAAATATATCAGAACAATATTTAGAGCAGATATTTTCATCACTTAAGAAATCTGGACTTGTTAAAAGTGTAAGAGGTGCACAAGGTGGATATTTGCTAGCTAAAAAACCTGAAGAAATAAAAGTAGGGGATATTTTAGTAGTGCTAGAAGGACCTATATCAATTTCAGATTGTGTTATAGATGAGGATATTTGTGAAAATTCAAATATATGCGTTACAAAAGTCGTTTGGGAAAAATTAAAGAAGGGAATAGAGGATGTAATAAATGCTATAAACCTTCAAGACATGATAGATGATTACAACAAAAACAAATTAGACTGTGATATAACAAATTTATTAAAGTAGATTGGAGCGAATACAAAATGGAAAAAAGAAGATTATATATGGATTATTCAGCTACAACACCTGTTAAAAAAGAAGTACTAGATGAAATGATGCCTTATTTAACAGATTATTTTGGGAATGCATCTAGTTTTCATACATTCGGAAGAGAAGCAAAAGCTGCATTAGATAAAGCTAGAGGGCAAGTAGCAAACCTTATAAATGCAAAACCAAATGAAATATACTTTACAGCTGGTGGAACAGAAAGTGATAACTGGGCAATAGAAGGCGTTGCTTTCTCTAATAAACATAAAGGAAACCACATAATAACATCTAAAATAGAACACCATGGTATACTTCATGTATGCGAATACTTAGAAAAATATCATGGATTTGAAGTAACTTACCTAGATGTTGATGCTGAAGGTAGAGTTAAATTAGATGAATTAGAAAAAGCTATAAAAGACACTACAATATTAATAACTATAATGTTTGCAAATAACGAAATAGGAACTATACAACCTATAAAAGAAATAGGTGAAATAGCTAAAAAACATAATATAATATTCCACACAGATGCAGTTCAAGCAGCTGGAAATATTAATATAGATGTTAAAGAATTAAATATAGACTTAATGAGTATGTCTTCTCACAAGATATATGGACCTAAAGGAATAGGTGCTTTATACATCAAAACTGGAACAAAGTTACATTCATTTGTACACGGTGGAGCACAAGAAAGAAGAAGAAGAGCTGGTACTGAAAATATACCTGCAATAGTTGGATATGGAAAAGCAGCAGAAATGGCTAAAGAAAATATGGATAACCATATAGAAAGACTTACTGCATTAAGAAAAAGATTAATAGATGGAATACTTGAAAATATACCATACACAAGAGTTAACGGAAGTATGGAACATAGATTACCAGGAAATGTTAACTTCTCATTTGAATTTATAGAAGGAGAAGGAATACTATTAATGCTAGACATGTTAGGTATAGCTGCATCAAGTGGTTCTGCATGTACATCAGGTTCATTAGATCCATCACATGTTTTAATGGCTATAGGATTACCTCATGAAATAGCTCATGGTTCTTTAAGATTATCTATAGGAGACTTTACAACTGAAGAAGATATAGATTATATAATAGAACAATTACCAAAAGTTATAGAGAGACTAAGAAGTATGTCACCTCTATATGATAAATTTATAAAAGAAAACAAAGACAAATAATATCGGGAAGATTTAATATATAAAATTAAAGGAGGATAACATCATGCAATATAGTGAAAAAGTTATGGATCATTTCATGAATCCAAGAAATATAGGAGAAATAGAAAATGCTAGTGGAATAGGTGAAGTAGGAAACGCTAAATGTGGAGATATAATGAGAATATATCTTGATATAGATGAAGATACAAAAGTTATAAAAGACGTTAAATTTAAAACTTTTGGATGTGGATCTGCAATAGCTAGTTCATCAATGGCTACAGAAATGGTAAAAGGAAAAACTATACATGAAGCATTAGCAGTAACAAACAAAGCTGTTGCTGAAGCGCTAGATGGTTTACCACCAGTTAAAATGCACTGCTCAGTACTTGCTGAACAAGCTATAAAATCAGCTTTAATAGATTATTCTAAAAAGCACAATATACACATACCAGAATTAGATGGTGTTGTTATAGATGATGATCATGATCATCACCATGATATAGAAGAGGAAGAAATGTAATTTATTAAGTAATAGATGATATAATATCCCTTTTAAGTTAATACTTAAAAGGGATATTATATTTTATATATTGAAAAATTATGCTATTATCCTTTTAAAAAGTTATAAAAATATATATAATAAAGAGATAAATGTAATTAACAAAAGAAGGTGACGTTATGAAAAAAAGAGTTATGATCGGTATGAGTGGTGGAGTAGATAGCTCTGTTGCAGCATATCTTTTAAAAAAGCAAGGATATGATGTAATAGGTGTTACTATGAAACTATGGCAAGATGATGATGATGAACTTATAGAAAATGAAGGTGGATGTTGTTCATTAGCAGCTGTTGAAGATGCTAGAAAAGTTGCTGACAAGATAGGTATACCTTTTTATGTATTAAACTTTAGTGATGTATTTAAGGAAAAAGTTATAGAACCATTTATAGATGAATACTTAAATGGAAGAACTCCTAATCCTTGTATAGCTTGTAATAAGCACATAAAGTTTGATGACTTCTTTAGAAAAGCTCGTCAAATAGGGTGTGATTATGTAGCTACAGGACATTATGCGAAAATAGAAAAAGATGAAGAAAATGGAAGATTTTTACTTAAAAAATCAGTTACGGATAAAAAAGACCAAACTTATGCTTTATACAACCTAACTCAAGAACAGTTAGAACATACTTTACTTCCTATAGGAGATTATGAAAAGGATAGAGTTAGAGAAATAGCAAAAGAAATGGGCATGGATGTTCACAATAAGCCAGATAGTCAAGAAATATGCTTTGTTAAAGACAATGATTATGCTGGATATGTTAAAAAACATTCTAAAAAAAGAATTGAAGAAGGATTCTTTGTAGATACTAAAGGAAATGTATTAGGAAAACACAAAGGTATAATAAACTATACTATAGGTCAAAGAAAAGGTCTAGGAATAGCGCTTGGTAAGCCTATGTTTGTTGTTGATATAGACCCTGTTAGAAATACAGTTGTACTTGGAGATAATGAAGATATATTTAATAAAGTATTAATAGCTAAAGATGTAAACTTTATATCAATAGATGGTGTAAAAGAAGACGAACCTATAAGAGTTGAAGCTAAAATTAGATATTCAGCTAAGCCATCACCAGCTACTGTATACAAGCACGGAGAAGATGCTATAAAGATAGTATTTGATGAGCCACAAAGGGCTATAACTAAAGGTCAATCAGTTGTTATGTACAACGGTGATGTTGTAGTTGGCGGAGGAATCATAGACTTAGCTTTATAAAGCTATTTTATTAATAACTAAGATAAAATTACAAGTATTTGTGAAACAATATGAATATAAATTTATATGTGTAGCAAAATACTATTGATTATTTCAACATAATTTAGTAATATAATGTAATAAAACAAATATATTAAATGCAGTGAAAAGAAATAGTAAATTAATTGAAGCTTTACAGAGAGAGAATATTGGTGAGAGTTCTTATGATAGATTAATTGAAGCAGTCTTTGAGTATCGATTTTGAAATAATAGTATGAATCGACGGTAGTTCCGTTATAACTTAAGGTTTTCCGAAGATACTGAATATTCAGTAAGTAGGGTGGTACCGCGAGAATAAGCTCGCCCCTATACTATGTTATAGTGGCGAGCTTTTTTATATGCAAATTTGTAATACATAATTAAGGAGGATAAAATAATGCAATCAATGGGATTAAATGAAATAAGAAGTAAATTTTTAAACTTCTTTGAATCTAAAGGTCATTTAGTGCAACCAAGTTATTCACTAGTTCCACAAAATGACAAAAGTTTATTATTAATAAATGCAGGTATGGCACCGCTTAAAAACTACTTTACAGGTGCTGAAGTACCACCAAGCAAGAGAATGTCAACTTGTCAAAAATGTATAAGAACAGGTGATATAGAAAATGTAGGTGTTACAGCTAGACATGCTACATTATTTGAAATGCTAGGTAACTTCTCTTTCGGAGATTACTTTAAGCATGAAACATTAAAGTGGGGATGGGAATTTGTTACAGAACATTTAAACATACCTCAAGATAAAATATGGGTAAGTGTATACTTAGAAGATGATGAAGCTTACGAAATATGGGAAAAAGAAATAGGTATACCTAAAGAAAGAATAGTTAGGCTTGGTAAAGAAGATAACTTCTGGGAAATAGGAACTGGTGCTTGTGGTCCTTGTTCAGAAATACATTTTGATAGAGGTCCTGAATATGGATGTGACAATCCAGATTGTAAGCCAGGATGTGATTGTGATAGATACTTAGAATTCTGGAATCACGTATTCTCTCAATTTAACAAAGATGAAGATGGAAACTACAACCCACTTGAGCATAAAAACATAGATACAGGTATGGGTCTTGAAAGAATGGCTTGTATAATGCAAGGTGTTGACACTATATTTGAAGTTGATACTATAAAGCATATATTAAACTCTGTTGAAAAAATAACTAATACAACTTATGGAAAAGATGCTAAGAATGATAAATCTATAAGAATAATAACTGACCATATAAGAAGTGTTAGTTTCTTAGTATCAGATGGTGTACTTCCATCAAATGAAGGAAGAGGATACGTTCTTAGAAGATTACTTAGAAGAGCTGCTCGTAATGGAAAATTACTTGGAATGAAGGAATCATTCTTATATAAATTAGTTGACGAAGTTATAAAAGTAAGTGGAGAAGCTTACCCAGAGCTAGTTGAAAAGAGAGACTATGTACAAAAAGTTATAAGAATAGAAGAAGAAAAGTTTAATGAAACTATAGATAAAGGTATAGAAATATTAGCTTCTTATATGGAAGATTTAAGAAAAGAAGAAAAGACAGTATTAAGTGGAGAAAATGCATTCAAACTATACGATACTTATGGATTCCCTGTTGACTTAACTAGAGAAATATTAGAAGAAGAACATATGACTATAGATGAAGAAGGATTCCATGCTGAAATGGAAAAGCAAAGACAAGCAGCAAGAGATGCTAGAGGAAATATGGACTCTGTAGCTTGGGAAAAAGATGCAGTATCTCAATTAGATAAGTCTATATGCACATCATTTGAAGGATATAACAACTTAAATGAAGAAGCTACTGTTAAGGCAATAGTTAAGGATAATGAAATAGTTGAAAGTGTTGAAGCAGGTGATGAAGCTATAATAGTACTTGATAAAACTACTTTCTATCCAGAAGGTGGAGGTCAAGCAGGAGATAAAGGTACTTTAGTTAATAAAAATGAAGATATCGTAATAGATGTTGTTGATACTAAAAAAGGTCCAAACAATACTATAAAACACATAGTTGTTGTAAGAAGTGGTAAAATAAATGTAGGAGAAACTTTATTTGCTAAAGTAGATAAAGAAAGAAGAATGGCTTGTGCTAGAAACCATAGTGCTACTCACATACTTCATAAAGTATTAAAAGAAGTATTAGGAGAACATGTTAATCAAGCAGGTTCTTTAGTTACAGAAGATAGATTAAGATTTGACGTAACTCATTTTGAAGCTATAACTAAAGAGGAAATAAAAGTTATAGAAGAAAAAGTAAATGATATAATATTTGATGCTTTAGATATAACTTGTGAAAATATGAGTATAACAGATGCTAAAAATAAAGGTGCTATGGCTTTATTTGGAGAAAAATATGGTGATGAAGTAAGAGTTGTTTCTATGGGAGATTATTCTATAGAACTTTGTGGAGGAACTCACTTAACTAACACTTCTCAAATAGGAATGTTTAAGATATTATCTGAAGGTGGAGTAGCTGCAGGAGTTAGAAGAATAGAAGCTATAACAGGTAAGGCAGTTTACAACTACTTAAATGGAAAAGAAGATGTAATAGCTAATGTTTGTTCAAGCTTAAAAACTAAAGAAGATAGCTTAACTACAAGAGTAGTAGCTTTATTAGAAGAAAACAAAAACTTAGCTAAAGAATTACACGATGTTAAAACTAAGATGAGTTTACAATCAATAGAATCAGTACTTGATTCAAAGGTTGATGTAAATGGAGTTAACTTAGTTACTGCTAAATTCGAAGGAATGGATATGAATACTTTAAAAGAAGTAGCAGATAACTTAAGAGACAAATTACAAAGTGGAGTTGTTGTTTTAGCAAATGTAGCTGATGATAAGTTAAATCTTGTTGTAACTGCTACTAAGGATGCAGTAGATAAAGGAATACACTCTGGAAATATAGTTAAATCTATAGCAGCTATAGCTGGTGGAAAAGGTGGAGGAAGACCTAATATGGCTCAAGCTGGTGCACCAGATGTAGAAAAAGTAGAAGAAGTATTAAATGGAGCTAGTGAAGTTGTAAAATCTCAAATAAAATAATTTTAATAAGGGGGATTTAACATGAATAATAATTTTGATAGCACTGTGAAATTTGAAGGATTTGAATCTGAAAATATGAGTATTAGTGATACAATAAAATTTGTATATCAATCACTAGTTGAAAAGGGGTACAATCCTATAAACCAATTAATAGGATATATCTTATCAGGTGATTCTAGTTATATAACTAGTCATAACAATGCAAGGGCTGTTATAAAGAGATTTGAAAGGGATGAAATACTAGAGGAAGTAATAACACATTATCTAAATAGAAAGTAGGTCAATCTTATGAAAAAAAAGGTTGTATCAGTGTTGATAACATTAATGATACTCCTAGTTTCTATTCCAAAATATAGCTTTGCCGATGAACACGGCAAAGTTATATTTATTAATATGAATAGAACTAATTTAAATACTATGCTAAGTGTACCAACTCTTAAAAAAGAATTAAAAAATAGGGGATATGTTGCCCTTATGAATATAAGAGGTGATGGAGGTACTGATGATAGAAGATCTTATGCTAGTATGGGTGCAGGAGGAAGAGTTAATGTATCTGCACAAGAGTATATAGATTTTCAAGAGTTAACTAAAGAAAATGGAAAAGTTTTTAAATCCGTAACAGGTAAAGAACCAAAGGCAATAAACAATATAGATATAAATAAATCTATAAATGATAATATAGAATATGGCCAATATGGATCAATGCTAGGTGCCCTTGGACAAACATTATCTGAAAATAATTTAAAAACAGCAGTTCTTGGAAATAGTGACAAGATTGAAAATGGAGAGCTTGTAAAAAATAGAAATATAGGCTTAGTTGCAATGGATGAGTACGGAAGAATAGATGGTGGAAACATTGATAATATTAATGTAAAAGATGAATCTATGCCGTATGGAATAAGAACAGATTATAATAAACTTATAAAAGAAACTCAAAAATATTACAATGAAAGTGATGCTATATTTGTTGACTTAGGAGATACATATAGATTAGATCAATATAGATTATTCTTAAATGATAATACATACAAAAGTATGAAGGCAAATATAGTTAAAAATATAAATAAATACCTTAAAGAAGTATTTAATATGGTAGGAGAAAATGATGTTGTATATATAAGTAGTGCATTTCCAAATGATCTAGACTACAAAAACAGAAGAAGATTATCTCCTATAATAAAGTTTGAAGGAAATAAAAAAGGATTGTTATCATCAGCAACTACTAGAAGAGAAGGAATAGTTGCTAATATAGATGTTGGTGTTGATATCTTAAATGAATTTGGACTTAAAAATAAAAATATGGTAGGTAGAAGCTATGAATTAATTCAAAAGGATGATAACATAGGTTATATTCAACATGAATTTGTAAAAATGGTTTCAGTATCTGACATAAGAGCAAATGTAGTAAATACATTTGTTGGTATAGTGTCAGCTTCTTGGGTAATAGGAATGATTGCTATATTACTTAGAAAATATGTACCATACAAAGAACGAGTATTTAATGTATTAAAAGAGCTTATAAAATTAGGGATAATAATGCCACTAGCACTACTTCTGGCACCTGTATTTAATTTTAAGACACCTATGACTATAACAGCTGGGATAGTACTTACTACACTAATTCTTTATATATTAGGTAGAAAGCTATTTAAAGATGATATAAAGCAAATGGGATTCTTTGCTTTAGTAACTATAATTGTTATAGTTATTGACTCCGTATTTGGAACATATTTAATGAGAAACAATATAATGAGTTATGATGCTATAATAGGTGCAAGATACTACGGTATAGGTAATGAATATGAAGGAGTAACAATAGCAAGTGCTGTATTTGCTATGGCAGTGCTTCTAAATTACAAAAAAATACCTAAGTGGTTAGTAGCCCTAATGAGTATAGTAATACTAATAACAAGTGCATATCCTTCTATGGGAGCCAACGTTGGTGGTGCTATATCTGAATCAGTAGCATACTTATTATTTATACTACTTATATATGATGTAAAATTAGACTTTAAAAAGGTTATATTACTAGGAGTAGCAGCAGTAGCTGTAGTTGTAGCCTTTGCAGTATTAGACGTAGTATCAGGAAGTGAATCTCATTTATCTGTATTTGTAAATCAAATACTAGTAAATGGACCAGGAGCTATACTACAAACATTTGGTAGAAAGATACAAATGAATATGAAGTTAGCTCAAACTAGTGTATGGGTTAATATATTACTAGCAGGAATATTTATAATTGCTATGTTTATATTTAAGCCACCTAGACACTTTAGAGACATAGCTAAGAAATATCCTATATTATTTAAAGGATTTATTGCATCTATGGTAGGATGTATAGTTACACTTTTAGTTAATGACTCAGGAATAGTAGCAGCTTCAACTGCATCAATATACATACTTATACCAATAATAATTATAAGTATAAATATGATAATATTTAACAAAGAAGACAATAAAAATTAAACCATAAAGGTCAGGTTAAAACCTGACCTATCTTAAAATTTAAGGAGAAAAAAATGCTAGACGGAAGAATAATGGGACTTGATGTTGGTGATAAGACTATAGGAGTTGCAGTTAGTGACTTAATGGGTCTTACAGCACAAGGAGTTAAAACAGTAAAGAGAATAGGGAAGAAAAAAGACATAGAAGCATTAAAAGAAATAATAAAAGAAAGACAAGTAACTAAGATAGTTTCAGGGTTACCTAAGAATATGAATGGAACATTAGGTCCACAAGGTGAAAAAGTAATAAAGTTTTGTGAATTATTACAAGAAGAAACGGGAATAACAATAGAATACTGGGATGAAAGATTATCAACAGTAGCAGCAGAAAGAACACTTATACAAGGTAATGTTAGAAGAGAAAATAGAAAAAGTGTTATAGATATGGTAGCTGCTGTAATAATACTTCAAGGATACTTAGATAGACAAAGAAATTTTTAAAATATATATAAATTAACTAGTTTATGATATATAATATAGTTAATAAATAGAATTAGAGGTGGATAACATGCAAGAAAATATAATAAACTTAATCGATGAAAATGGCCAAGAAAGTGCTTTTGAAATAATATTAACACTAGAAGCAGAAGGAAAAGAATATGCTATATTAGTTCCTTTAGAAGAAGAAACAGAAGAAGCTTTAGTATTTAGAATTGACCAAGATGAAGAAGGCGAAATATTAGTTCCATTAGAAGATGACAAAGAATATGAAATAGTTGTTGATGTATACAACACATTAATGGAAGAAGAAGGATTAAACTTCGACGAAGACGAAGAATAATAAAAAAACTACCTAGCAATAGGTAGTTTTTTATATATTAAGGTATTATAAACTATTTAGTTTTAGGATAATTTATAGTAGTTTAATATATAAAATTTAAAATATTTTACTGATACTTAGTTTGAGAGATTGATGCAAACATAAGTTAGATAAGATATATAATTGGTAAAATGAAATATTTCGTCGATACGTCGCTTAAGCATAGTAAATTTTTTGAGTAAAAATATAATAGTGAGGCAAAATATTTACAAATAAGAATAAGGAGTAATGATAATGAAAAAATTTATATTATGTCTTTTTATAATACTTATTTGTATAACACAAAAGATTGACTCATTAGAAAATAGTAGTTTAGAAAATAGTAAAAATGATATTGAAAATATACTTCTAATTGGGATAGATAGTTCAAATACTAATAAACCATCAAGGTCTGATTGTATGATAATACTAACTATAGATACTAAAAATAAAGCTCTAAGGCTTACGTCCCTAGCCAGAGATACATTAGTTAATATACCTAATATAGGATATGAAAAATTAAATCATGCATATGCTTATGGTAAGGAAAAACTACTTTTAGAAACAATAAATAATAATTTTAATTTAGATATAAAGGATTATGCAGTAGTAGATTTTAAATCATTTATAGAAATAGTAGATACTATAGGAGGGGTAGAAGTAGACGTTAGTCAAAAAGAAATAGAATACCTTAATAAAACTATAGAAGTCTGTTATGATTTAAATTCTCAAAATGAGGGTAATATAAAGTATATAGACAAAGTAGGAAATAACAAATTAAATGGATACCAAGCTCTTGCTTATGCAAGAATAAGGAAGATGGATACCATTTATAAGCGAGATGAAAGACAAAGAAAAATATTAACTGATATAGCAAACAAATTAACTAATATACCTTTAAAAGATTATCCAAAGGTTATAAGTAGTGTAGTTAAACATATAGATGTAAATATATCTATTGATAAAATATTTAAATTAGCATTAATATCGCAAAAGTTAGCTAATTATGAGATAAAGCAATTGGAGTTTCCAGTAGAAAAATATAGAGATGAAGGTATAAGCGATGAAAGTAAAAAGTATGTTATAAAGTGGGAAAAAGAAGAAAATTTGAAAATTCTAAATGATTTTATATATAACAAATAAAATGTCTAGAAATCATTGACAAAATGACCATTATCAAATAAAATAATTAATAAAGATTATCAATTGAAAACAAGGGTGATATTATATGAATACAATGGAGTTATTAAAAGATAAATTAAAAGAAACAGGATTTAAAATTACACCACAAAGAAGAGCGATAGTTGAAATACTTATAAAAAATACAGATAAACATTTAAGTAGTGAAGAAATATATGATTTAGTTAGAGTAGATTGTCCTGAAATTGGATTAGCAACAGTTTATAGAACTATGCAGTTATTAGATGATGTTGGAGTTATATCAAAGCTTAACTTAGATGATGGATGTATAAGATATGAAATATGCTTAGACAAAGAAGACAGCCATAATCACCATCATTTAATATGTAAAAATTGTTCAAAGATAATAGAGGTTAAAGAAGATTTACTAGACTCAATCGAAAAACAGATACAAGAAACATATAAGTTTGAAATAATAGATCACGATTTAAAGTTTTACGGATTATGCGAAGATTGTTCTAAATAAAATTATATTTTTTACTAGATAAAAAGGCATCTATCAAAAGATAGATGCCTTTTTGATTATGGATATTTATTAAATGTGTCTACTTAATAATGGATAAAAGCTATAAAATTCACATAAATAAAAAATGTTAAATATATAAAAACATACTTAATATATGATGATAAAAGCCGATAATATAAATTATAAATATTAGAATAGTGGAGCTTTCTAAAGATACAAAAAATATAGAAGGGACATTGAATTATGACTGGTTTAATATCGTTATTTTTAGGTTTTGGATTTTTATTACTAGGTTTTATGGGTGAAGGAGGGCATGCTAATGCTCTTATTTCTTGGACTCCTCTTGTAATAGTATTTGGAGGAACAATTGGTTCCTTAGGTACATCATTTACGCCTAAACAATTAAAAAATATAGGTAGAATTTTAAAAGTTGCTTTTACTAGAAAATCAGCAGACTTAGTAGAAGTAATAGCATATCTTAATCATGTATTAGACAAAGTAAAAAAAGAAGGTTTTTTAAGTATTGAATCTGAAGTAGACGAAGAAGAAAAAATGGATCCTTTTATGAAAAAGGCTCTTTTATCAGCTATTGATGGGGTTCACCCTGAAGAGCTTAGAAATATGTTAGAAATTGAAGCGTCAATGAGTTTTAAAAGACATAAGGTGGGCGCAGCTATATTTGACTCTGCTGGAGGAACAGCACCAACTATGGGTATCGTTGGTACAGTTTTAGGTCTTATACACGTTCTTGGAGGACTAGCAAGTGCAGATATGAATGCCTTAGGAAGTAGTATATCGGCTGCATTCTTAGCAACTCTTTATGGACTTGGAAGTGCTAACTTAATATTCCTTCCAATTGCAACTAGACTTAAAAATTTAGGAAAAAATGAACAATTAGAAAAAGAAATTATAATGGAAGGTATAACATTAATTCAACAAGAAGTAAGCTCAACAATATTTATAGAAACGCTTAAAGGTTTTTTAGATAAAAAGGAGCAAGCTAAGCTAGAAGCAAGATATTTAGAACACGTTGAATTGGAGGGTTAATCATGCAAAAAAGAAATAGATTTGAAGAAGAAGAAGAGCATGAAAACCATGAACGTTGGTTACTTTCCTATGCAGACTTTATAACATTATTAATGATATTTTTCATTATAATGTATGCAATGAGTAGTATAAATAAAGGGAAATATGAAAAACTTACAACTGCTTTAAATGAGGCTATGGGTGATGGAACAGCTATAGCAGATACTGGAAGCAATATGGGTGGAGAAACTGGAAATGGCCTAAGTGAAAATGAAAAGTTAGAGAAAGTAAAAGAAAAGTTAGATAAGTATCTAAAAGAAAATAATCTTTCAGGTAGTGTTAATACAACAATAGAAAAAAGAGGATTAGTTGTTAGCTTTAATGATTCATTATTCTTTAATAGTGGTAAAGCAGACGTAAAACCAGATCAAGTTAATAAACTTGTTAAAATAAGTGAGATTATAAATAAATCCTTAGTAAAGGATAGTTATATAAGAGTTGAAGGTTATACAGATAATGTGCCTATGCACAATGAAATATTTAAATCTAACTGGGATTTATCAGTAATGAGGGCTAGTAACGTAGCGCAGATTTTAATAAATAATGGTGGAATAAATCCTCAAAAAATATCAGCAATAGGTTATTCAGAATATAGACCAAAATCTGATAATAATACAGTAGAAGGTAAGGCTAAAAATAGAAGAGTAGATATATTAATATTAAATTCTAAATTTAATGAAGTTGAGAATAATAAAAAGTAAGGTATATGCTCTAATTAACAATTTACATAAGATTATTAGTTTAAATATGATTTAAATAAAAAAGATATTAACACAATTTGTGTTAATATCTTTTTTATTTAGCTAAGTTTTAATACTTTAAGTATTTTTTTATTAAATTATTAAAATAACTAAAAGGGCCATAACATTGATAAATTTAATAAATTAAATTTATTTATTATAGTGAAAACTACTAATGTAGTTAAAATCATAATAAATATTATCTCTATAGCATTATTTAAAAAACCACCTACTTTAAAAAATCCTAGAGAAAACTTTTTATCACTAATAGGATATAAAAGAGGAATACCTGATCTTGTAAATAAATCTCCTAAAAATATATGACTAGCATAACTTATAGTTCCAAAAAATGATAAATTTAATATATTAGTTATTAGCTCGATTTGTTTTAATAAAAAATATACTATAATTATTGCAAATATACTGTGAGAAAAACTTCTATGTTTTAGCCAAGGAAATGTGGCAAGCATAAAGCAAAATATAGAAAAGTATATTTTAATATTAACTAAATAAAGACAAAATCCGAGAAGTATAAATATTAATGATATAAATACTTTTCTTAAGAAAGTATGATTAAGCTTTGACTCTATTATAAAAATAGATATAAATGTTATTAATGAGCTTAAAAAAAAGTTATCATTTATTTTAAGTGATATAAAAAATATAAATACATTTATCAAATATATTGTGATTTTTAAAATAAACTTAGAAGTATTCTTTTTTAAAAACATTTCAGATACTATTGAATTTGATTCATCTAAATCTGGTAGAATAGAGAAAAATGCAGATAATATGATATTAAAAATAGATATTGGTATATTAAATAATAATGAGGCTTGAATAACACTTAAAACACCTATAGTACAATGAGTTTTACCCCTCATAAAACCTCCCATTATAATTTAGATAAATATAATGCATATTTATCGCTAAATTTTATTTAATCAATACCTAAATAAAATGCATATTTAAGTATATAATTACAACTTTACTTAATTTGAACAAAGGATATATCCTTGGAGAAATGAGCAAAGCGAATTTTTATTTTATAGTTTGAGAATATCAGAATAATTTGACTTTGTCAAAATAATACAATAAATGTATTTCAAATACTACTTAATTTATTGATGAAATTATGGTACAATGATAATAACTGGTAAAGAGTGCGTGAATCGATATTATTTAAAATTTTAGAACGTGTTGAAATTTTAATAAAAACTGAATAGACATAGAGGAGATGATGCAGTTGTTCAAAAAAAGCGCCAATAAGATAAAAGTAATGGCACTAGGCGGTCTTAACGAAGTCGGCAAAAACATGACAGTTATCGAATACAAAGATGAAATAATTGTTATAGATGCGGGGTTAAGTTTTCCAGATGATGATATGTTAGGGGTAGATATAGTTATACCAGATATAACTTATTTAATCAAAAACAGAGATAAAATAAAGGGTATATTCATCACACATGGACATGAAGACCACATAGGAGCGCTTCCTTATATACTTAAAAAAATTAATGTACCTGTGTACGGTTCTAAGTTAAGCATAGGTCTTATACAAGTTAAGTTAAAGGAACATAAGTTAAATAACGTTAAGTTAAACGTTACTACACCAAGACAAATAATAAAGTTAGATCATATGGATGTTGAATTCATAAGAAATAATCACAGTATACCGGATGCTTGTTCTATAGCTGTTCATACAGATCAAGGAATAATATATCATACAGGTGACTTTAAAATAGACTTAACACCTATTGATGGGGATGTAATGGATATGCATAGAATATGTGAGCTAAGTAAAAAAGGTATACTTTTAATGTTAGCTGATAGTACTAATGCTGAAAGACCAGGATCTACATTATCTGAAAAGACAGTAGGATTAGGATTATATGATTTATTTAGAAAAGCTGAAAATAATAGAATAATAGTTGCAACATTTGCATCTAATATACACAGATTGCAACAAATAATAAATGCAGCAGAAAGATTTGGAAGAAAAGTTGCAGTTTCAGGAAGATCTATGGTAAATGTAGTAGGCGTTGCTAGTGAATTAGGATATTTAGACGTACCTGAAAATATGCTAATAGATCTAAACGATCTTCACAGATATGAAGATAGTGAAGTAGTTATAATAACTACAGGTTCTCAAGGAGAGCCAATGTCAGCTCTTGCTAGAATGGCAAGTTCTGATCATAAGAAAGTGGAAATAAGAAATGGAGATTTTATAATAATATCAGCTCATCCAATACCAGGAAATGAGAAATTAATATCTAAAGTAATAAACTGCTTATTTGAAAAAGGTGCAGAAGTTGTGTATGACGAAGTAGACATACACGTATCAGGACATGCTAAGCAAGAAGAATTAAAGTTAATCCATAGATTAGCTAGACCTAAGTTTTTCATGCCAGCACATGGTGAGTATAGAATGCTTAAAAAACATGCAGAACTAGCAGAAGAATTAGGTATGCCTAGTCAAAATATATTTGTAAATAAAACAGGAGATGTTTTAGAAATAGATAGAAATTCAGCTAAGGTAACAGGAACTATACAAACAGGAAATGTATTAGTTGATGGATTAGGTGTGGGAGATGTAGGAAACATTGTTTTAAGAGATAGAAAGCATTTATCAGAAGATGGACTTATGATAGTTGTAGTTACTATATCTAAAGAAGAAGGAAGAGTATTAGCAGGACCAGACATAATATCTAGAGGATTTGTATATGTAAGAGAGTCTGAAGATTTAATGGATGGAGCTAAAAATGTTATAAAAGATGTATTAAGAGACTGCGAAGATAAAAATATTAAAGAGTGGGCTTATTTAAAAAATAGTATAAAAGAAAACTTAAAAGAATATTTATACCAAAGAACAAAGAGAAATCCTATGATACTTCCTATAATAATGGAGGTATAATTAGAAAAGATTGAATATAATTTATTATATTCAATCTTTTTTTATGGGGGGAAACTATGTCAGTAAAAGATAGCGCTATGAAATTAGCAAATGAAATAAGAAATAGTAAGGAATATAAAGACTTTAGAAAAAATATGAATGAAGTAAAAAAAGATAAATCTTGTGAAAAACTTTTAAAGGAATATCAAGATATTCAAATTAAAGCACAAGGATATGTACTAAGAAACCAAGAGGTAGATAAAAAAGTCATTATGAAATTAGAATCTGTAGGAAAAAAGGTATCTAATAATAAAAAATTATATAACTACTTAAATAGTGAGCAAAAATTTAAATCTATGATGGATGATATAAATAAAATACTTGCTAAAAGTGTTGAAAAGGATTATAAATAGAAATACTATTAATAAATTTCATAGACTCACTAAGGAGAAAATAATATATGAAGATACTAGTCTTAAAAATAAGTTTAAGAGCAAATTGGGTTCATTCCCTTAAGGAAAAAAGAATGATAGTAAAAAGTATAATAAAAAAACTACAAAATAATTTTAATGTATCTATTATAGAAGTAGATAATCAAGATGTTCATCAGATAATATCAATAGGAATATGTAGTATAAGTTTAGAATTTAGTATGTGTGATTAAATAAAAGAAAAAATAATAAACTTTATAGAAGATAATACTGATGCATTAATGTTTGAAATAGAAGAAGAAATAATAAATTACTAAAAAGGACTTAAAGTTAAGTCCTTTTTTTATTACAAAAAATAACAATCATAAATACCTTATATTAGTAAAAGATAAAAACATATAGAAATTTACTAATAGGAGGTAAAAATATGAGCAAGCAAAATGCAAAAAAAGCTCTAAAGCAACTAAAAATGGAAGTTGCAGCTGATTACGGGATGACTTATGATGATGCATTTGAAATAATAGAAAATGCACATGTAAATGAAGTTTTAGCTAATCATTTAAAAAGAGTAGAAGAACATAAGACTTATTTTTCTAACAAATTAAATAATCAAAATTAATATAACTTAAGCATAAGAGGTGTATAATATGAAAAAGCTAGCTAGTATATTAGTTGCATTTATAATGGCTATTATACCTATTAATACAAGTTTTGCAAATGATACGGGAAACATAAATGTATCCTCAAAATCCGCAGTACTTATGGATGTAGGTAGCGGAAAAGTTTTATATGAAAAACAAGCACATGAAAAGTTGCCACCAGCTAGTGTAACAAAAGTAATGACTATGCTTTTATGTATGGAAGCACTAGAAAGTGGTAAGCTAAAATTAACAGATGAAGTGCAAATAAGTGAAAATGCATCTAGTATGGGTGGAAGTCAGATATTTTTAGAAGCTGGAGAAGTACAAGATGTAGATACGTTAATAAAAGGTATAGCAGTAGCATCAGCAAATGACGCTTGTGTAGCTATGGGAGAACATATTGGAGGAAGTGTAGAAGGCTTTGTAGATATGATGAATAAAAAGGCTAAAGAATTAGGTATGAAGGATACTAACTTTGTAAACACTAATGGTCTTCCAGTTGATAATCACTACACTACTGCTTATGATATAGCTTTAATGTCTAGAGAGCTATTAAAGCATGAAGCTATAAGTAAGTACCTTACAACTTGGATGGACAAGGTTGTAGTAGGAAAGAAAAAGGTAGAAGTAGGACTTGCTAATACTAATAAGATGGTAAAACACTATCAAGGTACAACAGGTGTTAAAACAGGATTTACACAACAGGCAAAATATTGTTTATCTGCATCAGCTAAAAGAGGAAATACTCATTTAATAGCAGTAACATTATGTGCAGAAACTTCACCAGAAAGATTTAAAGATTCTTCTAACTTACTAAACTATGGATTTGCAAATTATGAAAGTGTTAATCTTTGTACAAAAGATGATAAAATAGCAAACATAAAGATAGATAAAGCTGAAGATGAAAATATAGAATTAGTTGCAAAAGATGATTTAAGCCTTTTAATCAAAAAGGGTGGAAATAAAAACTTTGAAAGAAAAGTTAAGTTAAATGAAAACCTAAAACTTCCTATCAAAAAGGGAAGTGTACTTGGACAGATGGAAATATATCAAAATAAAAAGTCTATAGGGAAAGTGGACTTAGTAAATAATAAAGATATAAATAAAGCTGGATATATGAAAATGCTACAAAGGGTTATAGAAAACATGTTTTAAAAAATAGGTGCCTTAAACAACTTTTATAGTTAGAATAAGGCACCTATTTTTACTAATAACAAAAACATCTAGATTTAGATGTTATAAATTTCATAAAAATTTCTTCTGATTTACTGAATTTATGATTTTTTCTATAAGATATATAATAATTAAATTTAGTATCTAATTCTTTTACATCAACTTTTTTTAGAGTTTGATTTCTAAGTTCTTGTCTAATTGTAATTTTAGGAACAAAAGAAAGTCCTCTACCAGAAACTACAGATTGTTTTATTGCTTCAGGGGAATTAAATGAAAATATTATATTTAGTTTATCAACATCTAAACCATTTTTTCTAAGTATATTCTCTAAATTAAGCCTAGTAGCAGATGAATCTTCTCTCATTACTATTGGTATATTATAAATATCATCTATAGATATTTTATTATAAGTAGAATCTGGACTTGCAACTAAAACAAGTTCATCAGAAAGTATAGATACACATTCTAAGTCATTAGGAACAGATGATTCTTGAATTATTCCTAAGTTTAGGGTCATATCTTGTATTTTTTTTATAATTGAAAAAGTACTATCTATATGCATGGATATATTTATATCACTGTATATTTGTTTAAAAGTATATAAAGTACAAGGAAGGGCATAGTCCCCCATACTCCTACATGAACCTATATTTAAATCAGTATTTCTTTCTTCAAGTTTTTTTAAAGAAAGATGTATATTATCTTCAAGTGCTAATATAGCATCTGCATAATCATAAACTATCTTACCTTCTTCAGTAAGTTCAACGCCTCGACGTCCTCTATTTAATAGACATACTCCAAGAGTATTTTCAAGACTTTGGATTTGCATACTAAGACCAGGCTGACTTAAGTGAAGCATCTTAGCAGCTTTAGATATACTTTTAAATTTAACAGTATTGTAAAACGAACGTAAATGTATAAGATTCATAAACACTCTCCTAAAAGTTTTTCAAATAAATGATAATTAATTCTTACAATAAATACATTATATAACAAAACGTTATCATATATAACAAATACTTATATAAAATGATATAAAAACTATGTTAATATTTAAATATGAACTTGATATAAAATTAACGAGTAATTAATATTATAAAAAATATTTCAAAGAGGTGAAGAAATTGAGTAGGAAAATTTTAATAGTAGGTGGAGTTGCAGGTGGAGCTTCAGCTGCTGCTAGGCTTAGAAGACTTAATGAAAATGATAAAATAATAATGTTTGAAAAAGGGCCACATGTATCTTTCTCAAATTGCTGTTTACCATATCACTTAAGTGAAGTTATAGAGGATGCAGAGTCTTTAGTTCTTATGCAACCAGATAAGTTCTTTAATCAATATAGAATAGATGCAAGAATAAATAATGAAGTTATAGATATAGATAGAACAAATAAAAAAATTAAAGTTAAAGATTTAATAAATAATAAAGAATATGAAGAAAGTTACGATAAATTAATATTATCTCCTGGTGCAAATCCAATAGTACCTAATATACCTGGAATTGAAAATATAAATGTATTTACAGTTAGAAATGTTGTTGATATAGCAAAATTAAAATATTTTGCTAATAAGTCATATGAAAATAAAGTAACTGTAATAGGTGGAGGATTTATAGGAGTTGAAGTTACTGAAAATCTTAGAGAAGCTGGATATGATGTAACATTAATAGAAGCATCTAAGCAAATAATGAAGCCATTTGACTATGATATGGTACAAATACTTCATAAAGAGTTAGATGATAAAGGAGTTAACTTAATATTAGAAGATAAGGTAGTAGCATTTGAAGATGGACATACTGTTTTAAATTCAGGAAGAAAAATAAAGTCAGACGTAGTTATTATGGCTATAGGAGTTACTCCTGATAATAAGTTAGCTAAACAAGCAGGGTTAGATATAGGTGAAAATGGATCTATAAAGGTAGACCATAATTACTGTACAAATGATAAAGACATATATGCAGTAGGGGATGCAATAGAAGTATATAACGCTTTAACTCATAGAAAGACTAGATTGCCACTTGCAGGGCCTGCTCAAAAACAAGCAAGAGCTGTTGCAGATCATATAAACAATATTCAAGTTAGAAATACTGGATTTATAGGTTCTTCAGTTATAAAAGTATTTGATTTAAATGGAGCATCTACTGGTCTTAATGAAAATATGATAAAGGAATTAGACATTAATATAGACTATGAAGTTGCAAGGGTTATACCTTCAGATAAAGTTGGATTAATGCCAGGAGCAAGTCCAATGCACTTTAAATTAATATTTGAAGTACCAACAGGAAAAATACTAGGAGCACAAGCTATAGGTAAAGGAAGTGTAGACAAAAGAATAGATGTTATAGCAACTCTTATAAAATTTGGTGCAACTGTAGAAGATTTAAAAGATTTAGAGTTATGTTATGCACCAACATTTTCAACTGCAAAGGATGTAGTAAACCATGCTGGATATGTAGCATCTAATTTACTTAACAATACATTTAAGCAAGTACCTGTTACAAAGGTTAGAGAGCTAGTAGAAAATGGGGAATATATAATAGATGTTAGAGAAGAAAATGAATTTGAATTAGGTCATGTAGTAGGGGCTAAAAACATACCTTTAAGTCAATTAAGAGATAGATTAGATGAAATACCAAAGGATAAAACATTATATGTACACTGTAGAAGTGCACAAAGAAGTTATAATGCAGTATTAGCACTTAAGCAGTTAGGATTTGAAAATGTATATAATATAGCTGGAAGCTTTTTAGGTATATGCTTATATGAATATTTTAATGATAAGACTAAAAATAGAAAGCCTATAGTTACACAATATAATTTTAATTAGGGGACAATTTGGAGGAGTAATATGATATATAATTTCGATGAAATAATGGATCGTAGTAACAATTTTTCAGCAAAGTATGATGAGGCTAAAAATAAATTTGGGAGAGATGATATAATACCTCTTTGGATTGCTGATATGGATTTAAAAACAGCACAGCCTATAATAGATGCAATAATAGGAAGAGCTAATCAAGGGATGTTTGGATATGTATCAAGACCAGAAAGATACTTTGAATTAGTAAGAGAGTGGCAATTAAAGAGAAATAATTGGGATGTTGATACAAAGTATATGGCACATGCTACAGGAGTAATGCCAATGATGTGTCATTTTATGAGAGAGTTTTTAAATGAAGGTGATAAGGTTATAGTTCAACCACCAGTATATTCGGAATTCTTTACAGCTGTAAAAGATTGGGGAGGAGAATTAGTATACAATCCTTTAAAGCTAGTAGATGGAGATTATCAAATGGACTTTGAAGACTTAGAAAAGAAGCTTAAAGATGGGGCTAAGTTTTTAATAGTTTGTAATCCTCATAACCCAGTTGGGAGAGTTTGGAGTAGAGAAGAACTAACTAAACTTGGTAATTTATGTTTAGAAAACAATGTTATGGTTATATCTGATGAAATACATTCAGACTTAATATTATTTAATAACAAGCATATACCAATGGCATCTATAAATGAAAACTTTAAAAAGAATACTATAACTTGTATGTCAGCTACAAAGACTTTTAATTTAGCAGGTCTTCAAGTATCAACTACAGTATTTCCTAACTTAGAAATGAAAAAGATATATGAAGATGTACAAGGAAAGTTGGATTCTAAAAGAAACAATGCATTTAGTGTAGTGGCAAATATGGCAGCTTATGCTCATGGTGAAGAATGGTTAGAGCAATTATTAACTTACTTAGAAGGTAATGTTGAGTTTATAAATAACTTCTGTAAAGAACATATACCACAAATAAAGCCAAATACTCCAGACTGTACATATTTAATGTGGCTAGATTGTAAGGATTTAGGGCTAGAGGGAGATAAATTAGTTGATTTCTTTACAAATGAAGCTAGACTTGGATTAAATGATGGAAGAAGTTTTGGAATAGGTGGAGAAGGCTATATGAGATTAAATGTAGCTTGTTCTAGAAAGTTATTAGAAAAAGCTATGAATCAATTAAAAGAAGCAGTAGATAAGAAAAACTTATAGGGGAGTATAGGTTTTAAAATAAGGGATTATAGCTAGTTTAGTTATAATCTCTTGAAAATAAATTTATCTAAGAGTTAATGATTTATATAACTAATAATAATTTTGCTCAAAAGGAAAAGGGTTTTATACATTGTTTTAAATAAAATTTTATAATACGGGGGTTTATTATGGAAATTAAAGCACAGGCAAAGTCAAAAAAGAGCTTTCTTTTAAGATCTTTAGACACAGTTGAAAGAGTAGGTAATTCGCTACCTCATCCAGCGACAATATTTATAATATTAACAGCAGTTGTAATATTAGGATCAGCTATTGCAAGTAGTATGGGTCTTTCTGTAAGTTATGATGCTTATGACCAAGCAACTGGAGCTATAGTTGAAACTCAAGTTGTAGCAGAAAGTTTACTATCACCAGATGGTATTAGATATATGTTTACTTCTATAGTATCAAACTTTACTAGCTTTTTTGCACTAGGACCAGTATTTGTAATAATACTATGTGTTGGAGTTGCAGAAGGAACAGGATTTTTATCAGCAGCCTTAAGAAAAGTAGCAAAAGTTACACCAAAGAAGATGGTTACAGCTATGATAATATTCTTGGGAATAATGTCAAATGTAGCATCATCTACTGGATATGTTGTATTAGTTCCATTAGGAGCAATAATATTTATGAGTTTTAAAAGACATCCAATCGCAGGTATGGCAGCAGCATTTGCAGGAGTATCTGGAGGATGGAGTGCAAACTTACTTATAGGTACAAATGACCCAATGTTTGCAGGTATATCAACAGAAGCTGCAAATATGATAAATCCAGAATACTTTGTTCAACCAACAGCTAACTGGTACTTTATGATAGCATCAACTTTCTTAATAGTAGCAGTAGGAACATTTGTAACAGAAAAAATAGTAGAGCCAAGACTTGGAAAATATGTATCAGATGAAGACGCAGTAGTTGAAGATATAACAGACCTTGAAAAAAGAGGTATGAAGTGGGGAGTATTATCATTAATAGTTTATATAGCATTTATAGGATTATTAGTACTTCCTCAAAATGGAGTACTTAGAGACCCAGAAACTGGTTCAATATTAACTTCACCATTTATGAGTAGTATTATACCTATAATGGCATGTTTATTTTTGGTACCTGGAATATTCTATGGAATAGGAGCTAAGGTTATAAAAAATGATAAAGATGTTATAGAGTTAATGATAAAAGGTGTAACTAGTATAGCAGGATTTTTAGTTTTAGTATTCTTTGCAGGACAATTTATAAAGTTCTTTGACTATTCAAAGCTTGGAACTATAATGTCAGTTAATGGAGCACATTTCTTAGAAAATACAGGCTTTGTAGGATTACCACTTATAATATGCTTTATAGTTTTAACAGCTCTTTTAAATATAATAATAGCTGTTGACTCTGCTAAATGGGTTTTAATGGCTCCAATATTTGTTCCTATGTTTATGCAAATAGGATTATCACCAGAGCTTACTCAATTAGTATTTAGAATAGGAGATTCATGTACTAATGTTATAGCACCACTTATGCCATTCTTTGCACTTATAGTGGCCTTTTGTCAAAAGTATGAGAAAAAAGCTGGGGTTGGTACATTAATAACAACAATGTTACCATACTCAATAGCATTTTTAATAGGATGGACGTTATTATTTATAGTTTGGTATACATTTGGTTTACCAATAGGACCAGGATCACCATTATTTTATGGAGCATAATATAAATTAGGAGATAGTGAATATGAAACCTAAAGTTCAAAAAATAAAGAGATTATTAAGAGAAAATAATATTGATGGAGTTATAGTAAACTCTCCGGAAAATTTTACTTATATAACAGCTTATTCTTCACATCAACATACAGTATCTAGACAAGCACATTTTGCTGTAAGTGTATTAGATAACAAAGAAGAAAGTAGGGCTATAGCTATAGGAATGGATTTTGAAAGTGAAGCATTTTCTGATTATATGGACTGTATAGTTAAAAAATATAGTACATGGGTTGGGGGAAAAACTTTTGAAGAAGTTTTAGCTAATAAAGAAGTTGTATCTAATAAAACTTTTGTAACTTCATTAGATGTAGTAGTTGAAAGTATAAAAGAATTAAATCTTGAAGATAAAAAAGTAGGTATAGAACTTGATTTTATATCAGCAACATATTTTGATTCTTTAAAGAGAGCTCTTCCTAATGTGGATTTTGTAAATGTTTCTAATTTATTTATAGAAGCTAGAAGTGTTAAAGAAGATGATGAAATAGAATACTTTAGAAAGTTAGCTAGAGTAGCTGATGAGGCACTTTTACATACAAGTCAGTTTGTTAAAGAGGGAGTAAGTGAAAGAGAACTGTTTGATATATACTGTAAAAAGGTAATGGAATCAGGAATATGCTTCCCAAGTGGATGGTCATCATTTTGTGCAGGTGAAAATTCAGGAAGACTTTGTCGATCTACTGATAGGATAATAAAAAATGGAGATGTAGTAAAATTCGACGGGGGGGTAAATGGAGACACTAACTTTTATACAACAGATTTTTCTAGAAGTTGGATAGTTGGAGATGCTCACCCAGTACTTAGTGAGTTAAAGCAAAGATTAGTTGAAGCTCAAAGGCTTATGATAGATTCAGTTAAACCAGGACTTGGTTTTGATGAATTATTCTCAATAGGATTTAATTATGTAAAAGAAAAGTATAAGTTCTATGAAAGAGGTCATCTAGGACATAGTATAAGTATGGGACCTCAAACGGCAGAGTCACCATTTATATCATTAAGCGAAAAAAGAAAGCTAGAAGTTGGTATGATACTTTGTATAGAAACACCATGTTATATATCTGGATTTGGTGGATTTAATATAGAAGATATGATATTAGTTACAGAAGATGGTTGTGAAGTATTAACACCACTTACACCACATTATAAATAATATATAAATTAAAAAGGCAGCTATTAATAAATAATTAGTAGCTGCCTTTTAATGTAATAGATTAGTGGTTAACATATAAGTATCTGATTATACAAAAGTTTTGATTATGAATTAATTACTTGATATAATAAAATTAAAACTAAATATAGGAGATGAAAAAATGAATTTAGATTATATATTGTCAACGGTAGTTGCAATTGCTGTTGCTATAAGCGTTCATGAGTTTGGTCATGCGTATTCGGCACACTTACTGGGGGATGATACAGCTAAGATGTATGGAAGAATGACTATAAATCCAGCTAAGCATATAGACCCTATTGGGCTTTTAATGATGATTATATTTAAAATAGGTTGGGCAAAACCTGTTCCTGTTAATCCAAATAATTTTAAAAACTACAAGATAGGAAATGTGTTAGTTTCATTTTCAGGAGCTATAGCAAACATTATAACTGCTATAATATGTGTGCTTATAAATAAGTATATAAATATGTATGCTATTAATTTAATAGCTTCTATGACTATGATATATAATGTAGGTTTTGCTGCATTTAACTTACTTCCTCTACCTCCACTTGATGGATGGGGAATAGTATCAACATTTATACCATATAAATACAATGAATATGTTTATAGATATGAAAATATGAGTAGTATAATATTTTTAGTTTTAATATTTACAGGATTAGTTGGTATATTTGTAGAACCAATAAGAGATATAATAATTAACATAGTATTTTTATTTGCATAATTTAAGAGGTAATCCATGAAGTATAATATACATTTACAGGTTTATGATGGACCACTAGATTTATTATATGATATGATATCTAAGCAAAAGATAGATATAAAGGACATATCAATAATAGAAATAACAAAACAATACATAAATTATATAAAAATGCTAGAGAAA
Source organism: Romboutsia sp. BSD2780061687b_171204_C1 (assembly GCF_015560225.1). Taxonomy (NCBI): domain Bacteria; kingdom Bacillati; phylum Bacillota; class Clostridia; order Peptostreptococcales; family Peptostreptococcaceae; genus Romboutsia; species Romboutsia sp. BSD2780061687b_171204_C1. The sequence continues at coordinate 259,776 of NZ_JADMRK010000002.1, read as the reverse complement.
ATGGACTTAGAGGTAACTAGTGAATTTATAACAATGGCATCTAAGTTACTTCAAATAAAATCTAAGTATTTATTATATAAACAAAAAGAAGATGAAGAAAGTGTTGACCCTAGACTTGAATTAGTAGAACAATTAGAAGAATATAAAAAGTTCAAGCTAGCAACAGATTCTATAAAAGATAACATAACTTATATAGATGAATTATTCTTTAGAAAAAAAGAAGAAATAATAACAGATGAAAAAGTAGAATTAGAAGATATATCTATAGAGGCTATAAAAAATATACTTCCTTTAATACTTAAAGTAAAATCTGTTGAAGATGAAAAAGTAGAAGATAAAAGATTAGACAAAATAGTAAGAGGTAGAATAATACCTGTTGAAGAAAAGATATCTTTTATAAGAAGTATAATAGAAGTAGAAAAAGAAGTAAGATTTACAAAGATAATAGAGTCTTGTGATAAAGATGAAGTTATAGCAACATTTTTATCTATATTAGAAATGATAAAAGGAAAAGAAGTAATAGTAGAACAAGACTTATTCTTTGATGACATAATAATAAAGAAAAGCTCGGAGTGATAAAATGAGACGTGAAGATATTAAAAATATTATAGAAGCTATAATGTTTGCTTACTCAGAACCTATAAGTATTGGTGAGCTAAATAGTATAATAAATGAAGAGCTATCAAGCAAAGAGATAGAGTTAATGTTAAACTCTTTAATAGAAGAGTATAAGGAAAACAATAGAGGTATACAAATAATAAAATTAGAAAATAAATACCAAATGACTACTAACAAAGAGTATGCAGGATTTATAAAAAAATTATTAGAACCAAAAAAAAAGAAAACACTAAGTCAGGCAACTCTTGAAACACTAACTATAATAGCCTACAAACAACCTATAACAAAGGTTGAAGTAGAAAATATAAGAGGAGTAAAATGTGATAGAGCAATATCTGTTTTACTTGAAAATGAACTTATAAAAGAAGCTGGAAGGTTAGAAAAAATAGGGAAACCTATAATATATAAAACTACTGATGAGTTTTTAAAATTACTAAGCATAGAAAGCTTAGATGATTTACCACCATTAAATGAAGAAAAAGAAATCCAATAGGTTTATCCTATTGGATTTTTTACATTCAAGATAATTATATTAAGTATAAAACTATTGATAACTCATAAAGGTAAGATATTTCAATAGCTTTGAAAATGTAAAAAATAATATTTTAAGCAACGGACAAAGTCGTTGGCGATATGAGCGAAGCGAATTTTTTTAATTATATTAATTTTAATAAAAAACTTACTTTTCTTTATACATCTTTAAAAGTATTTCTTCGCCTTTAGTAACTAATGATTTAGTCATAGCTCCTCCAACTAGCTCTCCAGCAAGAACATTCTTAGATATCCCTTCTAGTGTGTTTTGAGGGGCATTACTTTCAATTTTATCACTAACTTCATTGTAGTTAAATCCTTGTTCATTAGCAATTTCCATTTTAAGCATATTTAAAGCTTGTTTTGCATTTTGGTTAATTGGTTTATTCATAGAATACATCCTTTCATTTGTTGTATTTATAAAATAGGATATACGTAATTTAAAATATAATACAAGATATTAAAATTCTATATAAAAGTATATGAAATTACTGCTTATATAACTTTATATTTAAATTAATATCTGTATTTTTTTGTATATATATTCAATATTTAGAAATAATAAAACTATGAGATACAGTGTGTTATTAATTATTTGTATAGTAATAGTATTATTACTAATACTATTTAACTCAAAGTTACATATATTAATCATTTCTAAAGTAAAGAATGAACATATAAGGGTAGATTTAAGGATAAAGTATTTCTTTAATATAATAAATATAAATATACCACTTTATCCAACTAATAAAAAATGTACCAAAACTAAGAAGGGAGAAATTAAAAGAAATAGAAGCATATACAATTCAAATTTAAAAGAAATAAAAGTAGTATTTGGGTTACTAAAAAGAGTTAAGATAGAAGAAATATATATAGATATAAATTTCGGCAGTGAAAATATACCTTTTACAAGTTTTATATATGTACTTATAAATTTTATTTATTCTAGCATAATAAACATTATAAACTCTAATAAGGTATATTTAAATGTAAAACCAGATTTTACTAAAAACTTTATAAATTGTGATTCAAAGATAGAAATAAAACCGACAATAAAAGATATAATAATAATATCGATTGCTATATATAAAATTTACATTAAAATTAATAAAGGTAAAAGGAATGGTGGTAATATTGAAATCGACAAACTCAATAAAAAGTCTTATGGAGACAACATTTGAAACTATTAAAGGCTCAATAGATGCAAATACAGTAATAGGAGACCCTATAAAAACAGATACAACAGTTGTTGTACCTATATCAAAAATAACAATAGGATTTGGTATAGGTGGAGGAGATTACTCTAGAGGTCCACATAAAGAAAATAGAATTTCAAAAGTAGAATGGGACAATGAAACAAACTTTGCAGGAGGAAGTGCAGGAGCCATATCTATACAACCCGTAGCATTTGTAGTAGTTGAAGATGGTGAAACAAGACTTATGAGCTTAGATAACAATATAAATATGGTAGACAATATATTAGCAGTTACACCAAAGGTTATAGAAAAAATTCAAAAGTTATCTAAGAAGGATGATTTAAACAAAAAACAATGCTAATAGTAAGTAAATTAGGGCTATCTAGAGTTTAAAATAAATAAATTATAGATAGCTTTATTTTAGCAAATACTTTGAAAGCAAATAATTTAATTGGTAAATATTAAAATTGTGTAGTATAATAAAGTGTATAGTTAAAATACTAACTAATGTAGAGGGTATTATAGGGTGTATAGAGCAAAATTTCGAGGTGAAGAGCTATGAACAACAGAGAAATTTCTACATTAATGGTGGACAGTATGAATGACTTTGCTAACTTAGTAAAGCTTATAAGTGCGGAGAGGGTGCAACATGATAGTGTTTTAACAGAGAGGCAATTTGTTACATTAAGCAGAATAAATATGCATAAAAAAATCGAGCTTAAAAATTTAAGTAAAGATTTATATGTATCAACTTCTAGTTTATGTATATTATTAAACAAATTGGTGGAACAAGGATATGTGTACAGAGAAGAAGATCCAAAGGATAGAAGAAATACTTTCTACTGTATAACTGAAAAAGGGCATGTTTTAATCAAAGCTGAAGTAGACCATTTACTAGATGTAATAGGTCATAGAATAGAAAAGTTAGATGAAGATAAAAAAGAAAGGTTATACAACTGTATGGTTGAATCAAGCGTTATATTTAAGGAATTATTATAAAATAAAATAAAAAATCATACCAAATTATGTTATAATGAAAATAACCTAAGATTTTTATTTTCTTCTTACATTTATTATTAGGAAATAAAAGTATATTTGCTCGCTAAATTAGCGAGCATTTTTTTACATGCAATTAAATTATCTTAAGCATAAATCTATTGATAACTCATGAAAATAATATATATTAATAGGTTTAAAAATTTACCTTTTAATATTAAAATTAAATTTATCAAATAAAAGTACTGGTATATATACTATATTAGTTGAAATTATAAATACAATGATATTTAAAATATTAAAATTGGAAAAATCACGATTAAAATTAAAGTTTGTAAAAATATTTAAGAAAAATAAAAATGAAAAATATATTATACAAGTAATTAAATTATCTTTAATAGCACTAGAGCTTACCTTAAATTTTCTAACTTCTATTAGATATACATTAGCATATACTAATATCATTTTAGAAAATATAAGTAAGAAATAAAGTATATTTGGAAACCTATAAGGAATACTTTTAAAAAATATTATCTCACCTATAGAACAAACCAAACTCCATGAAAAAAATACATTAAACAATTGATATCTTTTAAAATATAAAATTGCTATGCAAATATAAGAACAAAATCGACCTGGTCCAATAGGTAGTGAATTTAATGTATCATAGCCTCCCATAGATATTAATGAAACTTGTTCAGATACTATTTCTAATATAATAAGTGCACATATTACTTTCTCAACAATATAACTATAAGGTAATAAATTTTTAGTAAGCTTTGGACAAACATATAGAAATATTGAAAATAATAAAAGTATAGTTAGATGTTCTTTAGAAAAAATGAAATCTCCATTCATAAATAACTCTCCTAAGATAAATTTAATAAAATCAAGTATACGGCATATCCAAAAATTTTATATATACTAAAGTATATTTTGAGGCTACAAAAATAGAAGTAATAAAATTTGTATTAATTTGTGGTAGTGTAACAAAAAAAAATTAAAATAATAAATTGATAATATACTATTCAAGACATTAAAAAATAAACAATTTAAGGATGTGAATATATTGAAAAAGGGTAGTGGGAAAATATGTGCAGATGCTGGGAGCAAGTATTGCCCGTGTCATCTTGCTTACTCAGGGGATTGTATAAAATGTCCTCTTATAAGAGGAGAAAAATGCTCAAGTTGTTCATGGCAAGGAGTATGTATTTATAATGAACTTAAGCATAGCGAGAATTCAAAAATTAAACAAAGAGAAGAATATATCTGTGATATAAAAGATATAAAAGAAATTAAGGATAATGTATACCTTATAAAAATACAAGTTCCTAAAAATATCATAATAGATTTAAAAAGCCCAGGCGCTTACATGCTTATTAAGGGGATAGACAAGGATAGAGATATATTTAACACGCCTATATCTGTTATGGATGTGGATGATAAAGAAAACATACTAGAAATAATCATAAAGCCAGTAGGAGTAAAGACTAAAAATATAATAAACTTTAAAAAAATAAGAGTAAAAGGACCGTATTTTAATGGAATATTTGGGATTAAAGAAATAAAATCTACATCCGGAGAAAATGTAGTTGTAATAGGCAATGGATTATCTTTAGTAAACTCTATAAATGTAGTCAAAAGACTTATAGAGAATAATAACAAGGTAGAAGTGTTTATAAATAACCAAGCAGATATATTAGATGAAGTAGTAGATAAGTTAGAAAAATTAGGAATAAATGTATATATAACTGATATAAATGAAAATAAAGACTTCTTATTAGACTATATAAAAAGAAATGATATAAGCCTAGTGTATTCAGCTGGAGGCAATAGATTTAATAAATATATTATGGATATTGTAGATGAATACAGCAAAGATATAAAATTTGCTATATCAAACAATAACTTAATATGTTGCGGTGAAGGAATATGTGGTGCTTGCATAATCAATGTAAATGGAGAAAAAGTTAAATCTTGTAAGATGCAAATAAACAGTAGAGATTTTTTAAATTCTAACAATGTATAGGGGGAGTTGTAATGCCTAAAGTAGTTGTTATTGGTGGTGGATGGTCAGGATGTGCTGCTGCCATATCTGCTAAAAAAGCAGGTGCTGATGTTACCGTATTAGAAAAAACAGACTTATTAATAGGTCTAGGTAATGTTGGTGGAATAATGAGAAATAACGGAAGATATACAGCAGCAGAAGAAGCAATAGCACTAGGTGATAGAGAGTTATTTGAAATCACTGATAAATATTGTACTCATAAAGATATAAATTTCCCAGGACATGATCATGCTACATTGTATAATGTAACAAAGGTAGAAAGACAAGTAAGAAATAAATTAATAGAAATGGGAATAGACGTTAGATTATTTAGCAGAGTTGTAGATGCAGAGGTTGAAAACGGTAATATAAAAGCTGTAATTTTAGAAGATGGAGAAAAAGTATATGGTGAAGCATTTGTTGAAACAACAGGTTCAGCAGGTCCTATGGGTAACTGTACAAAGTATGGTAATGGGTGTGCAATGTGTGTACTAAGATGTCCATCTTTTGGAGGAAGAGTGAGTATAAGTGAAACTTGTGGATTAGAAGATATGATGGGAAGAAGAAATAATGGTGACTTTGGTGCATTTAGTGGTTCTATGAAATTATTAAAAGAATCTTTAAGTGAAGATATACAAAAGGAATTAAATGAAAAAGGATGTGCAGTAATAGCGTTACCTGATGAACTTAAAAATGAAAAGAAGTTAGACTTAAAGGTATGTCAACAATATGCTCTACCTGCATTTTCTGATAATATAGTTTTACTAGATACAGGTCATGCAAAACTTATGAGTCCATTTTTTGCTATAGAAAAACTAAGAAAAGTTAAAGGCTTTGAGAATGCTTGTATAGTTGACCCATATGCTGGTGGTAAGGGTAATTCTATTAGATATTTATCTGTAGCTAAAAGAGATAACTATATGAGAGCTAAAGGTATAAATAACTTATTTGTTGGTGGAGAAAAATCAGGATTTTATGTAGGTCATACAGAGGCAATATGTACAGGAAGCTTGGCAGGACATAATGCAGCTAGAAGCTGTGTTGGAATGTATTTACTTCAACTTCCAACTAATTTATTAATAGGTGATTTTTTAGCTTATTCTAATAATGAAATGCACAAAGAAGGTGGAGATAAGTTAAGATTTACATTTGCAGGAAGTATTTATTTTAATAGGATGAAAGAGCTAGGATTTTATACTATAGATAAGGATGTTATAAGGGATAGGGTTAGAAAGGCTAGTTTGGAAGGAATATATGATAAGAAGGTTATAGGTTAGGCATTTTGCCTAGCCTTTTTTATAAGGATTATATAGTTGCGAAAGTTAAATTTCTGTATAGAATATATATTATAAAAGGGGTGGAGGTGATATATATGAAGAGACTAAATAATTATATAAATTTTGGGTTGTTATTTAATGTTATTTTCTTGTTAGGAAATTGCACTAATTTACTTCCAGAGTTTATAAAAGGGATATGTGTTGGATTAGGTTTTACATTAATATTTATTGGGATATATTCAGAAACTCATGATGTATCTAAAATAGGAAAATACAAAAAAAGGGTACTTAATAAATTACTATCAAAATGATATTTTATTTATTATATAAATTTAAATAGATACTATTATTTTATAAGATAGGAGCATTTGCTTCTATTTTATTGTTATATATTACCTGTAACAATTGCTATAATTAAATAAAGGGGGGGAAGTTATATGTATGAGTATAAATTTATAAAAGTGCCATTAAAAAAAGGATGGAATATTAAAACTGGTGATACTTTTGAGGAATGTAAAAATACTATTCAAGAAGAAGTAAAAAATGGATGGAGATTAAAGCAAGTTATTGTTCCAGTAAATGAAAATACTGGTATAGCACCATATCAAGCATCATATTGTTATCAAATTATTTTTGAAAAAGAAATAAAATAACTATTTGAAACAATAAAAGGCAAGTGAATATTCTTATAACCTAATTGATATAAATTTACAATCATGATATATTAATTATAGTAAATTTTGGAAAATAGTTGAAGGGGAGTAAGATATGTATTCATTTGAACTACGTGGATTATTTATTTTTGGATTACCAATATGGATAATTGCAAGAATAATAATCTTAATGAACAGAAAGAAAAAGGGGATTAAATTTAACATTGGGGATGAAATTTTAACTAATCTATTTGTTATATATTTATTTTTACTTATAGGAATAACTATTTTACCTATAACTATAGGTGAAATGTCTCCATATTTACAGGAATTAAGCTTTATAGAAAGGTGTAATATAAACATAGTTCCATTTATAGATTATTTTAAAGGTGCAAATTACCTTGGAAGTATAATAAGAAATATAGTTGGAAATTTAATTTTATTAATGCCATTTATACTGTATATATGTGCAAAAAGTGAAAAATCAAGAGATTTAAAATCCGCTACTAAGATAACTTTTTTAATATCATTATCAATAGAGTTAACTCAGTTAGTTATGAATATATTTGGACTTACGTATACAAGAGTTGTTCATGTTGAAGATTTAATATTAAATACATTAGGTGGGATTATAGCGTGGGGCATATTTAAACTTATGTATAGAGGTAAAATAAAAATTATGATAGATAATACACATTCTCAGTTAATTGAAGAGGGTCAAATTTAATATACTAAAACTAATAGAGCATTAGAAATATTGCTCTTTTTTATTTAAAAAATTTTTATAAATATTTAAAATTAGGCATAAAAATAAATTGGTAAAAAGTATTACCAATATTATTTAATATGAAACATAGTGAGAATTTGTAGCAAAAAGTTGTTCATAGTGTTTTTTAACAGATTTATCTAAATTATTTACTTTGATATTAACATACCTAACAGGTATTTTTTCATGATTTGCTATTTTATAATTACAACCAGTAAAGTATTTCATAAAAACATCATCATCTAATAAAAACTCAGCTACAAAAGTATCAGCTTCCTTTTCAAGTTTTTCATAAAGAATCGGATCATATTTTTCAACCTCTAAAGTATTTATATCTGGATGAAGTAGTACATGTCCAAGTTCATGAGTATAAACTCTTTTTTTATCTTCATCAGAAAGATTAGGGTCTATAAGTACATACTTTGTATTACCAATTTTAAAATAACACCCCTCAGGTAAGTCAGTCCCAAAAATATCATCAAAACAAGAAGTAACAACTTTAAATTGATGAAGTAATTCTAATGCACTATATTCTGGATAATACTTCTTTAGAATTCTCACTTTTTCTTTTATATATTTTAAATTCAAAATTAATCTCCCCTTCATAAAAATCGCTTTGCTCATGTCGCCAACGACTTCGTCCGTTGCTCAAAAATCGCTTCGCTCAAAAAATTAAAAGTTATTACTATTTATTCTTTTCTTTGTCTATAGCTAAAAGCATCCCCATTTTAATAGCTTGTAAAACCCCATCTATGGCCTCTTTAGAAGCTGGCTTACCACAAAACATTAATCCATCTTGTTTTAACATTTCTTCAGCATTTTCTAATATGTTTTTAATATCTTTTTCACTTCTTTTAGTTATATCACATTCATCATAAGTTCTTTCATCAGTAAGGCCTAGTAAGTAGTCAGTAGACACTTCAAGTGCATCAGCAAGTCTTGAAAGTACGGCAGATTTTGGTTCTCTTAATCCATTTTCATATCTAGATAAACTAGCCTCTGTTATATTTGCTCTTTTTGCTAATTCTTTTTGATTTAAATTTAAATAACGTCTAGCTCTAGAAATTCTCTGTGCAATAGTCTCCAAATTCTTCACGCTCCTTTGGTTAAAATTAACATTATTTAGTTATATTTTAATAATATCACAGTGTTATTAAAAAGGAAATAAAAATGTACATACGGTAATAAAAATATACAAAACATACAAATTACTAAAAAAAATGATAATTTGTATAATAAAATTACCAAAAACTAATTGACACTTACAAAATATGGATGTAATATTTAGTTACAAAGGAGCAAAAAAATATTTATCATAAAAAAATAAAATAGAGATAGGGGAGTAAAATAATGGGACTTAGAATACTTAAATCAAAAAGGGCATTATTTGGATTAACACAAGTTAAAGTAGCAAATATGATGGGGATGAATACAAAAACTTATAATCTTAAAGAAAATGGAAGGGTAGATTTTTCATTAGAGGAAGTAGTAAAAATAAGTAAGGTATTAAATCTTAATATTAAAGAAGTAAATGAGATATTTTTAAATTTAGATATTGAGAATTAGTTATACAAAAATTTTTACTTATTATATTACCAAAAGGTAATAAAAATAGCTAAATTATAAAAAAATGATAATAAATATATACAAAGGGGATTTATATGAGAGATTTAAAGGTATTTTTTAATAAGGAATTTGGAGAAATAAATGTAATAGTAGTAAATAACAAGGAATATATAGAGGCTATAGGAATAGCTAAGATATTAGGATATGTAAATCCTAGAGATGCAATAATAAGACATTGTAAAAAAGAGGGGGTAATTTTTTCCGACGTGGGGGTAGTTACTGGTTTTAGAGATAATAAAAGTGAAATAATACAATTTGTTAGAAAGAAATTTATAGATGAAAGTAATGTGTATAGATTAATTATTAGGTCAAAACTACCTAGTGCAAAAAGATTTGAAAAGTGGATAATGGAAGAAGTAATACCTTCTATTAGAAAAAATGGAGCTTATATGAATGAAGATGTTATTGAAAAAGCTTTAGAAAATCCAGACTTTATAATACAAATGGTAACTAAGTTAAAGGAAGAAAGAAATCAAAGAATGTTAGTAGAGAAAAAGGCTAGAAAGCTTGAAAAAACTATAGAACTAGATAAGCCACTTGTAAATTTTGCAAAAACTATAGCTACAAGTGAAGATGCTATAACAATAGGACAGTTTGCTAAAATACTAAACAACAATAACATAAAAATAGGAAGAAATAGACTATTTAGTATGTTAAGAGATAATGGATATCTTATAAAAAGTGGTAAAGAAAAGAACATGCCAAAGCAAGTGTATATAGAAAGAGGGCTTTTTAAAGTATCTGAAAGCATTTTAAATACAAGTGAAGGTGAAATAATATCCACAACAACACTTATAACTGGAAAAGGTCAAAAATATTTTTTAGAAAAAACTTACAAATAGATAAAAAAATAATGGTTAAAATTAACCATATTAAGTATTAACAGTAAATAATAAAGATAAACCAATAATAAAAACAACTATATATCCTAGTATATCTATTTTTGTAAATGATTTAAAATCTTTAAAAAATTTATAAAGTACTCTAATTAATATAATTACAACAAATACGCTAATTAGAAAATTATAAGAACTAAAGTTGGTATTAGGTAAAAATATAGCATCAAATATACTTAAACCTATGGCAAGTAATAAAAATATTATAAATTGCTGTTTATCAGTTAATTTCAAATAATCACCTCAGAAGTATTATATATTACTAGGAAAAAACTTACAAATAAATATAAAGGGGGATAAACTAATGAGAAAATTTTTAGAGGCTAATATAACTCATAATACAAAGAAAATGAGTAAATATGAGTGGTTAAAGGAAAGGGGAAAAGGTATAGGTGGAAGTGATGCATCTAGCGTAGTTGGGCTTAATCCATACAAAAGCTCTGTAAGTGTATATTTAGAAAAACTTAACTATATAAAAAATAACATAAACAATATAGATGATAAAACTATAAATAGTATGTTAAATAAAAATACACAACATATTGAAGATACTATTTATACAAATTACAAAATAGAGCTAGGTAATAAGTTAAAGGATTTTGTAGCTAAGGAATTTGCCTTAAAAACTAATAAGAAAGTCAGAAATATTAATGGGATACTTAAAAATGATAAATATCCATTTGCAATAGCAAATATTGATAGAGCTATTGTAGGAGAAAAAGCATTTTTAGAGTGCAAGGTAAGTGGAAGCTACTTTAAAGGAGAATGGAAAAATGGGGTGCCAATTAATTATAAAGTACAATGTTATCATTATATGGCAGTTACAGGAGCTACTCATTGTTATGTAGCAGCACTTATAGGTAATGAAGATTTGGTTATTCATAAGATTGATAGAGATGAAGAAATAATAGAAGATATTATGAAGTTAGAGAAAATGTTTTGGGAAAAGTGTGTACTAGGAGATAATATCCCAATACCAGATGGAAGTGATGATTATTCAAAGGTACTTAAAAATCTTTATAAAGAAAGCAAAGAAGAAGAGATAATACTATTTGAAAAGGAAAATTACTTAAATAGATATGATGATGTAGTAGGTCTTATAAAAGAGTTAGATAGTGAGAAAAAGGCTATAGAACAATATATACAAAGTCAAATGAAAGAGTATGAAATAGCTTATATTGGGGATAGAAAAATTAGTTGGAAAAAGCAAAGTAAAAATATATTAGATTCTAAAAGATTAAAAAAAGAACATCCTGATTTAGCTAAAAAGTACATGAAAACTACTACATCAAGAGTGTTTAGAATTTAAGGAAAAATTAATTATGGATTTAAAAGCTTAAAATTAGGGGGATTAATATGGCAGTTTATAGGCATATACACATAGATTATTGGCAAGATGGTTTTGTACTTGATTTAACACCAGAGGAGAAATATTTTTATATTTACCTTATGACAAATAGCAAGACTAGCCAATGTGGAATATATGAATTACCTAAAAGGATTATAGAAACAGAAACAGGATACAACAGAGAAACAGTAGAAAAGCTTCTTAAAAGATTTGAGGACTATGGAAAAATTATTTATAGTGAGGAAAGTAAGGAGATTTTTATTAAGAATTGGCTTAAGCACAACAAGGTGGTAAGTCCAAAGGTTAAAAAATGCGTAGAAAAAGAACTTTTAGATATTAAAAGCATTGACCTTATAAATTTATTTTTAAAAGAATGTCATAGGTATGGATACGCTATAGACATAAAAAATAAAAATATTACCACTATGGATAGTGTATCTATACCCATAACTAAAGTAGAAAATAACTTTGAGTATGGGTATGGGGAAAAAGAAAAACAAAAAGAAAAACAAAAAGAAAAAGAAAAATATAGAGATGTTGAGATAAATAGGGGTGGTAGTGATGGAAAGTATAAAAATGAGTCTAAAAAATTTAAATGTACCACAAAATATGAAAAAGAGGATGGAGTACTTTATAAAAAGCCAAGTGAAGAACAACTTAGAAAGTTCAGAGAAGAACTTAAAAGAATATAGATGTTATAAGTGTAGAGATATGACTTTTATTATAAATGATGGTGTAGCAGTTCCTTGTAGTTGTAGAAAAGTTAGAGAAGCTGAAGATATTTTAAAAAAGAGTGGAATAAGTGAAAAGTTTAGAAATAAAAGATTTGATAACTTTGACTACTCAGTAGATATGATTCTAATGGATGCTTATAAAAAGGCTAGTGATTATGTAAAGTTTTTTAATGAAATTGAAAATGATAGAGGAAATTCTATTATGTTTTTAGGACAAGTAGGCTCTGGTAAAACTCACTTAAGTCTTGCTATTTGTAATGAGCTTATGGATAGTGGTGTTGGTGTTGTGTATATGGGTTATAGAGATGTTATAACTAGGCTTAAGCAAAATATTATGGATGAAGTTTATTATAACAATGTTATGAATAGGTATAAAAATGCTAGAGTTCTTTTGATTGATGATTTGTTTAAGGGTAGGATAAGCCATAGTGATGTTAATATTATTTTTGAGATTGTAAATCATAGGTATTTTAATAATTTGCCTGTTATTGTAAGCTGTGAAAAGAAAGTTAGTGAGCTTATAGATATTGATGAGGCTATTGGCAGTAGGATTGTTGAGATGTGTGGGGATTATATTTGTGAGATTAGAGGAAAGAAGCTTAATTATAGGATTAGGTGATAGAGAAACTAAGTTTATATAATATGAAAATTGAGATATATTACAAAGTTATGTAAAATAATAGTAATAACAAATTATTAAATAAAAGGGGAGTTATATGAAAAAACTTATTATATGTCTTTGTTTTATATTATCAATATTTTCATTAGTTGGCTGTAATAAAGGAAAAGTATCTAATGATATTAAAATTGAAGTTAGTGAATCTACTAAATTTTCTAAAGAGGAAATAGATAATGCAATTAAATGTGTTAAAGATAATTTTAGTTTTGAAGGATCTACTTTAACAAAGATATGGTATGATGAAGAGAAATCTAATCATTGGGTTGATGCTTATTTAGAATATGGAAATGGTTTGGAAAATGGAGCTAAGGCAGAAAATGTTATTGTTTTACTATCAGATTTTGATGTTGATGGCTCTGGTGATAATCCTGTTTTAGAACCAAATACCACATACACAGACTATCAATGGGTATTGATAAGAGATAATGAAAAAGGCAATTGGAAAATTGATGATGCGGGTTATTAGAATTTAATTAATTATAAATAATAAAAATCAACAATTTAAGCAATAAAAAAGACAGGTTTCCGATGCCTGTCTTTTTTAATTAGTGAAAATTATATTAAATAAAAAGAATAAAAAATAATAATGGATTTATTTTAGTAGGATATTTAAAGTATGTCCTAAAATGGAATTAATATACAAAAAAATTGTAAATAAATAATTAGAATAAAATATATTAGATGATTTAGACTTAATTATAAATCATAAAAAGTATGGATATACATTAGAATGGTTGTAAATGTTTTCATTTGAGATTCAGGTAAATATAAAATATGGTATAATATTACAGTTGAAAAATAAATATTGTTTATAAATTATAAAACATGAGGGATAAAATGAATATAGTAAACTTATTAGGAATAACGTACAAAGAAGATATAATAAGCAACTTAATAGTTGGATTAATAAATGAATCTAAAGTATTTAAAAACTCATTTATAAAAAATATTTTAAATATAGAAAATCCATCAGATTTTAAAGTTAAAGCTTATACAAGAATAGCAACATCAGCTGGTATTCCAGATATAATTGTAACATTAGAAAATGAAAAAGATTCAAGATTATTAATAGTGGAAAATAAGTTAAAGGCAGATGAAGGGTTTAATCAAACTTTAAGGTATTCAGATGAAAAATGTATAAAAGATTTAGTAGATAATAAGTTATTGGAATTAAAAAATAAAGATTTAACAACAGAGTTTATATTTTTAACTTTAATTCCTGAACAAATACCTACTGGGGATAAATTTAAAAACATAACATATAAAGATTTAATTGAAAATGTAGACGTAGATATTGAAGATGAAGTATTAAAAAGAGTATATTGTGATTTTGTATCAATATTAAAAGATTTCTATAAAGATTTAGATATTAATGAATATGATAAACTTATAGATAGTTGTTTTAATGAAGAAGATAAAACTAGGGCATTTATAAAGTTTAAAAATATAGTAAAAAATATAAACGGTAAAAGTGGACTAAGTGTTAGAGAAATTGGAAAGGCAGGTGGAAATGGTAGGTTAAGTTATTATGCAAAAATATCTAAAGATAGTTGGATAGGAAAAGAGGAAGCACGATTTATAAATAATACTTATAAAATAACAAAAGATTGTTATGATATACATCTAGAAGCATCTTTTGATATTTTTAATAAAAAGATGACATTACCTCTACATTATGAACCTAGTCCATATATACCTAGAAAAAGATTAATAGAAAAAACAAATGAAGAAGATTATCAAAAATATATAACTAAAAGAGATTATGTAAAAGGTTTAGTACATAATGAAATTCATGAGCTTGGAGATAGTAATATAAAACCTTACAACGGGTCTAACACGATAGCATCTATTAATATACCAATAGATGAAAATATCACAATTAAAGAGTTTATAGAGTCAATTGAAAAGTATATGATTATAGTAGAAAACATAGTAGATAAGTGTTTAAAGTAGGCTATGAGTAAATAGAAGTTGATTTTATGATAACTTAATATAAACAACAAATGAGCCGTATTTTACGGCTCATTTATTTCATTCCTATTATATTTTTAGATAACTCATTAATACTATCAGATAGAACCTGAAGCTTTCCTTCAATCCTTACAAGCAAATACATACTAAGGGCTATAGGAAAGCCAACAGAAGCTATAAGAGTTTGTAATTCAGAATTCATAAAAACACATCCTTTCAATAAATTAAAAGCTATGCTAAAAATAGCATAGCCTTATTAACTATAAAACAAAGTCGTACTCAGTAGTTCCAGTTTCAACAACCTTAGCTTCTACTAAAGAAGCAAAGTTTTCTCCACCTGGTTTAAATATATTTTTAGAAAGTATAGTAGTCATAGCTGTCTTTATCTCTGATTCAGTTAAATTTTCTCTAGGGTCATCTACTGATATAGAAACTTTTTTTCCTGATGTTGTCATAAAGCTCATTAATAATTTCTTTGTAATTTCCATAATACACCTCCATATAATTTAATAACCTATTCTGATAATGTAGTGTTACCTATTATAGCTACTTCAAGTAACGTATTATTTTGAAGTGATGCTATAACAGATCCAACAGCATATACATCATCATCTGTTGCTTCTGGGTCAACATTAGAGTAAGTTTTACTTTTTACCTTTGTCTTTCCAGTTACATCATCCATACCACAGTCAAATCTTATCTTTAATCTTGATAGATTTTTAGTTGCTACTACTGCCATAATCATTCCCCCTTTTTTGTAGTTCTTGATAATAAGTATAGGTATTTTGAGTTTTAATAGAAATTAAAGTTTTTTATAAAAAAATTTAAATACCTATGTATGAAAACACGACGTAGGGTATTGTATTTTATAATTAAAAATAGAAGGAAGTATATTAAAAATATTGAAAGTTAAGTATAATTTAAGTTAAAGGTGGAGGTGCTATTTTATGCTAGATTATTTGACTAAAGATGATTTACCAGAGTCTATTAAGGATTTAGCTGATGTTATTGGAATAGATTCCTTTAAAAAGCTTGTTAAGTTTGCTGGGGGAAGTAGCGTATACATTCCTAATGAAAGTAGTATTACTAAATCTGTTAGGAATAAAATTATGAAAAAAGATTTTAATGGTAATTATAAGGAACTGTCTAGAAAATTTGGCATAAGTGAAGTTCAAGTTAGAAATATTATAAATGACAAAATTGATAGAATTTAAAAAAATTAGGTTACAAAATTATTAAAAAATTAAATTATACATTATAATAAAAATATATTTATATATTTATTGATAACAAAAATACTAACTATATAAATATAGTATTTAAATATTAGAAAAATAACTAAACTTAAATAATTAAGGTTTTTTTATATAAAACTATTAAAAACTAAAAAAATAATACAAAAGATAAAAGTATAGATATATATCTATACTTTTTTGATATGCAAATTTTTACTAACTAAAAGAAAAATTATAAAAAACTTATATTTTTTATTTGAAATATGATAAAAATAAAATATTTAAGTGTAAAATGATTTTAAAAATAATTTAAAAAAACCTTAAAAATACCTTAAAAAAACATAAAGTTACAAAAGTGTTATTGAATATATGTCGATAAAGTAATAAAATAGTTAGGTATTACGATTAAATTAGAGGAGAGAAATATGAAAAAAATAACTTATTTCATTGTGCCGATATTAATAGGGGGAATATTCTTATTCGGACTAGACAAATTCCTAGACCATGAGATAAAAGACCTATTAAATAAAAGAGACTTAATTCCTGTAATGAATTATCCTCTAAGCTCGGAAAAGGATAAGGGAATTATATTAAATAATCATCTTTTAAAACAAAATGATATTATGATGATAGGTTCATCAGAACTAGGACTTGCTACAAAGCAACATCCTACTTACTATTTCAATACAAATAGAAGTAAAAATGGAGTTTTTACAATAGGGAAGGCATATACTCAAAATTTACAAGATGCAACTATAATTGGGAGTACAGACCCTAATATAAAAGATAAAAAAGTTGTATTACTACTTTCTATGCAGTGGTTTATGGATAAAGAAGGTGTTACACCTCAACATTATCAAGGTAGATTTTCACCTGTTCAATTCTATGCCTTTTTACAAAATCCTGAAATATCAAAGGAAAATAAAGAGGAGTTTGCAAAAAGAACAATTGAGCTATTAGCTGGATCTGGAGAGTTTAAGCCAGAAGCTGTATATGCAAAGTTATATATTAGTGATTCATTCATTTCAAAAGTAGAAAAGACTATATTACACCCTTACTTTAAAGCAAGACAATTTGAAGTAGTGTTAAAAGACAAGGGAATGTTATTTAGAAAGTTATTAAGAGCTCCTGAGAAAAAAGAAGTTAAAAAAGGAGAGCCTATTAACTGGGAAAATGAAACAAAACAAGCAATTGAAGATGCTAAAAAAAGAGTTGGAAACAATGATTTATGTATAGACAAAATGTACTATGAGAAAAACTTTGGTAAAAACCTAGATAAAATGAAAGGTAGATACGATTATGTTAATCTATTAGAATCAAGAGAATTTGATGATTATGAGTTAACATTATCAGTATGTAAAGATTTAGGAATAAAGCCAGTAGTTGTTATGCTTCCAGCTATGGACAAGTTCTATAACTTAACAGGAATATCAAGAGAAGAAAGACATGCTTTTTATGATAAAGCAGAGAAAATGGCAAAACAAAAAGGTTTTGATGTTATAGATTTAAGAGACAAAGAAACTGAAAAGTATTACTTAAGGGATGTTATGCACCTTGGTACGAAAGGATGGGTAGATGTTTGTGAAAAATTATTTAAAAAATTTGATCAACAATAAATACTTAATGATAAGTATTACATTAACAATAGTTATAATAGCGGCTATATTAGTGATGACATTTACATCATTTAAAGAATTACCATTTATATATAATGAATTTTAATAAGGAGGATTACTAATGAAAATCATTGAAGGTATAAAAAAATACGCAAATACAGACAGGATAGCATTAAAATGTAATGATGAAAGTCTTTCTTATAAAGATTTAGATAAGTACTCAGAAGCAATAGCTTTATATTTAAAAGATATACATGAAGATAACACACCAATAGTTATATATGGAAACAAGGAAAATATGATAATGGCATGTATGATAGGTGCCCTAAAATCAGGAAGAGCATATGTACCACTTGATATAAGTTTCCCACTAGATAGAGTATATGATGTAACTGGTGAAATTAAGCCAAAAGTTGTATTTAACTTTAGTGAAGTAAACTTAGAAGGCTTAAATGTAGTTAATGAAAATGAATTAAAAGAAATTATAAATAAATATGAAAATAAAGAAATAGATAAATCTAACTGGGTAAAAGATGATGAAAATGCATACATCTTATTTACATCAGGAAGTACAGGAAAACCAAAGGGAGTTCAAATAAGTTCAAACAACTTAGATAGCTTTGTTGATTGGATTAGTCCATATTTAAACATAGATGGAAGTGAAAAAGTAATAATGAATCAAGCAGCATATTCATTTGACTTATCAGTTACATCTATATATCCAGGATTAGTTCATGGTGCTACTTTATTCTCTTTAACAAAGAAAGTATTAGCAGACTACAATGAACTATTTAGACAATTTGGTGAATCTGATATGGCAGTATGGGTTTCAACACCATCATTTGCAGGTGTTTGTGTAACAGAAAAGAGCTTTAATAGTGAAATGTTACCAAAACTTGAATCTATGATATTTATAGGTGAAGCACTTCCAAAGAGTTTAACAAAAGAACTTTTAGAAAGATTTGAAAATACTAGAGTTATAAATGGATACGGACCAACTGAAGCTACTGTTGGAGTAAGTGTAAATGATATGACTATGGAATTAGTAGAAGATGAAAAAAGCTTACCTGTAGGATTCCCTATGGAAAACTGTAAGATAAAAATTATAGATGAAGAGGGAAATGAACTAGGTGAAGGTGAAAAAGGTGAAATAGTAATAATAGGACCTTCAGTTTCAAAAGGATACTTCAACAATGAAGAAAAAACTAATGAAGTATTTTACTTTGATGAAATAGATGGAGTAAAACATAGAGCTTATAAAACAGGAGATATAGGATATCTTCTAGATGGAAGAATATACTACTACGGTAGAAAAGATTTCCAAATAAAATTAAACGGATTTAGGATAGAAATAGAAGATATAGAAAACAACTTAAGAAAAGTTGAAAATATAAAAAATGCAGTAGTTATACCAGTTTATAAGGATGAAAAAATAGCATACTTAACAGGTATAGTACAATTAAAGGAAAAGAACTCCCTAAGCAATCTTAAAAATGGGATGATAATCAAAAAAGAATTAGGAAAATATATACCATCATATATGATTCCTAGAAATATAAAGGTTATAGATGAATTCCCAACAAACATAAACGGAAAAATAGATAGAAAGAAACTTATGGAGGAAATTTAATGACTTTTTCACAATATGGAGATTATTTTTATCTTTATATATTATTATTAACGTCAATACCAGCTATAATATTAGGACTTTGTGAAAAAAAGATAAAGTACTATGGAATGATAGCAACTGCATTTATGATACTTTTAATAGTTGGAGTAAATGTACACCTAAAATTCTTAATAGCCTTTATGGTAATTGAAGTTATAGTAGTTAAAGGATATGAATATGTAAGAAAGAAAACGGACAGTAAGCTTGTATATAGATTATTTTTATTAGCATCAATGTCTCCAATAATAATTAATAAATTATCACCATATACATCAATGGGGACTATTGGTTTTATAGGAATATCTTATTTAAACTTTAGAACAATACAAATGGTTATAGAAATTTATGATGGGGCAATAAAAGAAGTAAAATTATTAGATATGATTTACTTTGTACTATTTTTCCCAACATTAAGTTCAGGACCAATAGATAGATCAAGAAGATTTGAAAAAGAATTAGAAAAAAATATATCAAGAAGCGAATATGTAAATGAATATTTAGCTCCAGGTATTAAAAAAATATTTATGGGGATTGGATATAAGTTTGTAATAGCATTTTTAATAAATGTTTACTGGATGTCAAAAATACCTACTGATATAACTTTTAAAAATGCACTAAGCTATATGTATGCTTATAGTTTATATTTATTCTTTGACTTTGGAGGATACAGTTTATTTGCAGTAGGTACAAGTTATATATTTGGTATAAAAGCACCAGATAACTTTAACAAACCATTTATAAGTAAAGATATGAAAGAATTCTGGACAAGATGGCATATAAGTCTTTCTAGATGGTTTGGAGATTATATATTCTCAAGATATTTAATATCTTCTATGAGAAAGAAAAGATTTAAAAATAGAGCCACAGCAGGTCGTGTTGCTCAAATGATAACAATGTTAGTTATGGGATTTTGGCATGGTTTAACATGGTTTTATATAGTATATGGTATATATCAAGGTCTAGCATTAGTTCTTACAGATATATATCAGAAAAAATCCAAATTCTACAAAAAGCATAAAAAAGAGAAATGGTTTGAATATGTGCAAATATTTGTAACATTTAATATAGCATGTTTTGGACTACTAATATTCTCAGGATATTTTGCTTAATTTAAGGAGGACATAAAATGCAAGAAACAGTTATAGAAATATTTGAAGATGTTTTAGGTAGTGATGAAATAAGAGATGATTTAGATTTTGATTTATTTGAAGCAGAGCTTTTAGACTCATTAGCTATAATACAAGTATTACTTGAAATAGAATCTAGATTAGGAATAGTACTTCAGCCAACAGACTTAGAAAGAAGTGATATGGCTACAGTTAATAACTTAGTTAAATTCTTAGAAAATAGAAAATAATATTTAAATTAGTTTATTAAATAATTAAAAAATAACACTCCATATAATATACATGGAGTGTTATTTTTTAATATAATTATTATTTTTTATTATTTTCTTCCATATATACTTTCCAGTCTCCATGTTTAACTGGAACTAATTTATCATCTTTATTGTATTCAGCTGGAGGATTATACTCATAATAATAAGCTTTTTCTGTAGTTCCATCCTCTAACTTAACATCTACTATTTCTCTATTATATTCATTTTCATTTTCTTTTCCTACTTCATAAGCTTCTAATTCATCTAATTCTTTTAAAGTAGAATCAAAATCTTTAAATTCCATTAACTCCCCAATTACTTCACCATTTCCTGGTGTTACAGCAGGGTACCCCTTATTTTCTATATGGGATAAATCACCTTTTATAGTAGCTTTATCATTTTTCGTTACTTTTCCGTCTAAATATATATCGTAGTTAAACATATCACTTCTTAAACTACCATATACAAATACTTTTTTGATTTCCTCAGCTTCCGTTTTATTGCTTTCTTTTGCACTACAGCCAACCATTAACATCATACTAGATGCTACTAAGATACCAACTAATTTTTTCTTCAATTTACCTACCCCTTTTCTTGATATTAGTTAACATTAAGTTAATCTATACTAAAGTTGACTTTTAAAATTTATCACTTTATACAAATTTTGTCAATAACATTTTGAAATGAATATTTTTTAAATACAAATGTTTAAGATGAAAAATATATTGACAAAAATCTCCAAATATTTTATTCTTTAATTACGGACAACTTAATGACATGTCAAAAATAAAGCTTTAAATATTTTATGTAAAGCTTTTATTTTTGAAAGTGGGCAAACGTATTCTTAAAAAAGGGGAACTTTGCCTTATTAAATACTTATATTTTTAGGGAGGAAATATGGAAAATAACAAAAATCTTATGAAAGTTATGCTTGCAACTTTATTAATAGTTGTAGGGTGTGAATTTATTGGAGAGTATACAGTTAAACTAGGTTCTGTAGCCTTAGTATTATTCCCAATGTTATATGCAGTAATTATAGGAATTATAATCACACCAGATTTATTAGGGAAGAAAATAAAAGTATTAAAAGAAATAGTTGGGGAAAAAGAAATAAATATAGCTGGAGATGTTGTTGGTATCGCACTTGTTTTACTTGGTATAAAGTATGGTTCAACAGTTGGTCCTAACCTTGCAAAAATAATACAAGCAGGTCCAGCATTTTTAGCTCAAGAATTTGGACATATACTAGCACCTATAGTAGCACTTCCTTTAGCGTTACTATTTGGTTTTAAAAGAGAAGCTGTGGGGGCTTGTTCTAGTATAAGTCGTGAAACTTCTTTAGGAGTTATATCTGAAAAATACGGAATAAATTCACCAGAAGGTAGTGGTGTTTTAGGTACATATTTAATGGGAACAGTAATAGGAACTATATACTTCTCTATACTAGGTTCTGTTTCAATATATACAGGTCTTCATCCATATGCACTTGGTATGGCAACAGGAGTTGGTAGTGGTAGTATGATGACTGCAGCTTCAGCAGCACTTACAAAAGTACCAGAAATAGCAGCTGATCCTGCTATGGTTGATACTATACTTTCATATGGGGCTACAAGTAATATGATGTCTAGTTTAACTGGACTAATATTCTTAGTATTTATAACTTTACCATTTACAAATAAGTTATATAAAGTTTTAGAGCCTAAAATAGGTAGAAAGTCTAAAGAAACATCAAAAAATAGTGTAGCTTAGTAAAGAGAGGGATAAAAAATGTTTGCTAATATAAATGTTAAAAAAAGTTTTAATCAACTTATAGTCATGCTAATGGTTGGAGCTATGATTTTAATAGGGCAATATATAAGTAAGGGAGTAGCAATAACTACAGCTCTTCCTGGAATGTTAATAATGATAGCAGCAGCTATGGCAGCAATGATATTAAAAGATTTATTTCCAAAATCAATATTTCCTGCATTTGGATTTGCAACAATAATAGGGTTAATACTTAGTATACCAGGAAACCCAGTATCAGATGTATTTAATGAACAAGTTGCAAATATAAACTTTATGGCTATAACTACACCGCTACTAGCATTTGCCGGAATATCTGTAGGTAATAAAATAGAAGAATTAAAGAAAATGTCTTGGAAAATAGTAGTTATATCTTTAGTAGTGTTCACAACAATATTCTTTGCTTGTGCATCTATAGGACATATAGTACTAAAAATGCAAGGGGTTATATAGTTTAATATAATACAAATATTTATATATTTTGGGAGGAACTAATTATGAATAAAGCTAAATTAAAAGAATTAATTATAAAAACAATAGATGAAAATAGAGATAAAATAATAGAAGTAGGTCGTGGAATATATGAAAATCCAGAATACGGATATAAAGAATATAAAACTACTGAAGCTGTAGCAAACTTTTTAAGTGAAGAATTAGGACTAGAAGTAGAAAAAAATATAGCTGTTACAGGATGTATGGCTACTGCAAATAGTGATAAAAAAGGACCACATATATCTATATTAGGGGAATTAGACGGAATATCTTGTAAAGAGCATAAACACTCTAATGAAATAGGTGCATCTCATACTTGTGGACATAATATACAAATAGCTGGTATGTTAGGTGCTGCAGTTGGATTAGTTAAAAGTGGTGTATTAGATAATCTTGATGGAAAAGTATCTTTTATGGCTACTCCAGCAGAAGAATTTATAGAGTTAGAATATAGACAATCATTAAAAAATAAAGGTGAAATAACTTACTTTGGTGGAAAGCAAGAACTTGTTAAAAGAGGATACTTTGATAATATAGATATGTCTATGATGTTCCATTCATTAGATATGGGAGAAAATAAGGCATTAGTAGGTCCAGAAAGTAATGGATTTATAGGAAAGAAAGTTCAATTTATAGGAAAAGAATCACATGCAGGTTCAGCACCACATGAAGGAATAAATGCTTTAAATGCAGCAATGCTTGCTATAAATAATGTAAATGCACTAAGAGAAACATTTAAAGAATCTGAAAGAGTTAGATTCCATCCAATTTTAACTAAAGCTGGAGATATAGTAAATGTTGTACCTGCTGATGTTCAAATGGAATCATATGTAAGAGCTAGAACTATAGATGGTATGATAGATGCTAGTGAGAGAATAAATAGAGCACTAATAGCAGGTGGTAATGCAGTTGGAGCAGAGGTAGTATTAACTGAAATACCAGGATATTTACCAATACTTCGTTATAGAGATATGGATAAATTATTTAGTGATAACTTAGTTGATTTAGGAATAGAATCAGAAAAAATAGTTGATGGTGGAGATTTTACAGGTTCATTTGACTTTGGTGATATATCTCACCTAATGCCAACACTTCACCCAATGATAGGTGGTGTAAAAGGAGCACTTCATACTAGAGAGTATGAAATAGTAGATGAAGAATTAGCATATATAGTACCTGCAAAGTCTATGGCTATGACTGTTGTAGATTTATTATTTGATGGTGCAAAAGAAGCTAATGAAATATTAAATAACTTCACTCCTGTAATGACTAAAGAAGAGTACCTAAGCTTCTTAGAAAAATACGATAGAACTATATAATTAATAAAAAAAGGGCTTTTAATAAGCCCTTTTTTGTACTAAAATAAAAGTTCTACAAGGTTTTTAGGTCTACCGACTCCCTCACTAGTTCCCTTTGCACACACTCTTGCTAGTTCTTTTGAAACTAATTTATTTAAAATTCTTCGAGCACTTCTATCACTTATATTTAAGTGTGTAGCTAACTCTTTTGTATCATATATTTTACTTTGTCTAGTATTACTTATTGCTATAATTTTTGATATTGATTCACAGCTTAGTCCTGACTTTTTAGAAATATCTATTGTATATTCATCAGAGGCTATAAGTGAATAGTTAATTTCACTATCTAACCCTAGAGGACCTTTTAAAAACTTATTTTCATCAATTAAATATATATCAAAATCAGAAGAATCTAAAGAACGCTTTAATGCTTTATATCCATTTGTTTCAGCTTGATATGAAGTATTTCCAATACCAATACCTACAGCAAGAGAAAATCCAATAGATTTTATTTTATTTTTTAAACTAAACAATTTATTGTAGTTTATAGTGTTTTCAATAGCACCTTTATGAGCAAATATTATATACTCATCTCTACCAAAATTAAAAACTGAACCTTGTATATCCCTAACATATTCAACTATAATTTTATCAAGGTCACATCTTTTAATCATGTTAGAGTAATACTTGTCCATACTTTCTTTATAATCTACTAAGCTAAGAATTTCAACACCTATCTGAGAGTGTTTAGCTTTATTTAATTCATATTTACTTTTTAGTTCATTATAACTTACTCTTATAAGAGGTCTAGTTGCTTCTAGTCTAAATACTGGATATCCTTTTGATTTTAAGTAATTATAAACATTTGCAAGTCCAGTTAGCATTACATCTGTTTTTTTGCTTTCAAATAAATCAATATGCCATTTAGCATAATCCATTTCAGAAATATCATTAGAATAAGGCATAGAATATACATTATTAATATCAAAGTCAATTTCATATAAAGCATCACTTAAAATCTCGTTATCAACAACATCTATACTAAACTTATTAAAATTTATATTACTGTTTTTTATTTGCCAAAGAGCTTTAACAATACTTGCGTTACCTCTTGATACAAAAACATTAGGCAAGTTTATTTTATACTTAGCCTTAACGGATTCATAAACTCCACAACCTGTAAATATTATTCCATCACATTCATTTTCACAATCTATTATTACTTCTGGTGCATCTACTAACTTTTCTCTTATATATAATTTTATCTCTAAATTATTATCTATTTCATTTAAATATTCTTTTATTTTTTTACTAGAATCTAAAGGTCCTACAACTCCTATCTTCATAAATATCCTCCAAAACCACTAAATTAATTACATATTATGAATTTACTATAACATAGTATATATTATGATAGAAGGAATTTATAAAATATAGAAATACAAACAATTTATCGTTTAAAAAAGAGGTAAACAATAGAGTTTATCAAAATATTATAATAAATATATTTTTAGGGGTAGAGATATATGATAAATGATAAAGATTATAAATTACTAGAAATATATGCAAAGGCATATAAGAAAAGTTCATTAAAGGTAGATTTAGTAAGAATAGAAAAATTAGAAAAGAATATGAAAAATTTAAATGAAGAAATAACAGAATATATAAAAGAATTATGTGAATTAGATTTTGAATTCAAAAAAAATACAAGTCCTATTCCAGACCCTATAAAGTACTTTATAGAAAATGGAAAGGCAATAGAACAATGGGACTATATAAATAATACACTTTGGGATGGATATTGGAAAAGATGTAGTGGAAGGGATTTAGAGTACTTTATGTCTTATTTAGAATATCCAATAATTTATCCAAATCATAAAAGCTATATTGAAAATAATAAAAATTTAGTAGAAGTATTTAAAAAAGAAACTGGACTTAAAAAAGTTCCATATGGTGTAAAATGTGCAGAGGTACTTAATAAAAAATATTTCAAATAAAAATGTTTTAAAATATAAATTTCTCTATATTTCTAGAAAAAGTTACAAAAAAACTACAAAATTTTAGTTTTATTTGTCGGATAAGATTTACTAAAAAAATATACTGTCGTATAATTATACTAATCGTATATAATGTCAAATTTATCCACAAGGAGAGAATATAGATGAAAGAAAAGATAGCATTAGCAGCACTAGCAGCAGTGCCTATGACCGTAAGTAGTGTTTATGCTTCTGATTTAACAGGAATTGTTACAACAAGTTATTTAAATGTAAGAAGTGGACCTTCAACTAGTCATGCAGTAATATTTAGTGTTAAAAAGGATGAAAAAGTATCAATTGAAGAACAAACAGACGGATGGTACAAAATAAAAACTAATAAAGGAAATACTGGATGGGCGTCATCTACATACATATCATTATCTAATAATGAATCAAATGATAATCCTTCTTCAGATAACCAAAGAAGAGTTACAATAGAAGGACTTAACATGAGAAATGGTGCAGGTACTAGTTATAGAGCTATAACTAAATTAAAAAATGGAACAATATTAGAATTAATATCAGAAAACAATGGATGGTCTAAAGTTAAATATGATGGAAGAATAGGCTATGTATATAGTGATTATTTAGAAAAAGTTTCAGATTCTAATATAAATACTAGAGCGAATACTACAAAGGTAGTAAATTATGACTTCTTAAATGTAAGAAGTGGACCATCAACATCTCATTCTATAGTTGGAAAACTAAATAGAGGAGATAAGGTAGGGGTTATATCAGAAAGTAATGGATGGAGTAAAATAAATTACAATGGAAAAGTTTCTTATGTATCTAGTAGATATTTAAGTAATCCATCAAATACAAATCCTGAAAAGCCAGACTCAAATAATGAAAGCGTAAAAGAAACAAAAGTAGTAAACTATGAATTCTTAAATGTAAGAAGTGGACCATCAACATCTCACTCAAAAATAGGAACATTAAAAAAGGGAGATAAAGTAGGAGTAATATCTGAAAGCAATGGATGGAGTAAAATAAAATATAATGGAAATATAGCATACGTATCAAGTACATATTTAAGTAAAGAAAATACAACACCAGAAGCACCAAGTAACCCAGGTGAAAGTGTAAAAGAAACAAAAGTAGTAAACTATGAATTTTTAAATGTAAGAAGTGGACCATCAACATCTCACTCAAAAATAGGAACATTAAAAAAGGGAGATAAAGTAGGAGTAATATCTGAAAGCAATGGATGGAGTAAAATAAAATATAATGGAAAAGTAGCATACGTATCAAGTACATATTTAAGTAAAGAAAATACAACACCAGAAGTACCAAGTAACCCAGGTGAAAGTATAAAAGAAACAAAAGTAGTAAATTATGAATTTTTAAATGTAAGAAGTGGACCATCAACATCTCACTCAAAAATAGGAACA
>NZ_JADMRK010000002.1:216033-231440 GCF_015560225.1 Romboutsia sp. BSD2780061687b_171204_C1 | reverse complement strand
AAAAGAAACAAAAGTAGTAAATTATGAATTTTTAAATGTAAGAAGTGGACCATCAACATCTCACTCAAAAATAGGAACACTAAAAAAAGGAGATAAAGTAGGAGTAATATCTGAAAGCAATGGATGGAGTAAAATAAAATACAATGGAAATGTAGCATATGTATCAAGTTCGTACTTAAGTAGTGAAAGTACAACACCAGAAGTGCCAAGTAATCCAGATAATCATACAGTAAAAGTAGTAAACTACGACTTCCTAAACGTAAGAAGTGGTCCATCAACATCTCACTCTAAAATAGGTGTTTTAAGCAAGGGTGATGAAGTAAAAGTAAAAGAAGAAAGTAATGGATGGTCAAAAATAGATTACAGAGGAAGTAATGCATATGTTTCTAGTATGTATTTAAGTAACATAGGTTCTAGTGGAGGAAGTGAAACTCCAGATAATGGTGGAGGAACTGCCAATATAAATGGAGCAACTGTAAATCATATACAACTAGGATATACATTAGAAGATCATGTAGTAGTTCAATTAGAAAGAGCACGTGTAGGTGGAAATGTTATAGATTCATCTATAAAAAGAGGATTTGTTACTGCTAGTAGAGCAGACTTAGAATACTACTTAAACCCAAATAACTTTACAGGTAGTACAAAGGGAATGATGCAGTTTTTAAGAACAGATTCATATAAAGGTGGAGTTACTGCTAGTGAATTAAACTCATATTTAAACTCTTTAAGACCAGCATCTTCAGGAACTAATGTATTTTATAATCAAGGGCAAACTTTTATAAATGCAGCTAAAAGATATGATATAGATTTAGCTTATTTAGTATCTCATGCTATGTGGGAAACAGCTTATGGAAGATCAACTTTAGCACAAGGTCAAACTATAACATCATACAAAGGAAAACCACTACCATCACCAGTTAAGGTTTACAACTTCTTTGGTATAGGTGCAATAGACCATAGTGCAAACGTAAGCGGTGCTGAAGCTGCTTATTCAAATGGTTGGACAAGTGTAGAGGCAACAATTGATGGTTCAGCTAAATGGATAGCTCAAAATTACATAAAAAATACAAAATATAAGCAAAATAACATATTTAAAATGAAATTTAACTATGATTACTCATGGCATCAATATGCAACAGATGTAAACTGGGCAAATGGTATATCAGGAGTAATGGTAAAAATAGTTGGCATGTATGATAAAGGAAGCAATTTAGTATTTGATATTCCAAAATATAGCAGATAAATAAAAAAATACCCTCATCTAAGTTAAAAGATGAGGGTATTTTATATATTAAATTAAAAAATTAAAAAATAAGCAACTTTTTAGTGTACATAAGTCGTCTATATATATGTACAAGAAAGGAAGGTTTAAATTATTAATGAAACTGCTAAGCTTAAGCAAAGATTTAAAAGAAAAAAAATTAAAAGACTATATAGTTAAAAACAAAGAGTCATTTTACAAAATAGCTTATAGCTATGTTAAAAATGAATATGATGCCCTAGACATAGTTCATGATGCTATATGTAAAGCTCTTTCTAAAATAAATACATTAAAAGATACGGATAATATAAAGCCATGGTTTTATAAAATACTTATAAATACTACAACAGACTATATAAGGAAAAATAAAAAATACATAGTAGTAAGTGATGATGTTTTAGAAGATTCTAAAATAGATTATGATAAATATAGTGATATAGATCTACTAAGGGCAGTAGATAGCTTAGATGAAATTTATAAAACAGTTATAATACTTAGATACTTTGAAGATATGAAAATAGAGGATATAGCAAAGACATTAGACCAAAATATAAGCACAATAAAAACTAGAATTTATAAGGCTCTTAGTAAGCTTAAAATAAAAATAGACATCAAGAGAGAGGATGGTTAATAATGAAGGATAAAGATAGCTTGAAAATGTTAAAGAAAGATTATGATAATATTAAAATACCAAAAGAATTAGATGATGTAGTAAATGATGCACTAAATAGCAATATAAAATATAGAAAATATCAAAACAAAATGGTAATAGCAGCATCTCTTTTACTTGTTGTTTTAGGCATAAATATTAGCCCAGCATTTGCTCAAACTCTTTCTAAAATACCGATAATAGGAAATTTAGTAAAAATAATAACTATAAAAAATTACAGTATAGATGAAAATGGATATAAGGCATCAATAGATGTTCCAAAAATAAGCGGATTAACAGATAAAAAATTAGAGTATAAATTAAATAGTGAGTTTGAAAAAGAAGGAAAAAAATTATACGAAGATTTCTTAGAAGAAATGGAAATATTAAAATCAGATAAAGTACAAGGGCATAGCTTAGTAGAATCTTGGTATGAAGTATTAACAGATAACGAAGATTTATTTTCAGTAGTAGTTTACACTCATTATGCACAAGGTTCATCAAATACAATAAGAAAATTTTATAATATAGATAAAAAAAATGAAACAGTATTGTCTTTAGAGGGGATGTTTAAAAATAATGACTATATAAATGTTATAAGTCAAAATATAAAAGAACAAATGAGAGACAATATGAAAAAAGATAAGAATAAACATTATTGGATAGATGATGAAATAAAAGAAATGAATTTTAAGTTTATTGATAAAAATCAAGATTTTTATATAAATAAAAATGGTGAACTTGTTATATGCTTTGATAAGTATGACGTAGCGCCAGGGTATATGGGGTTAGTTGAATTTACTATACCTAATAATATAATAAAACCATTACTTAATAAATAGGGGGAAATAGGGGAGATATGAATAAAAAGGTTATTGACATAATGTTTTGTACTGGATGTATAGGGCTTATAATATCTATGTACATAATAATGTCAAAATAATTAATATATTTTAATATTTAGGGAAAATGTCTCAAAATTATTATTTTGAGACATTTTTAATTTAAAAAATATAAGAGTATGTAAAGCTATGCAACTTTTTTTGTATATCGTAAAATAGTATCTATATTATGCTCTCTTACAACACTTTTAAGATTTCCAAAGTTATAAGTAGCAAGTGCATACTCTTTTACCTTGTTAAATATAAACTCTTCATGGCTATTTTTAATGTTTACCATAGATTTAGCATTATTCCAAGCTGTAACTTCTCTATCAATTAGATTTTTCTTTAAAGCAATAAGGTTTTTTTCTAAATCATCAGGAATATTTTCTTTATGGATATTGTTATTACTAACATCTATGTCGTATTCTATTATTTTATCTATTATTGAATATATTATAGCGCTGTATTGTTCCTTAGATTTATATATATTTTTATCTACAATATGACCAATCTCGTGAGATACAACAAACTTAGCAATTAGAGATATAGAATCTTCGCTAATTTCAACACAAACACCATTTGAGTTTACAAAGTTAAAAAAATTATAGCAAAAAGATAAAAAGCTATGTCTAGAAGCAAGGATTGATCTTAGTCTAGGTAAAGCACATATAGGAATATTTTTATATTTAAAATAAAATAAAAATACTCTTTTGTTTAGATTTAGACTATTTAAAGAAGATTTAAATAATTTTTTTTCGCCTAATGTTTTATAATAAGTTGTTATTTTTCTATAATTATTTTCGTTAAAGGTAGCCATATTAACACCGCCTAATTATATAGTCTTTTAATATAATATTAAAATAGGTGCAATTTGTAGCTAATCCAAATTAAAATAGTATATATGGGTATAAATATAGATAACTCTAAAACTTAAAAACTGTGATATAATATATTACTAAGTTTTGAAGGGAGGATGCTATGGAAACTGTTAGTGAATACTTAGATAAACTAGAAATAAACAATAATATATTAAAAAAACAATTAAAAGAAGTTTATATAAACAAAGTAACTTACTTTAAAGAAGACAAAATAGTATATTTTTATTTAAACTCAAAATCTATAATATCCTATGAAGTACTTGATATGTTAAAGGAAGACTTGCACAATAAGCTAGACTACTTTAAAGATATAAAAATAAAAATAAGATATACAGGGCTTGATAGAAAAGCTAATAAAGACATTATAAAAATGTACTGGGTAAATATATTATATATTTTAAAAAGACTTTGCCCATCTATAGCAGGATGGTATAGGCAAGTTGAGTATATGTGTATAGATGATTTACTAAAAATAAAAATTCCAAAAGGAATATTTTATGAAAGACTTATAAAACAAAATGTAGTATATGTATTAAAAAGTGTGTTAAGTGAGGAGTTAGGAATAGATATTAATATAGTCATGGAAAGGGCTATAGATGAAGATGTAAACATTGAAAGAATATTAAGAAAAAGCGATAAAATAATAGAAGATAAGATTAAAGATTTAGAAATACAAGCAACTAATGAACCTAAAGAAGATGAAGAAGAGGCTTATGTTATAAGACCTGAATTTGATGAACATCTAATATATGGTGAAAATGTACATGCTATGGTAGAAAAAATCGAATCTCTTAACCAAGAGTCAGGTACAGTAGCAGTAGTTGGTGATATATTTGATATAGAAATTAAAGAACTTAGAAATGGTAAAATATTATTTATAGCATCTATTACAGACTATACAAGTTCTGTAAGCTGTAAATTATTCTTAAATGACACTAATAAAGATAAAGTTATTGATAATGTTAAAAAAGGTTCACATGTAAAAATAAAAGGTGATGTTATGTATGACACTTACCAAAGAGAACTTACAATGACTATAAGTGGTATAAGAAAAGAAGAAAAAGAAGAGAAAAAAGATTTATCAGAAAATAAAAGAGTTGAACTTCATGCACACACTCAAATGTCATCAATGGATGCACTTTGTTCTACTAAAAAGCTTATAGAAAGAGCAGCAAAATGGGGACATAAGGCAATCGCAATAACTGACCATGGAGTGGTTCAAGCTTTCCCAGAGGCTATGGGTGCAGCTAAGGCTAATAATATAAAAGTATTATATGGTGTTGAAGGATATTTAGTAGAAGATTCAAAAGATATAATAGAAGATGCTAATGACAAAGAGCTATCACAAAGCTTTGTAGTATTTGATATAGAAACAACAGGGTTTTCTAATACTAACGATAAAATAACTGAAATAGGTGCAGTTAAAATAGAAAACTTTGAAATAGTAGATAATTTTAGTGAACTTATAAACCCACAAAAAGATATATCATATAAAATTCAAGAACTAACAGGTATAACTAATGATATGGTAAAAGATAAACCAACCATAGAAGAAATATTGCCTAAGTTTATGGAATTTATAGGAGATAGTGTATTAGTTGCTCACAATGCAGAGTTTGATATTGGATTTATAAGAGAAAAATGTAGACAACAAAATATAGAATTTAATAATAAAAGTATAGATACACTTACACTAGCTAGAATATTACTTCCAGATTTAAAAAGACATAGATTAAATGTAGTAGCAAAAGCACTAGGTGTTCCACTTTTAAATCACCATAGAGCTGTAGATGATGCAAGAGCTACGGCTTTAATATTTCAAAAGTTTTTAGATATGTTAGTAAAAAAAGGTGCAAACACATTAAAAGAAGTAAATGAAGTTTTAGGTAAAGTTGATTATACAAAACTAGGAACTAATCATATAACTTTACTTGCAAAAGACTACACAGGACTTAAAAACCTATACAAAATAGTATCAGATGCCCATGTTAATCATTTTTACAGAGCACCAAGAATACTAAAAAGCTTCTTACAAGAACATAGAGAAGGACTTATAATAGGTTCTGCTTGTGAAAATGGACAGGTATATCAAGCAGTAAAGAAAAATGTTGATGATGAAGAAATGGCTAAAATTATAGATTTATATGACTATATAGAAGTAATGCCAATAGATAATAATAAATTTATGATTCATAAAGGTGAAGTAGAAGATGAAGAAGAACTAAGAGATTTAAATAGAAAAATGGTAGAGGTAGCCCATAAATTTGGAAAAATACCAGTAGCTACAGGAGATGTTCACTTCTTAGATGAACATGAAGCTGTTCTTAGAAAAATACTTAAATACTCTCAAGGATTTAAAGTAGATGAAGAAGAAACTTATCTTCACTTTAGAACAACAGATGAAATGCTAAGAGAATTTAGCTACTTAGGAGAAGAGCTAGCCTATGAAGTTGTAGTTACTAACACTAATAAAATAGCTGATATGGTAGAAGATATACTACCAATACCAGATGGAACATATCCTCCAGAAATAGAAGGTTCAGATGTAGAACTTAGAGAAATGTGCTACAACAAAGCTAAAAGAATATATGGAGATCCTCTTCCAGAAGTTGTTCAAAATAGACTTGATAGAGAGCTAAACTCTATAATAAAAAATGGATATGCCGTAATGTATATTATCGCCCAAAAGCTAGTTACAAAGTCACTAAGAGATGGATACTTAGTTGGTTCAAGAGGTTCGGTTGGTTCATCAGTAGCAGCAACAATGAGTGATATAACAGAGGTTAATCCACTTCCAGCACATTATATATGTGAAAATGAAGATTGTAAATATTCATATTTCTATGAAATAGGTGAATGGGGTTCTGGAGTAGACTTACCAGATAAGGATTGTCCAAAGTGTGGAAGAAAGCTTAAAAAAGATGGTCATGATATACCATTTGAAGTTTTCCTTGGATTTGAAGGAGATAAAGAGCCAGATATAGACCTTAACTTCTCTGGAGAATACCAGCCAGTAATACACAAATACACAGAAGAACTATTTGGTGAAGGATATGTTTATAGAGCAGGAACAATAGGTACAGTAGCTGAAAAAACAGCATTTGGATACGCTAGAAAATATGTAGAAGAAAATAATATACAAGTACCAACAGCAGAGGTAGTAAGATTATCAAATGGATGTACAGGAGTAAAAAGAACATCAGGACAGCATCCAGGTGGAGTTATGGTTGTACCTCATTACAAGGATGTATATGATTTTACCCCAATACAATACCCTGCTAATGATACAAGCTGTGGAGTAATAACAACACACTTTGACTACCACTCTATAAGTGGTAGAATACTAAAGCTAGATATACTTGGGCACGACGTTCCGACCATAATAAGAATGTTAGAAGATATAACAGGAATAGATGCAACAGAAATACCTTTAGATGACAAAGAAACAATGTCACTATTTACTTCAACAGATGCACTAGGAGTAACACCAGAGGAAATTAACTGTCCTATAGGTTCACTTGCTATACCTGAGTTTGGTACAAAGTTTGTTAGACAAATGCTACTTGATACAAAACCAACAACATTTGCAGAACTAGTACGTATATCAGGATTATCTCATGGTACTGACGTTTGGCTAAACAATGCACAAGAACTTGTTCAAAAGGAAATAGTTGGTCTTAAAGATGTTATATCAACACGTGACGATATAATGAACTACCTTATATTTAAAGGACTTCCACCAAAGATGGCCTTCACCATAATGGAAAATGTTAGAAAAGGTAGAGGGCTAAAGCCTGAACATGTTGAGTTAATGGAAGCTAACAACGTACCAGAATGGTATATATGGTCATGTAAACAAATAAAGTACATGTTCCCTAAAGCACATGCCGTAGCATATGTTATGATGTCATTTAGACTAGCATACTGTAAGGTTCATTATCCAGAAGCTTTCTATGCAACTTACTTTACAACAAAGGCAGAAGACTTTGATGCTGATTTAATAGTTAAGGGACTACCTGCAATTAAAGCTAGAATAAATGAAATAGAAAGTTTAGGAAATGACGCAACAACTAAAGAAAAAAATATGCTTACAGTACTTGAAGTTGCACTTGAAATGTATGCAAGAGGTATAAAAATACTTCCAGTTGATATATATAAATCAGATGCAAGTAAATTCCAAGTTGCAGGAGAAAAGATGCTACTTCCTCCAATGATAGCCCTGCAAGGGGTTGGGGAAAACGCAGCAATAAATATACAAAAAGAAAGAGAAAATGGAGAATTTATTTCTAAAGAAGACTTAAGAAAGAGAACTAAGATTTCTAAGACCGTTATAGAAACATTAACTAGTCACGGTTCACTTAATAATATGAGTGACGAAAACCAATTATCTTTATTTTAAAAAAATAGTAATAAAATACATTAAAGCTTAGGTATAACCTAAGCTTTTTTATTTAAAAACTATTTATAATTTATAGTTTAAAAAAAGTACAAATTTAAATAATCCATTTTTTAACAATAAATGTTTTAGATAAAAAATAATAGGGTATATTAAACTCATAGACATTAAGTAACAATCATTGGAGGAATTTTTATGAATAGGAAAGAGTTAAAAGAACTTTCTAAAAGTCAACTAAAGGGTAATTGGAATGTACCAGTATTAGCTATGTTAGCTTATTCAATAGTAATGTTTTTAGTATCATATCTAGATAATAGCGAGTCTTTATTTGTATCATTAATTGGAATAATACTTGCTTTAGTTATAGAATCATGGTTCTTTGTAGCATATCCGAAATTATCTCTAAACCTTATAGAAGATGAAAGCGTTGATTTTAGTGATTTATCAGTATCAAAAAAAACTTTCTTTAAATCTTTAGGATTTTCTGTATTAGTAGGTATAATATTAATAATAGTATATATTGTATTAATGTTTAGTTTTGTAGGTGGATTTACAATAAGTGTATTAAATGCAAATGATTTATTTGAAGCTATAGCACCAATGGTAATTGTAGGTATTATATTATGGTTAATATCAATAGTAATTCAATTAGCAATTTCTATGGTACCATTTATACTTGCAGATAAAGAAGAAGTAGGAGTATTTAAATCAATATCTCTTAGTATAAAAATGATGAAAGGTCATAAATGGAGATTATTCGTTATATGGCTAAGCTTTATAGGATGGGCTATATTAAGTATATTAACTTTAGGAATAGGATTTTTATGGTTATCACCATACTTTACTTTAACTATGGCTAACTTCTATAAAGAACTAGATAAAGAATATAACGCTAAACATATAGATTAAAAGTAAAAGGAGCTTAATTTAAGCTCCTTTTTTATTGTAATTTTTATAAATTTATATTGATAATTATGATGAAAAATTCTTGCAAATCGTTTAAAATAGTACATTTAAACAAGGTTAATTTAAGTTAAATAGAAAGCATTTAAAAGAAAATAAAATAAAAAGCTATCTATTATTAATAGCATGTGCTATAATAATACTTGTAGCGATACAAAATCGATACACAAATAAATTAAGAGAGACCTAGAAATAGGTTCACAGGAGTATTTTTTAATGATAAATGGAATAGTAAAATGGTTTAACAATGAAAAAGGATTTGGTTTCATATCAGTAGAAGGTGGAGATGATGTATTCGTACATTTTACAGCTATACAAACTGATGGGTTTAAATCATTAGAAGAAGGTCAAAAAGTAAACTTTAATATAGTTAAAGGTGCTAGAGGTCCTCAAGCGGAGAATGTAACTATATTATAATATATATATATGTTCGGAAAAAGACACATTATGTGTCTTTTTTTTTATTGTAATTAATTAACTCGTTGTGATAGTTAAACTTTACAATAATAGTAGAATTATTTATTTTTATATAAATTAATAGAATTTTACTATATTAATATTGCATATTATAGGGAAATTCTATAAAAATTGACAGGAAATGTTTAATAATGTAGTATTTCAATGGTTGAGAATTTTTGAAAAAGTATCGGAGGAAAGTTAATTGTTAAAAAGAAAAAGAGTGATTTCACTAGTAATGACAGCTACATTAGCAATAAGCATACTTACAGGATGTAGTAATAAAACTGATAAAGCAGTTTTGCCAAAATCTAAAGATAGCATAGTATATGCATTATCAAGTTCGCCTACAGGAATATTTAACCCACTACTTAATGATACAGTATATGATGATGCAGTCATATCACTTACATATAACTCTTTATTAAGTTTTGATGAAAAGTTAAATCCACAACCAGAATTAGCTAAAAGTTATGAAATATCGGATGATAATTTAAGTATTACATTTAAGTTAAAAGACAATATAAAATGGAATGATGGAAAAGCTCTAACTGCAGATGATGTTGCATTTACATTCACAAGCTTAGCAAATAAAGATTATACGGGATCAAAATATGGAGATGTTGAAAAGTTAAAAGGGGCAAAAGCTTACCACGAAGGAACAGCTGATAAAATTGAAGGTATAGAGGTAATAGATAATAATACTATTAAATTTACTTTTGAAGAACCATACTCACCAGGACTTATAAATTTAGGGGGCATGGGGATAGTACCTAAGCATGTATGGGAAAAAATACCAGTAGCTAAGTGGAAAGACCAAAAGGATTTATTAGCTAAGCCAGTTGGAACTGGTCCATATGAAGTTGTATCATTTGCAGAAGGACAAGATGTTCAGCTTAAAAAGAATGATAACTACTTTGATGGAGATGTAAAAACTGAAAAATTCATATTAAAAGTTGCTAATGAGGATACAGCTCAAGTAGAACTTTTAAATGGAACAGTAGATGTTATAGATGCATCAAATTTAAAGAAAAAAGATATTGAAGAATTAGAATCTAAAGGTATGAAAGTAGTATCTTATGATAATAACTTAATTCAATATATGGGATTCAATCTTAGAGATAAAAAATTCCAAGATAAAAATGTAAGACAAGCATTTATGTATGCACTAGATAGAGAGGCAATGGTAGATAAGTTATTAGAAGGAAACGGTCAAGTTGTAAATACTCCTATGCTACCAAGTTCATGGGCTTATCCAGACAAGTCAACTTTAAATGACTATAAACATAACATTGAAAAAGCAAAAGAACTTTTAAAGAAATCTGGATATGAAGATAGAGATAATAATGGTATAGTTGAAGATAAAAATGGAAAAGAATTAACAGCTAAATTAGCTTATCCAACAGGAAATTCATTAAGAGAGCAAACAGCTCCAATAATTCAAGCTAATTTAAAAGATATAGGAGTTAAGATAGAACTTGAAAATATGGAGTTCTCTGCACTTATGGATAAGGTAGTGGCAAACCATGACTTTGAACTTTACTTAATGGGTAATAACTTACAAATAGATCCAGATCCAAAGGCATACTGGCATTCAACTTCTGCATCAGATGAAAAAGGAAATTCTGCATGGAATATATCATCATTTAAAAATGATCAAGCAGATAAGTTAATAGAAGAAGGTATAGGTGTATATGATAAAAATCAACGTAAAGAAATATACTCTCAATTTGGGCAACTTTTAAATGAAGAAGTACCTTGGGCATACTTATATTCTCAAAATATAAGAAAAGCTTACAACCCTCATCTTAAAAATTATAAACCATCTATATTTAATGACTTTAATAATGTAGAAGACTGGTATATAGATTAATTAATATAAATAAAAAGTTATCCTTTTTAGGATAGCTTTTTTGATTAATAAATAAAGAAAGGAGTTTATAACTTGACTAAGTATATATTAAAAAGATTGTTAACAACATTACTTGTATTGTTTGGAATTTCTATAATAATATTTGCACTTATACATTTACAGCCGGGTAACCCTTATTCAACTATGATAGATCCAAATGTTTCTCCAGAAATAGTAAAGGAGATGTTAAGAAAAATTGGTTACTATGATCCTATACATATAAAATATTTTAAATGGATTTCAAGAGCTTTAAGCGGTGATTTAGGATATTCAATTTATTATGGACAACCTGTATTAGATATAATAGGTTCAAGAATGTCAAATACAGTATTATTAGCATCATTTTCATTACTTTTAAGTTTAGTATTTGGAATAGGGATAGGAATTTTATCAGCTATAAAGAAAAATACTTTATTTGACCATGTAGTTACTGTAATTTCTTTTATAGGACTGTCAATACCTGCATTTTTCTTTGGACTTATACTTATAAAAGTATTTGCATTTGATTTACAGTTACTTCCAGTATCTGGAATGAAAACTTTAGGAACAGATTATACAGGAATAAAAGCAGCACTTGATACATTAAAACATATGATACTTCCAGGTATAGTTTTAGCTTTTCTACAAAGTACTGCATTTGTAAGATACACAAGATCTGCAATGATAGATGTACTAGATAAAGAGTATATAACAACAGCAAGATCAAAGGGATTAACAATAAATAAGGCAATATTTAAGCATGGATTTAAAAATGCACTTATACCTATAGTGACAATAATTTGCCTTCAGATACCATTTTTATTTTCGGGAGCACTTTTAACAGAAACTGTATTTGTATGGCCTGGAATAGGAAGACTTAGCTACGAAGCTGTTTTAAATAGAGACTATCCTCTTATAATGGGAATTCTTATGATTCTTTCTATAATAATTTTATTATCTAATTTACTTGCTGATATACTATATGCAATTATAGATCCAAGAATTAGATATGATAAATAGGAGGACATATAAAATGAAGAAAAATAAATTAATTTTAATAGGAATGAGTATTTTAATAACACTAATTATAGTATCTTTTATAGGTCCATTATTTTTAAAGCAAAACATAAATTCTGTAGATTTATATAATATAAGTTCCCCTCCAAGCAGTGAACATCTTTTAGGAACAGATGACTTAGGTAGAGATGTTTTAGCAAGGCTTTTATATGGAGGAAGAGTATCCTTATTAGTAGGGGTATTTGCAACTATGCTACAAGTTATAATAGGGTCAATACTAGGGATACTTGCAGGTTATTTTGGTGGAATTGTAGATACAATAATAATGAGAAATGTAGATATAGTTATGTGTTTTCCATTTTTTATAGTGGCTATAGCATTAGCTGCGATTGTTGGGCCTAGTGTAGTAAACCTTATAGTTATAATTGCTGTCTTATCATGGACAGATATAGCAAGAATTGTTAGAGCTGAAGTTTTATCCATAAAAGAAAGAGATTTTATAATGGCATCTAAAGCTATTGGATTTAATAATTTTGATATAATTTTAAAGCATATAATACCAAATATATTATCTAGTATCTTAGTTGCAATGACTTTATCCATGGCAACTGCAATACTTATGGAAGCATCCTTAAGCTTTTTAGGTATGGGGGTTAAGCCACCTATGCCAAGTTGGGGAAATATGCTTACGGCTGCTCAAAATATGAGAACTTTAAGTAGTGAATGGTGGCTTTGGATACCACCTGGATTTATGATAATAGTATCTGTTTTAGCTATAAATTTCTTAGGAGAAGGTCTTAGGAAAAAGCTAGATCCTAAAAAGCATTTATAGGTGGTGATTATATGTTAGTTAATATTAAGGATTTAAAAATAAAATTTAAAGATAATAAACACAATAACTATACAGTAAATGGTGTTAATTTAAATATAGATAAAGGTGAAATAATATCACTAGTTGGAGAAAGTGGAAGCGGTAAGAGTTTAACTTCATTAGCTATAATGAGATTAATTTCTGATAATGCAGAAATTGAAGGTGAGATTAACTTTGAATGTAAAAACTTATTAAACTTAACGGAAAAAGACATGTGTAGTATAAGGGGAAAAGATATATCAATTATATTTCAAGAGCCTATGGTGGCTTTAAATCCATTATTTAATGTAGAAAAGCAAATAGGTGAAGTTATACTAGAACATAAAAAGATAAGTAAAAGAGAAGTTAAAGATATGGTAATAGACTTATTAGAAAAAGTAAAAATACCAAATCCTAAAGAAGTTTTAAAAAAATATCCTCATGAGCTTTCAGGAGGAATGAGACAAAGAGTTATGATAGCCATGGCTATAGCTCTAAAACCTAAACTATTAATTGCAGATGAGCCAACAACTGCACTAGATGTTACAGTTCAAAAAGAGATTTTAAACTTATTAAAAGATATAAGTAAAGAGTTTGATATGTCGGTAATATTTATAACTCATGACTTAGATGTTGTAGCAGAAATAGCTGATAGAGTATACGTTATGTATTTAGGAAAGATTGTTGAAGAAGCTGATGTATTTGAGTTTTTTGATAATCCTAAACACCCATATTCTCAAGGATTATTATTATCTAGAGTTGGAAGTAATTTAGTTAATAATAGATTTTTCTCTATAAAGGGAAGTGTACCAACTATAGATAATATACCTAAAGGATGTAGTTTTAATAATAGGTGTGAATATTGTTTTGATAAGTGCATTAATGAAGAACCTAAGTTAAGAGAAATTGAAAAAAATCATAAAATAAGTTGTTTCAAAGAAATTTAATGAGGCTAGAAAGGTGTATATATGGAAAAAGATTATATTTTACAAGTAAAAAATCTTAAAAAATACTATCCTTTAAAAAATAATCTTTTCTTTAAAGAGAAGAAATACCAAAAATCTGTAGATGATGTTTCTTTAAATATTCAAAGAGGAAGTATAGTAGGCTTAGTCGGGGAAAGTGGATGTGGAAAATCTACTTTATCAAAATGTATATTAAATCTAATAGATGCAACTGGCGGAAGTGTAGTATTTGAAGATAAAGTTATATATGATGTGGAAAAAAATATAAATATATCTAAAAAAGATATGATAAATTTAAGAAAAGACATGCAAATAATATTTCAAGACCCATATTCATCACTAGATCCTAAGATGAGTATTGGAAAAACTATAGTAGAAGGAATAAAAAAGCATAGTAATGTAAGTACTAAAGAAGCTTATACTATTGCAGAAAAATCCCTAGAAGCTTGTGGATTAGATAAGAGTTACATAAATAGATATCCATATGAATTTAGTGGAGGACAAAGGCAAAGAATAGCTATAGCTAGAGTTTTAGCTTTAAAACCTAAGTTTATAATTTGTGATGAGCCTACTGCAGCACTTGATGTTTCTATACAATCTCAGATACTAAATTTAATGTTGGATTTAAAAGAGAAATTTAATTTAACATATTTATTTATATCTCACAATTTAAATGTAGTTAGATGCTTTTGTGATGAAATAATAGTAATGAATAATGGCAAAGTAGTAGAAATGGGAAGTTCTGATAGTATATATAATAATCCTAAACATGACTATACTAAAAAACTTATTAACTCTATACCTAAAAGTCATCCTAAATTAAGGAAATAAAATAAAAGACTATCTATTATTAATAATGTGTGCTATAATAATACTTGTAGCGATACAAAATCGATACACAAATAAATTAAGAGAGACCTAGAAATAGGTTCACAGGAGTATTTTTTAATGATAAATGGAATAGTAAAATGGTTTAACAATGAAAAAGGATTTGGTTTCATATCAGTAGAAGGTGGAGATGATGTATTCGTACATTTTACAGCTATACAAACTGATGGGTTTAAATCATTAGAAGAAGGTCAAAAAGTAAACTTTAATATAGTTAAAGGTGCTAGAGGTCCTCAAGCGGAGAATGTAACTATATTATAATATATATATATGTTCGGAAAAAGACACATTATGTGTCTTTTTTTA
>NZ_JADMRK010000002.1:89874-215935 GCF_015560225.1 Romboutsia sp. BSD2780061687b_171204_C1 | reverse complement strand
AGGTCCTCAAGCGGAGAATGTAACTATATTATAATATATATATATGTTCGGAAAAAGACACATTATGTGTCTTTTTTTATTGTAATTAAATATTAGTAAAAACATATAAATAAATTTTTACACAGTTAGTTTATATAATATGTTAAAAAACATCTGTTTTAGTGGACATTTATAAAAATTACAAGTACTGTTATAATTAGATTAACAATAGTTATCTGATTTAAAGTATGTATTTAGTTTCATTAAGGGGGATAATTTATGAATTTAACTATAAAGAGAAATATATGTATTTTGATGGGTATTTTATTAGTTACTATTATCAAAATTGATATAATGATTCCGAATATTAATATTTTATTGGCAATAGGTTGTTTTTATAAAGCATATAAGGTTAATAAATTACTAAAAAATAAAGAGAACAAGTCTATTTAGGATAATTAATGTTAATATATTATTCTATTTTATATGTTTAGTGAAACATATTTTTTCGCGAACATATTTAATTTAGTTAATGATATATCTAAACGTATTTGTAATATACTTAAAATTGTACATGAAATTAAAATGACCTATTTATAGGTCATTTTTTATTATATTTTTTAAAATTTAGACTAGCAAATCTTAGAACTATTGGTCATACATTTGAATATATATATATTGTAAGTAAAAGTTTAAGGAGGGATGAGATTTTGACTAGAGTAGAATTAAAACAACTTTCTAAGAGTCAACTTAAAGGCAATTGGAAAACCCCAGTATTAGTCATGTTAGTATATACCATAGCAACCATGGCTCTTTCTTTTATGTCTGAATTTTCAAGTTCAATGGGTATATACTTAATTAGTACAATATTTTTAATTGGATTAGCAATATGGTTTTCTGTAGGATTTGCTAATTTCTTTTTAAGATTTAGCGAAACTGATGGAAAAGCTAAGTTTGATGACTTATTAGTATCTAAAAAATCAATATTAAAATCATTAGGATTATTTGCTTTA
This sequence comes from Romboutsia sp. BSD2780061687b_171204_C1, assembly GCF_015560225.1. NCBI lineage: Bacteria > Bacillati > Bacillota > Clostridia > Peptostreptococcales > Peptostreptococcaceae > Romboutsia > Romboutsia sp. BSD2780061687b_171204_C1. Next base: position 214,943 of record NZ_JADMRK010000002.1, on the reverse strand, counting down.
ATGTTTGTTATAGGAATTGTATTAGGTATTATAATAGTTTTTGCCACATCATCTATGATAGTTTTTAGTGAAAGTGTATCTACTGGTATGATAGTAGGAGCATTAATAGTTGGAGTAGTATTATCTATACCTATTGTTATACTTGAATTAGCTTTAGCTATGACACCATATATCTTTGTTGATAAAGAAGAACTTGGTTTAATTGATTCAATAAGACTTAGTATAAAAATGATGAAAGGTAATAAATGGAACCTATTTGTTATAAACCTAAGTTTTATAGGATGGGCACTTTTATGTATTCTTACTTTAGGTATAGGATACTTATGGTTAGGGCCATATATACAATTAACTATTACTAACTTTTATATAGATTTAGATAATAATTTTAATAAAGTATCAATTTAAAAATAAAAAGGCTGACTTTAATCAGCCTTTTTATTTTATATAAAGTAAAAAACTATATTAAAATAATATAGTTAGATGTGTGATAAAATAAATTAATAATAAAGGAAAGTTTTGGAGGAGATTATTTTGATATTTACTATAGGACAAGTGGCTAAAATGTATAACATAAGTCATGACACACTAAGATATTACGATAAAATAGACCTATTAAAGCCAAGTTTAAAAAAAGATAATGGATACAGATATTACACAATAAGGGAAATAGAATTGCTTGAGATAATATTAGTAGCAAAACAACTAGAAATACCAATAAAAGATATAAAAGAAATTATAAAAAAGGAAGATGAAAGTAGTTACATAGAGTTATTTAAAAATCACAAAAAGTTGTTAGAAGAAAAAATAGAGTATTTGACAAAATTAAAAGATGAAGTACAACACTCTATAGATGTAACAACTCAAATGAAAAACTTTTCTAATAAGACAAAAGAAAAATTTGAAGAGGTATATATAGAAAAAGATATTATATATTTTAATCAAAATGATTATAACTACTTTGGTGAATTTTTAAATAAAAAAATCTAATATTAAAAATAGATAATATTGATAATAAAAATATATTTTTTAATGAAAATATAATTGGGTTTGAACTAGATAATGAAGCCATTAGTAATGATGCAAAATACGAAAAAATTAAATATAGAGGAAATTATATTTTATTAACTCGAAAAGATACTGCATCTAACATAGAAAAGTTTATAGAAGAATGTATAGAAGAAATTTATAAAGATAAAAAAATAGAAAAAAATATAAATGTATTTATGGAATGTTTATTTACACTATTAAAAAAGAGTAAAAAAAATATATACTTCGTAAAAATATATATAGAAAATATTAGATAAAGTCTTGACTATTGAGTTGGTCAAGACTTTATTATTATACAAAGAAAGTAATTCATATATAGTTTATCTTGTATTAACAAATATAAAAATTGATAGATTAGGAGGGGATAATATGCAAGAGAATATATTAGGTAGTGAAAAAATACCTAGATTATTTATAAAATATTCTATACCAGCTATAATAGCTATGGTAATTACAGGCATGCAGGTAGTTGTAGATGGAATATTTGTAGGAAATGTACTAGGACCAAACGCAATGGCTAGTGTGAATATAGCAGCACCATTTATGCAAGTTATAATAGCTTTATCTATGATAATGAGTATAGGATCACAAAGTTATATGGGGCTTAGTTTAGGAGATGGTAATGTAGCTAAGACACAAAATATATTTAAGACAGCTATGATATTTATATTAGTTTTTGGATTTGGTATAACGGTAGTTGGATTTACAATGAACTCACAAATAGCATATATATTAGGTGCTAGTGATATATTATTAAAAGATGTTTCTTTATATATCAAGACACTTTCAGTATTTACAATACCAATGTCTTTAATGTTTTTATTTGGTTTTTCAGGAAGAATAATGGAAAAACCTCAACTTTACTTTTATGGTTCTATATTAAGTTTATTTGCAAATATAACATTAAACTATACATTAATATATAAGTTAAAACTTGGAATTGTAGGAGCGGCAACTGCCACAGGATTAGCATACTCTTTAGCATTTTTAGTTGTAGTGTGGCCTGCATTAAATAAAAAAAACATTATAAACGTATTTGTTGGAAAGTTTGATAAATCTGTAATATTTCCAGTAATATATAATGGTTCATCAGAAGGAATAAATTCAATAGCCACAGCCACTAGTGCATATTTATTCAACATGGCATTTATGAATATAGCAGGAGAGACAGGTGTAGCAGCTTTTACTGCTATAAATTATGTAGCTCAATTTGGCATACTTTCAATGTTTGGTATATCTGATGGTATAGGGCCTATAGTTAGCTACAATTATGGAAGTAAGAAATTTGATAGAGTAAAAGCTATAATGAAATTATCTGACAAAGTTATAATAACTATAGGAATAATAATATTTACTTCATTATTCTTCTTTGGAAGAAATTTAGTTAATATATTTGTAAATGGAAATGAAGAAATATTAAATATAGCATCTGTAGGAGCAAAACTATATGCATTTGCATTTTTTGTAAATGGATTTAATATAGTTAATTCTGGATACTTTACAGCTATAGGATATGCTAAAGAATCAGTAATAGTAGCTTCATGTAGAGGTTTAATATTTATAATTATAGGCATATTTACATTACCTAATATATTTGGAATAAATGGTATATGGATGAGTGTACCTTTTGCAGAATTAATTACCTTATTTATTGGAATTAAACTTATGAAAAAGTCCTATAAAGTTATGGATAAAAAATATGAGATAAGTATTAACGGTGCTTAGAAAAATAAATAGAAAACTATAAACCCTTGTAAATTACAAGGTTTTTTTATTGAAGATAAACAAACTAAAGCTGAAAAGTGGGGGTAAGAAAAAACGACGGGGGGATAAAATATTTAACTAAATTATTTTGTAATCAAATCTTTACCATATATAATTAAAATTAATATATTATGAATATAATAATAAATTTAAAGATATTAAAATAATTATTTAGGAATATAAAAAAGGGATATATTTAACAACTATAATCTTTTATAATGATTAATAAAAATAGGGGGGATATGGTGGAAATAAAATATACAAATAATCGTGAAGATTATATTAAGGGGTATGAAAAAAGTAGAAAGTATGCTTTAAGAAAAGATGTATTTACACTTACATTAACTATGCTAATACTAATGGGAATTACTTTTTACTTTATCAATGAAATGTCTAGCTTTTACAATATAGAAATTACATTATATGTAGGTGTAATATCAATACTAGCAACAATGACTATAATAACAACAATAATTCTTAGCATAATGTCTAAAAAAAACATGCAAAAATTAATTGATAAGCTAGTAGAAGCAAGAAATAGTGCAATAGGCTCTAAATCGATAGAAGTAAAGAATGATATTATTATGCATAAAGGTGAAAAATCATATTGTGAATACAATATAAAAGCTATTGATAATATTTATGAAGAGGATAATGTATTAGTTATTTGTATACAAAAAATAAATCCTATAATACTACTACCTTTAAATTCCTTTGAAAGTGAAGAGGTAAAAAATCAATTTATCAATCTGATAAAACAAAAAAGTGAATATTTAAGGTAGGTGGAATATGAAAAAGAGTATAAAAATTATAATAATTATAATATCAATAATAATTATAGCGTGTTTATTTAGGGTAGGCTATACAATATATAAAAAGCAAGAAATGGATAGTTTAATAGATGTTACAAATAACTTTTTTAATGAATATATAAAAAAAGGCGAAGCCTCATACGAAGAAAAAGGGATGAAAGCAGTTTACACAAACAAAGAAACTGTAATAGTAGCAGGAGATAAAAATGAGTTTGTGGCAATGGTTTACTTTGATGTAAATGTAGATGTAAATGGTGAAAAAGATTTTACATCATCACATCATAAAATGAGAATCAAAAAAGATAATAATGGAAATTACACCTTGATTGATGAAGGCAATATGGTAGATAGCAATGGTTTAAAAGTTGTTAATTACTCAAATAAACAAAAACAAAAAGAGGGATTAAGTGAAATAAAAGAAGAAATAGATATAAATGAAACTAAAAAAATATTAGGAATATATTATCAAATGACTTCAAATGGTCTAAAATTAAGCTATGATAAAAAGAAAAATTGGGTGAGTGTACCAATACCTAATGAGTATTTGATTTCGATTTTTGATTTTGATAATAATAAATTAAAAGAAAATACTTATTATATAAGCCATAAAAAAACAGCCTTTATATCTAATTTTAACTCAGATATATTAATTGTTGTTACAGATGATAAGGGGAAAACTTGGAATGAAATAAAATTAGAGGATGCTTACCAAGGTGGAGATTTATTTATAGGATTTAGTAGTCAAGACATAGGATATTGTGTCATAACTACTGATGTTGCTATGGGTAAGCAATATAGCTATATATACATAACTAATGATGGTGGTAAAACTTATAAGGAAATTGGAAATACAAATGAAGTTTATCCAAGAATAATTACAGGAGTAGGATTTTTAGATGAGAATATAGGCTTTGTTGGATTTAGGTATGAAAGTGATAACAACCCAACTGTATATAGAACTGAAGATTCAGGTAGTACTTGGGAAAAGCTCGATATAAAACTTCCTGATGAGTATATAGGTGACTATGCAACTCCTCTTAATCTTAAATTTGAAAATGATATTATAATGCTTCCTGTAAAACTTAGAGATAGTGATAAAGTAATAAATTTTATATCTACAGATAAAGGTTTGACTTTTAAATATAGTGAAAATATACAAAGATAGTATTTAATAAATGCAATATATTATGAACTTATCTATGCAAAGTATAAAAATAACTGTATCTTATAGCGAAAATATTGAATTTGCTAAGATACGGTTATTTTTATATGCTATTTATCACAAAGTTAGTTAGCATAGTCTAAAATTTAAATTAGAAAATAGAGATAATAATTATGATAACTCTATAAGAGGAATAAAAATTAAAGAAATTAATTTTAAATCAAGAATAAAGATAATGGGCCTAATATCATATGCAGGAAGTGTATTTTATTATTATCTATTACAGGGCTAATATTAAGTATAGAAGGTTTGTTTATTTGTTCACTTTTAATATATTTGGCTTGTAAAGTTATTGGAAATAAACAAACCAAAGCCAAAAAAGTGGGGGTAAGAAAAAACGACGGGGGGATAAAATATTTAACTGAATTATTTTGTAATCAAATCTTTACCATATATAATTAAAATTAATATATCATATATATGATAAAGATTATGGAGGGGTTATGTGGAGTATATATACAAATTTATAGAGTTTGCAGAAGAAAGTGGTATGATAAATTTAATATTTTGGGGAGCTACAATAGCATATTTAATACATATATATTATAAAAAAGAAGAAAATGAAAAATACCTACCTTTAAAATTAGTAGGATTTTTTATACTTGGAGCATTTAGATTAGAATTTGCATTTAACTGGTATCCAATAATAATACCAGCAGGATTTTTATTATATTGGTTTTTATTAAAAAACAAAGAAAGACCAAATAGTATTATAAAGAAAAAAGCGACAATACTAGGAGTTTTAATGTTATATTCAACTATATTAAGTAATGCCATATATGATGTAGCAGAGTATAGAGATATAAAATTTGATATAAAAAATATATCTATGGATACATTAAAAGAAGACTATGAAAAAATAAAAAATGAATTAGGATTATCATTGGACACAGATATAGTAAATTTTGAAGTAAAATATGACAATAACAAAAAAATAAAATTACTAGATATGTATATAGAAGATAAAGAAAAAAATAAATTTGTAAGTATAGTAATATATAATGGCGATTATTTTATAAAACAAAGTAAAATAAGCAACAAAGATCAGATTGTAGAGCATGAATTTAAAACGACAACTGAAGAACTATTAGAAACTATAGATAATATAGAATTAGAAAAATATGATAAAGCAGATATTTATACTATAAGATATGAAAATGATTTAAGTTATATAGAAAATAAAAAAGCATATATAGTTAATTTAGCTGATTATTCAACTACTAAACTATATCCTAATAATAAAATAAACTATGCTAGTGGTATTATGTATATTCCTATGGAAAAATTAAGTGAAGGCTCATGGAGTGACATAGATTATAAATATTATCTAACAAATTATGAAATATTTTCTAATGAGGAAGATTATGAAGATTTAGAAATAACTATAGAAAATATAAATAATAACAAAAGTGTGTTAATAGATGATATATATGAAAAACACAAATTAATGGAAGACCTTAATTCTATACATATAACTAGATGGCACGGAGAAAATGATATAGATTTAGAGCCAGACTTATTTATAAAAGATAATGAAGGAAATAGATTAGGATTATGTAGCAAAGATAAAGGCTTTGCCAGAAGGGATATAGGAGAGACTAGTGTATGGTATATAGTCCCTAGTGATTTATACGACAAAATAAATCTATATACAATGAAATAATAAAATACCTTAGGATAACTTTTATAGTTATTTTAAGGTATTTTATTTTACAAATAAATTATTTTAATGTGACAAAGTCACAGAACTAAAAATTAAAAATTAATATAATAATTCTATAAGAGATATAGGAGGAGATTATATTATGAAAATAAGGAAAAAAGCAATTATAGACAAAAATTATTGTGTAGCCTGTGGAACTTGCATAAAAGAATGTCCGCTAAAACTTATAGAAATAGAACAAGGTGTATTTGCAAAAGTTAACCTAGATAAATGTGTAGGATGTGGAAAATGTGCTAAAGCGTGTCCTGCATCTGTTATAGAAATAAAAAGTATGGAGGAATCTATATAATGAAAAAGCAAAAGAAAACTTGGAAAGAGTATATGTGGATATTAAGTGCATTATATTTATTCCTAGGATTATTTAATGTATTATTTGCATGGCTTGGATTACTATGCTTTACAATACCTTTAGCTATGGCAATATTAGGAAAAGGAAAAACATACTGCAATACTTACTGTGGAAGAGGTCAATTATTAAACTTAATGGGAAATAAAATGAAATTATCAAAATACAATAATATTCCTAAGTTTTTAAAAAGTAAGTGGTTTAGATATGGATTTTTAGCTTTCTTTATGACAATGTTTATAAATATGCTATTTATGACATACTTAGTATTTAATCAAACTAATAGCCTAAAAGAAGTTATAACAATACTTTGGACATTTAAAGTGCCATGGAAAGTGGCTAATGTAAGTATGGTAAGTCCTTGGGTAGCACAGTTTGCATTTGGATTTTATAGTATTATGATTACATCTACAATATTAGGTGTAGTTACAATGCTTTTATACAAGCCTCGCTCTTGGTGTGTTTATTGTCCAATGGGAACTATGACTCATATAATATCAAAGGCTAAGTATAAAGATAATATGTAAAATTAGGATTTAAATTATTAATAAAAATGGCTTAGAAACATAGTAATTTCAAAAAATTTGCAATTAAACCTTATATATGTTATTATAGTATATAAAATAATACATTTTGCAAACACTAAGAGTGAGACCAGAAGTTCTCACTCTTTTGTTTTAAATAAACTGACAACTGAATAGGAGGGAAAAATATGAAAAAGAGTATAGAAGCTACTATAGAAGAATTAGTATCAGAAATAACTGAACCACTTAATTTTGAAATAGTAGATGTAGAATATGTAAAAGAAGCTGGAGAGTATTACTTAAGAGTATTCTTAGATAAAGAAGGCGGAATATCATTAAATGATTGTGAAGCTGTAAGTAGACAATTAAGCGAAGTTTTAGACGTTAAAGATCCTATAAAAGATAACTACTTCTTAGAAGTATCTTCACCAGGACTTGATAGACCGCTTAAAAAAGATAAAGACTTTGTAAGATACGCTGGAAGAGACGTTGAGATAAAATTATACAAACCACTAAATGGCTCAAAGCAATTTGAAGGTACATTAGTTGGATTAACAGAAGAAAATACTATAAAAGTTATAATAAATGATGAAGAAGTTGAATTTAATAGAAAGGAAGTAGCTCTTGTAAGACTTGCAATAAAGTTTTAATAAGATAGCTTAGGGTAAAAATAAAATGAACCACGAATTTATAGAAGCATTAGATGAGTTAGAAAAAGACAGAGGAATAGATAAAGAAATACTTATAGACACTATAGAACAAGCTCTTTTAACAGCATACAAGAAAAACTTTGGTTCTGCTCAAAACGTAAGAGTTGAGTTTGATAGAGAAAGAGGAGACGTTAAAGTATTCTCTCAAAGAGTAGTAGTTGATGAATCAGATTTATACGATACATTCTTAGAAATAGAATTAGCAGACGCTAGAGAAATAAGTCCAAACTACGAATTAGGAGATATAATAGAAAATGAAGTAACTCCTATGGACTTTGGAAGAATAGCTGCTCAAACTGCTAAGCAAGTAGTTGTTCAAAGAATAAGAGAAGCAGAAAGAGAAATAGTATACAATGAATTTATGGATAAAGAAAATGAAATAGTTACAGGAGAAGTAGCTAGAGTAAACAAAAACATAGTTCATGTTAATCTTGGAAGAATAGAAGCTATAATGACTCCACAAGACCAAATACCTGGTGAAACATACAGAGCTGGTCAAAAAATAAAGGTATACATATTAGAGGTGAAGAAAACTAATAAAGGACCTCAAATAATAGTATCAAGAAGTCATCCAGGATTAGTTAAGAGATTATTCGAGTTTGAAGTTCCAGAAATATTTGAAGGTATAGTTCAAGTTAAATCTATATCAAGAGAAGCTGGTTCAAGAACTAAGATGGCAGTTAAGTCAATAGATGAAAAGATAGATCCAATTGGAGCTTGTGTAGGACCTAAAGGTTCAAGAGTTAAAAACATAGTTGATGAATTAGGTGACGAAAAGATAGATATAATAAAATACAGTGATGATCCAGCTGAATTTATATGTGCAGCACTTAGCCCATCAAAGGTTGTTAAGGTTGATATAAATGAAGAAGAAAAATCTGCTTTAGTAGTAGTACCTGATTACCAATTATCACTTGCAATAGGTAAAGAAGGACAAAATGCTAGACTTGCAGCTAAGCTTACTAACTGGAAAATAGATATAAAAAGTGAATCTCAAGCAGGGTTAGAGCCTCAAGAAACTAACACAGACGCTGAGTAATAAAGGAGGGGTACTCTTTGCAAAAACAAAAAAAGGTTCCTCAAAGAAAATGTATAGCATGTCAAGAAAGAGATGCAAAAAAAGGGCTAATAAGAATAGTTAAGACTAAGGAAGGTCAAATATTTTTAGACCCAACAGGAAAAGCAAACGGTAGAGGTGCATATATATGTAAGGATGTCGAATGTCTAAAAAAAGCTATAAAAAGCAAAGCTTTAAATAGAGCATTTAAAATGGAAGTTCCATCTGATGTATATGACAACCTACTTAAGGAGCTAGAAAGTTATGAAGACTAGTGAAGAAAAAATATATTCATTTTTAGGCCTTGCTACAAGAGCAGGTAAGATAGTGTCTGGCGAATCTACTTTAGCTGACCTTAAAAAAGGGAAGGTAAATCTAGTTATAGTAGCAGATGACGCATCTGATAACACTAAAAAGTTATATAAAGATAAATCATCATATAGAAGTATACCGTATGTATACTTTTCAACAAAGCTACAACTAGGGCTAGCTATAGGGAAAGCTCCTAGAGCAGTCATAGGTATAAAGGACAAAAACTTTGCTGACAAAATCAGCGAGTTGATGGAAACACAAAAAATATAATAGGGGGTGGTCTTGTGTCAACAAGAGTATACCAAATCGCAGAAGAATTGAAAGTATCAAATGAAGAAATGATACAAAAGTTAAAAGAATTAGATATAGATGTAGAAAATGAAAATTCTGAAATAGCAGAAGATGAATTAGAGTTAGTTTTAGATATATTAAAAGAAGAAATAGCAGCGGCTAAAGGAAATATATTAAAAATAGAAGGAAAATTAACTGTTCAAGAGTTAGCTAATGCCCTTGATAAGTCAGCTTCAGAAATAATAATGAAGCTTATGAAAATGGGAACTATGGCTACAATAAACCAAGAGTTAAACTTTGAAATAGCTTCACTTGTTGCTAAGGACTACGGATTTGAATTAGTAGTTGGAGGAGCAGATGAAGAAGAAGTTGAAGCAATAGATGCTTTAATGGAAATAGAAGAAGATAAAGAAGAAGACTTAAAGCCTAGACCTCCAGTTGTTACAGTTATGGGACACGTTGACCACGGTAAAACATCTTTACTTGATGCAATAAGATCAACAAACGTAACTTCAAGAGAAGCAGGTGGAATAACTCAACATATAGGTGCTTCTGAAGTAATGGTAAATGGACAAAAGATAGTATTCTTAGATACTCCAGGACATGAAGCCTTCACAGCAATGAGAGCTAGAGGAGCACAAGTAACTGATATAGCAATATTAGTTGTTGCAGCAGATGACGGTATAATGCCTCAAACTGTTGAAGCTATAAACCATGCTAAAGCTGCTGAAGTACCATTAATAGTAGCTATAAACAAAATAGATAAACCAGCAGCTAACCCTGATAGAGTTAAGCAAGAATTAGCTGATCAAGGATTATTAGTTGAAGACTGGGGTGGAGATGTTATAGCAGTTCCAGTTTCAGCACTTAAAGGTGAAGGAATAGATACTTTACTTGAAATGATATTATTAGTTGCAGAAGTTGAAGAATTCAAAGCTAACCCTGATAAAAGAGCTGTTGGTACTGTTGTAGAAGCAGAACTTGATAAGGGAAGAGGACCGGTTGCTACTGTACTTGTTCAAGGTGGAACACTTAAAGTTGGAGATCCAATAGTATGTGGTACTGCAAGTGGTAAAGTAAGAGCGATGATAAACTCTAAAGGAAAAAGAGTTAAAACTGCTGGACCATCTACTGCTGTAGAAATATTAGGTTTATCAGAAGTTCCACAAGGTGGAGATCAATTTGTTGCTGTAGCTACTGAAAAAATAGCAAGAAGTGTAGCTGAAAAGAGAGCTCAAATGGCTAGAGAAGAAATGTTAAAATCTAACCAAAGAATGTCTCTTGATGATTTCTTCAGCCACATGAATGATGCTGATGTAAAAGAATTAAATATAGTTGTTAAAGCTGACGTTCAAGGTTCAGTTCAAGCTGTTAAGCAATCACTTGAAAAATTATCTACTGAAGAAGTAGCAGTTAGAGTTATACATGGTGGTGTTGGTGCTGTAACTGAGTCAGATGTTATGCTTGCTGCTGCATCTAATGCTATAATAATAGGATTTAACGTAAGACCTGGAGCTACTGCTGAAACTATAGCTAAAAAAGAATCTGTTGATATAAGATGTTACACAATAATATACAAAGCTATAGAAGATGTTCAAGCTGCAATGCTTGGAATGCTTGATCCAGAACTTAAAGATGAAGATACTGGTAAAGCTGAAGTTAGAGAAACATTCAAATTATCAGGTGTTGGAACAATAGCTGGATGTTATGTAACAAGTGGTAAGATATTTAGAGGTTCTAAGGTAAGAATAGTAAGAGATGGTATAGTAATCCATGATGGACAATTAGCAGCTCTTAAGAGATTCAAAGATGATGTTAAAGAAGTTAACCACGGATACGAATGTGGATTAAGCTTTGTTAACTACAACGATGTAAAAATCGGAGATATAATAGAAGCTTATATAACTAAAGAAGTAGAAAGAAAAAGTTTATAATAAGTTTTATATAAATAGACAATAATAACAAAAAGATATTTTAAGTCATATAATAATATATTACAAAAACTTTTAAGCTTTAAAACTATGTAATATGTTATAAATAATTATGGCTAATAAATTAATAGATAAAATCAAAGCACATTAAAGAAATTATATTTACTGCAAATATAATTTCTAATGTGCTATTCTAAAATAGAAGTAAAAGAGGTCGATATTTATGGCATCATATAGCAGAACAAAAAGAATAGCAGAAGAAATAAAAAAAGTTATAAGTACAATGCTTATAAGTGGAATAAAAGATCCTAGAATAAACTCTATGGTAAGTGTAACTGACGTTGAAGTTACAAGTGACTTAAGTTATGCATACGTATACATAAGTATACTAGGAGGAGATGAAGAATCTACATTAACAGGGCTAAGAAGTGCAGTAAACTACATTAGAAGAGAAGTAAGTAGAAATGTTAAATTAAGACATACTCCTCAAATAATATTTAAAGTTGACGATTCTATAAAAAATGGAATGTATATGGATACATTAATAAAGAAAGTTAACGAAGGAAAAACTGCAAATGAAATAGATGAGGAAATGTTTGATGAAGAATAATCTAGACAATATAATAGATTATATAAATGGAAGTGACAATTTTGTTGTCACTTCTCACATTAGTCCTGATGGTGATAATATAGGTTCAACTCTAGGAATGTATTATAGCTTAAAAAAATTAGGTAAAAATGTTTACTATGTTTTAGATGATAATGCACCTAGGAACCTAGAATTTTTAGTTGAAGATATAAACATACTTAAATCTAATGAATTTAATGAAAGTAACTATTCATTAATAGCACTTGATTGCGGAGATAAAAAAAGAATATGTTTAGAAGAAGAAATAATAAATAATGCTAATAAAGTTGTATGTATAGATCATCATGCAAGTAATGATAATTATGGAGATTTTAATTACATAGATATAAATGCATCATCTACTTGTGAGTTAGTATACAATTTATTAGTAAGATATAGTGAAACTCAAAACATAGACTTAATAGATGAAAAAATAGCAACAGCCTTATATACAGGCCTTGCAACAGATACTGGAAACTTCTCATATTCAAACACTCATCCAAGTAGTTTTGAAATGGCAAAAGAACTACTTATAAAAGGTTCTAAAAGAGATATGATAATCCAAAAAGTGTTTCAAAGTAATCCATACAACTATTATAAGTTATTAGGAGAAGCTTTAAATACTTTAGATATAGTTAATGAAAAAGTCGCTAGTATATGTATAACAAAAGAAATGTTAAAAAATAACATAATAAGCTTCAATGATGTAGACGGAATAACATCTTATACTAGAGATATAGAAGGAGTAGAAGTTGGAATACTTCTTAAAGAGAAAAAAGAAAATGAAGTAAAAGTAAGCTTAAGATCTAAAAATTATGTAGATGTAAGCCTTATAGCGCAAAGCTTTAATGGTGGAGGGCACGTAAGAGCAGCAGGATGCACTATATATGATAGTGTTGAAAATGCAAAAAAACAGGTATTAGAAGCTGTATTAAAAACAATCTAAGGTGATAAAGACATGAACAAAATAGTAAACATAATAAAACCTACAGGAATGACATCTCATGATGTTGTTAGTGTAGTAAGAAGAACCTTAAATATAAAGAAAGTTGGACATACAGGTACCCTTGACCCAGATGCGGCAGGGGTATTACCTATATGTATAGGAAAAGCAACCAAAGTAAGTGAACTTATACTAAATAAAGATAAGAGCTATATTTGTGAATTAACTCTTGGTATAACAACAGACACTTACGATTCTTCAGGAGAGATAATAGATAGAGTTGATAACTTTAGCTACTCTAAAGAAGAAATAGAAAAAGCTTTTGAAACTCAAAGAGGACATATAGATCAGTTACCTCCAATGTATTCTGCACTTAAGGTAAATGGAAAAAGAATGTGCGATTTAGTTAGAAGCGGAAGAGCAGATGAAATAAAGCTAAAGACTAGACCAGTAAATATTAAAAAATTAGAAATACTTAGCATAAATGATAATAAGATAATGTTTTATGTAATGTGTTCAAAGGGAACTTATGTCAGAAGTATATGTTATGATATAGGACAAGTTCTAGGTTGTGGAGGTCATATGTCTTTCTTACTTAGAACATCTTCAGGTAAATTTAATCTAGAAAATGCTATAACTTTAGAACAATTACAAGAATACAAGGAAAATAACACTTTAGAAGAACATTTATATGACATAGACTACGTATTATCAAACTTTAACAGTCTATCTATACACCCTAATGCAAGAAAGTATTATGTAAATGGTGGAATAATAGATGAAAGAAGATTTACACAAAAAGATTTCAATGAAAATGATGAAATTGTAAGAGTTTACTGTGAAGGTGAATTTTTAGGTAGTGGTAAATTAATTAAAAAAGGTAGCGAAATAAGTGTAAAGAGTGATAAACTATTTATAGTATAAAACTAAAAAAATACTATAATTCAGTGGGGACTCATTATGGATATTATAAAATCTATAGATAAAATACAAAACATAAATAAAAGTGTAGTTACAATTGGTAACTTTGATGGTCTTCATAAAGGTCATCAAGTCTTAGTAAAAAAGGCAGTAGAATATGGATTTAAAAACAATATAAAAAGTGTAGTATTTACCTTTGACAACCATCCAGCAAATTATTTTATAAAAAACTCAATAAAAAATATTATAAGTAATAAAGAAAAAGAACAAAGAATAAAAGATATGGGTATAGATTTAATAATAAGTATACCTTTTGATGAATATATGACTAAAATATCTCCAAGAGAGTTTGTAAAAGACATCTTAATAGATAAGTTAGGCGTTAAGAAAATAATAGTTGGATATGATTTTACATTTGCAAAAAATAAAGAAGGAAATGTAAATTTATTAAAAGAACTATGTAGTGAGTATAACTTTGAACTAGATATAGTAAATCCTATAAAAATAGATAATATAAGAGTTAGCAGTACTTATATAAGAAATCTTATAAAAGATGGACAAGTATCTAAAGTAAAAAAATATTTAGGACATAACTATGAAATAAAAGGAGAAGTTATACACGCTAAAAAACTTGGAAGAACTATAGGTTTTCCAACAGCTAATATTCAAGGCGATAAAAATATGATAATACCTAAAAATGGTATATATGCAACAAAAGTATATATTGATGGTAATACTTACTATGGCGCAACAAATATAGGCTTTAATCCTACTGTAAATGGGGATAAGCTATCAATAGAAACTAATATATTAGATTTTAATGAAGATATATATGGCAAGATTATAAAAGTTGAGTTTTTAGAAAGAATTAGAGATGAGCGTAAGTTTTCATCCTTAGAAGAACTAAAACAACAATTGAAAAAAGATACCAACTATGTAAGAGAAAACTATGTTTGCAATATTAGTGAATGTATGGTAAAATAGTTGGAGTAAACCATTACTCGGCATAGAATTACTCCAATTCGTGCTTAGTAATAGGCGATTTTTAAATATTATGGAGGTATTCAAATGAACAAATTAGAAATAATAAAAGAATTCGGAAGAAGTGAAGGAGATACTGGTTCTCCAGAAGTACAAATAGCTTTATTAACAGCTAGAATAAACGAATTAAACGACCACTTAAAAATCCACAAAAAAGATCACCACTCAAGAAGAGGTCTTTTAAAGATGGTTGGTAGAAGAAGAAACTTATTAGCTTACTTAAAAGACAGAGACTTAGAAGGATACAGAGCGTTAATAGCTAAGTTAGGATTAAGAAAATAATAATTTTTCTATATATAAAAAGTTATCTCGTAAGAGATAACTTTTTTGCATTTAAGAAAATTATTATACTTAAAAAACTGTGGTTAACTACTGTAGTTAAGAATTATATAAAAAGCCTCTTATTAAAGATTTAATAAGAGGCTTTTATATGTTGATAATTATGCAAAACTTATATTCTAATGATGGTTGCATCCATCATGAGAGCATGTGTGATTACTTGGGAATTCATTTAATTTGTTTTCATTGAATAAATCTATATTTTCTTTTAAAGTAGCTCCTAAAGCCTTATACACTTTTATTCCCATAGAATTTAATTTAACTATAGCACCTTGACCTATACCACCAACTATAACTGCATCTACAACATTTCCTGATAAAGCTTTTATAGGTTGGCATTTTCCATGTTCATGCCCTAAATCTCCATTATCTAAAGCAGACACTTCCTTAGTTTCTGAGTCGTAAACTAAAAACATTGGAGCTGAACCAAAGTGTCCAAATGGCTTACTTAAAAGACCTTCATTTACTTCTACTGGCATACAAATTTTCATAATTAAACATCCCTTCTTTTACAACATTTTTTTATAGATTTGCAGTTAGTACTGCAGTCTGTACTTATAAGATTAATGTTTGATAAACCTAATAAGTTTTCATTAATATTTCCTAGAGAATTAAAAAATGATATACATTCATTAAAAACATTTTCATTAATATGATAAAAAACGTAGTATCCTTCTTTATATCCTCTTATTATCTCAGCTTCCTTTAAAACCTTTATGTGCTGAGATACTGATGAATCAGTTATACCTAAGTACCTAGAGATTCCTTTTTGACAAATATCTCTTTTTGAAACTAACAAAAGAACTTTAAGTCTTGTTTCATCACTTAGTGCCTTAAATACTTTAGCTAAATTATTCATGTTCACTCCTTTTAGTTAAGTGATTACTTAATTAGATTATAGTACTCTTAATTAAATATTTCAAGTATACTTAAAAATTTATATAAAATATATTTCTAAAATGTGATTTTTATAGAAAATTATACCTATGTTTTATTATAATTATTTAGGGTATGTATCAAATGTAAATGATAAGGAGGGATAAGTTTTGATAAACTTTAGAGACATTGGAGGATGTAAGTCGTCAGATGGAAGAACTGTAAAAAAAGGATTATTTTTCAGATCTGGAAATTTAGCTAATTTAAGTAGTGATGATATACAGACATTAAGAGATTTAAACATAAAGTTAGTATTTGATTATAGAAGCGAAGAAGAAAGTAAAGAAAATCCAACAGAAGAAATAGAAAATATAGAGTACATAAGAGTATCTGCTATGAATATGGATGATATGAGCGCGGCTAAGTTTGGATCTGTCAAAGAAATGTTATTAAATATGTTTGAAAATGAAAATGCTTTTAATATGTTAAAAGAAAGATATTATGATTTACCAGTAAATAACAAATCATATAAAAGATTAGTTGAACTTATTAGAGATGAAAATAACCTACCAATTTTAACTCACTGTACAGCAGGAAAAGATAGAACTGGAGTAGGATGTGCTATAATTTTAATGATATTAGGTGTAAGTAGAGAAGATATAATAAAAGATTATTTAAAAAGCAATCAATCAGCACAAGAGGCTATAGAAGAGATAATGAAAGTACAACCTGAGTTAAAAAATGTTCCTGAGGAAAAATTAAAATATTTATTTGGTGTAAATGAAGATTATATAAACGAAGCATTTAGAAGAATAGATGAAAAGTATAAAACTACAGAAGAATATTTATACAATGAGTTTGGATTAACAGTAGAAGATTTAAAAGAATTAAGAAATAAATATTTATATTAATATAAAAAGTCTGTGTTTGACTTAAAATACTTTAAGTTAAACACAGACTTTTTATTTAAAAAGAATATATTAATTGATTAAAACATATATGATTAAATTTATATTAATAAGTAAATAATAAATTAATAATAAGTTACTTAAACAAAGCTATCCCAAATATAGTAAATTACTTTTATGTTGTTAATTTATACTATTTTTGATAATATAATACATAGGATGATAAACGTGTTTTTTAAAGAGGAGGCAAGCAATTAATGTTTGAACATAAAATATTTAAAATGGATTTAGCAGGGAGAGAACTTTCTGTTGAAATAGGAAAAATAGCAGAACTTGCTAGTGGTAGTGCTATTCTTAGATACGGAGATACGATGGTAATGGTTAACGTATCTAAATCTTCTGCACCAAGAGATGGAATAGATTTCTTCCCACTAAGTGTAGATTATGAAGAAAGGTTATATTCAGTAGGTAAAATACCAGGAGGATTCTTAAAAAGAGAAGGAAAGCCATCAGAAAAGGCTATACTTACATCAAGACTTATAGATAGACCTATAAGACCTTTATTCCCTAAAGGATTTAGAAATGATGTACAAGTAGTTGCAACAGTTTTATCAGTAGATCAAGACTGTACTCCTGATATAGTAGCAATGATAGGTTCTTCAGTAGCATTATCTATATCTGATATACCATTTAATGGACCAACTGGTTCTGTTTTAATAGGACTTGTTGACGGGGCATTTGTTGTAAATCCAACAGCAGAGGAAAGAGAAAAGAGTTCTATGCACCTTGTAGTATCAGGAACTAAAGATGCTATAATGATGGTTGAAGCAGGGGCTGAAGAAATACCAGATGAATTAATGCTTGAAGCTATATTATTTGCTCATGAAGAAATCAAAAAGATAGTTGAATTTATAGAACAAATAGTAGCTGAAGTTGGAAAAGAAAAAATGGAAGTTGTACTTCATCAAATAGATGAAGATGTAGAAAAAGCTGTTCGTGAATTTGCAAGCGAAAAAATGGCAGAAGCTATAAAAACATTTGAAAAGTTAGAAAGAATGGAAAAGATGGATGCTGTTAAAGCTGAAACTTTTGAACATTTTGCAGAAATAGCTGAAGAATTTGAACAAGATATAGAAGAAACTCTTCACGCTATAATAAAAGAAGAAGTAAGAAAATTAATAGTACATGAAAATGTAAGACCAGACAACAGAAAGTTAAATGAAATAAGACCTATATGGTGTGATAATGGATTTATACCAAGAGCTCATGGTTCTGGATTATTCACAAGAGGTCAAACTCAAGTAATGTCTATAGCTACACTTGGAGCTTTAGGAGATGTTCAAATACTTGACGGACTTGATGAAGAAGAAAGTAAAAGATATATGCATCACTACAACTTCCCAGCATACAGTGTTGGGGAAGCTAGACCATCAAGAGGTCCAGGAAGAAGAGAAATAGGTCACGGAGCTTTAGCTGAAAGAGCTTTACTTCCAGTATTACCATCTAAAGAAGAATTCCCATATGCAATAAGAGTTGTATCTGAGGTACTTAGCTCAAATGGTTCAACTTCTCAAGGTAGTGTTTGTGGTTCAACATTATCACTACTTGACGCTGGTGTTCCTATAAAAGATATGGTAGCAGGAATTGCAATGGGTCTTATAAAGCATGACAATAAAGTAGCAGTACTTTCAGATATACAAGGTATGGAAGACCACTTAGGAGATATGGACTTTAAAGTTGCAGGTACTGAAAAAGGTATAACAGCTATACAAATGGATATAAAAATAGCTGGTATAGATGAGCAAGTACTAAGAGATGCATTAACTCAAGCTAAAGCTGGTAGAATACACATACTTAATGAAATGAGAAAGACAATAAGTGAGCCAAAACCTGAATTATCTAAGTATGCACCTAAGATAGTAACAATGAATATAAACCCAGATAAGATAAGAGACGTTATAGGACCTGGTGGAAAGGTTATAACTAAGATAATAGATGAAACTGGAGTTAAAATAGATATAGAACAAACAGGAGAAGTATTCATAGCAGGAATAGATGCTGATATGATAAAACTTGCTCAAAAGCTTATAAATGATATAGTTGCTGAAGCTGAAGTTGGAAAAACTTATACTGGTAAAGTAACTAGAATAATGAACTTTGGAGCATTTGTTGAAATACTTCCAGGAAAAGAAGGATTACTTCATATATCTCATATAGCACACGAAAGAGTAGCTAAAGTTGAAGATGTACTAAACATAGGAGATGAAGTAGAAGTTAAAGTAACTGAAATAGATGAAAAAGGAAGAGTAAACTTATCTAGAAAAGTACTTTTACCAAAGCCTGAGAAAAAAGAAGAAAAATAATATATTAATACAAAAAGACTGTAGAACTAATTTTCTACAGTCTTTTTGTTTGATTAAAAGTAATATACAATACAAAAATAATCTCAAAGAAATAGAGTCATAAATATTAATACAACCTAATAAAATATATAAGAAGTTGTACATAATTAAGGCTTGATTAGGGGGAAAACTATTATGATGATAGTAATCAATAAGAAAAAATTAAAAAAAGTCATTATAGGATTAATAGCAGTTATATTAATTGTAATTTCTGGGTTATACTTTATGAAAAGAGAGACAAAACCAACCTTAAACTTAGATGTAGCAAATCAGCCATACTACCAAGGAACAAAAGTTAAAAGTGGATACGTTGCATTAACTTGCAACGTAGACCTAGGATGGGAAAGTGAATATGTAGAGGGAATACTAGAGGCACTAAAAAAAGAAGATGTAAAAATAACCTTTAATGTAACTGGTAGATGGGCAGAAAACAATGAAGAATTACTTCTAAAAATTAAGGAAGAAGGACATGAAATAGGAAACCATGGACATAAACATTTAGACTATGCAAACTTATCTTATGAAGAAAATTTAGAGCAAATAAAAACATCTAAGAAAATAATAGAAGATATAATAAAGGAAGAAACTAAATTTTTCCAAGCTCCATCAGGTTCATTTGGGGACAACACTGTAAAAGCAGCAAAAGAAATGGGATATACATCTATAAAATGGGACATAGACACAATAGACTGGAAAAATAGAGAAGAGCCAGATGTTATAATTGAAAGAATTAAGAAAAAAGACATAGTAGATAATAGTATAGTTTTAATGCATCCAACAAATGCAACAGTCCAATGTGTAGATGATATTATAAATATAATTAGGGACAAGGGGTTAAAACCAGGTAAGCTAAGTGATGTATTTTAGGATAGTAATAGTTGAATAAATAAAAATAGTAACTTATAATTTAATACATGTAGTTTAATAAAAACTACTAATATTTAGATTTTTTATATTAGGGTATAGATATTTACTACATAGCTCATGTAAAGCACTAAGTAAAAATAAAAACTTTATAAATATATTAAATTATAAAATGACATTATAAATGGAGGGAAGTATGTATAAAACACACGTATTAGATAATGGACTAACAATAATAGGTGAAGAAATACCTTATTTAAAGTCTATTGCACTAGGGGTATGGATAAACGCAGGTTCAAGAATAGAGGATGAGAAAATAAGTGGTATATCTCACTTTATAGAACATATGCTATTTAAAGGCACTAAAAATAGAACTTCAAAAGATATTGCAAATGAGATAGATAATTTAGGTGGACAAATAAATGCTTTTACAAGCAAAGAATGTACATGTTATTACGTTAAATTATTAGATTCTCATATAAATAAAGGAATAGACATATTAAGTGATATGATGTTAAATCCACTGTTTAATCAAACTGATATAGATAAAGAAAGATTAGTAATACTTGAAGAATTAAAGATGTATGAAGATTCTCCAGAAGATTTAGCTTATGACTTATTGAGTGAAGGAATATATAAAGGGCATTCTTTAGGATACAACATAATAGGGACAGAAAAGTCTTTATTTGATATAAACAAAAAAGAAATAGAAGAGTATTTTGGCAATTATTATGTACCTAATAATTCAGTAATATCTATATGTGGAAACTTTAATTTTGAAGAAATAGTAAAAGAAATAGAAGATAAGTTTAAATCATGGAATAAAAAAGAAGTAGATATAAACTTTACTAAGGCAGATTTTAAAAATACTTATATAACGAAAAATAAAGATACTGAACAAGTTAATCTAGCAATTGGTTTAGAAGCTATAGCATCTGAAGAAACAGAAGAAGCCTATGCATTAGCTATAATAAACACTATATTTGGAGGGAGCATTAGTTCTAGGCTATTCCAAAAGATAAGAGAAGAAGAGGGATTAGTTTATTCAATATATTCATCTCAAAGTTTATATAGACAATGTGGAGAGTTAGGAATATTTGCTAGTATGAGTAACGAAAATCTAGAAGAAGTATATAATTTAGTTATAGAGGAAATAAAAGATCTTAAAAACAATTACCTAAGTGATGAAGAGATAAGATTAACTAAAGAACAATTAAAGGGAAGTTATATGCTAGGTCTAGAAAGTACAAGTAGCAGAATGATGGCAATAGGTAAGGCAATGCTACTAAATAAAAAGGTAAGAAATAGTGATGAAATATTAAAATCTATAGATAATATAGATAGAGAAACTATAAAAAAGGTAATAGATAAAGTATTTAATTTAGATAAAATAGGAGTATGTATAGTTGGTAGAGATGTAGAAAATATAAAGCTATAATACTTTAAACAATAAAATAAACGAATGAAGAATATCTCAAAGTTGATTAAAATTAATATAAAAATTAAGGTAAATATAATCATATAAAAGTGAACTAATATTTAACTTACTTTTATATTACAAAATGCTTTGAGATATTTTACTATAAAAGAAAAAATGGGGGGATAAACATGAATTTATCTGAAATAGCAGGTAAAGAAATAGTAAATCTAGTTACAGGAGAAAGATTAGGTGTAATTGGAGAGTGTGACATGATAATAGATGAAACTACAGGAGAGATACTAGCATTATTAATACCAAGGGAAAAAGGATTCTTTGGTATTAGAAAGGATAAATCAGTACTTGAAGTACCTTGGAGAAATGTTAGAAAAATAGGAAATGATATGATAATAATTGAATATGACGGAATATACTAGGGGGGCATTATGGAAATCTTAGTTCAAAAATTTGGTGGTACATCAGTTGGATCTTACGAAAAAATGAATGAGGTATGCAAAATAATAAAAGCATATAAAGAAACTTATAAGGATTTAAAGCTAGTTGTAGTAGTATCAGCTATGGGAAGAAAGGGTTCACCATATGCAACAGATACATTAATTTCTTTATTAAGTGAAATAAACGATCAACCAAACAAAAGAGAACTAGATATGATAATGAGCTGTGGCGAAATAATATCAGGAACTGTACTTACAAACATGTTACAGGTTAGAAATATAAAGGCTACTTTCTTGACAGGATATCAAGCTGGAATAATAACAACTAATAATTTTTCAGATGCAAAAATATTAGATATAAATACAGAAAGAATATTAAAAGAGTTAAATGATAACAATGTAGTAGTAATAGCTGGATTCCAAGGTAAAACAGAAGATGGAGAAATAACAACACTAGGAAGAGGGGGTAGTGATACATCGGCTGTTGCAATAGGCAAAGCATTAAATTGTTCTAGGGTTGAGATATATACAGATGTAGATGGAATAATGACAGCAGACCCAAGAATAGAACCTGATGCTAAGGTATTAGATTGTATAGATTATGAAGAAGTATTTCAAATGGCAGAAAAAGGAGCTAAAGTTATACATCCAAGAGCAGTATCTCTTGCAAGGAGTGCAAATATAACACTTTCAATAAAAAATACATTAAATCCAGAGTTTGCAGGAACTAGAATATGTACAGAGTGCCAAAGGGAATATATGGAGTATGAAGTAAAAAATAGCCTAATGACAGCTGTAGCTCACAAGGATAAAGTAGCACAAGTTAAAATAAAAGCAAGTGAAGATGATTTTACAAATATATTAAATGATATAGAAAAAGAAAACATAAGTATAGATATGATAAACTTTTTTATAGAAGAAAAAGCATTTGTAGTAGAAGAAGAGTATATAGAACAACTTGAAAATATACTTAAAAAATCAAATATAGAATATTCCATAAGAAAAAATTGTGCAAAAGTAACTTTAATAGGTGCTAAGATAAATGGCATACCAGGAGTTATGTCAAGATTAGTAAAAGCTTTATCAAAAGAAAATATACCATTACTTCAAACATCTGATTCTAGTATGACAATATCTTGTTTAGTAGATAGTAATGATATATCAAAGTCAGTGCATGCAATTCATAATGAATTTCACTTAAATTAATTAAGTAAAGTATGTAATAAATCAAAAATTCTATTAAAATAATTAAAAGATATAATAAAAATGTAATACTTTAAAACTTAGCATTCAAAGAATTTTTTGTATATATTTGGACAAAATAACATGAAAGCAGAGTTTGAGAGGAGTATTACATACATGAGATATTATGAAGATAACATTAACTACAATAATCATATAGAATTTAGCCGTGATAGAGGTAGAGAAAAAAGTACATTACAAATAAAAAATGAAAATGAAGAAAATCCAGTAAATGAAACTAAAGATATACAAAACATAAAACAAATGGGTGTGCCTGATATGCCACCACAGCCTAAAAAAGATATACAATGTATAACTATAATAGGAGAGATAGAAGGTCACTACGTAGGAAATCCTCAAAAAAAATCAACTAAATATGAACATATAATACCAATGCTTTATTCAGTAGAAGAAAATGCAGATACTAAAGGCATACTTGTCATATTAAATACAGTAGGAGGAGATGTAGAAGCAGGTCTTGCTATAGCAGAACTTTTAAATAGCATCTCTAAAAAAGTAGTAACATTAGTACTTGGAGGAAGTCATAGTATAGGAGTTCCTCTTGCAACTGCAGGAGACTATTCATTTATAGCACCAACTGCTACCATGATAGTTCATCCTATAAGAACTAACGGACTTGTAATAGGAGTAAATGAAACTTTTGAATACTTTAAAAAAATGCAAGAAAGAATAAGTAATTTCATAACTAGAACTTCTAATATAGATAGAGATGAATTAGACAGGATAATGCACTCAAAAGACGAACTTGTAAATGACGTTGGAAGTGTATTAATAGGAAAAGAAGCTGTAGATGTTGGGCTTATAAATGAAGTTGGAGGATTAAAAGAAGCATTAAGTAAGTTAAAAGAACTTATAAAAGAAGATGAAAAGAATCAAGATAAATAAAAATTGTTATAAATATATGTTGTATGATATAATTAAATGATAAAATAAAAGTGTTAGTGTTAAGGCATTAACACTTTTTGCTATGATATACTTAAAGTAAGATAAGAGGTGAGATGAGTGGCTAAAAAGAAAAAAAGCAAGAAAAAAGAAAAGAAATTAAGCTTTAATCAGGAATATCATAATTTGGTAACTATATTTATAGGTATATTTTTATTATATAGTTTAAATTCAAGTTCAATGGGATTTATAGGATCTATGATGCAATCTTTATTTAAAGGATTATTTGGTTCTCTTTCTGTAATAATACCATTTATAGTAATTATTATAGGGATACTTGGATTCTTTGAAGGCAACGAATATATATATAGATTAAAAAATACTAAAACATACTATGTAGTAATATTATTTATGTTTATATTCTATGGATTATTAAATGCAAAAAGTTTACCTGTAGATTCTCCTTTAAGCTCAGACATGATTAAAGGTGTTATGGATATGGGGGTAAGTGGAGAAGGAAGTGGACTTGTATCTACCACTATAACTTACTATATCGTTAAAATGTTTGGATTAACTGGTGGATGGATGATAAGTATATTTGCACTTGTAATGACTATATTATTTATCTTTAACATATCAGTTAAAGATTTAATATTAAACATAAAAGCAAAATCATCAAGTGCTAAAAATGGAAACCTAAACTTAAAAGAAAAAGTATCTAATATGAAAAAATCAGCAATAGATATGATGACAGAAGAAGTAGATGAAGAAACTATGGTTGATAAAAAAGGTCTATTTAAAGGCTTTATGTCTAAAAACTCTAAAGAAGAGGAAGAATATGTAATAGACCAAGACGAAGATGATATAGGAGATAAAACTATAAAAATAGTTGGGTTTAATAAGGCAGAAGATGAATACCTAGAAATATTAGAAGGTACTCAAAATATGCCAGAATTAGATACAATAAAGGAATTACAAAGCTTTAAAACAGGAGTTGTAGAAGATGTAAAGGAACAACCTATAAAAACATCTAAAACATTCAATTCCGATATGGAAAAAACTCAAGATATAAATGTAGCTTCAAATATGAGTTATGAAAACTATAAAATGCCAAGCTTTAACCTTTTAAACAAAATAGATAAAAAAAGTGATGACGGAGGAAGAAAAAAAGTACTTAAAAATGCATCTCTTTTAGAAAAGACTTTATCTGATTTTGGAGTTGAAGCAAAGGTTAATCAAGTTACAGTAGGACCTACTATAACTAGATATGAAATACAGCCAAGCCCAGGAGTTAAGGTTAGTAAAATAGTAAATCTAACAGATGATATAGCACTAAGCTTAGCTGCTAAAAGTATAAGAATGGAAGCTCCAATACCAGGTAAAAGTGCAATAGGTATAGAAGTGCCAAATGAAAATGCACAAATGGTAGGAATTCGTGAAGTATTAGAAAGTGAAGAGTTTAGAAACTTTGAATCTCCACTTGCTATGGCACTAGGTAAAGATATAGCAGGAAAAACTGTAATAGCAGATATAGGAAAAATGCCTCATATGTTAATAGCAGGGTCAACAGGTTCAGGAAAAAGTGTATGTGTAAATACACTAATAAGTAGCATACTTTACAAAGCAAAGCCAGATGAAGTAAAGTTATTACTTATAGACCCTAAAGTCGTTGAGCTTGCAAATTATAATGGAATACCACATCTACTTATACCAGTAGTTACAGATCCTAAAAAAGCTGCTAATGCACTTAACTGGGCAGTAACAGAAATGAATAGAAGATACAAGTTATTTGCAGGAGCACAAGTAAAAGATATAACAAGTTACAATCAAAAGGCAGAAGAAAAACTCCCTAAGATAGTAATAATAATAGACGAACTTGCAGACTTAATGATGGTAAGTTCAAATGATGTTGAAGATTATATATGTAGATTAGCACAGATGGCAAGAGCAGCTGGAATGCACTTAATAGTAGCAACACAAAGACCATCTGTTGACGTTATAACAGGAGTTATAAAAGCTAACATACCATCTAGAATAGCATTTGCTGTTTCATCACAAACAGACTCAAGAACAATTCTTGATATGGGTGGAGCTGAAAAACTATTAGGTAAAGGTGATATGTTATTCTATCCATTAGGAGCAGCAAAACCTGTTAGACTTCAAGGTGCGTTTATATCAGAAGGTGAATCTGAAAGAGTTATAGACTTTGTAAAATCACAAGTTAGTGGTAACGAAGTAAAGTACGAAGAAGATATAATGGAGACTATATCAAAAGCTAATATAGCAAAATCAAGTGATGAAGATGAATTATTAAGTGAAGCTATAGAATTTATAGTTGAAAGTGGACAAGGTTCATCATCTATGTTACAAAGAAAGTTTAAAATAGGATTTAATAGAGCGGCAAGACTTATAGATTCTATGGAAGAAAGAGGTATAGTTGGACCAAGCGAAGGAAGTAAACCAAGAAAAGTATTAATAAGTAAACAAGACTTACAAAATTTAGAAGGTGAGTAAAATTGAAGACAATAAAAATAGAAGACGCACTTAAGTTGGAAAATGTAGTTTTTATAGATGTAAGAACTGAATCAGAGCATGAAGAAGATAATATATTAGATGCATTTAGCATGCCATTATTTAAAGACAATGAACATAATGAAGTAGGTACTATATATAAAATGCAAGGAAAACATGAAGCTATAAAAGTAGGATTTGATTATGTTGGATATAAATTAAAAGATATATATCTTAATGTATTAGAAGCTGCAAAGAATCATGATAATGTAGTAGTTTATTGTGCTAGAGGAGGAATGAGAAGTGGATCGGTAGTTAACTTAGTTTCTTCTCTGGGCATAAATGTATATCAATTAGAAGGTGGATATAAAGCTTATAGAAATTATGTATTAGATTATCTAAGAAATATAATGAATACAAAAGAATTTATAGTAGTTCATGGACTTACCGGAGTCGGGAAAACCGACCTACTTAAAATGTTAGAAGAAAATAACATAGACAATATAGATCTAGAGGGAATAGCTAAAAATAGTGGTTCTACATTTGGATTTATAACATTTGACCAAAAACCACCAAGTCAGAAAAAATTCGAAACTAAAATATTTGAAGAATTATTTTACTCAAACTCAGATTATATATTTATAGAAAGTGAAAGTAAAAGAGTAGGTCATGTGTGTGTACCTAATGAAATATATGATGCTATTATAAGAGATGGTCATCATATATTATTAGAATGTAGTACTGAAAATAGAGTTAAAAGATTATGTAGAGATTATATATATAATCAAAAAAATAAAGAAGAAAACATACAAACTTTAAAAGATTGTATAAATAAATTTAGAAAAAGATTAGGTCATAAGAGAGTAGATGAATATATTAATCTATTAGATGAAGGAAAATACGAGGAATTAGTAGAAAGATATTTAGTAGAGTATTATGACCCTTTATATATGCATTCGGTTGATAAGTATAAATATAATCAAGTTATAAACTTTGATGATATGACTAAAGGACTAAATGAAAGCATAAAATATCACGAGAAGGCAAAAAAGGAGCAATAAAAATGTTAAAGATAGCACTAGAATCACTAGGATGTTCAAAAAACTTAGTAGATGCAGAAATAATGATGGGAATACTAAATAGAAAAGGATATAAGTTAGTAGGAGATTTTTCTGAGGCTGATATAATACTTGTAAATACATGTGGATTTATAGAATCAGCAAAGCAAGAATCAATAGATACTATCCTTGATTTAGCACAATACAAAGTAGATGGAAATTTAAAAATACTTGTAGTAACAGGATGTTTAGCACAAAGATATTCTGAAGAATTAAAAGCAGAAATACCTGAAATAGATGCAATAGTAGGTACAGGAAGTTACCAACAAATAGACGAAATAATAAAAGACTTAGAAAAAGAAAAGCAAGTTGTTAGCTTAAATGATATAGAATTTGCTTTTAATGAAGAATTGCCAAGATATGTTACAACTCCAAATCATATGGCATACTTAAAAATAGGTGAAGGTTGTGACAACCATTGTACTTACTGTATAATACCAAAATTAAGAGGTAAATACAGAAGTAGAAAAATGGAAGATATAGTTAAAGAAGCTAAAGATTTAGCAGCTAGAGGTGTTAAAGAATTAGTAGTTATAGCACAAGATACAACTAAATATGGATTTGACTTATACAATAAAGAAATGTTACCGACTTTACTAGAAGAATTAGCTAAAGTAGAAGGTATAAAATGGATAAGAGTAATGTATTCTTACCCAGAATCAATAAGCGAAGAATTAGTTATGGTAATGAAAAAATATGATAATATATGTAACTACTTCGATATGCCTATACAACATGCAAGTAACAGAATACTAAAGCTAATGAACAGAAAAACAACTAAAGAAGATATATTATCTAAAATAGAAATGATAAGAAAGCATATACCAGATGCGACAATAAGAACAACTATAATAGTAGGATTCCCAGGTGAAACTGAAGAAGACTTTAATGAAGTTGTAGAATTTGCAAAAGAAGTTAAATTTGATAGATTAGGTGCATTTGCATACTCAAGAGAAGAAGACACTGCAGCAGATAAATTACCTAATCATATAGAACAAGAGATAAAAGAACAAAGAAGAGATAAACTAATGTTAGAACAACAAAAAATATCTCAAGAATTAAATGAAGCTAAAGTAGGAAATACTTACGAAGTTTTAATAGAAGAACAAATAGAAGATAAGGTATATATAGGTAGAACTCAAGGTGATGCAGAAGAAATAGATAGTATAGTTTACGCAAAATCTGAAAATCAACTTAATATAGGGGATTTTGTAAAAGTAAAAATAGATAAAGCTTTAGAATATGATTTAATGGGAGATGTATTATAAATGAATTTACCAAATAAATTAACTTTATTTAGGATATTCTTAATACCAGTATTTATAATAGTAATGTTACTTAACATACCTAACAAATATTTAATAGCTTGTATAATATTTGTAGTAGCATCAATAACAGATGCTATGGATGGACACATAGCAAGAAAGCATAATCTAGTTACAGACTTTGGGAAATTTATGGATCCACTTGCAGATAAGTTATTAGTTTTATCAGCATTAATATGTATGATAGAAAGTGGCTTAGTAGCAAGTTGGATGGTAATAATAATAGTAGCGAGAGAGCTAACAGTAAGTATACTAAGAGCAATAGCAGCAGCTGATGGAAAAGTAATAGCAGCTAGTGGAGGAGGAAAGTTAAAGACTATAAGCCAAATGGTAGCTATAATAGTATTATTATTAGGAGCAAACTTTAACAATTCACTATTAATTATGATAGGAGATATATCTATATTAATAGCAACACTTCTAACACTTTACTCAGGATGGGAATACTTATATAAAAATAAAGAATTATTCATGAATAGTAAATAATAAAAAGTGGGCATAAACTGCCCGCTTTTTACTTTATACAAAATACAGTTTTAAATATAAGCTAAAGTGTAAATATTAATTTACACAGATACAAGTTATACTAAAACATAAGTTTTATATAAAATGTATAAAAATGTAAATAAAGGTTTATAAATAAAATTAGTATGGTAAAATTTAAATATAGGAAAATAATATAAATGTAAAAACAAATTTTTATTAATTGACTGTAATTAAAAATTAGTATATAATCTATATTACAGAACAAATGTTTGTAAAAAGCGAAAGAAAGGGATGGATATAAATGAGTATAGAACAAGATAAATTAAAAGCACTTAACCAAGCGTTAGGTCAAATAGAAAAAGACTTTGGGAAAGGGTCAGTAATGAAATTAGGAGAAGCTACATCTATGAATATAGATGTTATACCAACAGGTTCAATAGGGCTAGATATTGCAGTTGGTATAGGTGGATTACCAAAGGGAAGAATAATAGAAGTATATGGACCGGAATCTTCAGGTAAGACAACAGTTGCACTTCACACAGTAGCAGAAGCTCAAAAACAAGGTGGAATAGCAGCATTTATAGATGCAGAACATGCACTTGACCCAGTATATGCAAAAGCATTAGGAGTTGACATAGATAACTTAATAATATCTCAACCAGATACAGGGGAACAAGCACTAGAAATAGCAGAAGCACTTATAAGAAGTGGAGCTATAGATATAATAGTAGTCGATTCAGTTGCAGCACTTGTTCCAAGAGCTGAAATAGAAGGGGACATGGGAGACTCTCACGTTGGTCTTCAAGCTAGACTTATGTCTCAAGCGCTTAGAAAATTAACAGGTTCAATAAAAAAATCTAATTGTGTTGCAATATTTATAAACCAATTAAGAGAAAAAGTTGGTATAATGTTTGGAAATCCAGAAACAACAACAGGTGGGCGTGCGCTTAAATTCTACTCATCTGTAAGACTTGATGTTAGAAGAGTAGATAGTATAAAACAAGGCGATAAAGTAATCGGAAGTAGAACAAGAGTAAAAGTAGTTAAAAATAAAGTTGCACCACCATTTAAGCAAACAGAGTTTGACATAATGTATGGTGAAGGTATATCTAAGGTTGGAGATTTATTAGATATAGCAGCAGATATAGATGTAGTTAAAAAGTCAGGAGCTTGGTATAGCTATAATGATATAAAATTAGGACAAGGTAGAGAAAATGTTAAGAAATTCTTATCAGATAATCCTGATTTAATAGCAGAAATAGATGAGAAGGTAAGAGCACACTACAAATTAGATGAAAATAAAGAAAATGCACCATTAGAAGATGAAATAGATAAGCAATAATAACTTAAACATACACCTCCTATTAACTTGACATGAGTTAGAAAAAATTATAAAATTAAAGAGAAATAAAATATCTAAATTTAGTTCTATATATAAATATTCTTAGATAAATATAAATAAAGGTATTTTGTTGTTATTACAACATAGATTATGAAAATACTTATAGTTTATAAACGTATATCATAGTTATGATTGTACTTTAACGATTAAAATCTTAGAAGTGACATTTTGGGATATTAACTAAAGGAGGTGGATGTCATAGAGACTGTAGTAATGCTTTTGATAGGGGCAGCAATAGGTATTATAGCTGGATATTTTGTAAGAAAAAATATATCTGAGACTAAAATTGGACAAGCAGAAAGCTTAGCCAAAGAAATTATAGATAAAGCAAATAGAGACTCAGAAACTATTAAAAAAGAAAAGCAACTAGAAGCTAAGGAAGAAATCCACAAGTGGAGAACTGAAGCTGAAAGAGAAAACAAAGAAAGAAGAAATGACTTACAAAAATACGAAAGAAGAATAATACAAAAAGAAGAAGTTCTAGATAAGAAATTATATAACCTAGAATCAAAAGAAAATAGTTTAAGTGATAAGCTTAAAAATGTAGCAAAAAAAGAAGAAGAAGTAGAAGAAATAAAAGTAAAGCAACTTGAAAAATTAGAAAACATATCAGGTATAACTTCTGATAAGGCAAAAGAGATAATATTAACTAATGCTGAGAGAGAAGTAAGACGTGAAATGTCTATAATGATAAAAGAGATAGAATCTCAAGCTAAGGAAGAAGCTGAAAAAAAATCAAGAGAAATAATAGGTTATGCTATACAAAAATGTGCAGCAGACCATGTTGCAGAAACAACTGTTACAGTAGTTAATTTACCAAATGATGAAATGAAGGGTAGAATAATAGGTAGAGAAGGAAGAAATATAAGAACTCTAGAAACTTTAACAGGAATTGATTTAATAATAGACGATACTCCAGAAGCTGTAATTTTATCAGGATTTGATCCTATAAGAAGAGAAGTTGCAAGAATAGCTTTAGAAAAGCTAATAGCAGATGGAAGAATACATCCAGCTAGAATAGAAGAAATGGTAGAAAAAGCTAGAAAAGAAGTAGATAATATAATTAAGGAATATGGGGAACAAGCAGCATTTGAAACAGGAGTGCACGGACTTCATCCAGAGTTAATTAGACTATTAGGTAGACTTAACTACAGAACTAGTTATGGACAAAATGTACTTAAACATTCTATTGAAGTTGCACATATAGCAGGTATAATGGCAGCTGAAATAGGAGCTGATATAAAATTAGCTAAAAGAGCTGGTTTACTTCATGATATAGGTAAATCTGTTGACCATGAAATGGAAGGTACACATGTAGAAATAGGTATGGACTTATTAAGAAGATATAAAGAATCTAAAGAAGTTATACATGCTATGAGTACTCACCATGGAGACTATGAACCTCAAACAATAGAAGCTGTTTTAGTAACTGCGGCAGATGCTATATCAGCAGCAAGACCAGGTGCTAGAAGAGAAACATTAGAGGCGTATATAAAGAGACTTGAAAAGCTAGAAGAGATCGCAAACTCTTATGATGGTGTAGAAAAATCGTTTGCTATACAAGCAGGTAGAGAAGTTAGAATAATGGTTAAACCTGAAAATGTAAGCGATGAAGATATACATTTATTAGCTCGTGATATGACTAAGAAAATCGAAGATGAATTAGAATATCCAGGTCAAATAAAAGTTAGTATAATAAGAGAAACAAGAGCAATTGAATATGCTAAGTAAAAAAGAGAGTAATTTACTCTCTTTTTTTATTTGTATAAAAGTTAGTATTAGAGCCCTTTATTAATATTTAAATTTTCTAATCATATATAAATTTATAAAAAATATAAAAATTTGCAACTTTTTAGTATTTATGTCAGTCTAATTGTTGTATACATTTTGTGTCATGGCACATTGAAAAAAAGGAGGAACATATGGGAAATGTATTAACATTGCCTTGGCAAGGAAGAAAAAAAGGAGAGTCTAATATAAAGCTAGTTAAAAAGGCTATAAAAGGGGACTCAAAAGCATTTACAGAATTGATGAAAGTTCATAAAGTATCTCTTTACAAAATTGCATATAGTTACGTAAAAGATGAGCAAAAAGCTTTAGATATATTACAAGAGACTACTTACAAGGGATTATTAAATATAAATAAATTGAGTGAACCAAAATTTTTTAAAACTTGGATAACAAAAGTGCTAATAAATGTAGCTATAGATTATTCAAAGAAGGAAGACAAGATAGTTTACATAGAAGAAGAAGCAAATATAGTTGAAAAAGCAAAGGAAATTTCAATAGAAGAAAAATTAGATTTATATGATGCGATAGATAGTTTAAGAGAGCAATACAAAATGGTTATTATTTTAAAGTACTTTAATGACATGACTATTGAAGAGATTTCTCAAAATATGGATATACCAATAAATACAGTTAAAAGCCATATGAGAAGAGCAAAGAAGCAATTAAAGGAAATATTAATGGAGGGCGAGATAAATGAGCAATAAGAGATATGATAATATAAATATACCTTTAGATATAGATGAAGCTATAGAAAAGGGAGTATCAAAGGCATTAAAAGAGAAAAATAAAAATCATAAAAGAAATAATTTGCCTAAAATAGCTGCTGCAAGCTTAGTTGGAATACTTACACTAGGAGCTTTAAACCCAGCGTTAGCATCTAAAATACCTTTTGTAGGTAATGTTTTTGAAGCAATAGAAAAAAATATTTACTTCCCAGGAAATTATTCTCAATATTCTACAGCTATTAATGAAACAGCATATTCAAATGGGATAGGGGTTACACTTTCAGAAGTTGTATGCGATGGGCAATCATTATATATAACTTATGTAGTTGAAAATGAAAAACCATTTAAATATACTTCTTGGGGAAATGGGAAAAAACTAGATATGAATCAATTAATAATAGAAGAAGCTTATAATAAAGTTAGCTTTAGTGATAAAGAACTAGATTCAACTGGATTTGCAGGGTTAGAAGGGAAATTTATTGATGAGTATACATTTGTTGGAGTACAAAAATATAAAATAAATGAAATAAAAGAAGAAGTACCAAATGAATTTACATTTCAGACTAAATTAAAAGTTATAGATAACTATGCTATAAATGAAGGTGATAAAGATGATGTAACTTGGGGAACTTGGGCTTTTAACATTCCAGTAAAAGTAAATAAAGAATTAAGAAATATTATAAATTTAGAAAATGTTGAAAATGATTTTGTAAAAGTTAATTCAATTTCTATAACACCTTTTGATATGATAATCAAAAATTCTTACAAAAAAGGTACGTGGGATGAATATAGAATGACAGTATTTGATGACAAAGGAAAAAAACTAGAACAATCAGAGTCTACAGCAGATAATGATAATAAAGGTGATAAAACTTATTTACAATCACCAAAAGATAGCAAAAACATTAGAGTAGTGATAGAAAAACCTAAATATAAAGAGTTAAAATCACAACCAGGAACATACGAAGAAATAGGTAGTGATGTAGTACTTGATGAAGTCATAAACTTAAAAAAATAATATAGTTGTTAAAAGAGTGCATACTTAAAATTTTATAAGTATGCATTTTTTTATATAAAGAAACAAAAATACAATATAGTACAATACTTATGTATATAAAGATTAAATATAAGCAAGAAAATTGGAAATACTAAATATGTGTAAGTTTATTATAAATAAAAGGAGTGCTAGTATGCTAAAACAATTATCAAAAAATCAGTATGTAAAAATGACTAAAGTTAATGATAAAGAAAAAGAAGTTGAATATGGAGTAGTTCTTAATAAAAATGAAGATAATTATGAAATAATGACAATAGGATTTATAAATAAAAATGGTAACTTTTTAGAATACCCTATAGAATCATACAATCTAGTAGATACCTATAATATAGATGATGCTTATTTTGATGAAGTAAAAGAAAATGAAGTAAGAAGAAAAATGAATATTTGGATGGAAGAACATTATAGACATTAAAAATTTTAAGGGGAGTTATAAACTTCCCTATTTTTGTAAAAACTATAATATAATGATACAATTTATATAATTAAATTAATATAAATTAAGAAGTTTATAGAATACATAGTAAATATAGTAAATTATAAGTTTAAATGCTATAATTATTAGTAAGCGAGGGGGAATATCAGGTGAAAAATTACATAAATATTGACTCTGAACTAGATGCTTTAAAAATAAAAGAAGTAGAAAAAGTATTCTATGAAAATATAGAAAGAGATGTAAAAATAATACCTAAAGTAACACCATTTAAAGGGATCAATACAGATATGTTATATATAAAAGACAATAAAGCGCTATTTATAAAATTTATGGATACAACAGAAGATATATTCTATATCCTAGAAGAAGACTTATTAGAGGTTATGAGTGAAGAAAATGACCTGTTAAGTTTAAAAATGAAGCAGTCTCATAGTGATATAAAATATAATTATGTTTTTGTTATGCCATATGTAGATATAGAAGAAGATTATGGATTTAGCGAATTTATATATAAACATATAATAGACAAAAGTAAACTTGAAGAAATAATGAATGATAAAAAACTACTAGATAATTACCTAGAAGAATCAAATAATGAAGTAACATTAAATTTATTTATGATGGACGTATGCCCTGAGTATTATTTACTTAATAGTAAATATCACTTAAATAAAAATTTTAAAAAGATATCTTTTTATAGTGATGACTATGAGTATAGTGCGACTATGCTAAATCAAAGTCAGCTTATTAAAAGTATATCTATAAAATATGGTGATATACTCTTAAAAGGAGCACCAGGTACTGGTAAAACAGCAATAATGTTATCTAGAGCTATAAAATTAGCTAGAATATATCCACATCATAAATTTTTAATAATAACACCATCAAAACAAGGATGTAATGAGCTTAGAGAAAAGGTTAAATTATTATATAAAAATAATAACAATTTAGAAATACATACATATAGCTCTTTTATATTTAAGCTAGCTAAAAAATACAATTTAATAATAAACTATAGTTTATTAAAAAAGGACTATGAAAAAGCTTTTGAAAACCTTATAAAGCAAGCTAAAAATATAATAAAAAATAAGAAGATGTTTAAAGGAATATTTGTAGATAAAGGCGAACAGTATTCAAGTGAGGAAATATATTTCTTAAAAGAATTCTTATATAAAACTAAACACATATTCAATGTGTATTCATGTGAGAGTTCAAATATAAGTAATGATTTAAACATATTCAAACCAAATGTAAACAATCTAGCGTTTGATGAAATAATAGAATTAAAAGATAATTATAAACAAACTAAAAGATTAGTGGAATTTGTAAATAATTTCTCTGAAAATGCAAATAATTATATACATTCTTTAAGAGAAAATAAAACTTATAATGAATTTTATAAAAGTATATCTAAAAGAGAAGAAGGTAAATCTGTAGATATAATAAAAGTTAGTGATTTAGATGAACAAATAAGCTCTGTAATATGGGAGATAGAGCATTTAGTAGAAGATAAAGGATTAAATTATAGTGATATAGGAATAGTATATCCATACAATAAAAAGAAATTAAAAAGTGGAAAAATGATATACTTCCAATATATGCTAAGAAAGGCATTAGATGAAGCAGAAATACCTTATATATGTGCAGATGAAGACTTAACTAATATGAGTGAAAAGTTTGGAATAACCATTTCTAATATTTATAATATGAGTAATTTAGAATACAAAGCTTTAGTATTATGTGAGTTAGAAATGTTATACAATCATAAAATAATAGATAGAAGTCAGGATTATCAAATAAACGATTTTGTAGGAGATTTAAATAAAGTATATTCGGCTATAAATAGAGCTTGTGATGATTTGACTATAATAACTGCATTTAATGAAGAATCTAGTGATATAATAAAACTTCTTATAGAATCAAATATATAAGTTTGAAACTATAAGAAAAACATAAGTATTTTCTTATAGTAAATAAAACATTATAAACATTATAAGAGTATTATCAGGTTTAATATGCATTATAAAAGTCTTCATTTAGATAATCAAATGAAGACTTTTATATTTATATAAAATTTATAAAGATACTATTTTATAAGGTAAAAATAAGCTAAAACTATTATACCTAGGACTATTCTATAGTATCCAAATACTTTAAAGTCGTGCTTTTTGATATAATCCATTAAAAACTTTATAACAAATACTGAAACTACAAAAGCCACTATAGAACCAGTTAGAAGTACAACCCACTCAAGTCCACTAAATGCTAAACCAGCTTTAGCAAGTTTTAGTGCACTAGCCCCAAGCATAGTAGGTATAGCTAAGAAAAATGAAAATTCTGCAGCTACATATCTAGATGTACCAAGAAGTATTGCACCTATTATAGTAGATCCAGATCTAGATGTTCCAGGTATTAAAGCTAAACACTGGAATAAACCTATACCGATAGCTAACTTATAAGTTACTTGAGAGAAATCATTATACTTAGGTTTTTTATTTCTATTCTCAAGTAGTATCATGATTATACCGTATACTATAAGTGCAATAGCAACTGTTGTAGCATTAAAGAAAGCTGCTTCTATTTTATCATCATACAAAAATCCTAATATTGCAGATGGAAAAACAGCTACTATAACTTTAAGCCATAAGCTTATTGTTTCATTCTTTTGAATAGAAGTTTTTGAACTATCAAAAGGATTTAGTTTTTTAAAGAATATGATAATGACTGCTAGTATTGCACCAAGTTGTATTACAACTAAAAATGTATTTACAAAAGTATCCGAAAAATTAAGGTGCATAAATTCATCTACTAGTATCATATGGCCAGTACTACTTACAGGTAACCATTCAGTTATACCTTCGACAATACCAAGTATTACGGCTTTAAAAATTTCTATTAAATTTGCCATTAAAAAGTTCCTCCAACATAAAATTTTAATATACTAAATTAACGTCAACTTAGAGTATACCAATAAAAATTATAAGGTGTCAACTAAATATAATATATGAAATGAAAGGATAAATATATGAATAAAATTATAGAATTAGATGATTATGAATATGAGATTTTTAAAAACTTTTCGAAAAAACTTAACCCAGCAACTAGGCATGATTACTTATCAAAAATAATAGCATTTAAAGAGTTTATAGATGATAAAGAACTCTTATATGTAGATAAAGAAGATTGTCAAAAATTTATCGATAATGTAAAAGATAACTATGCAAAGTCAACATCAGAAAAGATATATAGTTATTTACATAGTTTCTATAATTTTTTAATGAAAGAAGAATATATAGAAGTAAACCCATTTAGATATGTAGAAAAGCCTGAAGTAACTAGAATAAAAACTAAAGATGATGTGTTAAGTATTCAAGAAATAAATCAACTAGTAGATTCCATATATAAGTTAACTATAAGAGATAGAGCTATAATAGTATTTTTAGTAACAACAGGATGTTTATTAAATGAAGTAGTTAGTTTAAAATGGAAAGATCTTATGGTAGATGAAAAAGATAACCACTATGTAAGACTTGGCAAAAAAAGAAAAGAAAGGATAGTAAAATTACATCCATATTGTTTTAAGCTATTAGAGGATTACAGAAATTATTCTGGATTATCAGAGGTTATAATGCCGACAGAAGATTTTGTATTTACAACTCAAAAAAGTAATTCTATAACCGATAGAAATGTCAGATTAATAGT
Organism: Romboutsia sp. BSD2780061687b_171204_C1; assembly: GCF_015560225.1. Classification (NCBI taxonomy): domain Bacteria; kingdom Bacillati; phylum Bacillota; class Clostridia; order Peptostreptococcales; family Peptostreptococcaceae; genus Romboutsia; species Romboutsia sp. BSD2780061687b_171204_C1. Next base: position 175,712 of record NZ_JADMRK010000002.1, on the reverse strand, counting down.
TAGAAAAGCGTTAGATAATGCTGGGCTTTGCCAATATTCTGCAAAAGATTTTAGACACTCTTATGCTGCTATAGCACTAAGACTAGGTGCTAATGAATCTGATATAAAGAAGCAGTTAGGTTGGAGTGATAAATACTATGCTATAAGGTATAAATATGTATTAAATTTTGTTGATAGTGAAAGTATAGATTATATGATGCAAAAAGAAAATCTTACGTTAAATAACAAATAAAATGAACATAAATAAAAAAAAACTTGTTATGGTTCGTAATATTTTATATAATTATTATATAACAACTTAAGGAAGGTGCGAAAAATTATGATAGATAAAAAATATAGTACATACCAAAACCCTTTAATAGATAGATATTGTAGCAAGGATATGAGCTATATATTCTCTCCACAATTTAAATTCTCAACTTGGAGAAAGTTATGGGTGGCACTTGCAGAAGGTGAAAAGGAATTAGGAATAAATATAACTGATGAACAAATAGAAGAATTAAAAGCTAACATATATAATATAAATTTTGATGAAGCTAGAAAGATAGAAAAAGAAGTAAGACATGATGTAATGAGTCATGTAAAGGCATATGGACTTCAATGTGATAGCGCTAAAGGTATAATACATTTAGGTGCTACTTCAGCTTATGTTGGAGATAATACAGATGTTATACAAATGGATGAGGCTTTAAAACTTATAAGAATAAAGCTTGTAAACTTAATAAACAACTTAAGAGAGTTTGCATTAAAGTATAAAGACGTTCCAACACTTGGATTTACACATTTCCAAGCAGCACAGCTTACAACAGTAGGTAAAAGAGCTACATTATGGGCTCAAGATTTAATACTAGATTTAGAAGATATAAACTACAGAATAGATAATATGAAACTAAGAGGAGTTAAAGGTACAACTGGAACTCAAGCAAGTTTCTTAAGTCTATTTGAAGGAGATCATGAAAAAGTAAAAGAACTTAATAAGTTAGTTTGTGAAAAGATGGGATATAAATCTTCTTATGCAGTAAGTGGACAAACATATACTAGAAAATTAGATTATCAAGTGTTAAGTGTATTATCTGGTATAGCACAAAGTATGCATAAAATGACTAATGATATAAGATTACTACAAAGTTTAAAAGAAATAGAAGAACCATTTGAAAAGAATCAAATAGGATCATCTGCTATGGCATATAAGAGAAACCCAATGAGAAGTGAAAGAATAGCATCACTTTCTAAATATATAATAGCAGAATCATTAAGTCCTGCATTAGTACAAGCTACTCAATGGTTAGAAAGAAGCTTAGATGATTCAGCAAACAAGAGATTATCTATACCACAAGCATTTATGGCAGCAGATGCTATAATAGAAATAGGTATAAATGTAACTAATGGATTAGTAGTTTACGAAAATATGATAAATAAACATATAAATGAAGAACTTCCATTTATGGCTACAGAAAATATACTTATGGAAGCTGTAAAAAGAGGTGGAGATAGACAAGAACTTCACGAAATAATAAGAGAGTACTCTATGCAAGCAGCTTATAGAGTAAAGCAAGAAGGTAAAGATAACAACTTAATAGAGCTTATAATAAATGATGATTCTTTCAAAATGTCTAAAGAAGAAATACTATCTGTAATGGATCCTAAAAACTTCATAGGTAGAGCTCCAGAACAAGTTGTAGAATTTGTAAAAGAATATTTAGATCCTGCAATAGAAGAGTTTAAAGAGCAAATAGGAATGACAATAGACTTACACGTATAAATTTTTAAAAGTACCATATTATATGGTACTTTTTTAATACAAAATAATACAAAATAAAAATATATAATAAAATTATTTTAAAATAAAATAAAAAGTATTGTCTTAATTAGATTTATAATGTAAACTAATAGTTAGAAAAAGAAATATATATAAACATCTAAGGAGGCAAAATGAACCACGTAGTATCAGATACAATCGCGTTTTTATCAAGAACATTTCCAAAAATATATTCAAGTTTATATTTAGAATATTTAAAAGAATATTCTTCTATAAAAAATGTTAATAAAACGCAATTAAGAGCTTTGATGTTTATCAAAAACTATGGGGATATAAGTATGACCGATCTATGTTCAAAGTTAAACATAGAAAAGGGGAGTTTAACTAGCATGGTTGATGATTTAACAGAAAAAGGATATGTAATAAGAACTAGAGATTTATCAGACAGAAGAAAGTATTTAATAAGTATAACAGACAAGGGAATGAATCTTGCATCAGATTTTATGGAAAAGTTAAGCCAAAAACTAGAAGATAAATTAAGTAAATTAAATGATGAAGATATAAAAAGATATAGGGACGCTATAAATACTTTAGAAGATATACTAAATCAAGAAAACTTCAGATAAATATATAAGAAAAATTTTATATTATGAAAATAAATAAAAAAGAGGTAAAAATTATACCTCTTTTTTTACACACAAGGAAATTATATTAAGCATCAGCAGATGATAATTGAGATTTTTTTAGTTCTACGTATTTTTCAAGTCCTTCTTTTAATATAGAAGCAGCTTTTAATAAGTCATCTTCATTTAATATATATGCAAGCCTAATCTCATCACGACCTAAGCCTTCTGTTGAGTAGAATCCTTCAGCAGGACAAACCATAACTGTTTCATTATCTTTATTAAAATCTTTTAGCATCCATATAACGAAATCTTCAGCATTTTCAACAGGAAGCTTAGCAACTATATAAAATGCACCAGTAGGCTTTTTACAAACTACACCATCAACCTTCATTAATTCATTATATAAAACATCTCTTCTTCTTCTATATTCCTCATTAACTTCTTTAAAGTATGAAGTTGGAGTCTTATATAGCTCAACTGAGCCTATTTGTTCTAATGTAGGTACACAAAGTCTTCCTTGGCAAAGTTTTAATATTTGTGCTATAAGCCCTTTATTTTTAGATGCTATAGAACCAATTCTTGCTCCACAAGCACTGTATCTTTTAGATACACTGTCTATTATAACAACTCTATCTTCTATTTCTTTTACATTACCGAAACTTGTATATGAAAGACCATCGTATACAAATTCTCTATAAACTTCATCTGCTATTATCCATAAGTTGTTTTCTATAGCTATTTTACCTATCATATCTATTTCTTCTTTCGTATAAACTGTTCCTGTTGGATTACCTGGGTTGGAAAGTAATATACCCTTAGTTTTCGAATTGATTCTTGATGTGATTTCTTCTTTAGATGGTAAGTGGAATCCTCTTTCAGCTTTAGTTGTTATAGGATTTACTTCTACATTTATACACTGACTAAAGCCATTGTAGTTAGTATAAAAAGGTTCTGGTACTATTATATTATCTCCTGGATCACATATTGCCATAAGAGTGAAAAGTATTGCTTCACTACCTCCATTAGTAATTAGTATTTCATCTTTATCAAAATGCATATCATATGTAGTATAATAATCTTGAAGTGATTTTATTAATTCTGGAATACCATTAGATACAGCATATTCTAATACATTACTATCAAAGTTTTTTACTGCTTCAAAAAATCCTTTTGGAGTCTTTATATCTGGTTGGCCTATATTTAAATGATAAACTTTAATTCCTCTAGATTTTGCATCAAGTGCATAAGGAACTAACTTTCTTATTGGAGAAGACTGCATAGCAGATACTCTCTGTGAATATTTCATTTAAACTACCTCCTATATAATTAAAATAACCAGACAATTTTATAGCCCATAGGAAATAATATTATGACGATAAAGCTTTATAGTAGATTTTCCATAGATAGCTTTAAAAAGTCAATTTATAATTTCAAGATTATAGTAGCATATATGGCGTGAAAAATCTTGTATACATAAATATAAGAATATACACAAATAGTTAAAGATATTAAAAAAGTAGCAAAAAAATGGATATATAATGTAAAATCAATAGTATAAGGCTTTTATAATAAAGAATGTATTTCTAAGAGGTGTTATAAATGAGTAACTTAATAATAGATAACATGAATAATGATAAAATAATAGTAGCAAAGGATAGGTCAAAAAGGCCTATGGATAAAGCTAAAAATTATGAAGAAGTGGAAATATACAATGAGTATGAAGTAAAATGTCCTTTTTGTAGAGGAAATGAAGAATTTATAGAGGATGAAAAATATAAGGTATGTGATAAAAATGGATGGCTTGTAAAATCTGTAAATAATAAATTTCCTATAATAAATGATGAAAAAGAAGACATATATGGCATTCACGAAGTAATGATAGATACCTATAGGCACAATGGTAATTTTTATAACATGACTAAAGAAGAGTTTATTCATATGTTTGAGATGTATAAAAATAGATATAAAAATTTAATAAATGATAAAGGGATAGAGTATGTTAGTATTTTTAAAAACTTTTTAAGAAAATCAGGTGCATCATTAGATCATCCTCATACTCAAATCATATCTCTATCAATTGTACCACCAGAAATATACAATGAAATAAATATAGCAAAGGATTATTATAATCAAAATAAATCATCTTTATATGAATATACAATAAATAAAGAAATTAAAGAATTTAAAAGAATTATATACAATGGTAAATACTTTTTAGCTTTAGTTCCTTATGCCACTAGATATAGCGGTGAGATAAGAATTATATCAAAAGACAAAATTAGATTTGAAAACATGGAAGACAAACATATAGATGAATTATCTAAAATATTTGAAAAATTATTTAAAAAACTATATAAGGTAAGAGGATATAGTCCTTTTAATCTATATATACATACACATCCAAATAAAATAAAATGTGATGAGTATTATAATTTTCATATGCATATAATACCTAGGAAATATAGTTTTGGAGGATTTGAATTAAGTACAGGGCTATATGTATCATCAATTAATCCTTCAGAATTTGCAAATAAATTAAGGTTTAATAATATAGATTGATAATAATTAAAACTGGGTAATATAAAAATACAATAATAAACTTAGGAGGAATAAATGAAATTAATATCTTGGAATGTAAATGGAATAAGGGCGTGTGTAACAAAAGGATTTTTAGACTACTTTAATGAAGTAGATGCAGATATATTTTGTTTACAAGAAACAAAGCTTCAAGAAGGTCAAATAGACCTTGATTTAAAAGGATATCACCAATATTGGAATTATGCAGAAAAAAAGGGATATTCAGGGACTGCTATATTTTCTAAAATAGAACCTTTAAGTGTATCTTACGGGTTAAATATAGAAGAACATGATAAAGAGGGAAGAGTAATAACTTTAGAATTTGAGGACTTTTACTTTATAACAGTATATACACCAAACTCTCAAAGTGAATTAAAAAGACTAGAATACAGAATGAAATGGGAAGATGATTTTAGAAATTATTTATTAGAACTAAATACTAAAAAGCCTGTTGTAGTATGTGGAGATTTAAATGTTGCTCATAAAGAGATTGATTTAAAAAATCCTAAAACTAATAGAAAAAATGCAGGATTTACAGATGAAGAAAGAAATAAATTTACAGAACTTTTAGATTCTGGATTTATAGATACCTATAGATATTTTAATGAAGATAAAGAAGGCGTATATTCTTGGTGGTCATATAGATTTAACGCAAGAAAAAATAATTCTGGATGGAGAATTGATTACTTTGTAGTAAGTGATGATATGAAAGATAGATTAGTTAGTGCTGATATACATACACAAATATTAGGATCTGATCATTGTCCTATAGAATTAGTCATAAAATAATTATTAATAAATTTTATATCATCTTAATATAATGATAGTAGTATGATTACATTAAGTCATAAGAAAAATTTATATTAAGGGGGACAAAATGAAATTATTAGAGCTTAAGCATAAATTAGAAAAAGGAGAATCTTTAGGGGGAGAGGTTATATATATAAAAGAGGATAATATATTATATGGAATAGAGTGTTTATATGAAGATAGAGAGAACGAATATATAACCTTACTAAAGTCAAAAGAAGAATCTGTTAAGGTATGTGATTTTTTAAATATATTAAATGAACTATATGCCAATATAGGTGATAAAGATGTATTTATAGGAGAAAAAGAGCTAAATAGAAGTGAAAGTAAAGAAATAAAAAGTGTAGAATTTGCTCAATACGAGCTTATGAAGATGCTATTTATAAATATTTAAATAAAAAAGATAGAGTATATACTCTATCTTTTTTTATATTTAGGTTCACCACTTAAAAATTGGCCAGTTTTCCCCATCTTATATGCTAAATCAATAATTTTTTTATCTTCACGAGTTAATGGTCTTTCAAGAAGTTTTTCAAATTCTTTGAATAGTTTATCATAATCTAATTGCTTTTTTTGACTTCTTTTAGAAGAACAAGGTGCTTTAACTGTAGTATACATATATACATCAGGAACTATACTTGGATTATATATTTTAATAAACACTTGAGAAGTATAATATGCATCATTTAAAGCATTATGATATGATTTGTCTTGAGTTAATCCTAATATATTAATAGCATTTTGAAGACCAATACTTTTTCCAGCGGGATTATTAAAGTAATTTGAAGCGTGATGTTGTATATTTATATATGATTTAGGCAAAGTTTTAGAAGGTAGACTATAGTAATTTATATTTCTATATAGCTCTTTTAAATCACCAGTTCCCCATACACAAAGCACAGGATTTTTAGTAGAAATAAATTTTTTAAAATCCTTATAAACTTGTGGAAAGGTAGGTGCATCTAAAACATCATCTATAGTGATATTAGTCATTTTACCAACAAAAGGATGAATTTTTTTGTATAGTTGAGGTTTTACATAGCTATTAAAGGTATCTATTAGATTAAAATTGCTATCTAATTTAATTGCACCTATTTGAATTATCTCAAAAGGACATTTTTCATTAGATACTGTCTTATTAATTTTTTTGTCAAAGCCTTGATTAAATTCTAAGTCAAAAACTATATATTCCATAATACTTCTCTCCTAATAATCTTATCTTGTGATAAAATGTATAATTAAATTATAAAATTACTTGTATTAATATATAAAAATACATCTTACTTTAGTATACCCTATATTGATAAAAATGTTAAATAAATGTATAAAAAACAGTAATAAGTAATATCGTGAATATGTTTAAAATATAAATTAATAAAAATATTGCGAACTTTAAAAGCTTAATATATAATAAGTATAAATTAAAATACGAACAAAACGATTTATAAAAATTAAAATATAAAAGTTTTAGGTATCGTGTATATTTTTCAGTACAAAATACATATCTTATAGAGGAGTGTGCTTAAATGCAAAAACTATTATATACAATAGAAAGAGATAATCATAATGAAAAAAATCTTAGAGATATATTAAGTAAAAACAAGCATATAAAGTTTGTATCATTAATGGGTGTTGACTTAGGTGGAAATGCAACTGATGAAAAAATACCTATGGAATTGTTTTTAGATGATATAGATAATTTCTTAGAATCGGCAGTTCAAACTGATGGTTCAAGTGTTGAGCTTTATAATATTGCTACATTAAACAATGCTAAGGTAGATTTAATGCCAGATACAGAGTGTACATGGTTTATAGATTATAATTTTGAGCATATAGATGAAGAAACTAATTTGCCTGTAGGTACCCTTAGAATACCTGCATTTTTAATACATGAAAATAAAAAAGTTTGTTCAAGGGGAATACTTAAAAAATCAGAAAAATATTTTAAAAACTCTATAATAGAGTTATTTAGGGAATATCCACATCTTATAAATAATATAGGAATAGAAAAAGCAGATGATATAGAAGATATAATACTAACAGCTGCAACTGAATTAGAGTTTTGGGTAAATACTCCAGAAGATAAGGCTGACTTAGAGAAATTATCGGTATCTCAAAGCTTAAAAGAACAGTACTGGAAAAGAACACATGGGATAATAAGAACGTGCCTAGAAAAGTCAATAATAGTACTTCAAAAAATGGGAATAAATCCAGAAATGGCACATAAAGAAGTAGGGGGAATAAATAGTTCTATAAGTATAGATGGTAAAACTAATCACGCGATGGAGCAATTAGAAATATCATGGAAATTTTCTAGCCCTATACAAACAGCAGACAATGAGTTATTAGTAAGAGAGATAATAGAAGACGTATTTACGTCTCATGGACTTGAAGTAACATTTAAAGCAAAACCTATACATGGAGTTGCAGGTAGTGGAGGACACACTCATGTAGGGGTTAGTGCAAAATTAAATGATGGAAGTATAAAAAATTTATTTGCGCCAAGAGATATGAATAAAGATTATGTAAGTGAAATTGGCTATGGAGCACTTATGGGTATCCTTAAAAACTATGAAGTATTAAATCCTATAGTAACGGCAACTAATGATGGATTTAATAGACTGGTTCCAGGGTTTGAAGCACCTGTTTGTATAGTTACATCTCTAGGTCATAGCTATAAACTACCATCAAGAAATAGATCTGTATTAGTAGGGTTAGTAAGAGATATTAAAAAACCTAAAACAGTAAGATTTGAACTAAGATCTCCAAATCCACTTTCAAATACATACTTAGTTATAGCTGGATGTTACCAAACTATGTTAGATGGAATAAAAGCAGTAGCTAAAAGTAAATTAACAACTAAGGAACTTGAAAAAGAAATATCTAAAGATATAGGAGAAGAAAGTTTTTATTTAGAAAAAAATAGATCATACAGAGATGAAAATGATGTATTTGAGTATTATACAATTGAAGAGAGAAATGAAAGATTCTCAGTACCACCAGCAACTGTTTATGAAAATATGAGAAATCTAGAAATAAATAAATCTAAGACAGACGTGTTAAAAATGGGAGATGTATTTACAGAAGCTATAATAGATTCATTTAAGACAGGTGCTATAGACAAGTGGACAAAGGAATTAAATAATAGAATAATACAAAATGATAGAGAAATAATAAGAAATTGTGTAAAATTACATAATAATGAAAATATGGACGCTTTAGATGAAGTTACATGGAATAAAATATGTGATATAAAGTTTAAAGTTATGAAAGATACATTAACTAAAAAATCACTATTTACAGAAATAAAAGAAGCTATAGAATCTAATGATTTTGAAAAAGTATCAAAGTTACAATTAGAATTAAATGGATATATAGAAGATATTCAAGCACTATATGCAGATTACAAAAAAAATATTTACTAAAGTAAAGGAGCTATCTCAAATAGAGAATAGCTCTTTTTTATATACAAAAAATTATATTTTAAGCAACTGACAAAGTCGTTGACGGCATAAAGTATTTTATCTACACGTCGCTTAGGTGAAGCGAATTTTTATAATAAAAAATTAGGAAAGTTTACTTTATTACTTAACAATAATTCTTAAATTGAATAAAAAATGTAATAAAAATGTAAAAAATAGTTAATACTGATAAATAGTTTTAAAAGGAGTGAAAAAATGAGAAAAAATATATTTATTTATATGTTAATTTTATTAGTATGTATTTTGCCATACAATAATGTACATGCATCAACAGAATTACAAATTGATAGACTAATAGAAAATGAGCAAAAGCAAAAGGAAATATCTAAAAAAATAAATGAACTAGACTTAGAATTAAAAAAAGAAGAAAGTGAATCTATAGAAGTTATAAGTATAAGCTTTTTAGAAGAAGATATGGATCTAGTAGAGGAAAAAGAATATTCATTACAAGAAAACAAAAAAGCATTAGAAAAAGAATTAGAAAATATAATGATAGATAGTATACAAATACAAAAGAGCATAGAGAAAGAGAAGAAAGAGTATTTAGATAAAAATAATTTAAGTTTTATACCTGGTATATGGCCTTTAAAATCATATTATGAAATAAGCTCTGCATATGGACAAAGAATACATCCAATAACTAAAAAAGCAAATTTTCATAGAGGAATAGATATACCTGCTCCTAAGTCTACTGAAATATTAGCTAGTGATGATGGAATAGTAGAATTTTCTGGTAGCCAAAATGGGTATGGTAATGTTGTGAAGATAAAACATTTTGATGGAAAGACAACAGTATATGCACATAACTCATATAATAGAGTTAATAAAGGTGATATAGTAAAAAAAGGACAAGCTATAGCGGAAGTTGGAAGTACAGGAAATTCAACTGGTAATCATGTCCACTTTGAGATTTTATTAAATGGAGAAACTACAAATCCTATTGATGGAGTAATAAAATAATTTAAATATATTAAAAAGGAGGGTAATATACCCTTCTTTTTAGCATAAAATAAATTATAATAAAGTAAACAAAAAACATAAGCCTAATCTATAAGATAAAAATTTAGAAAATTTAGAAAATTTAAAAAGGGATGATGCCATGAAAAAAGATTTTCTATTAGATATGCTTTGTTATATACTTTTACCTTTGGGGGTTTGCTATATAAGTGAATGGAAAAGTCTAGAGTATATAGCTATATTATTAATAGTGCCAGGAATACTTTATTCACTTTATACATTTAAAAACCAACATAGATTAAACATTACAGCAATAATATTTTCTTGCATATATATAATAATACATTTAGTAAAAAAAGATATGGATTCAAGCTTTGAAAAATATGCATATGATATATATATCCTAATAGGAATATTAGTAGTCATAATTATTAGTAATTTATTAAAAAAAGATATAGCAAGTGCTTTATACACAGATATACTAAGAGCTAATGGTCATAGTAAATATATTATAAAAAATAATATAAGAAAGTATAATCTTTATAATGAATTTAATAGAATTTCAAATATAATAAATATTCATATTTTAGCTATAGTATTTATTAAGTATTACACTATAATAAATTATAGCAACGAAAGTTATAAAATAACATTAACATTAGAGATGTTAGTAAATATATTATTTCTTATAGGAGAAATATATATAACATATAATATATTTAATCATGCTAGTAAAAAGTTAAGAAATAAAAATACAAAGGTATTAGAAAGCAAAAAAGACAATATAATATATTTAGATAAATGTAAAAAAGCTAATAAATAACAAGTGTATTACTTGTTATTTATTAGATTTAAAATACTGTCTCCAATACTTTCATTTTCTATAGTGTTTTTAAAAGATTTCATATTGCACTTCATAAAATTAAATATAGAATCAAATTTATTTGAAGCTATACTATTAAAAATATCTTTTAAATCTTCATCATTTGTATATACTAATCCAATTCCTTTATCTATTATGAATCGGGCATTTTCTATTTCTTGTCCTACCTTAGGAAGCTTAACGACAACTGGTGTTTGAGAAAGAATTCCCTCAAAAAGTGTTGCCCCTCCAGGTTTAGTTATCATTAAATCATACTCTCTTAGCAGATTGTGCATATCAGTAACAAATCCTAAAACTTTAATATTGTTTAAAGGTTTTTTTTCTTTTAATATATCATAAAGCTTCTTATTTTTACCAGTAACAATAGCTATTTCTATGTTATTACAGCTATTTTCTATAAATTCATCAATCCAATACATGAAATCTTCATCTATATCAAATAAGCCTCTACCACCACCAAGTAATAAAATTTTATACTTATTAGATTCTTTTGTCTTATTTTCAATACAAAACTTTTTGTTTATAGGTACACCAGTTACTTTTATAGATTCTGGATTAATACCTTTTTGAACATATCTATTTTTTATTTCTAATGATGGGACAAAATACATGCTTGTATCTGGATATATCCATTCGAGGCTATCAACTACATCTGTGACAACTGTTAGTGTAGGGATATTAATACTAGGGTATTTAATTTTAAAATTATACACACAAGCTGCAGCAAGAGGAAATGTTGATATAATAACATCAGGATCTACATCTAATATAAATTCAATAAGCTTAGGAGTATATAATTTATGAGCTATATCATGTTTTGAATCAAAGGACTTTTTTAAATAATAATAGTAGTTATATAGTCCAGGAACATATTTAGTATTGTTTTCATAAAGTTTTACCATTGGTTTATTCATCCTAGGTATACTAGCTGTTATAAAATTTTCTATTATTACATTAACAGAAGAATCCTTTTCTAAAATATAGTCTTTTATGGCATTTGCTGCACTTATATGTCCTGCACCAAATTGAGCAGTAAGAATTAGTACAGTCTTTTTATTATCTATATCCATTAAATTTTCACCTCTAAAAAATTACCTTAATAAGTATAATTTATTATAACCATATAAGGAAAAATAAGCAATAATAGAAGTTGATGTTAGCTTCTAAATGTCTATAAATAATTTGTAATTTAAAATTTTATAGAGGAAATATCAAATAAGAATTGAAAATAATAAATGAGGTGGTGATATGGAAAATATTAATAAAATTAATGTAAAAGATGATTATAATAGAGAATATTTTATAAAATTATCAAAATCTATAGTATATACAGCAATTGGAATAATTATATTTTTTATACCTATTAAATTAAATGGACAAGTGTTGAATTTAATATATCATATATCATATAAGCTTCAAAGTAATATGAAACATTTCATAGAAGTGTGTATTGTATTTTATTTAATTATAGGAATGTTTAAAGAAATGTTAAAAGGTAACTTGAAAAATAAAAAAATTCTTATGATTAGTAGAATTGTAGCATTAATTTTCTTAGTAAATATATTTTTTGGAAGTAAAAATGGACTTTTAGGAAATAATAAGGTATATTTTCTTATAGAAGAAGTAGTCTTAAATACAATAACTGTATTTACTATAGGTGTTTTATTTATGCCATTTTTAGAATATGGATTGTTAGAATTAACAAGTGTTTATCTAAATAAATATACAAAATTGTTATTTAGAATAGATGGTATAAGCTTTTTAAATATATTGGTATATATTTTTACAAATCCATTTTGTGGAATGTTTATGACTAACAAATTATATAGAGAAGGTAAATTAAAGGAATACGAGGCTTGTAATATAATATTAAATTTTTCAATACTTTCATACCCGATAGTTATTTATATATGTGAATATCTAAATATAAATCTAGCTTATGCCATTACGGTGTCAACTACTGTATTAATATTAATAAATATGGTATTAAGTAGAATATATCCAATATCTAAGAAGAAAAAATCATATTATTTAAAAAGTAATAAAAAAAACAGTTACCCTAAAAAGGATAAATTAAAAAAAATAATAAAATATTATTTATCTAATAGTGATAGTAAAGGTCTATTTAAAGAAATTATAGATAATCTAGAAGAAAGTATAAGTATATCTATAAATCTTATACCAAATATAGTTATATTTCTATATATAGGACAGATAATATTAAATAGTGAGATAATAATAGAAATAATAAAGATTTTGATTAATCCAGTATTAGATGTTTTGCAAGTTAAAAATATAAATGAGTTAGTAGGATTTATAATAGATGTATTTTATAACACTATAATAGGAATAAATAATGTAGATAAAAGTATAAGTATACAAACCAAAATTTTAATTTGTATAATAGGAATTTTAAGTTGTACATCTATTAGCACAAATATTATATATATAGCTAATAATAAAATGGCATTAAAAATAAATATAAAAGAGTTTATAATATCTTATTTACTTAGAATAAATTTAATTATAATAATATACATATTTATAGCTTACTTGTATAGTGGATATTTAATATAAGATAGGGAGCTATTTAAGCTTAAAATAGCTCCTTTTTCAAAATTATCAACTTAAAGGATAATTTTAATATTAACTTATTATAAATTACTATTGTGCAAAACAAAGTACTGTGCTATTATATAATCACTATTGTAATAAAACAATGTAGTGTGTTATACACAGTAGACTGCTTAATGAGAGGAGGAGTTTTGTGAATACTCAGTTTAGAAAAGGAGTACTTGAAATATGTGTACTAGCTCTTATTTCTAAAAAGGACATGTACGGATATGAGATAGTGCAAAATATATCTAAAGTTATAGAAGTTAATGAAGGAACTATATACCCTATTCTTAGAAGACTTACAAAAGAGGGATATTTTGACACATATATATTAGAATCGAGTGAGGGACCTGCTAGGAAGTATTATAAATTAACAGACTTGGGAAAAGAAAACTTAAATAAGTTAATTGTAGAGTGGAAAGATTTCGTAAAGGCTGTAAATATTTTAATAGAGTAAAAGGAGTGATAATATTGAATAGAGCTGAATTTTTAGATATATTAAGAGATTATCTTAAAGGTAGTTTTTCAGAAGAAGAAATAGGAGATATATTAAGAGACTATGAAGAATACTTTTTAGATGGAACAATAGAGGGAAAAAGCGATATAGAAATAATAAAATCTCTAGGTTCACCTAAAACTATAGCTAGTGAACTTATAGCAGAGACTAAAAATAAAGAAGAAGATAATAGTATAAGACTAAAAATAAATATAATAAAGTCAAATTTTAAAAGACAATATATAAACTTAAAAGATAGAGTTAGTGAAAAATTAACTTTAGATATTGAAAATAATGACCAAAATAAAAGAAAAATAATACAATTAGGTCTTAGTATACTATCTTTAATAGTATTCATTCCAAGATTTTTAATAGTATTATTTTTATCTGTAGTTGGTATTATATTAGTTTCATTAATTGGTTTATATGTAGCTACAATGCCTATAATAATGAATTTTATATCTCAAACACATGAGGTAATGGGACTTTATGTATTTATGTCTATTGCATTTGTAGGTGGTCAGATACTAGCATGGCAAATATATATATTTATAATATCTATATATAAAACAAGCGTAAATAGATATAAAAGTTGGATGAAAACAAGAAAACTATATATAAATGCTAGTAAGAAAAAAGAAGCTAATAATAAAGAAGAGAATAGTTTTAAGGAAGGAGAGAAAGATGATGAATAAAAAGGTAACCATATTTTCAATAATATTAATAGTAATTGGTATAGTTGGCACTATATACTTTTCTATATCATCTGTCCCTTATTTTACTCAAACTATATCTAATATAGAAAAAAGCTTAGATAAAGAGCAAGTAATTTATAATAAAAATATAAGTATAGAAAATTTAGATGTAAAGACTAAAGTTAGTAATATAATAATAGAAAAATATGAAGGACATGAAGTTAGAGTAGTGAAGAAAGGTATAAGTAACTACAATATTAAAGAAGATGGCAATAAATTGAGTATAGTTGAAAATGAAAAGGAATATAATTATAAAATAAGCAACAATTTAGAAGAATTTATAGAAAATGTGATTAATGCATTTTACTATAATAATAGTCAAAGTTTAATTATATATGTTCCAAATAATATAAATGTAAATGCATCTACTGATCATGCAAGATTAAGTATAGAAAATAATCTATTACTAGATAGTGTATATTATAAGACTATAAATGGGTATATATCACTGCCCAAAGGGATGAAAACACTTAAAAACCTAGATATAAAATCTAACGGACATATATACTTATCTACAGAGGAATTAATAGGAATAGATAACGTTAATATAGAAAGTGGTGGAATTGAAATATATTCAGCTCAAAATGAAATATTTGTAGATGATATTGAAAAATTTATACCAAAAACTATAAATATAACTCAAAATAGTAATAGTAGTTCAAATATTAATATAGATACAAATATACCAGTAGCTAAAGAATTAAATATAAATGCATACAATTCAAGCGTTTATATAAACATACCAAGTAAAAATTATAATTTTAGTGTAGATATGAAGTCTATATCAGGTATAAATGTAAGTAATATGCTTATTGATGAGCATTATAGAAATGATGAAAATTTAAAAGAGTTAAAGGGAACTTTAAACAAAGAAAATTTAAATAATGAAGAGAAATATATTATAAATGTAAAAGCGAATAATATAAATTTACATTAAATAAATGAAATTATAGCCAAAAAATATAGAATAATCAATTAACTCCAATAAAAAATGCTAAAAATATAAAGTATACTATGTTATAATATTTATAAATATAAAAAGAAGAGGTATACTTATGAATAAATTAGCATTAAGTTTTATAACAGCTTTTACTTCATTTTTAGTTATAGGATGTAGTGATAAAAGCGTAAATGATGATAATAAAGTAGAAGTTAAACCATCTTCTGCAGTAGAAAGTGAAATATCTCAAAGTGAAGCAACACTAAAGGAATCGGATAAAATTAAGCAAAATTCAGATAGCATTAACATACCTATACATATACTTAAAGATGATCCTAAAGAGGTTAAGTATATAGAAGTTAAAAAAGATAGTACACTTCAAGAAAAGATAGAAAGTATTATAAATGTATTATCTAAAGAGTGCTTTAATAGTTTACCAATGAAAGTTACTGTTTTTATTAAGAATAGTACTGCAAGGATTGAATTGATAGAACCAAAGACTGATTCAGAGAGTAGAGTATCTTGGAAGAAAGATTATCTAAATGAAACAACAAAAGAGTACACAATAAATACAATTGTAAAAAATATAATTCAAGAAGATTATAAAGGCGATTGGATAAAAAAGGTACAATTATATTATGATGGTAAGTTAATATCATTAGATTAAAAGTCAGTATTAGAAGTATTTCTAATACTGACTTTTTTATGTTTTTATGATTATTTTGTTTTTAATTTACTTATAATTTCTATATGTATTTCAAAGAAATATAAGTAAAAACAATTATCATATAAATTAGATATCATCTATTGTATATATATCATCATCAAGATTTGATATATAGTTAGCTATAGATAATACACCTATACCAGCGAGAAGCTTCATTTGTTGCTTGCAAGTTGCTTTAACTGTTGAAGTTGTTATTTTTCTAATTGAAGGACTAATTACACTCAAAGCAGCTAATGTAGCAGAACCTATTAAAATACCTTTTAATAATTGATTATCTTTATCCATGGTGTCACTCCCATCAAGATATAATTTATAATATTAAAAATTAATTAAATTTTAATATATAAATAGGATGTGTAAATGATAAAAAAATATAATCTAAAACTAATATTTTAAAAATATTTATGATTTTAGGATTATTTACTTTAATAATATTATTAAAAGAACTAGTAACCAGATTTTAAGATTTTCATATAATTATATTAGACAGCATAAGTTTATTATGCGAGTTGAATATTACAGCAAAAGGGGTTTTGACGTATTATGAAGAAAAAGAAAAGCCAAGGGTGTGGATGTCAACCTAAGTGTGACAATTTCAATGTATGCAATGACAAAGTAAAATCATGTAAACCATGTAACTCACACAAATCAAATGTTTGTTGCAAAAAACCTTCAAAAAAATATATAGATTGTGATCATGAGAGTAAATGTGATTTTATGGACGATTGCAAATGTGATGAGCATTTTGAGATTACATGTGTAGATAAGTGCTTAGAACTAGCACAAAAAGCAGAAGATTTATTTGATGAAGCATCACGCTGTGAATGTAAAGCTAAGGAGTTAATGGAAAAAGCTAGAGAGTGTGAAAAATCATCAAATGTATTAGCAGCAAAAGCTAATGATTTAAGAGAAAAATCACAATGCAACGAGAATGAATCTAGAGCAGCAGAATGTAAAGCCAAAGAATTAATGGAAAAAGCTAGAGAACTTTGTGAAAAGGCTAAATGCTTGCATAAAGAAGCTGAAGAAATAGAGAATGAAGCTAGATGTAAGTGTGAAAAAGCAAATGATTTAAGAGACAGAGCACAAGAATTCAGTGAAAAAGCTAAGTGTTTATATGCTAAAGCTTTAAAATTTGATGAAAAAGCATTAGAATGTTATAAATCTGCAGAAGATAAAATAAAAGAATATGGACATAAATCTAAAAAATGTGAAGAAATGATAAAAAAATGTAGTAGCAAGTTAGATAAGTGTGAAATGGATATGAAAAAATATATAGATTGTGATCACAAAAAATATTGTACATGCGATACTAAAGAAAGTAAATCATATTGCAAAAAAAATAAAGAGAAATATTGTGATATAGGTCTAAAGCCAGAATATTGTAAGCCACATTGCAAAGAAGATGTGTATATAGATTGTGATTGTGCAACTTATGTAAGCCCTATGTATGATATGTGTAATATGCACTATATAGGGGATATGGCAGATGAATATCCAATGGTCGGAATGCCTTATATGAATGCTTGCTCTAATCATTGTCAAGACGCAAATGATATGTGGATGCACTATTATATGAATATGAAAAATATGATGAAAAATATGGGATGGCCAAGATATTAAAATACTAAGAATAAATAAAGAATGCCTGCAGGCATTCTTTATTTATTCTTAAAGAAAATTATACTTATTTTAATAATTCTTTTTCTATAGACTTATATACTTTTTCCATGAGATTATTAAAATCTCTAGTAGATTTCATATAGCTAGAAACTAGAGGTAAATTAAAAAATTCTTGATATTCCTTGTTAAGTTCTACTAATTTACTTGATGCATCTTCTATTCTATTATTAGAGTAAAGCTTATTTTTTTTATCTATATAATTATCAAGTTGTCTTTTTAAATTTTTATTTTTATCAAGTTGGGATTTAGATTTCTTCATAAGTTTAAATTCATCACTAGATTTAATCGAATTAGCAAGTTCAAGTGCTTTTTTATTTATATCCATATATACCTCCATTTATAAAAAATACTATATTACATTTTATAATTTGAGAAGGTAATATATACTACATATTTAAAAGGAATATAATTTACATTATAAGCAAGTTAATTCATTTAAAAAGTATTCAAACATAATACCATCATTTCTATCAGTGTCAAATTTGGATGTATAGTTTACTACCTTATGAACAAAATAACTAGATTTGTTAATAGCAAATTCTAAATCATGACCATTTGCTATTAAGCCACATATAATAGATGTGAATATATCACCAGTGCCACTATAAGATAAATTATTATATTCAAATGAAGTAATAAAACAATTATCACTGATTTTATCATATCCAATATTTAGTATATAACCATCCTGAACTACTCCAGTTATAATTACATTTTCAGGGCCTAATTCAGAAATTTCTTTGGCTATATTAATAATATCTTTTTTAGTCAAATCACCAATATCAGAAATACTTCTATTGGTTAATAGACATGCTTCAGTTATATTTGGAGTCGTAAGATTAGATATCTTTACTAAATTTTTAATTTTTTTACACATTTCGTTATCAAATATAGAATACATATTTCCATTGTCACCCATTACAGGATCCACTATTACAAAAGAATTATTATTTTTTTTTATAAAGTCAATCACTATATCTACTTGGTCTTTAGAACCTAAAAAACCACTATAGATATAATCAAAATTAATATTAAGCTCAGACCAAACATTAGAGTATTCTCTCATATGATCAGTAAAATCTAAAAAACTATATTTAGGATATCCTGTTTGACTAGATAAAATTGCTGTAGGAAAAGGACAACATTGAGTTTTTAATGCAGATAATATAGGTATTGCAGCAGTTAAAGAACATCTACCTACACCTGATAAATCATGAATAGCAGCTATTTTCTTCAAAATAGCACCTCCCTATAAAAATATTTATATAAATATATTACTACTAAAAAATTCAAAAACAAATATATAATTACAAAAAATAAAATGTATGGCTACAATTTATATAAATATATATTAAAAAGATTTGGGAGAGTAAAAGCTTTAAATAAATTAAAATTATTTTTAATATGTTTGGATATAATAATATAAATCAAGAGAATACATAAATTGCTTTTAGGAGGTCTGACATTGATAAAACTTAATATTAAAAATAAGTATGCTAAAATTATAATTATATCATTATCATTAACGATAGCTATTGGATTATATTCATATATAAAAGAAGGTGAATTAATAATAAAATCAAACTCTACCGAAGTAAGTAAAATAGAAGATGGCGAAAATAATAAATACAAGCTTCTTCTTGAAGAACTATTTGATCATAGAAATAAAGCAATACTTGATAAAAATGAAGAAGGGCTAAAAGAATTATATGAGGTAGATAAAAAGTTTGGTTTATGGGCATGGGAACATGAAGTAAAAAAGATGAAATACCTAGAAAATTGGTCTAGTAAACAAGGAGTTAAGTTTAATGATATAAAAGCAAAAGTGAAAATCAAAAAAGTAAAAGAAAAGGAAGAAGGTTTATACGGCATTATATGTACAGTTTCAACAGAGTATAAGTATTCATATGATAAAGAACCAGATATTATAAATATGTGTAGAATAGGAACTTATCATTATATAAATGTCAAAATAATAGATGATCAATATATAATAACTAAAGAATGGTATACAGATCCATTTGCTGATTCTTTAAACTTAGATAATATAAAATCTGAAGACATAAAAAATTATATAAGTATGCAAAAGCCTACAATATTAGATTTAAAGCAAGAGCAAATAAAAGCCATAGAATATGCACATAAATATTGTGGAGCAGCTGCTGATGAAGAAAATGGTTTAAAATTCAACTCAAATTACAGAGATTATAATCCAGAAGGTGGAGACTGCGCAAACTTTGCATCTCAAATAATGTTTGAAAGTGGGAGATTCAAAAAAAATGATACATGGAATTACGCAGATGGTGCAGGAACTAAGGCATGGGTAAATGCACAAGCTTTTAAAAATTATATAGTATATAGTGGTAGAGGAAGTTTAATAGCAAAAGGAAGTTATGAAGATATTTATAAAGAAGCCTATAATTTAAGACCTGGGGATTTTGTGGCATATGAAAAAGGAGGCAGAATAACTCACGTATCAACTGTAACAGGACTTGACTCAAAAGGATATCCTTTAGTAACTTGTCACAATACAGATAGATTACTAGTACCATGGGATTTAGGGTGGAGTGATAAGGCTATAAGATTTCATTTAATTAAGGTACATTACTAGAAACTAGAATCTATAAGTTGATGTGTATAAACTTAATAACATTTGACAATGATATGTATATATGTTAAAGTAATAATAAAGTTGCAAACATTTGTAGCTAAATAATTTTTGTGTGTTTTTAGGAGGATCTATTAAATGAAAACTGGTGTAGTTAAATGGTTTAATAATGAAAAAGGATTTGGATTCATATCTGTAGAAGGTGAAGGAGATGTTTTCGTACATTTCTCAGCTATAGCTGCTGATGGATACAAGTCTTTAGAAGAAGGACAAAACGTTCAATTCGAAATAGTTGAAGGTGCTAAAGGTCCTCAAGCTGCTAACGTAGTTAAATTATAATTAATTTCATATATATATTAGTAAGTCTAGTAGTATGTGAAACACCCGCCGCAATTAAGCGGCGTTTTTAATTTCACTATTAACTTATTCTTTTACAAGTCCAACTCCATTTATAAATTTAAATCCTTTTTCATTAATCAAAGCATCAAATAAATCTAAAGAATTGTATTTACAGAAATTATCTAAACAATAAAGAGTATCATCTTCTAATTTATCAAATTCATTGTACATATGAAAAGGAGTACTAAACTTAATCATTTCATCTCTTAATTTGTCCATATCAATTAAAAATTCAGCATAAGATAAATCAAGACTTCCATTTAATATTAGGGATTTCACTATATCTAATATTTCATTCTTATCTTCAAATTTTATAACTATCTTTTCTTTATCTCTACGAGATTTAATATAGTCATTTATTTTATCAACAATGCTTAATAAATTATTATCTATAAAATAAATAAAATCAGCTTGATTAAATTTACTTTCAATATCTTCTATAAGTAATTCATTCATATGAGATTCCCAAAGTTGTACACCATATCTATTGTAATTAGTATTTTTTATAGGCTCTCCTTTATAGTCATAAATTCTAGGAACAGAGTAGTTGTGATAGTTAGCTATTTCACATCTAAAGTAGTATCCATCTTTATCTTTAGGAATTAAATTTACTATAAATTCATGCATATCGCTTCCTAAATATATTTTTGTGTTTTTTAATAAATCAAATCTATCTTTTAAAACTTTAGCATCTATATTGTATAAATTATTTTCATATGCTATTTCATATACCTTGTGTTCATATATTTTATTTAAAAAACTATTAACTTCTATATTATAATCAAATTTCATTGTTATACCTCCAAATTTAAAACATAAATAATTTTTATTTAATATATACCCATAAAAGATAATTTAAATAAAAAAAATAATTTTAACATATTTTAAATTAAAATATATATAAAAATATGTTAAAATTATAGTTGAGAGAAAGAAGAATATAATACTTTTGTATATAAATTAATTAATGTTTACTTATTGGAGGTGCAGTATAGTGAATATATTATTTTTTCTAACACCTAAGAGTGAAGTTGCATATATATATGAAAACTACACTATGAGGCAAACTCTAGAGAAGATGGAATATCATAGATATTCATCTATTCCCATAATTAATGATGAGGGGAAGTATGTTGGGACTATAACAGAAGGAGATTTATTGTGGACATTAAAAAATAAATTTTCGCTAGATTTAAAGGGAGTAGAGGATATTCCTATCAAAGAAGTAAATAGAAGAAAAGACAATTCTCCTGTTGATGTTAACGCTAATATAGAAGATTTAATTTCAAAATCTATGAATCAGAACTTTGTTCCTGTTATAGACGATCAAGAAATTTTTATTGGTATAATAAAAAGAAAAGATATTATAGAGTATTGTTACAATAAATTAAAAGAATAAGATAAGACCTAGTATATACTAGGTCTTATTTTTAGTCATTTAACTTGATCATATTTCCATATTTAGATCTAAGGTCATTTAATTTTTTAGAATAAACTTCTGTTTGCTTTTGATACATTAAAGTTCTTTCTATTTCATTTTTAACTTCTTCATATTCAGATTCTCCACCTTTATTTAAATCTTCTAATTTTATTAAGTGGTATCCAAATTGAGTTTTAACAGGTCCTGCTACTTCACCTTTTTCCATATTGAATACTGCTTCTTCAAATTCTGGAACCATTTGTCCTCTAGGGAATGATCCTAAGTTTCCACCAGCTTCTTTAGAAGGGCAAGTAGAATGTTCTGATGCTGCATCTTCAAAAGATACTTCATTAGCTTTTATTTTATTTAATAAATCATTAGCTTGTTCTTCAGTTTCAACTAATATGTGCTTAGCAGTAGCTGTTTCTGGCTTATTGAATTTATCTTTATTAGCATCAAAGAAAGCCTTCTTTTCTTCTTCAGTTAAAGATATACTAGTTAATACTTTGTTTATAGCATATTGCTTTAACATATTTTCTTGAACTCTTTGTAATTCTTTTTTAAACTCTTCATCGTTATGTAATTCATTTTCTTTAGCTTCCATATAGAATAATTCTTGGTTAACTAAATCATCTAATAATTGCTTTTTACCTTGCTCACTATTAAAGTGCATAGCTTGATATGGTTCTAAGCTTTGTAGAGCACTCTCAACATCGTAGTTAGTGATTTCTTTTTCTCCAATTGTTGCTAAAACTTTTCTTTCCATAATTGTTACTCCTTTATGTAAGTTTATAATTAATATTACTTTCAATTTAAATGATATCAGAAAAAAACTTATATGTCTAACATTTCCAAATTTTATACTAAATATGTATTAATATGAAAAAGTAATAGTTATAAGTAAAAGTGAGGATAGCATTCCAACGACACCTTCATTTTCATTGTATTTAAAATTTTTTATGCAAGAAACATAAAAGTATATAAATAAAAATATTAGTTTAAAAATAAGTAATATTCTGTTTTTAGAGAATAATAAATAGCTACATAAAAACAGTATAAATGCTAAGATTGTAGTTATTCTATATAATACATCTATATCTTCTATTTTATTAATAGATTTTAGAATCATTATTATATAAACTATAGATGCTGTTAAAAATAATAAAAACATAAATATTTCAATTCTCATAGCAGCAATAGAAACATAGTCGTACCAAACTATAGGCCAAAAAAATAAGAATAAAAATTTAAAATATTTATCAAGAAATTCTTTTGAAATAATAAACACATCCTTTCAAATTCAATCTATAAATAAATTAAAGCATACAAATTAATCAAATACTACCATTATTATATCTATATAAAAAAAATATATGAAATATTTATTGTTTAATTAGTATATATATTAATTAAGAAATTAATTTATAAAATATATTAAGGTGGGATAGGTATGTATAGATATTATACTAAAGGTGTATGTTCAAAGTCTATATTAATGGATATTGAAGGCAATATATTAAAAGACGTAGTTTTTGAGGGTGGATGTAGTGGAAATACTATAGGAATAAAGCATCTAGTTGAAGGTAAAGATATTGATGATATAATAAAAAATCTTGAAGATATACCATGTAAGAATAGAGGAACATCTTGCCCTGATCAATTAGCTAAAGCACTTAAAATATATAAGAAATATGTTTATAATAAATAAAAAAGTCTTCTAACGAAGACTTTTTTATTACTTAGTTACAACTATAGCTATTTTAGCATCAGGATTGTAACTAACTTGAACTAATTGATTTTTCTTAAGTCCAGCAAGGTCTTCTCCACCATAGTTTATTTCTAATTTTACTGGCATTTTACCTTGTTTTATTATAGCTACGTACTCATTTTTACCTTTTTTCTCTAGACTGATTAAGTTACCAACATAAGGCTTGAAGTTTTGATATTTTTCCCCAGCTTTTTTTATGTAGAAGTAAGTCCCAAGAGCAACTAATAAGTTAACTGCAAGTATAGCCCAACCATTTATCTTAGCAACCATACCAACTATCATAATGATAACCATTAAAACAATAGGAATTATAGCTTTTTTCATAAGTAGTTTGCCCATTATTTCATTAGCTCTTTTTTCAGGGCCAGTCATTGTTTTTGATCTAGCAAATGATTCTGCGAATTTGTCTTTTAAGCCCATATTAATCCTCCTAATTTAATTAATATTAGATATAATAACGATGTCATGCTTGAAACTTAAAGGTCATTACATTTATATTATGTACAAGTTTGTTATTAAAATTTATATTCAAGCAAAGCAAAATATATTAATTATTTTATCATATAATTAAAAAAAAGGAAATAAATGAGTTATAAAAACTTGATAAATATATATAGTAGTATAAATTAACATAATCTCATTCTTTAATAATATAATTTAGCTATTTTGTTTATTGTGGTAATATATATGTATATATTCATTAATAAAGTAAGGAGATTAATATGGAAAAGAAATATATAATATCTCTAGATCAAGGCACAACAAGTTCAAGAGCTATATTGTTTGATGAAAATGGAGAAATAGTAAGTAAATCGCAAAAAGAATTTACTCAAATATATAAACAATCTGGATGGGTAGAACATGATCCTATGGAAATATGGGGAACTCAAAGTGGGGTAATGAGAGAAGTAATAGAAACTAAGGGTATAAGACCGGAAGAAATTGCTGCAATAGGAATAACTAATCAAAGAGAAACTACTATAGTATGGGATAAAAATACAGGAAAACCTATATATAATGCAATAGTTTGGCAGTGTAGAAGAACATCAGATATATGTAAAGAATTAAAAGACAAAGGATTAGAAGAAATAATAAAAGATAAAACAGGTCTTTTAATAGATGCTTATTTTTCAGCTACTAAAGTAAAATGGATATTAGACAATGTAGAAGGCGCGAGAAAAAAAGCAAATAATGGTGAATTACTATTTGGAACTGTTGACACTTGGCTTATATGGAATTTAACTAGGGGAAAAGTTCATGCTACAGATTACTCTAATGCATCGAGAACTATGATGTATAATATAAAAGAGCTAAAGTGGGATGAAGATATATTAAAAGAACTTGATATACCAAAATCAATGCTCCCAAATGTATACCCATCTAGTTATGTATATGGACACACTGATTCTATGATGATGGCAGGTGCAGAAATTCCAATATCAGGATGTGCAGGGGATCAACAAGCTGCGTTGTTTGGACAAACATGTTTTGAAAAGGGAAGTGCAAAAAATACTTATGGTACAGGTTGTTTTTTACTTATGAACATAGGTGAAGAAATAGTTAAATCTAGAAATGGTTTAATAACAACTATAGCTTGGGGGATAGACAATAAAATTACTTATGCATTAGAGGGAAGTATATTTATGGGAGGTGCCTCTATTCAGTGGCTTAGAGATGAATTAAGAATGATAAAAGAAGCTAAGGATAGTGAAAGTTATGCATCAAAGGTTGATGATACCAATGGAGTATATGTTGTTCCGGCATTTACAGGTCTTGGAGCACCTTACTGGGATATGTATGCTAGAGGAACCATTGTAGGTTTAAGTAGAGGAGCTAAAAAAGAACATATAATAAGAGCTACTTTAGAATCTATAGCATATCAAACTAAAGATGTATTAAATGCTATGGAACAAGATTCAAATATAAATCTTAAGTTTTTAAAGGTAGATGGAGGAGCAAGTAGCAATAATTTTTTAATGCAATTTCAATCAGATATATTAGATGTAAATATAGATAGACCAAAGGTTATAGAAACAACAGCACTAGGAGCTGCTTATCTGGCAGGACTTTCGGTAGGATTTTATAAAAGTAAGAATGATATAAAGGTTAAGTGGGGAGTTGATAAAGAGTTTACTCCTAAAATGGATAAATGCAAAAAGGAGAAATTATATAAAACCTGGAAAAAAGCTGTAAAAAGAGCTATGGAGTGGGAAGAAGAAGAGGAATAAAAAAGATGGGTAATACCCATCTTTTTTATTTATGTTATATTACTCCTTTATAGCAGCTACAACACTCATCTCAACAAGAAGACATTCTCTAGCCATCTTAGCTTCAACACATGCTCTAGCTGGAGCAAATCCTTCTTCAATCCAAGCATCCCAAACAGAGTTCATATCAGCAAAATCTTTCATATCTTTTATATATATAGTAACTGATAACATATGATTTTTATCTGAACCATACTTGTTTAATAAATCTTCTATTTTCTCTAATACTTTAGCTGTTTGCTCCTTTATATCACCTTCAGCATGAACTTGACCACATAAGTAAAGAGTATTATTGTGAACAACAGCTTTACTCATTCTTTCAGTTGTTTCAAATCTTTTTATTTCCATAATTTTACCTCCAAGTTAAAAATATTCCAATAAATCACATTACATATAAAAATATATCATATAAAGTAAAATTATTAAACAATTAAGTGAAATAAATTCCAATTCTAATATAGATAAACATAAGATGTATATGATGATAAGTTAAATAATAAATGGAGAGTTTTTATTTATTGAAATTGGTCAAATATATTATATAAATAATAATTTAAAACTATATAAATATGTTATAATCATATACAAGTAAAGATTTTTAAAGGAGGATAAATATGTCTGACGATAGAGTGATAGATTTTAACAATTTAAAAAACAAGGCTAAAGATTCTGATGTAGATAAGTTTGAACAGTATATATATAATTTATATTTTTCAGTAATGGATGGAAGTATGACAATGGCTGAATTTTCTAAGAAGATATTTGATTATATGAAGGATAATAATATATCTTATGAGAAGTTTATGAATATACAAAAAAAATTTATGGAAAGATATGGTATGAATCCTCAAGAAGTAGAAGATCAACTTAAAAATTTTGGAATAGATCCAGCAAATTTAGACATGTCTAATATTAGTGAAGAGAGTATAAATTCTATAAAGAATACAACATCATTTTATGAAAAATATGCTAATAAAATACAAACTAAAGGTTGTGTAACTACTTATATAAAAAATGATACAAATGATATAGAAGTTATAATAGATAAAGAAAAAGTTACATTATGTAGTAGTAAGAAAATAAATTTAGTTGATGCTGAGTTAAATGAATTTTTACTAGGATATAAAAATGTATTTAATAATAAAATAAAAGTAGTACTTTGTGAAAATTGTACAGAGTATGACTATTAATAAAAAATTCGCTTCATCTCATAATAAAAAAGTGTATGATTAATTTTACTTAATCATACACTTTTTTATTAATAATTTATAGTTTTTACAACTTCTATTCCATTTTGTAGCATACTATTTAAAAATACTATGTTTAGAAGATTTGCAGGATGAACTTCGCTATCATATGTATCTACTAAATCAATAGGAACTATAATATTTTTACTTATATTATTTTGATTAAAGTATGACTTTAACGTTATTGCAAATTGATATACACATATATCTGTACAATCCCCTACAACTATTATATTTTTAGTATTTGAAAAATTTATATCTTTTAATGTGAAAAAGGCATTAGTAGAGTTTTTCGGAATAACTTTGATGTTTTCTATAGACTTAAGTTCATCTATTATATCACTTTCAAAACTATCTACCATACAGTGAGGAGGATAACTTAAAAGTTCTATAGAATCAGTAGTATGACAATCTGTAAAGGCAGTTATATTAGACACTTTATTAGATAAATATTTTGTAAAATTATAAATAGGATTTATCAAAGCATTTATCCTAGGTGAATAAAGGGAACCACCTTTTGCAAATCCATTATTCATGTCAACTATAAATAACTCAGTTTCATTTAGATTTAAATCATTAATATTTTTAGATTTAATGTTATCAATATTGTTTTTAATAGATTTTAATTCATTTAATAGATTTTCCATAATACACCCCTTATATATAAACTAATTATAGTTATTTTACATATATATAATACAGGTGTCAAGACATAAAAGAGCTATCTTCAAAGTTGAAGATAGCTCTTTAGAGGAATTAGTTATCTGCTAAAAGGTCAAATACATTCCTCTTAATATATATTATGCACTTTATATATAAATTGATACTAATTTAGAATAATAGATTAGCTATTAAAGTTATAATTGGTAGTGCTATAGCTGTACGTATTAAGAAGATAATAAATAAATCTTTTAGGTTTAATGGTATATCTGATTTTAATATTACAGCTCCAGTTTCAGTTAAAAATATTAATTGACTTATAGATAAAGCACCTATTATAAATTGAGTTATTTGGCTAACTCCATCTCCAGATACCATAATAGATGGTAAAAACATATCTGTAAATCCGACTAATACAGCAGGAGCTGCTATATGAGCATCAGGTATTTGTAATAAGTTTAAGACATAAACTATAGGTAAAGATATTATATTAAATACTGGTGTAAACTCTGCAGTTATAAGTGCTAATGTTCCCCAAGCCATAACTAAAGGCAGTAATCCTAAGTACATATCTACAACAGTTTTTATTCCTTGTATTATAATAGTATTAAAAGAAGGTGCATTTTCTGCTCTATATAAAGCTTTTTCAAAAGCAAATTCAAAAATATTTTTACCACTAGGAACTAATTCTTCCTTTAAATGAGCCACTCCGTTATAAGTAGAATCACTAAACTTATTTAATGGATATATACGAGGCATTATAAGTGCACAAGCTAGTGATGCAATACAAACTGTTCCATAAAATGGTACAAACATTGACATAAGCCCAAGTTGATCTGCTATAACTGTAGAAAATGGCAGTGACACTAAAGAGAAACAAACAGATATTATAACAGCTTCTTTAGTAGTGTAATAACCTTGTTTATACTGAGTGCTAGTAATCATAACTCCTAAAGTACCATCTCCTAGCCAAGAAGAAACAGCATCTACAGCAGCACGACCAGGAACTTTAAATAATTTATACATAAATTTAGATATTAAAGTTCCAAGTAAATCCATAAGACCAAAGTCAACCACTAAAGGTAAGAAGAAACCTGATACTAAAAATATTGCAAGAAGACTTGGTAAAAGTCCTATTATTGTTTGACCAGTAACATCAGATATTATAACTTTAGGACCTACATTAAATAAAGTCATAGTTATAAATATAGCACCAAGTATTCTACATAATAGCCAAAATGGAGAGACATTTAAAACACTATTTAAAAACTCATTTTTTATATTTATAAATTTACTCAATATAGATAAAATAGCAGAAGTAATAATAACAACTAAGGCTATGTTTAACATATAATCAGCAAAAACTATTTTTATAAGCTCAGCAATAAATCCTATCCCAATATTTATAGAAGATAATCCTTCTAAAGGAATCATACTACCATAAGGTAGTGGAATAACAAATAATAATAAACCAAATAATGACGGTATTAAAAATTTAAAAAAACTACTTTTCGATGTAGAACCTACTAAATTTCCTTGCATAAATCAAACCTCCTAAATTAAATTTAAATATTAAAAAAGTCCCTTGGTCAAAAGACCAAGAGACGAAAATTCCGCGTTACCACTCTTATTAATAATATATGCGCATATATTACTCACTTAAGTCTCGTAAGGTGAGATATCCCGATTACCATACTTAGTTTCAGATAATCTTCTCCAAAGCTCTCTTCGATTAAACTTCAATGCCAAGCTTCCACCATCCTCGGCTCTCTATAAAATTCATTTAATGTACTCTCTTTTTCATTGAATTTATATTATTTATTTTCTATAATCTTAAAATAAATAATTTTAAATGTCAACAATTTTATTTCGTAAAATTAAAATATTTAGAAAATTTTTATTAATAATTAGTTTTTGCTATTTTCTATTTCTTCGGCTAGATTATTTAAATATTCCCATCTCTCATATTTAAATTCTAGTTCTTTTTCAAGATTAGCTTTTTCATCAAGAACTTCTTGAAGTTTAACAAAATCAGTGGCATATTTAGTAGAATCACTTTCTAATTGTTCGATTTTTTGTTCTAATTTTTCTATATCAGAATCTATAGTTTCGAACTCTCTTTGTTCGTTATATGAGAACTTAAGTTTTTTGGCTGATTTAGGTTTTTCTTTCTTAGGAGTAGAGTTTTCTTTTATAATTTTTTCATCTTCAAATTCTATACCTTGTACTTCCTTATAAACCTGATAATCACTATAGTTACCAGTATATATATGAATATTTCCCATACCTTCATATGCAAATATTTTATTACATATTCTATCTAAGAAGTATCTATCATGAGATACTGTTATAACAACACCTCTAAATTCATCTAAATAATCTTCTAGTCTATTTAGTGTTTCTATATCTAAATCGTTCGTAGGTTCGTCTAATAATAGTACGTTAGGTGCAGTCATTAGGGTTCTAAGTAGATGAAGTCTACGTCTTTCTCCACCAGATAATTTATTTATTAAACTATACTGAAGTGTTGAGTTAAATAAAAATCTTTCACACATTTGAGAGGCTGATATTTTACTTCCATCAGAAGTTTCTATATAATCACTTCCTTCTTTAACATAATCTATAGCTCTCATATCAGGATGCATGTGAGAGTCATCTTGTGAGAAACATCCAATTTTAACAGTTTCACCAACTTCTATATGACCGCTATCGGGTCTTAATTTACCATTTAATATATTAATTAATGTTGATTTACCCATACCATTTTTACCAACAATACCTATTCTATCAGTACGAGCTAGAGTATAGTCTAAGTTATTTATAAGGCATTTACCATCAAAAGACTTAGATATATTGTGTATTTCTATTATTTTATTACCAAGTCTAGTAGAACCAACAGATATATCCATTTGCTCATCTGGTTTTATAATGTCTTGATTAACTAAGTCGTCAAAACGTTGAAGTCTAGCTTTTTGCTTAGTAGTACGAGCTTTAGCACCACGTCTAACCCATGCAAGTTCCTTTCTCATTAAATTTTGACGCTTTTCTTCCATACTAGCTTCAAGTGCAAGTCTTTCCATCTTTTTTTCTAAGAATAAAGAGTAGTTACCATCATAACTAAATAATCTACCTTTATCTAATTCAATTATTCTATTAGAAACTCTATCTAAGAAATATCTATCGTGAGTTATCATTACTAGTGACCCACGTCTAGAATTTAGATATTCTTCTAAATAATCGATAGTTTCATTATCTAAGTGGTTAGTAGGTTCATCAAGTATTAATAAATCACAAGGAGTTATAAGTGCTGAAGCTAGTGATATTCTTTTTCTTTGACCACCAGATAGCTCTTTTACCTTTTGACTAAAATTAGTTATGCCAAGTTTTGTTAAAATCATCTTAGCTTCACTTTCTAAATCCCAAAGACCAAGCGTATCTATTTTTTCTTGTAGAGATATTAGCTTATTGTTTATATCTTCATTGTAAGCTTTATTAAGTTTATCAAGAGTTTCTTGATATTCTAATAAAAGTTTCATTTCGCTAGATGTACCTTTAAATACTTGCTGCAATACAGTGAACTCTTCATTGTAGTCAGGATTTTGAGGTAGATATTCAACTCTAACTCTATTAGCTTTAGTAACAGTACCACTATCTGGAACTTCAACTCCTGCTATTATTTTGAGTAATGTAGATTTACCAGTACCATTAACACCTATAATACCTATTTTTTCTCCTTCATTAATACCAAAGGATATATTTTCTAGCAATGTTTTTTCCGAATAACTTTTACATATATTTTCTAAAGTCATTAAATTCATAAAATCACCTAAATTCATATTAATTTTGATAATAGATTTTTTATTTAAATAAATCTATATAAGAGATTATATTTATGCATGTTTAATAAACTATTAAATATAGACATTAAAACCAAAAATAATCTATATAAATTACATGATGAGGTAAATAGTTATTAACTAAATTAATTTTACATGTAAAAATAATAGAGTATAATCTATATAAAGAAGTGAAACTTAAAATGCATATAATATAATTTGAGAAAAACATAATTATATTATATCTTATAAGTGTTAAATATACTAAGGTATTTTAAATAGAAAATGGGGGATAAGCGATGGATATATATATATCACAATTAGACGAAACACAAAAGATACTTAAAATTATTAAAAAATACAATGTGGGATTAGAAGTTGTTCAATTTGCAAGTCCTTATATACTTGATGATAAAGACATGTATTTACAAACATATAAAGATGAAATAAAAGATATATATGGAAAAACTAATATATCAATACATGGACCTTATGCAGATTTATCTGTAGGAAGCAGAGATAGAGATATAGTAAAAGTAACTAAAAAAAGATTAAATGAAGGGTATAGTATAGCTAAAGAGCTAGGTGCTAAAAAAATAGTATATCATAATGGATATACACCAAATACATACACTAAGGAAGAATGGCTTAATAATGCAATAACCTTTTGGAATGATTTTTTAGCAGATAAAGATGACAATATAGACATACATATCGAAAACACTATGGAAGAAGATTATCTTTTTATAAAAGAGTTAGTTGATAATGTAAATCATAAAAATTTTTCAGTATGCTTAGATATAGGTCATGTAAATGTATTTTCTAATATAAGTGTTAATGAATGGTTAGAAGGATTGGGAGATAGAATTAAGCACTTTCATATACACAATAATTATGGGTCAAAAGATAGCCACAGTAGTATAGAAAGTGGTAATATAAATATAATAGAACTTATAAAATACATAAACAAAAATTTAAAAAATTCAAGTATATCTTTAGAAATAGTTGATACAAATGAACTAATAAATTCTTTAGAAATACTTAAAAAAAATGGATTATTATAGTATTAATAAAACAAAACTGGTCAGGGTGATGAAGATGAAAGCTGAAATAATAACAGTAGGAACAGAAATACTTCTTGGGGATATAATAAATACTAATTCTCAATATTTAGCAAAAGAATTAGCAAGTA
Organism: Romboutsia sp. BSD2780061687b_171204_C1; assembly: GCF_015560225.1. Lineage (NCBI taxonomy): Bacteria > Bacillati > Bacillota > Clostridia > Peptostreptococcales > Peptostreptococcaceae > Romboutsia > Romboutsia sp. BSD2780061687b_171204_C1. The sequence goes on along the minus strand of NZ_JADMRK010000002.1, from coordinate 142,004 downwards.
TAGGAGTAGATGTATACTACCAAAGTAGTGTAGGAGACAATGAAGAAAGACTTTTAAAATCATTTGAGGAAAGTTTAGGTAGAAGTGATATTGTTATAACTACAGGAGGACTTGGTCCAACTAGCGATGATATAACTAAAGAGGTGGCTTGTAAATTTTTTAATCAAACACCAGTACTTCATAAGCCATCACTTCAAAATATAGAAAAATATTTTAAAAAGATGAATATAGAGATAAGTGATAGTAATAAAAAACAAGCTTATTTCCCAGAAAATGCTATGGTACTAGAGAATAAAAATGGTACAGCACCAGGTGCAATACTAAAAAATAATAATAAAATTATAATAATACTTCCAGGACCGCCTAAGGAAATGAAGCCTATGTTTGAGGAATTTGTTAAGCCATATCTACAAGATAAAACTAAAAGTGTATTAATGTCAAAGAATATAAAAATACTTGGTATGGGAGAGTCTTTGGTAGAAAAAAATTTAATAGATATCATAAAAGAACAAAATAATCCAACAATAGCGCCATATGTAAAAGAAGGAGAAGTTAGTCTTAGAATAACAGCAAAAGCTAAAACTAAAAATGAAGCAAGTAGTTTAATAGAACCTTTTGTAGATAAAATCAAAGAAAGGCTTGGAAATTGCATATATGCAGTAGGAGACATAAATTTAGAAGATGTTATAGCTAATATGTTAATAGATAAAAATATGACCATATCAGTAGCAGAATCTTGTACTGGTGGTATGGTAAGTTCAACTCTTATAAATTACCCAGGAATATCTAAAGTTTTCGTTGAAGGATGTGTTACATACTCAAATGAAGCTAAGAGAGAAAGGTTAGGTGTTAAAAAAGAAACTTTAGATAAATATGGAGCAGTAAGTGAAGAGACAGCAAAAGAGATGGCTTATGGCATAGCAAGTAAATTTAATACTAATATCGGAATATCAACAACAGGTATTGCAGGTCCTGATGGAGGAAGTGAAAAAAAACCGGTAGGACTTGTATATATGGGTATATATATAAATGGTAAAACATATGCTATAGGTCAAATTTTTAATGGTGATAGACAAATGATAAGGTTAAGGGCTACTAAAACTATACTCAATGAATTAAGACTAAAATTATTAGAGCTATCTTAGGAGGACATATGATAAAGTATATATTTTGTGATTTAGATGGAACTTTATATAATGGACATATAGATGATAGAGATATTTATGAGATAAATAAAGTTCAGAAGGAAGATGTAGTATTTAACATAGCAACAGGTAGAATATTTCCACATGCATTAAATATTATAGATAATCAGATTGAAATAAAAGGTTACTATATATGCGAAAATGGATCTTATATTTATAATAAAGATAAAGAATTAGTATTTAAGGGTACTATAGATGATGAGATAGTTAGAAAAGTTATAGCTAGATTTGAGTCAAATGATGCAAAATTATATTTTAAGTATAATCAAACTGTAATACTATGCGAAGAATGTAATGTATTTAGTAAGTATACTAATAATTATATCCTTGATAAAGAATTTATCCATAGAAAAAGTTTTGATAATCTAATAGGAAATATAGGTGTAGTATCAGAAAATATAGAAGAGCTAAGCAAAATAGAAATAGACTTAAAAGCAGAGTTTAATGAAGTACTAGATATATATTTTTCATCAGAAAATACGTTAAATATTACTCCTAAAAACGTATCTAAGAGAAAGGGTATAGAGTATATATGTAAATCTTTAGGGATAAAAGAAGATGAAATAGCTACTATAGGTGATTCTCCTAATGACATAAATATGTTAAGTGGAGTAAAATATAGCTTTGCAATGAAAAATTCTAGAGATAGCGTAAAAGAACATGCAAACTATATTGTAGATAGTGTAGCTGAAGCTATAAAAATAATAAATGACATAAATTGCAAATAAGAAGGAGGATTAAATAATGAAAAAGGTATTAGTTATGTTAGCAGATGGATTTGAAGAAATAGAGGCAATATCAGTGGTAGATGTATTAAGAAGAGCAAATGTTGTATGTGATATGTGCTCAATAAAAAAAGAATACGTAAGAGGAACTCATGATATAGTTTTAAAATCAGATTGTAGTATAGATGATATAAATGTTAATGAGTATGATGCCATAGTGCTTCCAGGTGGTTTACCAGGTGCTACAAATTTAAAAGACGAAAGAGTTAAAGATTTTGTACAAAAGTTACATAAATCAGGTAAAATAGTAGCAGCAATATGTGCAGCACCAGAAACATTAGAAGAATTTGAAGTATTAAAAAACAGAAAGTGTACATCTTATCCAGGATTTATAAAGGATAAATCTAGTGTATCTTATGTAGAAGAAATAGTAGTAAGAGATGAAAATATAATAACTAGTAGAGGACCAGCAACAGCTATTGAGTTTTCTTTAGAACTACTTAAAGCATTAGGGTATGAAGAAAAAGCGAAAGAAATAAGAGAGGAAATGTTAGTTAATTTTTATAATAAAAATGCTTAACAAAAATATTTAAAAAAGGATATGTAAACTTGCTAAAGCAAGTTTACATATCCTTTTTTTAGTAAATAAATATCTACAATTTTATTTATTATTAAATTTAATACCTTGATAAGAGTCACGTCTTTTTAGTTCTGCATCTATATCATTTAGCACTTCCCATTTTTTTAAACTCCATAAAGGCCCGACAAGTTCATCTCTTTTACCGTCACCTGTTAATCTATGAACTATCATAGTATCAGGAAGTATTTCTAGTTGATCACATACAAGTTTTATATATTCATCTTTATCCATTAGATTAAGCATGCCATTTTGAAGCATTTTTTCCATAGGAGTATCTTTTATTACATGAAGAAGGTGTATTTTTATACCATCAACACCCATATTTGCAACTGCTTTAGCAGTTTCCATCATCATATCATAATCTTCTCCAGGAAGTCCATTTATTATATGAACGACAACTTTTATATTTCTAGCTTTTAACTTTTCAACACCTTTTAAAAATTCTTCATAATCATGACCTCTATTTATAAGTTTAGATGTTTTATCATGAATAGTTTGAAGCCCTAACTCAACCCAAAGATTAGTCTTTTGATTTAACTCATCTAAATAATCAACAACATCATCAGGAAGACAATCAGGTCTCGTAGATATAGAAAGACCTATGACATCATCAAGTTCTAATATTGTTTCATATTTTTCTTTTAAAACCTCTAAAGGAGCATAAGTATTAGTATATGCTTGGAAGTATCCTATATATTTAGCTGATGGCCATTTTTTATGCATCATTTCTTTTATATCATTAAACTGTTTTATAAGATTATCCTTTGGATTTCCAGCGAAATCTCCAGAACCTTCTTTACTACAATAAGTACATCCACCATAAGAAACCTTACCATCTATATTAGGACAAGTAAAACCTGCATTTATAGAAACTTTGAAAACTTTCTCGCCAAATGTATTTCTAAGATAATAATTCCATGTATGGTATCTTTTGTTATCAAAAGCATATTTAAACTTCGTCAAATTTATCACCTTTTCTAATCAATATAATTTATATCTATCTATATTACCATAAAAAAAGTATATGTACAAACTAGAATAACTAGTCTAAAAATAAGAATTACAATACTGTTACATAAAATTTAGAATACAAATAACATCTGTTTAATAATATTTATTAACAAAGTATTAGGGGGGCAAAAATGAGTAGTAATAAAGAAGAAAAATCATATAAAGAGATAATAAAAGAATGCTTAAATACTATAAAAAGCAAAATAAATGGTATAACTAAAAAACAATGTATAATAATCATAGTTTTTTTTGTTATATCATTATGTGTGTGCATAAATATAGTTGTAGCTAAGTATGACAAAAGAGTTTACCCAGGAGTTAGTATATACCAAGAAGACATATCTGGAATGAATTATAATGAACTAAGAGAAAAGTTAGAGGTATTAAAAAAAGAAATAAATGAAAAAGAGGTGAAAATAAAAATAAAAAAAAATACATATGTACTTAGTATGAATGACATTGTATCAAATTATAATACAGATAAATTATATGAAGATATAGTTAATGAAAATAAAAATAAAAATATATTAGAAAAATTTATGACTATAATAAAAAACAAAGAAAAAAATTATAAGTTTAACATAGATATAAATGAAGATAAGATAGTAAGATGTGGATATATTATAGATAAAGAAAATTCTAAAAAGCCACTAGAACCTAAAGTAATTATAGACAATGAAGTTGTAAAATTGAAAGAAGGTAAAACTGGTAAAAGATTAGATTTAAATAGACTTGTAAAAAATATTTTATATAACATTAATAATGAAAATATATACAGAGAGGACATGGTTATAAACTGTAAAGAAATAAATGAACTGCCTACAATAAAAATAAATAGTTTAAAGAATATTAATCATAAGATATCATCATACTCAACTTCATATGCATCAGGTGGAGGAAGAGGAGATAATATAGAAGTTGCAGCAAAAAAAATAGATGATTTATTACTTATGCCAGGAGAAGAATTTTCATATGAAAAAGCTTTGGGACCAATAGATAGAGAAAATGGATATAAAAATGCACCTGTAATAATAAATGGAGATTTAAAAGATGGAATTGGTGGTGGTGTATGTCAAGTTTCATCAACGTTATATAATACTCAATTAAAGTCTGGAATACTACCTACAGAGAGAAGAAACCATTCAAAGCCAGTTAGCTATGTGCCAAGAGGATTAGATGCTACATTAGCTACAGGGAGTATAGATTATAAGTTTAAAAATACTTTAGAATATCCAATAGTTATAAATACTAAAACAAGTAATAACTTATTAACTATAGAATTTTGGTCAAATGAAAAAGCTTTAGATGGAATAGAGTATGAAGCTGTAGGATATTCTAGTGGAAAAGTAGCTAATACGTATTTGTATGGATATAATGAGAAAGGGAAAAAAGTATATGAAAAACATATAGATACTAGTGTATATAGATAAAAAGAGGAGAATGTCTCCTCTTTTTAATTATAAAATTTAATCAACTTTATTTATAATATAATCACATTAAATTTTTATAATATGTCAATATTTTTTAATTTATTACCTACTGATAATATACTAAAACCTATAAGTATCAATATTAATGATAATATAGAAACTATAAATCTAGATAAGAAAAATGGTGAAAATATTAATATAAATCCAAATATGACTTTAATTAAATTAAAAGTACCGAATCTATAGTAAGGGTTATTTTTATTTCTAATTAAGTTTATTATTTGAGAATATATTATATATATTCCAAATATTGAGGAGATAAAAATTTGAATTTTAGTAGGGAATACTATCAATAATATGGCAGAAATCAAAAGTATACATTGTATACCAATAAAAGGTTTAATTTCCTCTTTAGGAGCATATCTTCTAAGTTCATTTATATTCTTTAAATTTAAGTATGCAAAAAATAAAAGTAATAAAGAAAAAGCAAAAGAAAGTAGTTTAATTCCGATTCCTTTATTTATAAAAGATAAAACACCAAAGCCTATAAGTAATACTCCTATAATCATAAACTTAGCCGAGTTTTCTTTTTTATACATGTTACTAAAGTTTATATTAAACATTTGAAACATAGATTGTCACCTCTAACATTATTTTATATAAATTTAAAGTAATTATAACAAAAAATAGATATTTATTAAATAGTGAAAAATAAATTGTAAGTAAGCATCAATAGACAAGCTATATCATAGATTAAATAGAGAACATTTAAAGGAGGGATATAGTGGGGAATTTAGGGGCAGTTTTATTTGCTATATTAGCAGGAGTTTCTACAGCAATAGAAGCATTTGTAAATGGAGAACTTGGAAAAAATACAACTGCATTAATAGCTACATTTATAAGTTTAGTAGTAGGAGCATTATTTTTTTTAATAAGTATATTATTAGCTGGAGATTTTAAGGATTTAGCTAATATAAATAGTATAAATCCTAAACTATTAATAGGTGGTATACTTGGTGGGTTAATTATATATTTTACAGTAAAATCAGTTCCAAGTTTAGGTGTATCTAATACATTAACACTTATAGTAGTATCCCAGATGCTAATAGGTTTTTTTATAGACTCTACTCTTTTAAAAGAAAGTATACATCTTTATAAATACATAGGAGCAATACTTCTTGTTATTGGTACTTTTTTTATATTAAGTTAATCTAAATATAAATTTAAAAATAAAAACTTAATTAAGAATAATAAAGCTATAAGTATATAAAATTATATATTTATAGCTTTATTAATTTTTAGATAGATTTATTATTTAAAATAATAAGGTATTATATATCTATTGTTCTTTTTCCCAAGCTATAATAACAAAATCTTTTTTAGTTATATTTCTTAATTCTTCCTCTATTTTTTTTATTGCTTTTTCTTCATCCTTAGATACATTTGCTATTTTATAGTTTGTATTGAAAGATTGATTATTCATAAATACCTCCATAAAAATTTATTCAATTATAGTATTTACAAATAAAAAGGATATATTTTAATGACTTATTTACATCTTTGGATAAATTTTATATATGTTATTTACTTAATCCAAATAGGTGATGTTACAGATGTTTTTTCATTGTCTTGAATAATTTTTACATAATAAAAACTATTTTTATTAGACTTCATTGAAAATTCTAATCTAGCTATATTAGAATCGAAATTTTTACTCTTTACTACTTTACCTTTATTACTTATAACTTGTATCTCTTTTATCTTATCATTTTTGTCATTATCAACAGCACTTATATAGAAGTTTAGTCTTGAACATTTAGTTATTTTACTTCCCATAGGAAGATTATTTATGGTGTAATCTACTTTTAAATTTTTATCTTCAGATGCATATACCCTCATATTTTTTAAAGCGTCGTATAAAGCATCTTTAGTAAGTTCGCTACATAATACTACTGTTCTAAATTCATTTGCTATACCAAAATTAACTCTATGATTATCTTGATTGCATGTAGGCGCGACATGCCATCCTTTATCTAATGCTAACTGATACATATCATAAGACTTAATATTTTTACTATCATCAGAATTATATCCATTTCTTACTTCTAGTAATGAGATAATAGCATCTCCTTTAGGTGAATACTCTAAATTATTGAAATCTCCAAATTTTTCACCAGGATGATTAAATTGACCTATTAAATTTTCTTGGTTATATATATAATTATAAAAATTATCTAAATTCATCATATCACCATGTTTTTCAGTTATAAATCCCTTAGAATTAAATATGTTAATATGTCCTATAGGATTATCTACATTATAAGGATAGGTCATTTCAAATCCATATAGACCTAAAAAATTTTTTTCACATGTAAATTTATCACTAACTTTTACAAGCTCAGACCATTTATTACTTTTAGAAGCATTATTTATATCGCACTTTGAGTTATTATCTAGCATATTAGAATGCTCCGTTATGAAGAAAAAATCTAAATTAGCTTTATCACGAGCTAGATAATAAGCATCACTATAACTACCATGACCATCGCTTGCACTAGTATGAGAATGTAAAAGACCTCTATAATGCTTATAAACAGGTGTTCCAACTGTAAAATACCACTCAATATTAGACTTATTTTTATTTGGAGATAAATCTTTTATTTCAAGACTTACTACTTGGTTTCCTCTTTTAAATTTTTTATCTGGTATATAAGTTATACTAGAATCTGAAATAGTGGCTTTATTAGTTACATCTTCATAATTGACGAGTAATCTAATTGAAGATTTATCTATTTTACTTTCATCAAAGTATTTAATTTTTATAGTAGGTTTTGACACTATATATTCAGAACATTTACCAGGAGATATAGATTTTATAGTAGGAGGAGTATTATCAAAAGAACCAACATGTACAGAATCATTATTTAAATAATTAACATGTAATATATTTCTATTAAAGCCTAAAATAGAAAATGTAAAAGATATAAATAAAATTAAAATTGTTAATAGAAGGTTTAATCTCATAAATAATCAATTCCTTTACCTTATATTGTGTTATTTATCATATGTATTTTTTATATATACATACATGAAAATATAGGTAGTATTAATATAATTTATTAATATCAAATACTATAGGAGGATAGTATGAGAATAGAGGCAATGGAAGTTAATACAAATAAAAAAGATATACTCAAATATATATTAAAAAAGATGCCTTTAATGAGCAGAGTTTTACAATTTAATATATTAATAAAAGATATACATTTAGAATATGTTGAAATTAAAGTTCTTAGCTATGAAATAATAAGTAAAGAAAGAAGTATTGGCATATTTAGAAACAAAATAAGTACATATAAAATAACTATGTTAGTTAATACCTATAATGGATACTCAGAGTCTGTTAATATTATACCAAGTACAATAAGTAAGTATGTAGATAAGAGTTATATAAAAAGATCAAAAATATCGGAAGAGTATATGGTTGAAAATGTTAAATGTGAGATAATGGGATTTTTAAAAAATAAAAAAAGTAAACTTGAAATAGAAAAAGTTAACCTTCAAGATATTAATATAAAAGAAGTTAAGAGTATTTATAAACCTTATTGGGTAGCAAATTTTAGGGGAAAAAATATACTAATAGATGCTTAAAGTAAAGGATACAGAGATATCTGTATCCTTATAAACTATTTATTTTTAACTAGATAATCAAGTGTTTCTAACTTATATCCCTCTTCCTTCCAATGAGTTATAACTTCATCTAATATTTGAGTATTAGTAGTAGAGTTTGGATGAAGTAAAACTATAGCACCAGGATGAGTTCTTGAGTAGATTTTTTCCTTTGCATATTCAGGCGTAGGTTGATTATCATTATACCAATCTACATAAGCAAAGCTCCAAAATATAGAACTATATCCTAAGTCTTGTGTGTATTTTAATGATTGCTCACTAAATTTTCCCATAGGTGGTCTGAAAAACTTAGGCATATCTTTACCAGTGACATCTTTATAAGCATCCTCTACACTTGTTATTTCATCTTTGAATTTTTCAAAATCTGTTATTTTAGCCATTGAAGGATGATTTTTAGAATGATTGCAAACTAAATGACCTTCTTTTTCCATCCTTTTTATAAGCTCTGGGTTATTTCTTATATAACTTTCTACAACGAAAAAGTGGGCTTTTACATTATGTTTTTTCAATGTATTTAGTATACTTTCAGTTGTTCCATTTTCATATCCTGCATCAAATGTTAAGTATATTATTTTTTTATCCTTATCACCGACATAATATGAATTATACTTTTTAAAGAAATTAGCTTCTTTAATAGGTTCTGGTTGTTTTCCATCGTTTCTTGGATTGAAGTACCAGTTATATTCTGTATTTATAGGATTTAATATTTGAGTTTTAGATTTATTTACTATATTAAAATTTGTAGTAAATATTAATGTAAATATAAGTAAGAAAAATCCTATTAGTAGATAGTTTGTTGTATTTTTTTTATTCATAAAGTCACCTCTAGTAGTGTAGTAAATTTATATATAGTTTTAATAATTAAGTTAAAAATATACTAATAAAAGTAAATGGAAATTATATTTTTACTTTTTGGATAAACTTATCATATAATTATGTATACAAGACAATGAAATAAATATGTTTAAGCACAGACATATTTGATGGAAGGTAAATGAAATGGAGAAATTTATACATCAATTAACTAGTAAGTTATATAGTGTTTTAGATAATATAACTTACTTAAATATAGAAGTTAGCAAAAATTCAAATAAAATTAAGTTAATAGGAGTAAAGTTTTTTAATAATCAAGTATACATTTTTGAGGAAATAATAAATAATGATGATAAAAATTATAATGTAGATAGTTTAAATGATTTTATAGGAGATAGTTATATAGCAATGTTTGATTTATCATCTAATAAAAAGTTTATAGAGAGATATATAAAGGAGAAGATATTAGATGTAAAAGAGTTAGTGCATGTAACTAAGCCTTATTATAGTGATTATAATATTAAGGATTTAAATGATATATTAACAAATGATAAGTATATAAGTGATTTAATAAGTATTGTAAACATTGTAAACAATATAATAATAAGTATAAAAAAAGAAGATAAATTAACATTAGAGCCTTTAACATTTAAGATAAATTCTTACTTAAATAAATTTTCACTACCTAATTGGGAGTGGAGTGAGTTAATAGATAGTGTAGATGATATTAAAAAATTAGAAAGTTTAGAAAAAAAAGCAGAAGAAAAATTAAAAGATGATAAAAAAGAAAAACTAGTAATAAGAAAACTAAATGAAAATGAAAGAAATTATGAAGAATTATTAAAAGATGAAAGTATATGGGCTAAAAAAGAAGGATTTATATATGAATACAGGCCAGGGCAGTATGAATTAACTAAAACTATAAGAGAAACTATAAGTAGTGCTACTACTTATAAAATAGCATGTATAGAGGCACCAACAGGAATAGGTAAAAGTGTAGGATATTTACTTCCAGCTATATTAGAAGCAAGGTTAAACAAAAAGAGAATGATAATATCTACAGACACTAAAGAGCTTCAAATACAATTGATCAATAAAGATATACCTAATGTATTAAACTCATTAGGTCTTATGGGAAAGATAAAGTATGGATACATAAAAGGAAAAAACAACTATATATGTGTAGAAAAATTAGAACAGTATAAACATGAATATACCTCTAAAAAACCAACTAAAAAAGAAATACTAGGGATATTACTACTAGAACAAATAGTTAAGGAAGGAAAACACGGTGATATAGAGGAGATAAGCCCTTCTATATTAAATGAATTTAATGTAATAGGGGATCATATAAAACATGTTAGTTGTGATCCCAATTTATGTAGACCTAAAAAGTGTAATAAAGAATGTCTATACAAAAATAGGGTAGAAGAATTAAAAGAAGAAGATATAACTGTTATAAATCACTCTTTATTGGCAAAGTGGCCTTATAAAGAAGAGAAACCACTAGAAAATATTATAGTGGATGAGGGTCATAATTTAGCTGAAAAGGGATATGATTTTTTCTCAAGTACTATAGAATACAAAGCACTAAAATATTTCTTAAAAGAAATATATCCATATGAATATATAGGAAATAGTCCTTTTATATATGAAAAATATAAAACATCTAGAAAGATAAAGTATTTTGATAAGTTTTATCATCATGTTCACTTTGGAAGGGATATAAAAGAAAAAATAAGTAGGAATATAAATTTAATTTTAGAGGAACTTAACTCTGTTCTAAGATTTGGCATGGAATCAGATTATAATTATTTAAGTAAATATAACTTAAGGTGGGAATTTAATCTACAACAAAATGAAGTGCTAGGAAAGATAAAAAAAGAAGATGGATATATAGAATTAACATATTTAAGTTATAGTAATAAGATTAGAGATAGTTTTGATAAAATACTAAGAAATTTAATAGCTATATTAGTTATAATTGATAGAAATATAGATGATGATAGTATAGATAAGGAATCTGATATATATAAATTTGGTAAAGCAAGAATAAAAGAGTTAGAAGATATAAGGACTACATTTGAGCTATTTATGGAATTTACTGAAGAAGACGATTTTGCAAGAATTATTGAAATAGATAAAAATTATACTAACTTCGAGGCTAAAGTTGTTCCTTTAAAACTAGCTAAATTGTTTGAAGAAAATATATTAAGTCAAGTGGAAAGTGGTATATTTATATCTGCTACTTTGAGTGTAGAAAACAATATGAATTATTTTAAAAATACTCTCGGTATAAATAAGGTTGAAAATATCGAAAAAGTGATAGAGCCTTTATATAATTATAAAAACAAAGTATTAACATTAGGGTTAAGCGATTTATCAAATTATAATAATAAAAACTTTACAACAGACATATCAAATACTATATACAAAATATGTGAGGTAACACATGGACACTTATTATCATTATTTAATAGTACAGATAGATTAGATAAAACATACGAAGATCTAATTCATATATTAAATGGAAAAAACATAGATATATACAAAAACAAAAAAGGAATTAGAAATTTAAAGAATATGAATCAAAATTGTGTGGTATTAGGATCGAAAGGATGCTTTGAAGGCGTAGATGTTCCAGGGGATGGACTTGTGTGTGTGACTTTAGATAAAATTCCTAATCTAAATCCGAAAGATCCTTTATACTCAACTATTATGAAAAAATATAGCTTGACCTATCAATCTATAAACTACCCTCAGATGGCTATTAAGGTAAAACAAGCTATGGGAAGGATCTTAAGAAGCAAATATGATTACGGATGTTTTATAATCTTTGACATAGGAACTAATGGGCATACTTTAAAAAAATTAGAGAGAGATCTTCATGGTTGTAAAATAAATATAGTTAGCAAAAATAATATACAAAACTATACTAATAATCATATAAATATATGTAGAAAGCAGGTTATGAGAGAGGTATTAGTAGAAGTTAGGAACTTACTAACAATTACAGATATAGATGACATAAAAGATATAGAACAGTTTGTAGTTGAGCAAATGAATCAAAGGTATATAAAGTGCAGAGTTACTTCAAATAATCATGATAAATTAAATATAAAGTACTTTAATCATAGATACACTATACCAAAAGAAAAAATCAAATTAAAATCTAAGGTATGAGATTATAAAAAGACTTTACCTATATTTTAATTATTGAATAAGATTAGATATTTAAGAAAAAATAAATCTTATAAAGTAGTTAAAAGAAAGGATGTAAATATGAGTTATATATTACTTATAATAGGTTTTTTAATTCTTATAAAAGGAGCAGATGTATTTGTAGTTGGCTCATCATCTATAGCAAAAACATTAAAGGTCCCAACACTTATAATTGGGCTTACAATAGTTGCTTTTGGTACTAGTGCACCAGAAGCTGCAGTAAGTATAACAGCAGCCTTAAAAGGAAGTAATGATATGGCTATAGCCAATGTAGTAGGGTCTAATATATTTAACTTTTTATGTGTTTTGGGAGTCGTAGCAATAATAAATCCTATAAAGGTACAAAAGAGCACTATAATTAAAGAATTCCCATTTGCAGTACTTGCAACTATAGTACTATCTATATTATCTCACGATATAAAGTTTCAAGGGTATACTCAAAATGCTTTAACAAGAGCAGATGGGCTGATGCTACTAACTTTATTTGGTATATTTATGTATTATTTAGTAGAGATGGCCATAACATCTAAAGAGGAAATGGAAATAGATCAAGCTGATGAGAGCATACCTATGAGTAAAAGTATACTAATGAGTATCCTTGGTATAATTGGAATAATAGTAGGTGGTCAGTTTGTTGTAGATAGTGCAAGCAATATTGCTTTAGCTTGGGGTATGAGTGAAAATCTAGTAGGCTTAACTATAGTATCTATAGGAACATCTCTTCCAGAGTTCGTAACAAGTATAGTTGCGGCTAGAAAAGGTGAAAGTGATATAGCTATAGGTAATGTAGTTGGTTCGAATCTGTTTAATATATTATTTGTTTTAGGTATATCCTCATTTATAAGCAATATACAAGTTCATAGCATAGTGTTTGTTGATATGATGATTATGATAATAATAACAATATTAACATATATATTTGCAGGAACTAAGCAACGTATAAATAAAAAAGAAGGTATATTATTAGTTATAATGTATATATTATATATGACATTTATAATAATAAGAAAATAAAAAAGAGTCTTTAAAGACTCTTTTTTATTTTAAGCTATTCCGTTTTCAAATTCTTCTATTAAATCTTCATCAGAAAGTTTTTCTATTGTTAATCCTGTTAATCCATAGAATAATGATATTAAAGGACAAATTAAGTTAAAGAATGCATATGGTAAAAATACGAAAGATCCAATTCCAAGTGTTGCTGACATATATGCTCCACAAGTATTCCAAGGAATAAGTGGAGACGTTATAGTGGCACTATCTTCTAAAGCACGAGAAAGATTCTTAGGAGATAAACCTTGTCTTATAAATGCATCCTTATACATACTTCCTGGTATAACTATGGCTAAATATTGGTCTGCAACTGCTAAGTTAGTACCGATACAAGTAAATATTGTAGCAGCTATAAGTCCAAAAGTACCCTTTGCAAATTTTAGTATAGACTGTGCTATAACTTGTAACATACCAGTTTTTTCTAATACCCCACCTACAGTTAAAGCACAAAGTATTAATGATACTGTCCCTAACATACTGTCAAGTCCACCTCTAGTAAGAAGATCATCAACAAACTTCATTCCAGTAGATGAAACATAACCAGACTTAGCAACTACAAGTATATCAGCTATAGATGCACCTTGAAATACTACTGCACAAACGCCACCTAATATAACACCACCTATAAGTGCTGGTATTGTAGGGACTTTAAATATAACCATTGCTATAACAGCACAAGGAACTAAAAGTAAAAATGGAGATAATGTATTGTAATTACTTAATAAAGCATTTTGAATTTGATTTATTTGAGATATATCCATTTCAGAACCTGCATATTTCATTCCTATTATACCGTATAATACAAGTGATATTAAAAGAGCAGGACCAGCTGTATATACCATATGTTTTATATGATCAAATAAAGTAGAACCAGCCATAGCAGGAGCTAAGTTTGTTGTATCAGATAAAGGAGACATCTTATCCCCAAAATAAGCACCAGATATTATAGCACCTGCAACTATTTTACCAGGTATACCTAAGGCACTACCAATACCTAAAAGAGCTATACCTACAGTACCAGCTGTTGTCCAAGATGAACCAGTAGAAATAGATACTATAGCGCAGATTAAAGTAGTTGCCACTAAGAATATTCCAGGTGATAATATTTTAAGACCCCAATATATCATAGCAGGAACTATACCACCAGCTATCCAAGTACCTATTATCATACCAACTACTAAAAGTATAAGTATTGATTGCATTGTCGTATTTATAGTAGATAGTATACCTTCTTCTAATTCCTTCCAATTAAAACCTAATCTAAAAACTGCAACACCACTTGCAAATGTAGCTCCTATTATAAGTGGTATATGAGCAGATATTTCATACTTTCTTAAAAATACTAAACATGTCACTAAAACTGCAACTAAAACAGAGACACATAGTAATGCATCAAATAAAGTTGCTTGTTTTTTAACCTTTTTTGTCATAAAAGTCCTCCTAAAATTTATACCGAATATAACGTTAAGGAGAAAAGAGATAATAAAAAAAGTCTAGGTGTAAAGATATTATCCTAGACTTAAGCATTCAACCGTACAATTAAAAATACGCTTAATCTAAAGATAGCACTCCACATATAAATGTGACAGTGTTATACATATTTTGCATAACCCCAATATATAAGTTTAAAGCTTCCCTTATATATTTCGGCATAGTTACCTTTTATTTTGCTTCTTCGTGCTTACCTCCACAAAACTACTATTTAACAATGCGACCTCTACCAATAGTTATATTCGATTTATTTGATAATAAAGATTATACCATAAATTAAAAAAAAATAAAGCATGAAATATTTAGGAATAAAAAATTTAAGAAAATTTTCACAATAATATGTAAAATAATAAGTCTTTAAAAACTACTTATTTTACTATAGAATAGTTATTAAATGTATGATTTAGAAAAATATAAATTTTATATAAATAGTTATACGAAAGGAAGTGAAAAATTTGGCTAAGGTTAAGTTTTATGCAGTAAGAAAAGGAAGAAACAATGGTATATATAATACATGGAATGAATGTAAGGAACAAATAAATGGTTTTTCAGGCGCTGAGTATAAAAGTTTTACTACGATAGAGGAAGCAAAATCATATATATATGGTGAAAATGGTGTAAAAATACAAGAGGGAAAAGAACTTGTAAAAGCTTATGTTGATGGTAGTTATGAACATTCAATAAGAGAATATGGTTCAGGGGTAGTTATAATAAAAAATGAAGAAGTTATAAAAACTTATAGCAAAAAAGGAAATGATAAAGATTTAGTTGGAATGAGAAATGTCGCAGGTGAAATAGAAGCTGCAAAGATTGCGATGAATTATTGTATAGATAATAACATAAATAATTTGATTTTATATTTTGATTATGAAGGAATAGAAAAATGGTGCTTAGGATTATGGAAAACTAATAAAGAAGGAACTACTAAATATAAGAAATTTTATGATAATATAAAAGATAAGTTAAATGTTGAGTTTGTAAAAGTAAAAGCACATAGTGGCAATAAATATAACGATGAAGCTGATAAATTAGCTAAGAAAGCTATAGGAATATAAAAGTCTTGCAAAGTATTTTGCAAGACTTTATTTTTAACTTAATCCAAAATCCTCTAATTCAGCTAAAACAAAAGAAGGTCTATTTATACCATCATACATAGCTTTTGCCAAAATATTTGCCTGGTCATATGTCGATGTCCAAGAAAAAATGCCACCAAGACAATTATCTAATACATATAGAGCTTTTATATAAATAGAAAGGGTATCCTCATAAGACATTGAGAACTCTCCATCTTTTACTAGATAAGGTACTTTAGCATCTCTATCAAACATTACTGTATGACCATTTTTATTTATATAATCCCTT
Organism: Romboutsia sp. BSD2780061687b_171204_C1; assembly: GCF_015560225.1. Taxonomy (NCBI): domain Bacteria; kingdom Bacillati; phylum Bacillota; class Clostridia; order Peptostreptococcales; family Peptostreptococcaceae; genus Romboutsia; species Romboutsia sp. BSD2780061687b_171204_C1. The sequence continues at coordinate 125,365 of NZ_JADMRK010000002.1, read as the reverse complement.
CTAAGTTGATCATATGATCTTGTAATTGCAGCTCCAAGTCTACCATAAAAAGGAACTCCAAGTAGTATTTTTTCACGAGGCATACCGGCATTTATTAAATTTTGTACCATAGAATCTACACTATATCCTCTTAAAGATAAATTAGAAGGATATAAATTAGCATGATGTTTCTTAGCATTTTCACCTGTTTCTCCAGCTGTAAAATCATAACTCATTAGATTAAAATAGTTTATTAAAGGAGCTATTTTAGATATTTCAGCACTTCTATTTATATAACCAATATCTCCAGTACCAGCAACACTTAACCACTTATTATCTCCTATAACATCCCTTAGAGCGGTTAGTAAAAGTGTAAAATTTTCTTTATCTTCAGGTCTAGATTTTATACCCGCACCACTACTTCCTGGATATTCCCAGTCAATATCAATACCATCTAAATTATATTGCTTTATAAGCTTATTTGCTTCTCTAGCAAATGCATATCTAGATGCAGGAGTTAAAGCAGCATCAGAAAAACCTTCAACTCCCCATCCACCAATGGCAGCAATAACTTTTAAAGTAGGCTTAATATTTTTAAGACTTATAAGTTGATTTAAATAATTAGGAGTAGGAACTCGTAATGTTCCATTTTCATTAATTTCTACGAATGCATAGATTACAGCATCAAGTAAATTAGGATCTACGTTTCCAGGATTACCAAATACATACTCCATAACTATTGGACTAACATCAGGACAACTTATAGCAGGCTGTTTATCTGGGTCTGTTATTTCAGGTCTTTGGCACTTTTTAGTATTTTTAGATTTTATAAATACATCTTTATTATGTTTTACATTAATAGTTGGTCTATCCTTATCAGGCATAAAGCAAAGATACCAGTCCATATACGCATATTCTTTCTCACAGTTTTTAATTTTATTTTTTAACTCTTTATAAGTTTTAGGAGATGGTGTTATGACTGGCATACCAGGAAACCAGTTAGCAGGAGTTACTACTTTATCTTTATCACTAGTTTGAAGTGCTTCTATAATTCTTAAAATCTCAGGAATATTTCTACCAGTTGTGAGAGGATAGTAAAGTATAGTTCTGAGTATTTGTTTATCATCTATTATAAAAACAGATCGTACTGTAGAAGTATTACTCATTTGTTCTGAAATCATACCGTATAGCTTAGCTACATATTTATCATTATCATCTATAACTGGAAAAGGAATATCAATACCTGTCATAGTAAATATATTATACATCCAAGCTAGATGAGACGCATTACTGTCAACACTTAGGCCTATTAATTCTGTGTTTCTTTTTTTAAATTCATTATGGTACTTAGCAAAGCATAGAAATTCTGTAGTGCATACTGGAGTAAAATCTCCAGGATGAGAAAATAAAACTACCCATTTACCATTATAATCAGATAATTTTATAGGTCCAAATGTTGTGTTAGCCTTAAAATCAGGAGCTTTCGATCCTAAACTTGGAAGGCATGGCATATATATCACCCCTTAATTAATAAAATATAACCTAATTATATTTTATTAATTAAGGGGTGATATTGTTACGAAGAAAATATAATTGTAAATACTTTTAGAAAAATAACTAATAAGAATTGCTATTTATGTGCATATTTGATATATTTAAAGATAGATAAATGTAAAGATTTGTTATTATACGGGGTGAGAATGTTGAAATCTATCCTAAGAAAGATAGAAAGTATATTTAAGGTTTTAGTTCTATCATCTATTATATCTTTTGTTATAACATTTGGACTTATACTGTTAAATGCTATTATGGGAGTGTTTATAGGGTTAGAATATTACTTTATGTTATTTACAGGATTAACTTTATGTTTAACAGTTATGTTAGTAGTTGTAGACTACAATAGAATATTTAAAAATAAAAAACATATACAAAAGACTAAAGTTAGCAAGAGTAAAAATATTAAAAGAGGAAATACAAAAGAAGTTGTTAAAGCAAAAAGAAAAATATCTTAATATTAAAATGATTTAAAAAGGCACAATAAAATAAACTATGGTGTCTTTTTTGCTTATTAATTATTATATCTATTTATAAATTATGCATAATTATTGAACTTATAGTAATAGGTTAAAAAGTAATGATACCACTTTACACGGTAGCAAAAAAGAACTTTTCGGTAATAGATAAAGTCACTTAAATAAAGTTAAAGTTTTACTTAAGAAAATAAAATTTTAGTTATAAATATATAAAACCTATAATAAAAGATAATTAAGAACAATTATAGGAGAGGTTGCTTATGGAATACAATATATTTTCAGAAATGGTAACTGGTTATAAAAATATATTAAAAAAATCGAAATCTCAAGATTATTTAGATTTCGATTTTTTTGATAAAGGAATAGTTTTTGCTGTGTCTGATGGCCATAGTAATGATTTTTTCAAATATAGTGATAGAGGAGCTAAAATAGCTTGTAATATTGCAGTAGGCATGCTTAAAGATTTGGCAGATTTAGATACAAAAGATTTAGTTAATATGCTAGAAGAAAAAAAAATACAAATGGAAATTCAATCAAAATGGATGGATTTAGTTAAGTTAGATTTTGAAAGATTTCATCCATTAGTTTTTAAAACAGAATATATAAAATATTCTACAACATTAATAGCAGTGTTGGTAACTAATAGATTTAGGCTATATTTAAAAATAGGAGATGGAAATATTATAATAAAAGATGATACTGAGTTTAAAGAAGTATTAGAAACTAGAAAAAGTGATACAGTTGATTCTTTAGGAAGAATAGATTCATATAAAAATATTATGTATTATATAGATGATGAAATAAATAAATACAAAGAAAATATTATTATATTTACAGATGGATATGAGCAGTCTTTTGACAATAAAAATGAATTGTACAAAAGCCTTAATGATACAATATATATGTACAATAAGAGTGTATTTTCTAGGGAAGTTCTAAAAAGAACTTACAAACAGCGACTAAGTAAGTTAAGCAAGCAAAAAAGTCAGGATGATATAAGCATTGTGTTTTTAATATAAATAAAAAAATAAGTCAATATTATGTATTTAAAAAGTTTTATAGACATTATATTGACTTATTTTTATTTATAAACAATTAAAATACATATATTTACTAATAATATAAAATATGGTTAAAGATATACATATATGATATAATAAATAATGATATTTACATAAAAACTAAATAGGAAAGGAAACGATAATGAATTTTAAAGAATTATTTTATAAATGTGTAGATTTTATAGATATATATAAAAAAAATATAATCACAATTTCATTATCAGTATTAGGTGTAATAGTATTAGTTATAGTATTTTTCATAAGTAGTGATGAATTAAGCGTACAAAAAGAGGTTGATACATTATTGGAAAATATAGAAAATCGTAGATACAATATAGCTATTGACAATTACTCTAACTACGAAAAGAAATTTTCTGATTCTAAAATGAAAAGAATTGATAAAACATTATCTAAAAAGATAAATAAATTACTTCTTGAAAGTGGAGATAAATACGTAAATAAAGAAATTACAAAGGAACAATATGTAGGTATGATAAATACCATAAATGCAATAGAAAATATTGAGGTAGATGTAGGTCGTATAATAGAACAATCTCAAAGAGTATCTGATATGTATAAGGAAGAAAATACAGATTATGATACAGCTTTATCTTATATAAGTATGGCATCTACTCTAAATGGAATTTCAAATGAATTAGATGGATATAAAAGTAATATAGAACAAATACATGAATCTAGATTGGTGTATGAAAAAGCAAATGAAAACAAAGAAAACCACATGTATTATGAAGCAATACAAGATTATGATAAAGTACTAGACAAAGATGATAAATATTATAAAAAAGCACAAAAAGAAAAAGATGAATGTATAGACCTTATGTATGATGATTATATAGAAAAAGCTGATGAAAGTAACAAAGATGGAGACTATGAAAGTGCATTAAGATACATAGAGTATGTAAAAAAATATTATCCAGATGATGAAAATATACTAAATTTAGAGAAAAAGTATAAGGAAAAATTATCAATATACACATTATCAGCAGATGATATTATTAATTTAATATCTAAAAAAGGAAACATATCTAAAAATAGCCTATCTATAAATTCTTACTACCAAATGATAGATGGTGAAAAATATTATTGTGTTGAAGTGTTAGAGTATGGAATGTTAACCGATGAAATACTAGTAAATGCGAAAACAAAGGAAATATATTCATATAAGGATAGTAATAAAGATTACAAAAACACTTACTGTAATGGGTATTTTAGATATGATAATTCAGGAAAAGTACAATTTGCAATAAGTGAAGAAAAAGCTAAATTTATACTTCAAAATAAATTAGAAAAAAATGACGAAAAGTACAAAGAAATATATGAAGTATCTAAAAATAAAGCTGACAGATATGTAGAAGATGAAAAAGGATTAGAAAATATATTAAAGGGAAATGAAGGCTTATATTACTATGAAATTGTAAATAAAGGATTCTTTAGACCTAAAGAAGCTTTTATGATAAATATGTATAGTGAAAAAGTTTATATAATTTCTCAAAAAGAGATTAAAGAATATTAAAAGTGTGTTTTTTAACACACTTTTTTTAAAATATTGAAATATAAAAGAGGATATATAAACCTTATAGCTAAGTAATAATATGTGAGAAAAATGGGAGATTGAGGAGAGTAAGACATGAAAGATGTAAAAAAATATGTATACGCTGCAGCGGGTGTAATATTATTGGGGATAATTGTTTTTATAGGTTTTATAAGTTTTCAAATAAACGGAAATAAAATACTTAAAAACACATATGTTAACAGCATATCAATAGGAAATATGACAAGAGAAGAAGCTAAAGATGTACTAAATAAAAAATATGACATAAAACAAATATACATTTCATATTCAGATAAGTTATGGAAAATAAATAGTAAAGATATAGATTTAAAATATAGTTTAGACGAGACTATTAATGAGGCACTATCTATAAATAGAGAAGATTCTATGATAGATAATATTAAAAAAACTATAAAAGCAAATTTCGGAGCAAAAAATAACATTGAGCTTAAAATAGACTATAATAAAGAGAAATTAATAAAATGCGTTAAAGATATATCTAAGGATATAAATATTGATATGGAAGATGCAAAATTAGATATAAATAACTCGAAAGTAGAGGTATTATCAGGACATAAAGGACAAGAAGTTGATGTAAATAAGAGTGTAGAAAATATAATTAGTCAACTTAAAAAAGGCAATAAAAAAGAAGATTTAGCAGTAAAAGTTACTAATCAGAATGTAAAAAAAGAGGATATACAACATATAGATACATTATTAGCTAGCTATTCTACCAAATTTGATTCATCAGTAGCTGGTAGAACAACTAATATAAGATTAGCAGCAAGTAGAACTAGTGATAAATTGCTAATGCCTGGTGAGACATTTTCATACAATGAAAATACTTTAATGAGAACTGTATCAAATGGTTATAAAAATGCACCAGTTATAGTACAAGGAGTAGTACAAGAAGGTGTAGGAGGTGGAGTTTGTCAGGTATCATCTACACTATATAATACGGTGTTATATTCAGGATTAGAAATTGTAGAACTTAAAAATCATTCTATACCATCTACATATGTAGCAAAAGGGAGAGATGCAACTGTAACTGATGGAGGAATAGACTTTGTATTTAAAAATAACTTAAAGCAGCCTATATATTTAAAAAATTATGTATCAGGAAATAGAGTTATATGCCAAATCTATGGTAGTAAATCAGATAAGCAAAATGTAGATATATTAACTAACATAGATGGAGTATCTCAAGCTCCTATAAAAAGAGTCGATGATCCAACTCTTCCAAAAGGGAAAGAAAAACAATTAGAAAAAGCAAGAAATGCATATACAGTATCAACTTACAGAGTATATAAGAATAGTAATGGAGAAGTGCTAAAAAAAGAAAAAGTATATACATCATATTATCCTAAAAAGCAAGGTGTTATCGCTGTTGGAACTATGGAGGTTAAAACACCAGAACAAAAACCTGTAAGACCAGAAAAACCAAATCAACAAGAACAAAAACCTGTACAACCAGAAGCTTTAACACCACCACCAGAACAAAATCCTAATCCAGACACACCAAGTGTATCTTAAGAAAGATTATAATATTAGTTAAAAAAAGATAGCCTATAACGTAGGTTATCTTTTTTTATAATAATTTGCCTAAAAATATGAAAATATGTATATCTTTGACTTGTAGTGTTAAATGTGTTATCTTAGAATATATATTTAAATTAGGAGGAGAATATGATTTTAGGTAAAATTATCAAAAAAGATATAAAGCAAGTGCCTAGAAAAATTTTAGATATATCTTTAGTTGAAGATAACAAAAGTGATTTGACATTTTTTAATATAGATGAAGAAGAAACGAATGAGACATTAAAGGCATTAAAGCAAAGTTATGTAACTAATAACTATAAAGAAGAAACAATATTAAACTTACAAAATACACTAAAGAGTAATTCAGAAGATACTTCAAAAGAATTAAAGTTAGAATCATATAAAAGGTATAATAATGCACTTGATTTATCTTTAAAGGGATATTTAACTAGTGCTTATGAATTAATAGAAAAAGCTATAGAGATAAATCCAAAAGATGTAGATATACTTAATTTAAAAGGATTACTTACTCTATTAAAATGTGATTTTGCTAAGGCTTTTGAAAGTTTTTACACTGCTATGTGTTATGGTAACAATGAACTATCTAGAAAGTATGTAGATATGTTATCATCTGATGAATTTAAAGTATTCTTAGGTAGATATAATCACTCTATAAGATTTATTAATGAGGAGATGAATCAAGAATCAATACATATACTTGAAAATATGATAGATGATGACCCAGATTTAATAGAGCCATATATAATACTTTCTTTAATATATGATAAGATAGGTAACGTTAAAAAGAGAGAACATTATCTAAGTAGATTAAGAGAAGTAGATAAAGATAATCCTTTGTTTGAAAATAAGAAGGAAGATAAAGAAGAGAAAAAAGAAGATATTAAGCCTAAGAAAAAGTCTAAGAATAGTAAGCCATTTTTAATATTTGGAGTATGTTTACTTTTGGCATTAGGTGCATATCATATGTATAGCAAAAATAAAATTGATAAATTAAATGAGAAATTAAGTAATCACGAGCAAGAACTAGATAAAGCTGATAAAAAACTAAATGAAAAAGAACAAGAAATAAAAGAGAAAGAAAAAGAATTAGATAATGCAAAAAGCGAAAATAAAAAAGAAGATACACAAGTTATAGTTTCTGATGAGGAAACTTTATATAATAAAGCAGTTGATGAGTCTAAGGATAAAAATTATAAAGAGGCTATAAAAAACTTCGAATATATTGTATCTCAAGGAAAAAGTAAGAAATATATATCAGAAGCTGTATACCAGTTAGCATTATTAAATGAAAAGATAGGTAATGATGATGAAGCTGTAAAATATTATAAAAAATATATAAATACTTATACAAAGAATGATCAATATTATGATGATGCATTTTACCAATTAGGAATGCTTTATTATAAAATGGGTGACTTAAAAGATGCAAAAAACACATTCTATGGGCTAAAAAATGAAGTACCAGATAGTATGTATAACAATTCAAAAGTTAATGATATATTAAAAGAAAAATAAAACTACCAATAGGTAGTTTTATTTTTTATTATCTTACAAATCACAATCATATATAATACTACCTTTAAATAAACTTATAGAAGGGGATATTAAGTTTTAGCGAGGAGGATAAGTATGGATAATAAAGAGCTTTTTCTCCCGATACTTAGGGATGGAAAATATGGATTTGTAGATAAAGAAGGCAATGTTATTGTAAGGCCTAAATTCAAGTATGTATCAGAGCGACTAAAAGATGGATATAGTGTCATTACATATATAAAAAAAATAAGAGGAATCAATAGGTGGATATTTGGGTATATAGATAAATTAGGAAATACTAAAGTCTATTTACACATAGATAGTATATCTGATTTTAATGAAGGATTATCTAGAGCCAAAGCCTACAATAAATATGGATATTTAGATAAAAATTTAGATTTAGCCATAGATTTTAAATATGAATGTGCGGGTGATTTTAGTGAAGGTTTAGCTAATATAAAAATAAATAAGAGGTGGGGGTATATAAACTCTAATGGAGAAGTGATTATAGCTCCAAAATATACTTATGCAAATCAATTTAAAGATAATACTTCATTAGTAGAATATAAAAATAAGTATGGCTATATAAATAGAAAAGGGGAGTTTATAATAAAACCTACATATGAAATAGCAACAGACTTTAGTGAAGGATTAGCAGCTGTTAGAAATAATAATAAATGGGGATATATAGATAAATATGGGAAATTAAAGATTGATTTTAAGTTTGATAAAGCAAAGCCATTTAGCGAAGGATTAGCAGCTGTATGTATAAATGAAAAATGGGGATATATAAACAAAAATGGTGATGTAGTTATAGATGCTATATTTGACTATGCTTGTAGCTTTAAAGAAGGGTTAGGTAGGTTTAATATAGATACTAACTCACTTATAAGAGGAATAAATAATAATAAATGTGGGAAATGGGGATTTATAAATAAAAGTGGTGAGATAGAGATACTTCCAATATATGAATCTCTATCTGATTTTAAAGATGGATACTCTGAAATAATAAATGGAAAAAATAACAATTATATAGATAAGTATGGAAAATTACTACTATAAATTTGAAAATATCTAAAAATATGATAAAGTATTATACGGGGGGAGTATTGTAACTCCCTTTACAATTTCATTAAAGATTTAGTCAGAATTAAAGGAGGCAAAAATGAAATTATTTAATCAATTAGTATTAATACTAGGTGTATGGGCTTTAGGTGAGTACATAAGCTCATTCATACAAAATATAGTAATTGTACCGGGTAGTATAGTTGGTATGATATTACTATTTATACTTTTAAAAGCCAATATAATAAAAGTGGACAAGCTTGAAGATATAGGTAATCTATTGCTAGATAATATGGCTTTATTTTTCATACCGGCAGGGGTTTCACTTATAAGATCGTTAGGTCTTATTGAAAAAAATGTATTTGTATTACTAATAACTATATTTTTTAGTACTATTTTAGTTATGTACATAACTGGAATAGTAGTAGAAAAGATGATTAAAAATAAAGTTAAGGAGAATTAGTCATGTATAATGTTTTAAACACACCTATATTTGGGATAGTAATAACTATAATATTTTTTAACATAGGACTTTATATACAAAGGAAAACTAAAAGTGCTTTAATGAATCCACTTTTAATTGCAATAGTTGGAATTATATTATTTTTAAATATAACTAAGATACCATATGAAAGTTATAAAAAAGGTGCAGATAGTATAAATTACTTTTTAGGTCCTGTAACGGTTATATTAGCAGTACCATTATATAAGCAATTTGACTTATTTAAAAAACATATACTAGAAATATTAGTAGGTATAACTACAGGTGTAGTAGTATCATTTATTTCTATAAAGATAATAGCTGGTTTTACAGATGCAGATATTAGTATAATAAATTCTTTAATACCTAAATCTATAACGACACCTATGGGATTATCTCTTACTAATACTATAAATGGTATAGAGTCTATAACTGTAGTGGCAATAATATTTACAGGTATACTTGGTGCTATAATGGCAGAGCTTGTATTTAAGCTTGGAAGAATAAAACATCCTGTAGCAAAAGGAATAGCACTTGGAACATCAGCACATGCACTTGGAACATCAAAGGCTTTAGAATTAGGAGAAATAGAAGGTGCTATGAGTGGATTATCTATAGGTATATCTGGGATAATTACAGTCATATTAATACCTATAATAATCAATATGATATAAAAAGTTTTTTCTTATAAATGAAAATATATATACTAAAATATCAAAAAATGAAGGTTAAAATAAAATATTTTCAAATTAAAAGTATATATTACACAATAAAAGGCAAGGAACAAAATATGTTTCTTGCCTTTTATTGTGAATTAAATTGTTCAGTATTTATATATTATGCAAGAAATTATTCGTTTAAATCTTTTATTGCTAAATAATTTTATAATTATTCAAAAGTTAAAAAAAAGTAAAATAGGTAAAAAAAATTAACTAGACATATTAAAAAAAAATAATATAATATATCATGTGCAATGAATAAAGAGAAGCATAATTTAAATTACCTATTGATTTATTAGGTGATTTGTTTAGGTCGAATTGAAGGGAGAACAAAATGAGCAAAGTTAACACCACTTTAGAAGATAATGCTTTTTTAAGATATTTAGTGGTAATAGGTGGAATGCTTGTAGCATGTATAGGTGTCAATGGTTTTTTAAGACCAGCGCATCTATTAAGTGGGGGAGTACCAGGTGCCTCTACAGCTATAAATTACTTAACTGGAATAAACATAGGTCTTTTAACATTTTTAATAAATATACCTATATTTATATTAGGGTTTATATACTTAGAAAAAGAATTTTGTATATCTAGTTTAATAAACATGATGATATTTTCTTTTTTACTAGGTATAACTCAAGATATAGCTCAATATATACCTATAAATGATGTATTACTTCAAAGTGTTTATGGAGGGATATTATCAGGAATTGGAAGTGGTATTGTATTTAGAACAAAATCATCACAAGGTGGTACAGATATATTAGCTGCAATATTGAAATTTAAGAAAAATATTCCCATGAAAGATACAACACTATCTATAAATATACTAATAGTATCTATAGGTGGAGTATTATTTGGAATGGATTTAGCATTATACACATTAATAGGTATGTTTATAAGTGCATACTGTATGAATTTTGTGAAAGATGCTATGAATTATCAAAAGTCAGTTATGGTTGTATCTAGAGAAAGCAATAGTATAGCAAAAGAGATAATGAGTGAACTTCATAGAGGTGTAACTTTCTTAGAAGCTGAAGGTGCATATACTCATGAGAAGAAAAAACTTATATATTGTATAGTATCATCAAATGAGATACCTAAAATAAAGGAAATTGCTTTAAAATACGATAAAAAATCATTTATATCTGTAAATGATGTAAGTGAGGTTAAGGGTAGAGGATTTAAAGAAAAGTACTTATAAAATTAAAAATAAATATAACTAAAATATAGATGAGATTGATTAAATATACTTAACTCTACAGTTAAATATATAAACGTATTTGGATTTGGTGAATTAGAATGGCACAAATTAGTTATAAAAAAGGGTATATCAAATAGATATATCCTTTTTTAATGACATAAATTTATTAACATATCTTATTTCATGTAAATCTATTATATTTAAAAATATATAGAAAAGTATATAATTTATAATATATAATAAGTTTAGACTATAATAAATTTAGATTTGATAGGAGAAACATAATATGAGTTTATCTAATGAATATTTTGATATATATAATCAGTATGTAAAGTTTATAAATAATATAAAAAGAGAAGTTAAATTTATACAAAAGTTAAAGACAAAGAAAAAAGAAGTTGCTACTGAAGAAGAAGTTAAAGCAATAGAAGAAGAGAATACAATTGAAAGTGATATAAAACAAAGAAGACCAGCTAGTAAAGTATACAATTTTTCAAATGGAGATGTATATATAGGAACAGTTATAGATGGCAAGATGAGTGGAAAAGGAATATACACATTTTTAGAAGGAATAGAATATAGTGGTGAGTTTAAAGATAATATGAAAGATGGAAATGGAGAATGCATATTTACAAATGGAAATATGTATATAGGTGAGTTTAAAGAAGATTTAATGAGCGGAATAGGAAAAATGGTATATAGTAATGGTAATGAATATATAGGTGAGTGGTGTAGTGGGAAAAGACATGGTGTAGGAGTATATACATGGAGTGATGGATGTATATATTTTGGAGAGTTTAAATACAATAAAATGGAGGGTATTGGCGAGTGCTATGATCATGAAAAAGAACTTATATATAAAGGAGAATGGAAAAATAATTTAGCTCATGGTAAAGGAACCTATATATGGCCAAATGGAAAAAGATATGAAGGTGAATTTGCACATGGGAAAAAGCATGGTGTTGGAATATTTTATATAGATGATGAATTGGTATATGAAGGCACTTGGAAATTTGATAAACCATCAATATGTAATAGAACACTGGATGAAATATTTTCTTATATAAAATAACCTGCGTTATTTAACGCTAGGTTATTTTTTTATTAAAATTATCACATATAGTATATATTATGTATGATAATTTTAAAGATGTCTATCATCCTAATATAAACTGTATGGGAGAGTGATACATTGAAAAGTATATTATTAATAGGAGGAGTAATAACCAGCTTATTACTTTTTAATTTAAATATAGATAATAGCAAAAAAGAGATAGATGCAAATAATAATGTTAATAATAAGTCTATAAATATTAGTAATACAAAAGACATTTATAATATAAAAATTGGAGAGCGTAAAGAAAAATTATTATCGCTATTTGGTCAACCAGATAGAATAGATGAAAGTGAATATGGATTTAATTGGTATATATATAATAATGATTATAATAATTTTTTTATGGTAGGTATTGAAGATGAAGTTGTCAAAGGAATATATAGTAATTCATTAAATTCATGTGAAACAGAAAATATAAATATAGGTGATAAAAGAGATGATGTAAGGAAGTTGTATACACCTATAGAATATAAGAAAAAAGGAAATATTAAATATATTATTAATTCAGAAGGTCAATATGACATAATAGAGATAAATAATAAATATATAACATTCTTTTATGATATACATGATGAATATAAAATATGTTCATATCAAGTTATAGATTCTAAAAATGAAAGTGATACGAAATCTATATATGCAAGCCCAAGCGAAAAATTAAAAAAGAGTTTTGAAATGCAAGTTATAGATTTAACTAATAGCGTGAGAGCAAAAAATGGATTAAATAAGTTAAAATACAGTGAAATGGCTACTACAAGTTCAAAAAAACATAGCTTAGATATGGTAGATAAAAACTACTTTGATCATATTAATAAAGAAAATGAAACACCTTTTGATAGGATGAATGAAGAAGGTATTAAATATATAAGTGCAGGAGAAAATATTGCAGCAGGTCAAACTAGTGCAATACATGCTCATGAAGCATTAATGAATTCTAAAGGACATAGAAAAAATATTTTAGGTAATTATAATAGTATAGGAGTAGGAGTTGAATTTGGAGGAGATTATAATATTTATTACACTCAAAACTTTTATAGATAATATAATCTGAAAGGAAGACATAATATGAAGCATAGCATAATAAAAGTTATGACAATAGCAATAAGTATAATGCTAATTGCTAGTTTAAAAAATCCAGTAAGTTGTAATGATAAAGTATTTATAAAAAATGGTTCAAGAGATAAAAAATTAATAGCGCTTACTTTTGATGACGGTCCACATCCAAAAGAAACCAATGAAGTGTTAGATGTATTAAAAAAATATAATGTTAAAGCAACATTCTTTGTAGCAGGAAAACATGTTAATTGGTATCCAAAGCCTATTATTAGAGCTAAAGAAGAAGGACATGAGATTGGAAATCATACATTTAATCATCCAGATATAAGTAATTTAAGTCAACAACAATTAGAAGATGAAATAGTAAAATGTGAAAAAATAATTAAAGAGGTTGTAGGGGTAAAGCCTACTTTATTTAGGCCACCATACGGAAGTTATAATCAAAAAACTTTAGGTCAAATAGCAAGTAAATATAAATATAAAATAGTACTTTGGACAACTGTTGACGCAAGAGATTGGCAAAATCCTAAAGCATATAAAATAGCAGATACAATAATAAACAATGTAAAAAATGGAGATATAGTATTACTACATGATTACGCAACTAATAACACTGTAGAAGCTCTAGATATACTAATACCTAAGATGATAGAAAAAGGATATAAATTTGTAACTGTATCAGAAATGATAGAAAATAGCTAATATATATGAAATAATAATATATAGCAATAATTTATAATATATACACTTTACTATTAAGATATATCTAAAAAATAATTTAAAAATAATGTAAAAATAATAAAAAAACGAAACAATTGACTAAAGAGATAATATACATATATTAAAGACTATCTTGAAAAGGATTGATTTAATATATGTATAATAAAATATATGAAAAAAAAGGTTTTATAATATTTCAAGTAAAAGAAGGATATGTTGTATATAATACTAAAAAGGATTTTCAAGAAGGTCACACACATTTGAAACATTTTGAAGCAGCAAAAACGGCAATAGATTTGGTTATAAATAAAAAAATACCTAAAAGCACAGATGTATATTATTTATCTAGTCTTGTTAGAATTTCAGATGACGATGATTATATAAATCATATTAAAGAATTAATAGAGGCTAGAAAACAAAAAGGTAAAAAAGAAAAATATTATAATAGTGGATATAAAGTAGTAAAGAGAAGTTTATAGCTTCTCTTTTTTTATATAAATAAATATAAAAAATTAGACCAAAGATGACTATATTGACATAGATTTCTATAAAAATATATAATTAATATTGTATATAGGAGATACTTAAAGAGAATAAACATAATAAAAAGTAGTATTTAGGGGAGGGCAATAGATATGATTCTTATGATTGATAATTATGATTCTTTTGTATATAACTTAGTACAATATATAGGTGAACTAGGTGAAGAAATCATAATTAAAAGAAATGATGAAGTAACGATAGAAGAAATAGAAAGAATAAATCCAGAGATTATAGTTTTATCACCAGGACCATGTTCACCAAATGAAGCAGGAGTATGTATTGATGTTGTAAATTATTTTAAAGGTAAAAAGCCAATACTAGGTATTTGTTTAGGTCATCAAACTATAGGATATGCATTTGGTGCTAATGTTATAAAAGCTATAAAGCCAGTACATGGAAAAGTACATAGCATAAACCACGCAAATAAAGGAGTATTTAAAGGTCTTAATAATCCTTTAAATGTAACTAGATATCATTCTTTAGTAGTTGATACAAAAAATCTTCCAGAAGAACTAGAAGTAACTGCAATCACAAATGAAAATGAGATAATGGGAATTAGACATAAAAAATATCTAATAGAAGGGGTACAGTTTCACCCAGAAGCTATTTTATCAGAACAAGGGCATGACATACTTAAGAACTTTATAAACGAAGCTAGATTAGGGGGACAAGCATAATGATAAAATTAATAGATACTAAATTAAACTCATTTGAAATATTTACTATATTTAAAGATGATAGTAATAGTTTTATATTAGATAGTGCAATGGACCCTAATAAACTAGGTAGATATTCATTTATAAGTAGTAACCCATTTAAGATTATTAAATACAAAAATACAGAGAATAACCCACTAGATAATCTACAAGAAGAATTAAATAAATATAAAGTTGAAAATAATACACACCTTCCTTTTATTGGCGGAGCAGTTGGATATTTATCTTATGATTTAGGAAATTATATGGAAAAATTGCCTAGGACTGCAAAAGATGATACAAATGTTTATGATTTATATTTTGGCTTATACAATTGGGTTATAGTCATAGATCACTTAGAAGAAAAGACATATATAGCCACACCAAATTTAAATGAAAAGGAAGAGGGAAAAATAGCCCTTGATATAGAAAAAAGAATTGGTGAAGCTACTAAAAAGGGAATAGACACTATATGTTATGAAAAAATAGAAGTTAATCCTATAAAACTTAAATCAAACTTTACTAAAGAAGAATTTATGAATTCAGTTAGAAAAGTACAAGATTACATAAAACAAGGTGATATATACCAAGCAAATCTTACTCAAAGGTTTGAAGGAGAAACTACACTTTCTAGTTATGAACTTTACAGAGATTTAAGAAATATAAGTCCAGCACCATTTGGAGCTTTTTTAAACTTTGAAGATACTAATGTATTATCTAACTCTCCAGAAAGATTTATAAAATGTATAGATAAAAAAGTTGAAACTAGACCTATAAAGGGAACTAGACCAAGAGGAACAACAAAAGAGGAAGATTTAAGATTACAAGAAGAACTTAGAAATAGTGAAAAAGATAGAGCAGAGCTGCTTATGATAGTAGATTTAGAAAGAAATGATATAGGAAGAATATCTAAAATAGGAACGGTAAAGGTACCTGAATTATTTATAATAGAACCATATGCAAATGTAAATCATTTAGTTTCAACAGTAGTTGGAGAGCTAGATGATAACAGAAGTTGTGTGGATGTTATAAAAGCAACATTCCCTGGAGGATCTATAACAGGAGCACCTAAAATTCGAGCTATGGAAATTATAGATGAATTAGAACCTACTCAAAGAAATATATATACAGGTTCTATAGGTTATATAGGTTTTAATGGTGATATGGATTTAAATATAGCAATAAGAACTATTATAAAACAAGATAAGAAAGTATACTTCCAAGTTGGAGGAGGTATGACTTGGGATTCAAATCCAGAAGATGAATACCAAGAAACATTAGATAAAGCAAAATCTATAATGAAAGCATTAAGAGGCTATTATGAAGAATAATGTGAATTTTTCTAGCAGTTTAGCTAAATTTGGAATAGGGGTTTTTGAAACTATAAAAGTAGATAAAAGCCCAATAGATATAGATATACATATAGATAGAATGTTTAACTCACTTAGTGAGTTAAACATTTTAATTAATAATGATAAAGAATTTTACAAAGAAGAAATATTAAAATATATTAAAGAGAATAATATTGAAAATAAAGCCTTAAGATTAACAGTATTCGATGAAGGATATAATATATCGGTTAGAAATATACTATATAACAAAGAAATGTATGAAGTTGGATTTAGATTAAATATATCCCCTATAAGAAGAGGAGATAGTATAATACATAGACATAAAACTACTAATTACTTTGAAAATATATATACTAAAAATTATGCTACTGAAAATGGATATGATGATGGTATATTTTTAGATGCAGAAGATAACATACTAGAATGTTCTATGAGCAATATATTTTTCATTAAAGATAAACAGATATTTACTATAAGTGATAAATTTCCTATACTTAGTGGAACTGTAAAAAGAAGGATTATAGAAATTTGTGGCGAATTGAATATACAACTAGTAGAAACTAATATAAACATAGATGAAATTAAAGAATTTGACTTTGTATTTATAACAAATAGCATAATGGAAATCATGAAAGTTATTGAGATAGAAGGTATCAAATTCAATAATAGAAATGAATTATTTGATAAAATAACAAAAGCATATAAAGATAAAATATATAAATAGAAATTAGGAGAAATAAATGGGAAATAGGGTTTATGACATATATACTAAAGAAATAGAAAAAATTATAAGTTATGAAAATACAGAAAGTGTATTTTTAGTAGGTTCTTCTAAGAGTATAGATATAGAAAATAGTAGTATGATTATAAATGATTTTGATATATTTGTAATAGTTAGTAAGGGGAATACTCAAACTAGAATTATAAAAACTATAGATAACTTAGAATTTGATATAAATATTTTTTCAAAAGAAGGTATTTATAAGTTAATAGATTCAAGAGAGTATTTTTTCTTAAAAGAAATGTCAAATCCAAAAATATTATACGATTTAAATGATGAAGCAAAAGACTTAATAAGCATATGTAAAAAAAAGCTAAGCGAAGGGCCTAAAAAACTTTCACAAAGCGAAAAAGAGTTTTTAAAATCTCAAATAAAAGGTAATCTAGATAGAATAAATAATAATAGTAAAATAGATTTTTTTGAATTTGAGTTTTTGACGAATTTATATTTAAAAGATATAATAGTTGGGTATTTTACTATAAACAATAAGTGGGTACCTAAAGATAAAAAACTACTTAGTACACTAAAAAAAGAAGATATAAATCTATATAATTTAGTTGAACAAACGCTAAAAACAAAAAAATATGAAGACTTACTAAATGTGTATAATTACGCATTTAATAATATAAAAGTAAGCAAAAACATAAAAATAACTTACTAATCAAGGGGGCTAAACCAATGAGCAAGGTAGATAAAGATAAAATAAGAAAAGCTGTAAGAGACATATTAGAAGCTATAGGAGAAGATCCAAATAGAGAAGGGCTAATAGGAACTCCAGATAGAGTAGCTAGAATGTATGAAGAAATATTTGCAGGTCTTCATCAAGACCCAAGTGAGCATTTAAAAGTAATTTTCCAAGATGAAAGTCATGAAGAATTAGTGTTAGTTAGAGATATACCTTTTTATTCATGCTGTGAACACCATATAGTTCCTTTCTTTGGAAAGGCTCATATAGCATATATACCTAAAGACGGTAAATTAACAGGTCTTTCAAAATTGGCAAGGGTAGTTGAAACATTCGCTAAAAGACCACAATTACAAGAAAGAATAACTAAGGGAATAGCGGATATAATAATGCAAGAATTAGAACCTTATGGAGTTATAGTTGTTGTTGAAGCTGAACATATGTGTATGACTATGAGAGGTGTTAAAAAACCAGGTTCAAAAACTATAACATCAGCAGTAAGAGGTATATTTGAAAAAGACATAGCGGCTAGAGCAGAAGCTATGAGCTTAATAACTATGAAGTAATAGGAGATTAAAAATGTTTGATTACTCAAAGAGAACTTATATAATGGGAATATTAAATGTTACACCAGATAGTTTTTCTGATGGCGGTGACTTTAATAATATAGATAAAGCTATAAATCGTGCTAAAGAAATGGTAAGAGAAGGTGTAGATATAATAGACTTAGGTGGAGAATCAACAAGACCAGGTCATAAATATGTTGAAGCTGACGAAGAAATAAAAAGAATCATTCCAGTTATAAAGGAATTAAAAAAAGAAGTAAATGTTCCCATATCAGTAGACACATATAAAGCTAAGGTTGCCGATGAAGCTTTAAAATTAGGTGTTGAAATGATAAATGATATATGGGGACTAAAAAAGGATAAAGATATGGCAAGTACTATTGCAAAATATGATGCACACGTTTGTATAATGCATAACCAAGATGGTACTAATTATGATGGTGATATTATAGAAGAAATGAAAAAATCCTTATTAGAAAGTATAGAAATAGGACTTAATGCAGGCATAAAAAAAGAAAAAATAGTACTAGATCCAGGTATTGGATTTGGAAAGAATGTTGAACAAAATTTAGAAGTATTAAGAAGACTTGATGAATTAAATTCATTAGGGTATCCTATCCTTTTAGGAACATCTAGAAAGTCAGTAATAGGACATGTATTAAATGTAGAGCCAAAAGAAAGATTAGAAGGAACTATAGCAACTACAGTTTTAGGTATTAGAGATGGTATCTCTATAGTAAGAGTGCATGATGTTAAGGAAAATTTAATGGCAGCAAAAATGGCTGATGCTATATATAGAAAGTAGGTATTAAATTGGATAAAATATTAATGAATAACCTAGGTTTTTATGGATATCATGGTGTTTTAAAGGAAGAAAGTGTATTAGGTCAAAAGTTTTTTATTGATATAGAATTAAATGTAGACACAAAAAAAGCAGGAATAAGTGATAATATGAATGAATCAGTAAGTTATGCTGATGTATATGTTGTAGTAAAAGAAATTGTAGAAAATAAGAGATTTAATTTAATCGAAGCAGTAGCAGAAAATATAGCTAAAGAAGTACTTGAGAAGTTTGATTTAGTTAAAGGCATAATGGTTAGAGTTAAAAAGCCAGAGGCTCCAGTAAATGGAATATATGACTATTTCGGCGTTGAAATAAGGAGAAATAAAGATGAATAAAGTATATCTGGGTCTTGGAACAAATATGGGGGATAGACTTAATTACTTAGACTCTGCTTGTGAATTAATACAAAATAACAGTAAAATAAAAGTTTTAAAAAAATCTAAGATATATGAAACAAAGGCTTGGGGATATACTGACCAAGCAGATTTTTTAAATATGTGCTTAGAAATAGAAACAAGTTTAAATGAATATGACTTGCTTGAGTTTTGTCATGAGGTAGAACAAAAGTTAAATAGAGAAAGAATTATAAGATGGGGACCAAGAACTATAGATATTGATATATTATTTTTCAATGATATAATATTGAAGGATGAAAATTTATACATACCTCATCCAAGAATAAGTGAGAGAGCATTTGTGCTTATCCCTCTTATGGATTTAAATAAAAAATTAAAAATTAAAAATAAAACTATAGAGGAATACTTAAATTCGCTAACTTGTGAGGAGAGAGAACAAGTAAAGGAGTACGTAGGCGATGAAGAAAAATTTGTTTGATGACAACATAAGGATTGAGATAAATACGGATAAAAACTCTAAGCTAATAGTAAAGGAAAATAAGCTTGTAATGGCAGGACCTTGTGCTATTGAAAGTTATGAACAACTCTTAGAAACAGCTAAATTTGTTAAATTAAAAGGAGCAAATATTTTAAGAGGAGGAGCATATAAGCCTAGAACATCTCCTAATTCATTCCAAGGATTAAAAGAAGAAGGATTAGAAATATTAAAAGCAGTTAAGAAAGAAACAGGAATGCCTGTTATAACTGAACTTATGGATGCAAGAGAATTAGATAAACTATATGAAGTAGCTGATATAATTCAAATTGGATCTAGAAACATGCAAAATTTTAGTTTACTTACTGAAGTAGGTAAACAAGATAAGCCTGTTATGTTAAAAAGAGGTTTATCATCTACTATAAGTGAGTGGATAGGAGCAGCAGAATATATTGCCATAGGTGGAAATCAAAAAATAATCATGTGTGAAAGAGGAATTAGAACATATAATGATTATACTAGAAATACATTAGATTTAGCAGCTGTACCTATAATACAAAAGGAGACAGGTCTTCCTATTGTAGTTGATCCATCTCATGCAACTGGAGTAAGATATTTAGTAAAACCAATGTCTATAGCATCTCTTGCAGCAGGTGCTGATGGTATAATGGTAGAAGTTCACCCAGATCCTATAAATGCATTATCAGATGGTATGCAGTCACTTCACTTTAATGAATTTGAAGATTTAATGAATTCAATTAATTTATAAAAAAAGAGGTAATTACCTCTTTTTTATTTTGCTAAAATTAATTTAATTAATATTAAAAAATAAGGGTATTTATATTAAAATAGGAAAAATTATATAAGAATAGATTTAATCTGCAAAAGACATATTTAATTCAAAAAATATGTGATATTTTAAAATTGTAGATAAATAACGTATAATAAATATATAGATAGAATTAAATAATAAAAAAATAAAAAAATAAGAAGGATATTAACAAAAAAAGTCGAATTGTGTATAATGAGGATTTGACAAATTTAAAATATAATGTAAAATAGTAATGTTAGAAAAAATTACACCAGAAGGTGATAATATGAATGATATAAAAGATATAATAGAAGAAGTTAAAAGTAGATGTGACATAGTAAGCACAATATCCCAGTATATAGAGCTTAAATCATCTGGGATAAACTATAAGGGACTTTGTCCTTTTCATGGCGAGAAAACACCATCATTTTATGTAAATGAATCTAAGCAAATTTATAAATGCTTTGGATGCGGAGAGGGTGGAGATGTAATTAACTTCGTTATGAAGATGGAAAATCTAGATTTTATTGATGCAGTAAAAGTTTTAGCTCAGAAGTATGGAATTGAAATTAATACTAATATGGATGAAGAATCTAAGAAAAAATTAGAAAAGATAAAAAAGTTTCAAGATATACACACAGAAGCGGCTAGATTTTATTTTTCTAACCTACACACTAAGAAAAATAGTGGATATGCATACCTAAGAAGTAGAGGATTAGATGACAAAATCATAAAAAAATTTGGACTTGGGTATTCACTAGCATCTTGGAATTCACTTATGGACTATTTAACATCAAAAGGTTATAGTAACAAAGATCTTATAGAATGTGGGCTATTAGCACATAAAAAAGAAAGTAACAAAATTTATGATAAATTTAGAAATAGAGTTATGTTTCCCATATTTGATTATAGAGGAAATGTTATAGGGTTTGGAGGTAGGGTACTTGATGATTCATTACCTAAATACTTAAATTCCCCAGATACAATAACGTTTAATAAAAGGTATAATTTATATGGCCTTAATTTCTCAAGGAAAGAAATAAAAAATAAGACTTTGATATTAGTTGAAGGATATATGGATTTAATATCTCTTTATCAATATGGTATAAAAAATGTAGTAGCTACGTTAGGTACGGCACTTACTAAAGAACAAGGTATGTTAATTAAAAGATATGCTGATAATGTTATTATATCATATGATTCGGACGAAGCAGGTATAAAAGCTACATTAAGGGCTATAGAAATATTAAGTGATATAGATATAAATGTTAAAGTATTAAATTTAAAGGATTGCAAAGATCCAGATGAATTTATAAGAAAATATGGAGTTAAAGGATACCAAGAGGCAATAGATGAGTCAATAAATCAAATAATATTTAGAATAAATAATCTAAAAAAACAATTTAATCTAAATAAAGATGAAGATAAGGTTAAATTTGCAAAAGAGGCATCTAAAATAATAAAAAAAGTAAAAAGTCCTGTTGAAATTGACTATTATACTAAATACTT
Source organism: Romboutsia sp. BSD2780061687b_171204_C1 (assembly GCF_015560225.1). Lineage (NCBI taxonomy): Bacteria > Bacillati > Bacillota > Clostridia > Peptostreptococcales > Peptostreptococcaceae > Romboutsia > Romboutsia sp. BSD2780061687b_171204_C1. The sequence goes on along the minus strand of NZ_JADMRK010000002.1, from coordinate 102,650 downwards.
AAGTGATTTAATACAAATAAGTATAGATTCCATAAAAAGGGAAATATATGGAAAAAGTTATAATAAAAATGGAAATAATAAATACCAAAAAAGTAAATATATAAAAAAAGACGAAGTTGTAATAGAAAAACCTAAGATTATAACAAATGGAGAAAAGTTTGTTGAGAAAAATCTTATAAAATTAATGATAGAAGATAAAAAACTAAGAGATATAATCGTACTAAAAGTAAATGACAATGATTTTTTATTAGATGAAAGTAAAGAAATTTTAAATTGGATAATTAAAAATCAAGAATTGGACAAAATAACTATTGACAAAATTAAAAGTTTAAACATATCCGAAGAATACATTAAAGATATAGAAAATATATCATTGAATAATATGAGCTTGAATAATGTCAAGGGTGTAGATGATATTATTAAGAATGTAAAGAAAAATACTCTTAATGAAAAAATGAATAGATTATTAAAAGAACAAAAAGAAATTGAAAAAAATAAAAATAATAGTGACACGAAAGAGGTAGATGGTAAGATTATGGAAATTGCTTTAAAAATCGTGGAAATAAGAAGAATGCTACAAAAGCTTTAATGAAGGGAGGTCTGAGTGTGGAAAATAAAACAAATAAAAAAGAATCAAAAAGAATAACAGCTAAGGGATTAATTGAAAAAGGTAAAAAGCAAGGATCTCTTACTTTAGGGGAAATAATGGAAGCTTTCTCTGAAACTGAACTTGATAAAGATCAAATAGAAAATTTATATGAAACTTTAGGAAACTTAGGTATAGAGGTTATAGAAAGCAAACCTCAAAATGCTGATATTAATTTCTCATCAGATGATGATTTAGATATAGATGTGCTAGAAGATGGTGTAGATGAAGAATTATCAAAAGATGATGCACCTATGGAATTAGAAGCTATAGATTTATCATTACCTAAAGGTATAAGTATAGACGATCCTGTTAGAATGTATCTAAAAGAAATTGGTAAGATACCTTTACTTAAGCCGCATGAAGAAGTAGAATTAGCTAGAAGAATGAATGAAGGGGACGAAATGGCTAAACAAAGACTAGTTGAGGCAAATTTAAGACTAGTTGTAAGTATAGCTAAAAGATATGTAGGAAGAGGTATGCTTTTCCTTGATTTAATACAAGAAGGTAACCTAGGTCTTATAAAAGCTGTTGAAAAATTTGACTATGAAAAAGGATTTAAATTTAGTACCTATGCAACATGGTGGATAAGACAAGCTATAACTCGTGCTATAGCTGACCAAGCAAGAACTATAAGAATACCAGTACATATGGTAGAGACTATAAATAAATTAATAAGAGTATCTAGACAGCTTCTTCAAGAATTAGGTAGAGATCCAAAGCCTGAAGAAATAGCTAAAGAAATGGATATGACAGAAGAAAAAGTAAGAGAAATAATGAAAATAGCTCAAGATCCAGTATCTCTTGAGACTCCAATAGGAGAAGAAGAAGATAGTCATTTAGGAGATTTCATAGAAGATGATGCAGCACCAGCACCAGCAGAAGCTGCAGCATATTCACTACTTAAAGAACAAATAGAAGAAGTTTTAGGATCTTTAAATGAAAGAGAACAAAAAGTATTAAAGTTAAGATTTGGTCTTGAAGATGGAAGAGCAAGAACTCTTGAAGAAGTTGGTAAAGAGTTTGATGTAACAAGAGAAAGAATAAGACAAATAGAAGCTAAGGCTTTAAGAAAATTAAGACACCCAAGTAGATCTAAAAAATTAAAAGACTACTTAGACTAGATTATACCAAAAACTCGCCTTTATATAAGGCGTTTTTTTGCATCTAAGAAATAAGGAAAGGACTATATAAATGAAGTTAACAGATAGATTATTAAAAATAGCATCTTTAGTTACTAAAGGCAAAAAAATTGCTGATATAGGAACAGATCATGGATATATACCAGTACATTTATTAAATGAAGGAAACATAGATTTTGCAATACTTGCAGATGTTAATAAAGGACCGCTTGAAAATGCAAGAAAAGAAGTTAGACATAATAATTTAATTGATAAAGTTGATTTGAGATTAGGATCAGGTATAGAAGTATTAAAGAAAGGTGAAGTTGATGAAGTTATAATAGCAGGTATGGGTGGAATACTTATAAGTGAATTGTTAGAAGCTAATATAGAAGTAGCACAAAGTACTGAAAAATTTATACTTCAACCAATGCAAGCACAAAAAGAACTTAGAAAATATCTATTAAATAATGGATATGAGATATTAGATGAGGTTTTAGTTAGAGAAGATTTCAGAATATATGAAATAATAGTGGCTAAATATACTGGGAAAAATACTAATGTAGAAGATGAAATATTTTATGAAGTAGGAAATAAACTTATAGAAAATAAAGATGAATTACTAAATGAGTTTATAGATAAAAGAATACATACATACACTTCAATACTTAATAAATTAGAAGGAAAAAGTGGAAAAGGGATAGATGAGAAAATAGAAGATAGTAGACTTAATATATCTAAATTAGAAAAATTAAAAACTTTATAAGGGGAATGATATTATGTTACTTAAAAGTCTTATAAAAAATATAGAAGCTAAATACCCATTAAACTTAGCTTATGACTGGGACAATGTAGGCCTTTTAGTGGGTGATTTTAACAGTGATATTAAAAAAGTATTAGTAGTTCTAGAAGCAAATGAAAGAGTTATAGATGAAGCTATAGAAAATAATATAGACTTAATAATAACTCATCATCCATTTATATTTAAAAAGATGAATAAAATAAATACATCGGATTTAAAAGGAAGACTTATACATAAATTAATAAAAAATGATATAGCACTTTATTCTATGCATACAAACTTTGATATAGCATTTGATGGTTTAAATGATTACTTCATGGAATTAATGGGATTTGAAAATTGTAAGGTATTAGAAGTTACAAATAACGAAGTATTATATAAGCTAGCAGTTTATGTTCCTGAGACTCATATAGATAAGGTTAAAAATGCTTTAGGAAAAGCAGGAGCAGGTCATATAGGAAATTATAGTCACTGTAGCTTTACATCAAGAGGAGAAGGTAACTTTATGCCTTTAGAGGGCACAAATCCATTTATAGGAACAAAAGGAGAGATAGAATGTGTTAAAGAGGTAAAAATAGAAACTATTGTACCTCAAAAAATATTAGGCGGAGTCTTAAGCTCTATGATAAATGCTCATCCTTATGAAGAAGTAGCTTATGATTTATATAAACTAGAGAATAAAGGAAATTCAGTTGGTTTAGGTAGAGTTACTAAGTTAAAAGAAAAGATTAGTTTAAAAGATTTAAGTAATTCTATAAAAGAAAAGCTAAATATGAAACATATTAGAGTAGTAGGTAGTTTAGATACTACTATAAGTAAAATAGCTTTAGTTACAGGTTCTGGTGCTGATATGGTTAAGAAAGCTCAAAGAAGTGGTTGTGAAGTTATAATAACTGGAGATGTTAAATATCATGATGCACAAGATGCAATAGACATGGGGATGTGTATAATAGATTGTGGCCACTTTGAAACTGAAGACATATTTAAGGATGTTATGAAGCGATTTTTAGATGATATAAATGATATAGAAGTTTTAAAAAGTAATATAGATTTAAATCCATTTAAAATAGTATAAAACACAAAAAATAATGACATATTTTTATGTCATTATTTTTTTACTTACTAAGGGAATATTTATTAAAAACACATCTATATATTAAATACAAGCTTATAGAATACTTGCTAATATGAATAATATACTTTCATTATAGCAAATACTATACATAAATATATGTATGAGGAGAAGTTAATGAAAGATAAACAAAGTGTATTTTTAAATTCAGATATAAATAAGTTATTTTATAAGTATTTAATTAATAGTGTCTTGGGTATGCTAGCAGTATCATTTTGTATATTAGCAGATACTATGTTTATAGGACAAGGTATAGGCAGTGATGGATTAGCTGCTTTAAATATATGTATACCTATATTTAATCTATTTAATGGATTAGGGCTTTTGTTTGGTATGGGAGGTGCTACAGCTTTAAGTATAAGTAGAGGAAAAGGAGAAATAGTTGAATCACAAAGGATATTTACAAAATCTATTATAATAGCTATTTTAGTAGGAATTACACTATCTACTTTAGGAAAAATATTTACTGAGAAAATAGGATATATACTAGGGGCTAATATAAGTAATATATATATGGTAAAAGAGTATTTAAGTTGTGTTTTAATATTTTCATTTAGTTATATCTTAGCTCATACTACATCATCTTTTATAAGAAATGATCATAATCCAAGACTTGCTATGATAGCGACTGTAACTAGTGGTTTATCTAATGTTATTTTGGATTATTTACTAATATTTATCTTTAATATGGGTATAAAAGGTGCTGGTTTAGCTACATCAATAGCATCACTTATAAACCTATTAATACTTTTAACTCACTTTATATCTAAAAAATGTAGCTTAAGATTTATAAAATTTAAAATCAATGTAAAAGATATATCAAGAATACTATTTAATGGGTTACCAAGCTTTATTGTTGAAATATCATCTGGAATAGTAATATTTATATTTAACTTGAAATTACTAAATATAGTAGGTAATATAGGCGTTAGTGCATATAGTATAATAGCAAATGTATCTTTAGTAGCTGCAGCTATATTTACGGGGATATCACAAGCTATGCAACCTATAATAAGTGTAAATTATGGTGCAAATAAGATAGATAGAGTAAAGAGAGTAAGAAAAAAAGGTATGAAGACTTCTATAATTGTTGGATTAAGTTTCTATATTATAGGTATATTATTTCCACAATTTATAGTAGGAATGTTTACAAGTGAAAAAGGTCAGATTGTAGATATAACTGTGAATGCCATAAGATATTATTTCCTAGCGTTTATATTTATGGGAATAAATATAGTTAATGGAGCATATTATCAATCCATGGAACATAGAATATTATCTAATTCAATATCACTTTCAAGAGGGATTATACTAATTATAATAGGTATAACTATACTTCCTGTATTCTTAGGTGTAAATGGAGTATGGTTAAGTGCTGTGTTTGCTGAAGTATTAACTTTAATTATAACTTATATATATGTATATAAAAAAAAATGACCCTAATTTAAGGGTTATTTTTTTATTTTTAATAGAAGAATTTTTTATTAGATAATACAAATACTATTAATATAGTATATGACATTTAAGGAGGAAAAAGTTCTATGGTAAAGTACTTAGTTAAACGTAAAATGAAAAATGGAGTCAACATAAAAAGTAAAAAAGCCTTAGTATATACAGGAGGAGTTTTAGTTGGATTAGGGGGCTATTTTGCATATAAGGCTATTAAGAATAAAAGAATGAATAAAAATTTCAATTGTTGTAATGATTATGAAAATGAATCATATTATTATGATGATTATGATAGCAGAGCTTATTGTTGTGATGAAGACATGGATAGTTTTGACGATGATTTAAAATGCAAAGTAGATGAATTTAATTCAAATAGAATAATAGAAGAAAATTGTACAAATGTAAGTAAAGAAGAGTTAGAAGGATATGTAAATAAAGCAATAGAAGAAAGAGAACATGAAGAACGAGAAGAGAATAAGCATAGACCTGGAGTTGGTATACATTACGACGACATAAAACATTAATATAGTAAAAAGTCTTCCTAAAGATTTTAGGAAGACTTTTTACTATATTAATGTTTTATATTAAATTTTAATGTCCAGTTAAGTCACTTTCATTAAATTTATCACTTATAGGTTTTGTATATTTATTAATAATACCTTTAAATAGTATAGTTAATATTATAGGTATTATTAAGAATACTATTAATACATATATATCCTTTATCAATACTGGTTTGTAAATACCACCTACAGTCTCTCTAAGAGCAGATATAGCATAAGTAAATGGTAAAAATGGGTTTACGTATTGGAAAAATGGAGGAGTAACTTGTATAGGGAAAGTACCTCCTGATGCAGCAACTTGTATAACTAATAGTATTACACCTATTGCTTTTCCTACATTTCCAAATATAGAGACCAATGAGTATACAATAGCTGTAAATACAATACTTGTAAACATTGATAATAATACAAATGATAAAGGATCAATAACTTTAACATTTAGAATATATAAATCACCAGCACTTACGATAAAAGCTTGTATTATAGCTATAGTTAAGAAAGTAAGTCCTCTACCAAAGTATATCTCAAATGGTTTGTAATCTCCATGTACATTAGCAGACAGTAATGACATTAGTAAAAGTACACCAACCCATAAAGATAATACTGTATAAAATGGAGTCATACCAGCTCCGTAGTTAGCTACTGGATATAATTTATCTGTAACTAGCTCTACTGGTTGCTTTAAGAACTCAGCACGCTTTATAGCATCGCTTTTAAGTAAAGATATTAACTCATTAACATCGTCACTTGAGTTTATTTTTTTCATAGCATTAACTAATTCATCAATTGTTGATTTAGCTATAGGTAGTTTTTTTCTTATAAATGATATATTATCTTTCGCACTATCTGATAATGATATCGTAGTATTTAGTATATCCTCAACTTGAGGTAGTTTTGCTTGAGCTTTATCTAACACACTAATAACTTCATTAGCAGTATTGAAACTTCCCTCAAATATGTTATTTATAGGATTTACTATTTTTGAATCAAAATTATTTAAAATTGATGTAGAAATTTGGTTTACATCATTTACAACCTTTAATACACTATTTAACTTATCTAAAGATGGTTTTTCTCCATTTGCAATCTGTCCTTTTATAGCATTTAAAGCGTTAGTAGCATTATTTAAGCTATTATTTATAGACTGTAAAGATGATATAGCATTTTCTAGAGGCCCACCTGGTTTAATAGCATTTAGTTTATTTAAAAAGTCTAGTACTGTATTACTTGTACTTGATAAAGTAGAAAGCTTTGATGATAAGCTATCTATAAGTTGAGGTACATTATCAGCACCGTTATTTATCGCATCTATTATAGATGATATATTTGATGAAGCACTTGATGAAACTTTAGATACTATTTGCAAATCTTCTTTTATTACAGGAGCAACTTTATCTAAGCTACCTTTGCTATCTTGTAAAAATACTTTTACATCTGATGCTAACTTTTTAGTATTAGATATAGTAGAAGTTATTAAAGGAACATCTTTTTTTAATTCCTTAGCAAGATCTTGTACTTTATCTGTAGCATCTGAAGCAAGATTTACAGTTTTATATATATCTTTAAATTTACTTTGAACATCTATAAGTTCACTTTCTAAATTAGATAGCTTTGGAAGCTGATTTTCAAGTTCTATACCTAAATTATTAGATACTTCAAATATAATTTGACTAACAGTTTTTACCACTGTTTGATTAACTTCATTTTGTATAGTTGAAGCACCTTTATCTGTAATTTTAGGGGCTATCGCGTTTATTTTTTCATTAACTGTGTATATTATCTTACCTTTTTTTACTTCATCAGAAGTTAATGAAGTTAAATCTTTAGAAAAGCTTTCTGGAATTTCAACTGAGGCATAATATGTACCTTTTTTAACTCCATTTATTGCGTCAGCTTTATCTACAAATTTCCAACCTAAATTATCATTTTCTTTAAGTTTTTTTACTAATTCATCACCAACATTTATGTCCTTACCCCTTATTTCAGTACCTTTATCATTATTAACTATAGCAACTGATATATTTTTAGTACTACCATAAGGATCCCAAGATGCCTTTATATTAAACCAGGCATATAATGATGGTAAGACAGTTAGTCCTAGTATTATTACTAACAATACTTTGTTTGTAAAAATATCCTTTATGTCTTTTTTATATATTTTAAAAATATTTTTCACGTCTTTACACCTCCATGTTGACTAAATAAGGTTAGATTTAGAACTATTTTATATTATATTATTTATACAATAAAAAGTAAAGTTAAAAAATTGTAATATATATTAAAATAGTAAATTTATAATACCTGTATGATTATTGAATATGTTCAAACCTATTAAAATAAGTAATACTCCTCCTATTATTTGAGCAGATGATTTGAATAAATTACCAATTTTTTTTCCTAATAAAACACCTAAAAAACATACTATAAATGTAACTAAAGATATAGTAAGTGATATAGGAATTATATTTACACTTAAAAAGGAAAAACTAACTCCAACAGCAAGTGCATCTATGCTAGTTGCAATTGACAATATAATGAGATCTTTATTATTTATGTAATATGAAGTAGTATCTTCAGGTCTGTCTTTTGCATCTAAAATCATTTTTAAACCGAGAAAGCTTAGTAAAATTAGAGCAATCCAGTGATCAAATGCTTTTATATAGCTTTCAAAATTTACACCTAATAAATAACCAATTAAAGGCATACCGCCTTGAAATAATCCAAAGAAAAAAGCTACTTTAGAAGCTAGCCAAAAATTTATATTCTTTAGAGTCATACCTTTTGTAAGAGATACGGCAAATGCATCCATTGAAAGTGCAAATGCTGTAAAAAATATAGTTAAAAATCCCATAATATCCTCCTTGTTTAAAGTTATAGCTAATCTTATTTTATAAAAAATATGATAAAAATATTCGTAATTTAGTGATAAGTAGATTAGGCAAAATAAAAACAGCTTAAATATATTAAGCTGTTAATAGTTAAAGCAAAAATTATTATTTAAAATTTATATAAGATTTTATAGTTAAATAAAAAATTAAAGCATCTTTAAAGTTTTTCAAATCAAGATTTAGTATTTCTTTAATTTTATCTAATCTATATATAAGTGTATTTCTATGTAAAAATAATGATGATGAAGTTTTAGAAATATTTTGATCATTTTCTATAAAGCATATTCCTGTATTTAACAAGTTTATATCCATTGTTTTTATAGACTCAAAATCTATCAAATCGTAAAAAGGTCTGTCGTGTTTTATAAAATATATAGATTTATATATTATTAAATCATTTAAAGTTATGTAGTTTTTAAAAAAAGTGTTATTTATAAGGAAGTCTTTAGGTATTTCATTAAAAATAGATACTCTAGACTTAAATATATTTATATCATATATTTCACCTAAATTAATAATATAAGTATTTCTATAAGTCTCTGATTCTATTATTTCTGGTGTATGAAAATTAATATCTAATTTATAATCTGAATTTAATATTAATAAATTTTCATATAAAAATAATTTTATATTATCATATAAGTTATATAATATTCCCTTTAAATTATCTAGCTCACAGTCTTGTTGATAGAATATATAAAAATAACCTTTTATATTATCTATAGTTATATCTTCTATAAATTCTATAACATAAGCTTTATCATTAAATGTTACTACATTTTGGTTTTTGCTAATACTTTGATTATTATACTCGAAAAAATTAATTTTTTTATTTGTCTTTCCCTCTATAAATTGTATCAAATTTTGCATGAAGACCACCCCTGAAGTTTTCAATTAAAAAAGTAAGATGATTAATCATCCTACTTTAAATATATCATTAATTTAGAAATATTTATATATAAACTAGAGATTTATTTATAGCTTCTTGTGTTTCTTTATCAAATATATGTATTTTATGTTTATCCATAGCAAGTTTTAATTTATCTCCCATTTTAACTCTATACCTACCATCAAATCTTGCAGTTATACTTTGATTACCTGTTTTTAAGTAAGCATATATTTCAGCACCCATAAGTTCCCCAAGTTCAATAGTAGCTTCAAAAGTACTATCTAAGCTATTTTCGACAAATATATCTTCCATATGTATATCTTCAGGTCTTATACCTAGAACAACTTCCTTACCTATATATCCTTTTTCTATTAAACTAGATGATTCACCTTTATTTAATGCTATATCAAAACCATCAGCTTTTGCATGTATTTCTCCATTTACTTCAGTTAGAATAACATTTATAAAGTTCATTTGTGGAGCGCCTATAAATCCCGCAACGAACATATTGTTTGGTTTATCGTATATTTCTTGTGGAGTATCTATTTGTTGAACTATACCATCTTTCATAACAACTATTCTATCTGCCATAGTCATAGCTTCAACTTGGTCATGTGTCACATATATAAATGTAGTACCTAAAGACTTATGAAGTTTAGTTATTTCTGTTCTCATTGATGTTCTAAGTTTTGCATCTAAGTTTGACAAAGGTTCATCCATTAAGAATACTTTTGGGTTTCGAACTATAGCACGCCCTAGTGCAACTCTTTGCCTTTGACCACCTGAAAGTGCTTTTGGTTTTCTATCTAATAATTGATCTAAGTCTAATATTTTAGCTGCATCCCTAACCTTTTTATCTATTTCATCCTTAGGCAATTTTCTAAGTTTAAGAGCAAATGCCATATTTTCGTATACTGTCAAGTGAGGATAAAGTGCATAGTTTTGAAAAACCATAGCTATATCTCTGTCTTTAGGATCTACATCATTTACTAAATTTTCTCCTATATAAAGTTCACCATCACTTATTTCTTCAAGGCCTGCTATCATTCTTAGCGTAGTAGACTTACCACAGCCAGATGGTCCAACTAGTACTACAAATTCCTTATCTTGTATATCTATATTTACATTTTTTACTGCATTAAATCCATTTGAATATGATTTACATATATTTTTTAAAATTACCTTAGCCATTACCATTTCCCCCTTTTAACAACTATATTTTAATTTCATTTTATATTTTAATAATATCAAAAAAATGTTTTCTTAGTAATGTAAAAAATAACTAAAACTATTTAGATAAAATATACAGATTGTATAAAAAACATAAAAATTTTAAATAACATGTTTAAATAAAAAAACAAAAGGTATATATATAGTATGTTAAAAAGAAACTAAATAAAATTTATATAAATTTGGAGGAATAAAATTATGAAAAAATTTGTTTGTACAGTATGTGGATATATACATGAAGGAGAAACTGCACCAGAGAAATGTCCAGTATGTGGAGTTGGAGCTGATAAGTTTGAAGAAATGAAAGGTGAAATGGTTTGGGCTGACGAGCATAGAATAGGGGTTGCTAAAGGTATAGATGAAGAAATATTAGAAGGACTTAGAGCAAACTTTGTTGGAGAATGCACAGAAGTAGGAATGTATTTAGCAATGAGCAGACAAGCTGATAGAGAAGGATATCCAGAAGTTGCAGAAGCTTATAAGAGAATAGCATTTGAAGAAGCAGAACATGCTGCTAAATTTGCAGAATTATTAGGAGAAGTTGTTGTAGCTGATACAAAAGCTAACTTAAAAGCAAGAGTAGATGCAGAGTATGGAGCAACAGAAGGAAAATTAAAAATAGCTAAGAGAGCTAAAGAATTAGGACTTGATGCTATACATGATACAGTACATGAAATGTGTAAAGATGAAGCAAGACATGGTAAAGCATTCTTAGGTTTATTAGAAAGACATTTTGATGCTAAGTAATATATAGAATATAAAGGCTGCCTTATACAGGTAGTCTTTTTATATATTAATCACTGTTACTATATAAATATAAAGAGGTGAAATTATTGGAATTAAAAAATATAATAGAACATTTTATGATGAATTATGGACTTATAAGTATATTTATAATAGTAGCACTAGAGTATGCTAATGTACCTCTTCCTAGTGAAGTAGTACTTCCAATTGCAGGTATGTTTGCATATAAATATAACTTTGGATTTGTAAATGTAATAGTAGTATCTACTTTAGGTGGGGTTATAGGTTCCTTGCTAAATTATTTTCTAGGATTTAAATTTGGAAAGCCTTTAATAGATACTATAGGTGAAAAGTATCCAAAGACCAAATCAATTATAAACTCATCTTATATTTGGTTAAAAAAGCATGATAAATTATCAGTAATTTTAACTAGAGTAATACCTTATGCTAGGACATTTGTGTCAATAATAGCAGGGTCTATAAAAATGAATATATTTACATTTATGATGTGTTCTGCTATAGGAATAGGGATTTGGAATACTTCATTAATAAGTATAGGTTATGTTTTAGGAGATAACTTAAAATTTGTAATGTCTTTAGTTACTAAATACTCATATATAATGGTTATTTTATTATTAATAATAACTATAGTATATGGATTTATAAAATATAGATTAAAAAATAAAAAAATATGCAAATAAATGTTTAAAACAATGTATATGAGGTATATATATAGTATGTTAAAAGAAAGTAAATAAAATTTATATAAATTTGGAGGAATAAAATTATGAAAAAATTTGTTTGTACAGTATGTGGATATATACATGAAGGAGAAACTGCACCAGAGAAATGTCCAGTATGTGGAGTTGGAGCTGATAAGTTTGAAGAAATGAAAGGTGAAATGGTTTGGGCTGACGAGCATAGAATAGGGGTTGCTAAAGGTATAGACGAAGAAATATTAGAAGGACTTAGAGCAAACTTTGTTGGAGAATGTACAGAAGTAGGAATGTATTTAGCAATGAGTAGACAAGCTGATAGAGAAGGATATCCAGAAGTTGCAGAAGCTTATAAGAGAATAGCATTTGAAGAAGCAGAACATGCTGCTAAATTTGCAGAATTATTAGGAGAAGTTGTTGTAGCTGATACAAAAGCTAACTTAAAAGCAAGAGTAGATGCAGAGTACGGAGCAACAGAAGGAAAATTAAAAATAGCTAAGAGAGCTAAAGAATTAGGACTTGATGCTATACATGATACAGTACATGAAATGTGTAAAGATGAAGCAAGACATGGTAAAGCATTCTTAGGTTTATTA
>NZ_JADMRK010000002.1:0-89774 GCF_015560225.1 Romboutsia sp. BSD2780061687b_171204_C1 | reverse complement strand
TTGATGCTATACATGATACAGTACATGAAATGTGTAAAGATGAAGCAAGACATGGTAAAGCATTCTTAGGTTTATTACAAAGACATTTTGATGCTAAATAAATTATAATATATTTAAAGGTTGTCTAAACTTAGGCAACCTTTTTTTACGCTTAAGGAAATTATGATATTTTAAAAATGTGGATAAATATTGTAGTTAGGTAATATGTGAGTTAAAGTTACAATAGCTAATTAAAAGGACCTATAATTTTAAATAGTTATATTTTTGAAATAATTGTATTATATAGACATATTGCAAAAAATAAGGTAATATGTATGAGTAAAAAGTCGAAAGTTTTAAAAGAGGTGGTTATAAATGACAAATCCAGATGCAATAGCAAAAGAAGTGTCGAGTAAGGTACAACAAATGAGTAAAATGCCACTTGATACACTTATTGAAAAATTTATAGGATGGGTTACTGAATATGGAATAAAGCTTATAATAGGTCTTATAGTTATATCTATAGGATTAAAGATTATAAAAAAGGTAGTAAAACAATTTGGAGTATTTTTAGAAAAAAGAGATGTTGATATAACATTAAGAAGATTCATACAGTCATTAACAGCAGGTGTGTTAAAAGTTATATTATTTATAGGAATTCTTGGCTATTGGGATGTTAAATTGACAGGTCTTGCAGCGATTGTAGCTTCTGGTGGGGTTGCCATAGGTTTAGCCCTTCAAGGCAGTTTATCTAACTTTGCAGGTGGTTTTATAATATTATTACTTAGACCATTTAAAGTAGGGGATTATATACAAACTGGAGTTTATGAAGGTACAGTTGAAGAAATAGGGTTATTCTATACTAAATTGACAACTATAGACAATAAGTTAATATTAATACCAAATGGAACATTGTCAAATGGTAGTTTAATAAACTATTCAGCAAAGGAAGAAAGAAGAGTTGATTTAACATTTAGTGTAGGATATGAAAATAATATACTCCATGTTAAGGAAGTATTAACGGATATCGTAAAAAAACAAGAGTTTGTTTTAGATAATCCTAAACCATTTATAGGTGTTAGTGCTCATAGTCCAAGTTCTGTTGACTTTATAGTTAAAGTATGGTGTAAATCGGAACATTATTGGGATATACATTTTAGCCTATTAGAGAAGGTCAAATTAAGATTTGATGAAGAAAATATAAGCATACCTTATCCACAAATGGATTTACATGTGAAAAAGGAAGATTTAGGTCTATAAATAAAAGCTAATACGGAAGTTTATCTGTATTAGCTTTTATTTATTTTAATTAATATATTAGAAGGAGCTATTTAAAGGTTAAATGGCAGCAATTGTTATATGAAGTTTTAGTCAAAATATGGTGAATTTAAGTGAAAATAGTGTATACTATAATATATAATAGACATAAGGAGAAATAGATTATGGAATATATTCAAGAATTAAATCATTTTGCACAAAACTATTGGATTTTAACCATGATAATAGGATTACTAGCAAGCTTTATTGAAAGCTTTTTACCTATACTTCCTCTTATGGCTATAGTAGGAGCTAATGCACTTTTACTTGGGCTATTTGGAGGTCTTGTACTATCTTGGATAGGATCTGGTTTAGGTACTGCATTGCTATTTTTAATTATTAGTAGATTTAACGATAATAAGTTATTTAATAAATTTAGAAATAAAAAAGTAAATAAAGCAATAAAATGGATGGACAAAAAAGGATTTAAGTTACTATTTTTTGCTTATTCTTGTCCCTTTGTACCAAGTTTTTTAGTAACAATAGCATCTGCATTTTGTAAAGTGGATCCTAAATGTTTTATACCTGCAATGCTATCAGGAAAGTTTATAATGTTTTTATTTATAAGTTATCCAATGAGTGACATAAAAGGTTTTATAAACAGTCCTGTTAAAATATTAGTATTTTGTTTATTAGTATTTTTATCATGGACTATAGGTAATAAAGTTAAGAAAAGTTTAGAGAATCATGAAAAAGATAATGAAACTGAAAATGTATAGAATATATAAAATAACCCATCTAATATTAGGTGGGTTATTAAAGTAATATATAAAATCTATATCCTAGTAAAAATATAACTATAAAGTTTAAAGCTTTGCATATTAACTTTTCTGTCTTAGAATTAGTTTTTATAGGAAGGAATGAAAAATTAATGGTTATAGGGTAAAAAATCTCTATACCTTCCTTAGTTAGCAGATCTAAAACTAGATGAGATACATATCCTACTAAAAAGCCACAAGATACACATATAAATACTATATTACTATCTGTAGATTTTATTAAAAAATTGAAACCATAAGCAAGTAAAGATATAAAAATTAGACTATGTGTAAAGCTCCTATGCCTAAATCTAGAACCAAAATATTTATATATAATAGGATATCTTTTACTTATATAAGAACCTCTCATATCGATATCAGGATATAATGAACCTATATATGCAAAATATGTGTATATTAAAAGCAAAATAGCTTTATAAAATACACTATAATTATTTAAAAATGTTTTATATAAATAAGGGAGCGCTAAAAGTGCAAATATATAGCCTCCCTTAGTATGAGTTTCTTTTACCATTAAACCTCCTAGGTGATAGTATAATATTATTGATAATTATATTTGTATTAATTATATAGTAAATTGTAAAAATTTTCAAAAACTATTTTTAAAATATAATTTTAAAAGGATTGAATATACTTAAAATCTACAAATTATTATAAATTTTTATTTTAGATTTTGAATATAGTTTTCTTCCGCTTTACTCCAATTTATAATATTAAACCAATTATTTATATATTCGGCCCTTTTATTTTGATACTTTAGATAGTAAGCATGTTCCCATACATCGATTCCAATTATAGGTTTTAAGTTTAATGTAATAGGAGTATTTTGATTTTGAGTAGTTATAATCGATAGATTTCCAGAGTCATCAGATACAAGCCATGCCCATCCAGATCCAAATACACTTAGTGAAGCTTTATTAAATTCATTTTTAAAATTATCAAAAGATTTAAAGTCTCTGTTTATGGCACTTTTTAATTTTCCATGTAATTTTTTCCTATTAGGAGACATTATTTCAAAGAAAAATTCATGATTATATACTCCTCCACCATTATCTTTTATAGTTTTAGCTATTTCACTAGGCAAACAATCTAGACAAGTTAATAAATCAGAAATACTACAAGCATAAAGGTCAGGGTATCCTTTTATGGCATTATTTAATTTATCTAAGTAAGATTTATAATGTTTATCATAATGTAAGATCATAGTCTCTTTGTCTATATAAGGTTCAAGAGAATCATAAGAATAAGGTAGAGGCATAGGTTCTTTGGGGGTATATATTGGAGATAAAGAGAAAATATTTTGTGGATTAAAAAATATAGTTAATAATAAAGTTATAAATAAAAATTTTTTCATAAAATCACCTCATAATTAGTATGTTTACTATTTATAAAAAAATTTACAAAAGGTATAATAATTTATAAATTTAAATATAAATAACAAAATTATTATATATTATTTATAAATGATATAAAAAAAATCTTTTATACTTGAAAATAAAAATAAAGGTATATATACTATTAATAATAAAAGTGAATAAAATAAAAAGGGTAGAGGTCGCAATATTTAAAAGTACTAATGAGGAGTTAAGCGCGTAGAATCATTAGGAAAGGAACTATTGCCGAAGGGTATAGCTGATGCTTTAAGGTTATATGCCTGGGGGTACATAAAATATATGTATCACTGTCACAATTTATTTTGTGAAGAGCTACATTTGAGAAAAATTTATACATAGGTATAGTTATATTGCTGTGTCTAAAAAGTTAATGTATAACTTTATGTAAAAATTTATAAGTCTTGAGTGTATACTCAAGACTTTTTTACGCTTTAGGAAAATATGATACTTTAAAGAATGTGGATAATTATTGAAGTTGAGTAATACCAATCAGTTTGCAGAGCGTAAAAAAGACATTTTGAGCAACGGACGAAGTCGTTGGCGACATGAGCGAAGCGAATTTTTTATACCCTTATATTCACTAGAGACTAAACAATTTTAAGGGGGAAGTTTTATGAGAAGCAAGAGAAATTTTAGGGTATTATTAATGACTATTATAATTTTTATGATGTCTATGCCATTAGTATTTGCAGGGGGGGATGATATATCAACTATAAATTCAGAAAGACTTAAGATGATAACTTTAATACCACCATTAGTTGCTATAGTTTTAGCATTTATAACTAAGAATGTAGTAATATCGTTATTTGTAGGTATATTTTCAGGAAGCTTTATAATAAACATGTCATCTGGAAATGTTATAGTTGCTTTTGTTAATGCATTTTTAGATATAGTAAATAGGGCATTAAATTCATTAGCAGATCCATGGAATGCAGGTATAATACTTCAAGTTTTAGCTATAGGTGGGGTTATAAGCCTAGTAGCTAGAATGGGTGGTGCAAAAGCTATAGCAGAGAGCCTAGCCAAAAGATCAAAGACCGCTAGAGGGACTCAACTTATAGCATGGTTTTTAGGATTATTAGTATTCTTTGATGATTATGCAAATTCATTAATAGTTGGTCCTATAGTTAGACCAGTAGCAGACAAAATGAAACTATCAAGAGAAAAACTAGCGTTTATAATAGATGCTACAGCTGCACCTATAGCTGGGCTTGCTATAATATCTACATGGATAGGTCTTGAAGTTGGACTTATAAATGATGCATTTAACGGTATAGGAGTAGAAGCTGATGCATTTGGAGTATTTTTAAATACCATACCATATAGATTTTATAATATATTAATATTAGCATTTATAGTTATATCAGCAGTTCTAGCTAAGGATTTTGGACCAATGAGAGAAGCTCAAATTAAAGCCCGAAGTGTTAATAAAAATAATAACAATTCAAACAATGTTAGTAATGATAATTCTGATTTAGAGCCAAAAGAAGGTATAAAATTAAGTTCATGGAATGCAATAATACCTATAGGAACATTAATAATAGCTGCGTTAATTTCTTTTTATTATAGCGGATACACAGCAGCTATGAACTCAGATAACCAAAATCTAATACAATTATTTACTAATTCTCCATATTCATTTGATGCTATAAGAGAGGCGTTTAGTGGAGCAGATGCTTCGGTTGCATTATTCCAGTCAGCTTTATTTGCAAGTATTGTAGGCATAGTTCTTGGAGTTAGTAAAAATATACTTACAATCTCTGAAGCTATAGATGCTTGGATAGATGGAATGAAGGGACTTATTATGACTGGGGTTATATTAATACTTGCATGGTCATTAAGTTCTGTTATAAAAGAACTAGGAACAGCTAAATACTTAGTAACATTATTATCTGGAACACTACCAAATTTTTTATTACCAAGTGTAGTATTTATACTTGGAGCCATAATATCATTTGCTACAGGAACAGCTTATGGAACAATGGGAATACTTATGCCTCTTGCAATACCACTAGCTCATTCTATAAACCCAGAAATGTCGTTTATAGTAGTTAGTACTAGTGCAGTACTAACAGGCGCTATATTTGGAGATCACTGCTCACCAATATCTGACACTACAATAATGTCATCAATGGGAGCTGGATGTAATCATATAGATCATGTTAATACACAGATGCCTTATGCATTATTTACAGCCGTAATAACAGTATTATTTGGATATATACCGGCAGGACTTGGTATACCTGTTTATATAGTATTACCAATAGCTTTATTAGCTACATTTATAGGTATACATGTATTAGGTAAGAAAACGTATGAAGAAGTTGATAATATTATTTATACTATGGATTAGTTTTATTTAAAATAATAGAGTTTGTATTATATAGAATAATAATTATAAAATAAGATAATAATAATTGTAAAAAAAGAAAACGTAAAATATATTTTACGTTTTCTTTTCATCTAAAAGCAAGGAGTTATTCTATGGGATATATAAATTTTGAAGAAGAAAAGGCCGTAGTGAATGAACAATTATCAAATAGAAAAAAAAATAACGAAACATTTTATAAAGATGCAACTACAAAAAAAATAGAACTAAATGATTATGATAATAATTCAAAATATAGCTATAATAAAATAAAAGATAAACTAATCGGCAAAGATGGTATATTTGACGAACAAGATTTTTATGAAATAGTAGAGCAAGATATAATTTGCGCTAAATTTAGAAAATGTGATTTTAAAAATATTAAATTCAAAGACTGCACATTTATAGGTTGTACTTTTAATGATTGCAATTTTAGCGGTGGAGGAGTTGTATTTGAAAATTGTATATTCATAAAAGAAGGAAGTGAAAAACGACCTTCTTTAAATAAAAAAGACAATATAGGGTGTAGTTTCTATAATTGTGATATATATGCAAAATTTTTAAATAGTGACTTATCATATTGTATTTTCGAAAAATGTAAGATTAGTAACACAAGTTTTGAATTAACATATTTAAAATCTTCAATTATAATAAATAGTGAAATTGATATGTTTGAGATTATAGATTGTGATCTTTCAGGCTTTAAAATTTCAAATACATATATACAAGATATAATGTTTGATGATAAATTTACAACTAAATTTGATGCTAAAACATTTTTTGATAAAATTGAACCTAGAGTTAAGGATAAAAATGAATATGAAGGTATATATATGACATATAAAACTTTGTCCGAAAAATTTAAGGAAAATAACTTGAATAATAATTTTGGAGAATATTATTATATAGGGAAATGTACACAAAGAAAATGTGTTAAATTTTTACCTAAAATAAATTCGTATATATATTGGTTAGCATGTGGGTATGGAGAAAGACCTTGGCTTTGTGTATTATCATCTTTAGTAATAATGATAATATTTGCATTTATATTTTTAGCAGTAGGTATTGAGTTAGATGGACAGGTTATAAAATATAGTTTAAGTAATATTGGTACATGGAACCTAAAACAGTTTATTAAAGATTTTAATGAGGTTATAAATTTAAGTGTAGGTATGTTTGGAGCTGTTGGGTTTAACAATTCAAAGCCCACAGAAGTAGCATACATGGTAGCAAATATTGAAATGCTTGTAGGAATCATTATGATGGGAGTAGGTATAGGAACTCTAACGAGAAAAGTTGTAAGATAGTAATATATATAAAAAGAACGTAGAATTATCTACGTTCTTTTTTTTTATATATTATGCTGCAGAAGATTCTTCTGTTCCACGTATCTCATCAGCAGTAAGTATTTTTGTATTTTTGAATAATGTATGTCCTATTAAAGCACCTATTATACTAACTACTATACATCCAACAGCAGCTATTAAAGCAGGAGTTCCGTTTTGACCAACTGCAACAGCGAAACCAGCTATAGGAGTTGCCATACCAGGAACACTTATTGCAAGTGGTGCAACATAAGAACTTACTAATGCAACTACAACACCTGATAATGCTCCACCTATAAAGTTAGTAACAAATACTGGTATTGGGTTAGCAGTTATTATATCTGATTGAGTTAAAGGCTCTATAGCAACAGCTATTGTATCTTTCTTTGAACCAAATTTCATTTTTGAGAAGAATACGAAGTTCATGAAAGAAGAACCAAATACTGCTAATGCACCTATTGCCATTGGAAGACCTGTTAATCCTATTATAGATGTTAAAGCCATTGATGATAATGGAGCAGTAGCAACAACTGTTATTAAACCACCAAGTATTATACCCATTAATATTGGAGATGTAGTAGAAGCAGCTGTTAAAGCTTGTCCTATTTGCATTAATGTATCATTAACTATAGGATCCATAAATCCTGCTATTGCTCTTGTTAAAGGAGCAGCAATTAATATTATAACTATTAAATCAAGACCAGCAGGAGTTTTCTTTTCTAAGAACTTAACAACGAATGATATTAAGTATCCTGCAACGAATCCTGGAAGTATTCCAAATCCTGAAACTGTTAAACCAACTAATACAGCGTATACTGGAGATACACCTAATGCTAAAGGTACTAATATAGCAGCAGCTACACCACCTAAAGAACCGTTAGCAGCTCCAACTTTCTCTAAGAAAGATATACCAAATTGTTGTCCAAATAGCGAAGCGTGGAATGCTTCAACTAAGAAACTTGCGCAAGCAGCACTTGCTAATGCACCCATTGCCTTCATTCCGTGAGGTGCCTTGTAACTAAATAATGTGAATAATGCCAGTACAACTAATAATAATGCTGTACTTGTAAGTATTTGCATCATGCTAATTTTCCTCCTAAGTATATAAATGTAATGTTTTATTTGCTTAAGGTATTGTTTTCCTTAACGTCATATTTACTTAAAGAAATCTTAAGACAATTTTGATTATAAAGCACATTTCGACAATTGTAAATAGTTTTGTTAAAAAAATGCTAAAATTAAAAGAAAAATGTATTATTATTTTAAAATATGTAAGAAAGTTTACAGTAAATGTTAATTGAATTTAAAAAAATGAAAATATTACCTCTAAAAAGTATTGAATACATAAAATATAATAAAAAAATAAATTATTATTTTAAAATACAATAAAAATATATAATATAAACTATAACACATAATTTTGTCTAAATAAAACTCTTATGATAATATGTAGGTATAAATTAACTAAATTACAAGGAGAAAAAAATGACAGCAAACGAAAGAATAAAAATATTTTTGCAACTACAAAATAAAAACTTAAAGTTTCAAGATATAGCAGATAAGATGGAGATAAAACCACAAACATTAAGAAGTTACTTAAATAAAAAAGGGTACAAATTAACAAATGGAAAGTATGAGTTAAAAGATGACATAGATGACATAAAAGAAGAGAAAAAACAAATAGAATTTAATGAAATTAAAAACACTAAAGTAGAAAAAAAGGAAAATGTAAAAAAAAATAATACTAAAAGAAAAACACAAAAACCTAAAAGAGATAAGAAAGTAAATTTAACACCTGAGGATATGGACAAGTTATGTGAAGTATATGATTGGTACTTACAAGTTAGGGATGTTAAGGCAATAAAGCCTAAGACAAAAACTTCTAAAAAAGACATAGTAATAGAAGAAAATAATATAGATGAACTAAAATCAACTAGCATAAGGGTAGATAAAAAAATATGGGAAGATTTTGAAAGGTTATGTAGTAATTCAAGTTTTACTAAACAAGAAATAATAACTCAAGCATTAAAAAACTTTTTAAAGGAAAATAAACATTTACTATAAAGGGTTAAGTATACAAATAAAAAAGAGGGAATTGAAGTGAATAAATCGTATTTATATGATTAATAATAAGGTTAAATAAAAAGGGGTGGTAAACATGAATGAAAATAATTACAATAAAGAAGAGATAGACTTTGAAAAATTAAACTCAACATTAGCTAACCCTGATTTTGCAAATTGGTACTACAATGAGTTTATGGTAAAAGACAATGTCGTTTCTATTGATGAATTTGTAAACATAATAAATACTTATAATTCAAATAATATTCAAAGTTAATAAGTAAGGCTTTAAATAGACATTCCTATATTAGACAGTGTTAAAGATGTAAAAGTTATATACATTAAATATGAGGAAAAATAAAATTATGATTAAAAATGATGAAAAACCTATTGTTAAGTTTATATTATAAGCTATACATTAGGTTTTTTTATTTGGTGACTGTAAATGTTTTAAAAATATATATATGTATTGTATAATTATTTATATTATATAGGAAATTAATAGTAATAAACTTATATTAAAATTAAGGAGATTGGTATGAAGGTTTTAATTGTTGAGGATAATTCTAAACTTTTAGAAAGTCTAGAGGAGGAACTAAAAAATCATTTTGAAATAGATTCATGTAGTTTTGGAGAAGAAGCCATATACAATATTAAACAAAATATATATGATTTAATTATACTAGACTTAATGTTACCTGATATATCAGGATTAGATATATTAAAGTCTATAAGAAAAAACGGAATAGATACATTAGTACTTATTTTAACTGCTAAAGAAAGTTTAAACGATAAGGTATCAGCATTTGAGATAGGAGCAAATGATTATCTAACAAAGCCATTTTATATGGAAGAATTAGTAGCAAGAGTATATGCAATGTTAAGGACTAATGGAAAAATAAAATCTAATAATAAAATTGTATTTAAAGATTTATATTTAGATACAAATAATAAAACTGCATCTATAAATGGTGAAGATTTAAATCTTCAAAATAAGCAGTTTAATTTACTTGAGTATTTTATAATAAATAAAGGAACAATACTTTTAAAGGAACAAATATATGATAGAATTTGGGGAATAGATTCAGATGCTACTATAGAAATAGTTGAAGTTTATGTTAGCAATTTAAGAAAGAAGCTTAGCAAGTACGGATATGATAACTATATAAAAACTAAAAGAAAAGTAGGATATATATTTGATGATAAATAAAAATGTATTTAGTAAAACTAAAAATCGTTTAATAAAAATAAATATAGCCGTAGTAGTAGCATTTCTTATAATATTTTCTATATTTATATATTCTTACTTTAAAGGACTTACATATAGCAATATAGACAAAAATCTTAAAGCTGAATTAGAAAATATAACTATGCAACTTAATAATAGATCTATATTTTATCCAATAGTGTTAAAAGACCCAAGTAATATGGTCTATGTTTATGAGGGAAATAGAATAAGATATTACACAGAAAATGGCTATTTTAATGAACTATTACCAAGACCTAAAAATAATAAGAATGATACTTTCTTTACGTACACTGAAAATGGATATACTTTTAGAGAATTAAACATTGATATTGGTAAATATAAAATACAAATAATAAGAAATATAGATTCGGAAAGAAACTCGTTAAAACAACTTATATTTGTATTTATAATAGGAGTATTAGTAGCTGTAATAATAACATATTTTGTAGCACTTTATTTAACTAAAAAAGCACTAATACCAATAGAAACTGCTTGGAATAATCAAGCTAAATTTGTTCAGGATGCATCTCATGAGCTTAGAACTCCAATAGCCATAGTATCTTCAAAGTTAGAAAGCTTATTAAAGCATCCAGATAGTACTATATCTGATGAAGTTGAATCTATAGCTGATGCTATGAAAGAAACAAGAAGAATAAAGAAGATGATAAGTGATTTATTATCATTAAGTAAAGAAGATAGTACTAATGATATTATAAAAGAAAATGTAGATATAAATATAATGATAGATGAGATAAGTAAAAATTATGCAGATATAGCAGAGATTCAAGAAAAAGAATTTCATACTAATATTAAATTAAAGAATAAAAAAATATTTACAGATAAAAATAAGTTAAGACAGTTATTATTAATATTTATAGATAACTCTTTTAAATACACAAAAAGTGGGGATAGTATATCAATAAGTGCTTATGAACAAAATAACGATATTATAATATATATAAAAGATACTGGAATGGGTATAAAAAAAGAAGATATCGATTATATATTTGACAGATTTTTTAGAAGCAATAGTATAAGACATAAAGATATAGATGGCTCAGGAATAGGATTATCTATTGCAAAAATGATTGCTATAAATCTTGGTATAACAATAACTGTAGATTCTAAAGAAAATGAGTATACATATTTTAAACTAATAATCCCTAGATAAACAAATTGTTTAGTGATATATATAGGGGGTATATAAATAATATAAATTAATGTTACAAATAATAACTATATTGTAATATAATTCATATTATAGATAAGAGAGTATTTAGGAGGTAAGAAAATGGCTAAAATAATAAAAACATCACAATTTAAAGGGGAAGTAGAAGAAAGTAAAGGGGTAGTTGTAGTAGATTTCTTTGCAACTTGGTGTGGACCTTGTAAAATGTTAGCACCAGTATTTGAATCATTAGGAAATGAAATGGATGATGCAAAATTTATAAAAGTTGATATAGATCAAAGCTTAGAAATAGCTCAAAAATTTAATATATCTACTGTACCAACAATGATGATATTTAAAGATGGAAAACCAGTAGAATCATTAGTAGGATTTATGCCAAAAGAAGCAATTAAATCAAAAGTTAAGTCACATTTATAAAATGATAGGTGGTTAATATGAGATATGATATGGCAATAATTGGAAGTGGGCCAGCAGGACTTTCTGCTGCAATAAATGCAAAAATAAGAAATAAAAATATAATAGTATTTGGAAATGATAATTTAAGTAATAAATTAGTAAAAGCTCCATCAATAGAGAATTATCTAGGATTTTATGATATAAGTGGAGAAGATTTAAGAGATAAATTTAAAGCACATATAGAAAGCATGGATATTGAAATAGTAGATAAAAAAATAAATAACGTATATGCTATGGGAGATTACTTTGCTTTAATGTCAGGGGATGAAATGTTTGAAGCTACTACAGTTATACTTGCAACAGGTGTAGAGTATGGTAAGCCAATAAAAGGTGAAGAAGAATTTCTAGGTAAAGGTGTAGGGTATTGTGCAACATGTGATGCTCCTTTATATAGAGATAAAAAAGTAGCTATAATAGGTTATAATAAAGAGTCTGAAGAAGAAGCTAACTTCTTAAGTGAAATAGCATCAAAGACTTACTTTATACCTATGTATAAAAGAGAAGGTCTTATGAGATCTTCAGATGGTTTAGATAGTTCTATAGAAGTTATAAATGATAGACCTGTTCAAATCCATGGAGAAAATTTAGTAAATAAAGTAGAATTAAAACAACAAGAAATAGACGTAGATGGAGTATTTGTAATAAAAGATAGTGCTTCGCCTAAATCATTAGTGCCAGGAATAGAGACAGAAGGACCACATATTAAGGTTGATATTAATATGAACACAAGTATAAATGGATGCTTTGCAGCAGGAGACTGTGTTGGTAAACCATATTCTTATATAAAGTCAGCTGGTCAAGGTCAAATAGCAGCATTAAATGCAGTAGCCTATTTAGATAAATTAAAAATAGAACAAAAAAAGAATAATTAATAAAAAAAGCACTTAGATTAAAATCTAAGTGCTTTTTTTATGCCATATTTCAATACATCTGTTATAAAAAACACTTTTACAATAAATGTAGATATGATACAAGCTAATATTAATAAAGAGATAAGTTAATAATTATATTAATAACTTACCTATAAAATAAATTAACATAATAAAATAAAATTAAAAGACACTTAGAAAAGTTAGTAAAATAACTAAAATCAATGGTTTAAGTTAAATTGAATTTATTGTAAAATTAGAAATTTGCAAATGGAAAAATTAATTATGCAAAAAATGACTTGAAAAGTATTGAAAATATAGTTATAATGAATAAAAAAGAAATATTAATTCAAAAATATTTATTAGCCAGTAATTTTTGAAATATATAATAATATTTTTAAAAAGGGCAATTATATAAAAGTATTTATAATTAATTTAGGAGGGATTGAAATTGGAAAATTTAAATAGCTTAATATTAAGCATTAACGATTTTATATGGACATATATATTAATAGCTATGTTAGTAACACTTGGAATTTACTTTAGTGTTAAGACTAAGTTTGTACAATTTAGATATTTTAAAGAAATGTTTAAGCTTTTAGGAGAAGGTGCATCTAAGGAAAATAAAAAAGAAGGACAGGTATCGTCGTTTCAAGCATTTTGTATAAGTACTTCATCTAGAGTTGGAACAGGTAACATTGCAGGGATTGCTATGGCTGTTGTAGTTGGAGGACCTGGTGCTATATTTTGGATGTGGATAACAGCATTAATAGGTTCTGCATCAAGTTTTGTTGAAAGTACATTAGCACAGATATTTAAGATAAAAGACAAAGATGGATTTAGAGGTGGACCTGCTTATTATATAGAACAAGGGCTAAACAAAAAATGGATGGGAATATTATTCTCTATTCTAATAACTATATGTTTTGGATTTGTATTTAATGCTGTTCAAGCTAATACAGTTTCACTTGCATTTAATTCAGCATTTGGAATTGATAGATTAACTATAGGGATAATAATTACAATACTTACAGCAATAGTTATATTTGGAGGAGTTCATAGAATAGCTAAAGTATCTGAGATAATAGTTCCAATATTTGCAGGACTTTATATATTAGTAGCGTTATTTGTAGTTGTAATAAATATAGGTGAAATACCAAATGTACTTAAGCTTATAGTTGAAAATGCCTTTAATTTTAGAGAAATGTCAGTAGGTACGACAGCAGGAATAATACTTACTGGAGTAAAAAGAGGACTATTCTCAAATGAAGCTGGTATGGGTAGTGCACCAAATGCAGCAGCAACTGCAGATACATCACATCCTGTTAAACAAGGATTAATACAAACACTTGGAGTATTTACAGATACTATCTTAATTTGTACATGTACAGCATTTATAGTACTTTTATATCCAGGATACTCAACTAGTGGATTAAGTGGAATAGAGTTAACTCAAGCAGCACTATCTTCTCATATAGGAAGTTTTGCACATATATTTATAGCTTTATGTATATTCTTATTTGCTTTTAGTTCAATAGTAGGTAACTATTACTATGGAGAATCAAATATAGAGTTTATGAATAGCAATAAAACTGTTTTAAATATATTTAGAGTGTTAGTTGTATGTATGGTTTTATTTGGTTCAGTAGTTCAAGTAGATGTAGTTTGGAATTTAGCAGATGTATTTATGGCCCTTATGGCTATAATAAACTTAATAGCAATAGCTCTTTTAGGAAAATATGCTTTTATAGCACTTGAAGATTATACTAATCAAAAGAAAAATGGAATTAAAAGTCCAGTATTTGATGCATCAAATATAAAAGGACTTGAAAATGTTCAGTGTTGGAACAATACTGAAATAAGAAAAACAAAGAGTATGTAATATTGAATAAATTTAAGTGCCTTTTAATTAAAAGGCACTTTTTTAGTTAAAATCATTAATTTTAATTATAATTCATAGCTTTCTAGGTATCTACAAAAATCATGAAACTCATCTATATTTTTAATTTCTTGTAAGTTTCTAATATCAATAATTACATTACTAGGAATATGCAACATAAACTCCATATCAAATAGCTCACACTCTATAAATCCTTTTTTGTAGTCATATTTATAAGGTATATATTTATTGAAATTTTTTTCAAAATACTTTATTTTAGCATAACATAACTTGTGTATATAAAATAATAAAGCTAGAGTTGAGTGATTTTTAGCAAACTTATTGGAAAAATATTTAACTTTAGGGTATTTCTTATGGTTTGATTCCCAATATAAATCATCATTTAATTGAAGGTTATATTTTTTTAGTAGATTATATTTTTCTTTAGAAAGATATTCGGTTTCTTTTAACATAAATTCCTCCAGTATTAAGAGAATTTAATATATTATTACTACTTAATAATATGAATATTGAAAATTTTAAATACATAATATAAGCTTTTTCTATAATGAAGTTAAATTATATATAGATATTAAATATATAAATTTTGTAGTTACTAAATAGTTAAAATTAAAATCTTGTGGTAAGATAAAGTAAATTAATAGAATTTAAATTAATTAAGATCTAAATACTCCAAAGGATATATTATGCAGTTAGGAGGGTTATAAATGAATATTACACCGTTAGATATATTAAATAGGTATTATGGATATACAAACTTTAGAAAAGGGCAAGAAGATATTATAAATTCTATAATTAATAATAACGATGTGCTTGCTATAATGCCAACAGGAGGAGGTAAATCCATATGTTATCAAATACCTGCCATGGTACTAGAGGGAATAACTATAGTTGTATCTCCTCTTATATCACTTATGAAAGACCAAGTAGATACACTAAAGGTTATGGGAATAGAAGCTGAGTACATAAATAGTTCTCTTTCAAATAGTGAATATGAAAAAGTACTTAACAATATAAAAAATGATAAATGCAAAATATTATATGTAGCACCAGAAAGGTTAGATAGTTCTGATTTTTTAACAGTAATATATGATAAAGTTGTATGTCAAGTTGCAATAGATGAGGCACACTGTGTATCACAATGGGGACATGATTTTAGAGTAAGTTATAAAAAAATACCATATTTTATAAATAACTTAAGAAATAGACCAATAGTAACGGCTTTTACAGCTACAGCAAGTGATGAAGTTAGAAAAGATATAGTAGAAGTACTTAATTTAAATAATCCAAAAGTATTTATATCAGGGTTTGATAGAGAAAATTTATCTATAAATATAATTAAATCCCCTGCTAAAAATAAATACTTATTAGATTATGTTAAAAATCATGAAAATGAATGTGGGATAATATATGCATCAACTAGAAAAGAAGTAGAAAATATACATGATGGACTTTTAAAAAGAGGTTATTTAGTATCTAAATATCATGCAGGTCTTAGTAATGAAACAAGAAAAGAAAATCAAGAAAAGTTTATAAATGATGATATTAAGATAATGGTAGCAACAAATGCTTTTGGTATGGGAATAGATAAACCAAATATAAGATGGGTAATTCATTATAATATGCCACAAAGTATAGAAAACTACTATCAAGAAATAGGTAGAGCAGGAAGAGATGGCGAAGAAAGTGAGTGTATATTATTATTTGCTCCACAAGATGTCCATACGCAAAAATATTTAGTGGAAGCGTCCATAGAAAATCCTCAAAGAAAGATAGCTAAATATACTAAACTTCAGCAAATGGTAGATTTAATATATACTAGTGATTGCTATAGAAAATGTATACTAGATTATTTTGGAGAAACTATGGAAGATGAATGCAATAACTGTAGCAACTGTTTAAATGATGGAGAGGTAGTAGATAAGACACTAGATGCTATGATGGTAATATCTTGTATTGCTAGAATGAAAAGAAGCTATGGAATAACCATAATAGTCGATGTTCTTAGGGGTTCTAAAAATAAAAAAGTATTAGAATTAGAATTTGATAAATTATCAACTTATGGTCTTATGAAAAAGTACTCTAGTGAAGATTTAAAAAACTTTATAAATACATTAGTATCACATGGATTTTTAGATATAGTAGAAAATTTAGGACATAGAGGAACATTTCCAACTATAAAATTAAATGAACAATCAATGAGAGTTATAAAAAAGGAAATAAAAGTTGAGTTAAAAGAAGCTAAAGCAAGTAAGTCTAAGTATGTAGAAAATGAATTATACGAAGAATTAGTAAGCTTAAGAAGTAATATAGCAAGAGAAGAATCTATAGCTCCATATATGGTATTTGGAGATGCAACTCTTAAAGGTATGGCAAGTATTTATGCTACATTAAAAGAAGAAATGCTTAGTGTATCTGGTATAGGCGAAGTAAAGTATGAAAAGTATGGTTCTAGATTTAAAGATGTAATAGAATCCTATATAAATAGAAACAATATTGATAAACAAAAAGTATTAGATAATAATACAAATAAAAAAGACAACACAAAAATTAAAGATGAATATTTTGAAGTTACTACAGATAAAGATCTATATAATATTTTAGATGATTTAAGAAAAGATATAGCAAAAAAGGAAAAGACTATACCTTATATGGTAATTAGCAAAAATTCTTTAAAAGAAATAAGTGGGAGGTATCCAACTACTAAAGAACAATTAAAAGATATAGGTGGTATGGGTCCAGTTAAAATAAATAGATACGGTGAAAGTATATTAGATGTAGTAAATTCATATATAAATGAAAAAAATATAAGACCAGAGTGGGAAGATAAAAAAAGACTTAAGCTTATAATAGATGGAGAAAATAGAAAAAATAATGAAATAGCCCTAGATTTATTGAATCAAGGGAATGATATAAAATATGTATGTGAAGAAATAGAAACATCTCTTTCTACAGTTTTAGGATATATATATGATTATATAAAAGAAGGAAATTGCATAAACTTTAATATAGATTTAGAGAGTATGTATGAACAAAAAGATAAAGCAATGATATTAGATGCATGTGAAAGGTTTTCTGAAGATAAGATAAGTGTAATAAAAAAGTCACTACCAGATTATATAAAGTATGAAAATATCAGAGCTGTAATACTTGAAAAATATATATAAAATATTGAATAAAAAATAGCTTGATGCTAAAAAGTATCAAGCTATTTTTTATGTTAAATTAAATTTTATGTAACTTAATGAATATTTTGGAAATAATCTAAAATATGTAAAAAATTAACTTTAAAATATTGAAATAAAAATATTATTATGCTAAGATATTAATACCTGGTATTAAAACTTAAAGTAATAACTTAGATATAAAAGAAGAGTTAAAAAGTTGGAGGAAAAATGAATAATATAAAAATAATATGTGATAGCTTATCGGATATACCTAAAGAATTTATTGATAAATATGATATAGAAGTAGTACCACTTAGCATAATTTTTAATGGTAGAGAATATATAGATGGAGTAGATCTAACTGAAGATGAATTTTATAAAATGCTAAGGGAAAATGAAAGTTTACCAAAAACATCTCAAGTTACGTATATGTCATTTAAAAATGCATTTGAAAAATACATAGATAAATATGAAGAGATTTTGTATATAGGAGGATCATCTAACGCATCTGGTACATATCAAAGTGCTGTTATGGCTAAAAATGATATAGAAAACAAAAATATACACACATTTGATACATTATCATTATCTATAGGAAGTACATGCTTAGTACTTAGTGCAGCTAAGTTAGCTAAAGAAGGCAAAAGTATAGAAGAGATAATAAAACATCTGACAAATTTAAAAAATAACTTATCTGTTTTATTTACAGTAGAAACGCTAGAGTATTTGCAAAAGGGTGGTAGAATGTCTTTAGCTAAGGCTACAATAGGAAATATGTTAAATATAAAGCCAATACTTCGCTTAGATGAAGGATTAGTTAAACATTTTTCACAAGCGAGAGGTAAAAAACAAGTAATAAACAATATAGTAGAAATTATAAAAGAACAACAAGGTGAAGATTTAACTAATAAGACTATAATAATTGGTTATGGAGATAATGAAGGAGATTTAAAAATATTAAAAAATAATTTATGTGAAAATTTAAATGTAAAAGACATTGTTGTTGTAAATATAGGAAGCTGCATATGTGCACATACAGGACCTGGAGTGCTTGGAATTGCATGTTGTGATATATAATAATGAAGATAAACTATAAAAGTTATATAATTTAATTTTTATAGTTTATTTTTTTATTTAAAAACATAAATTAACGTATATTGCTTTAGTATTTACATTTAAAAATTCTAAATTTATCTAAAATTTTAATTATTATAAATATACAAAAACATAATATAAAAAATAAATATTATGTTATAATGGAATCTGTGTGAATTTAAGGGGGGTGTATTATGAACATTGATAGAATTTTAGATTTTTCATCCAATGCAGGAAGACTTATGCTTCAAAGTGGAGGAGAAACGTATAGAGTAGAGGAAACTATATCAAGGATTTGTCAGTCTTTTGATGTAGATGAAGTAGAAGTATTTGCAACACCTACAGCGGTAATGGTTTCTATATTTCTTAATGGTAAGATATATTCAGTAGTTAAAAGGATTAACTCAAGAGGTGTAAATTTAAATAGAGTTCATAATATAAATTCTCTTTCGAGAAAGATATATCATGATAAGTTAAGCATAGATGAATGTGAACTAGAACTAGAAAAAATATGTAAGGATGATATGTATAAGGATAATATAGTATTATTATTTTCAGGTATATCAACAGCTATGTTTACATTATTGTTTGGTGGTAATTTTAATGCTATTTTAGGATCTTTTATAATTGGTATAATAATAAAATATATATATAACAAATTAAGCAAATCATCATTAAATGAATTTTTTATAAATAGTTTATGTGGAGGAGTAGTAGCTATATTTTCTGTATTAATGTATGACATTGGTTTTATACATGAGATAGATAAAATAATAGCTGGAAGTATAATGCTTTTAGTTCCAGGCCTTGCACTTACAAATTCTATAAGAGATATTATGCAAGGAGAATTAATATCAGGGCTTACTAAGGTCGCAGAAGCTTTATTAATAGGTGTATCTATTGCAGTTGGCACAGGATTTGTAATAAGTATGTATCTTCAGATGGGAGGGATGTAGTATGATTATAGAATCAATAGCATCTTTTTTTATAGGAATAGGATTTGGAATTATATTTAATATAAAAGGAAAGCGACTAATAGTAGCAGGAATAGGTGGAGGCATAGCTTGGTTTTCATACAAATTTTCTCTACATTGTATAGGATCAGATGTAATATCATATTTTATATCTGCTATATGCTTTAGTATATACTGCGAAATATGTGCAAGAATATATAAAACACCAGCTACAACATTAAGTGTATGTTGCCTTATTCCTTTGGTTCCAGGATATGGAGTATATAATACAATGTATCAGTTTATAGTAGGAGATTATATGAAAGCTATAGAATATGGAGTAAATACATTAGCAATATCTGGTGCATTAGCATTAGGTATAATATTTGTATCTACTATATTTAGAAATATAAAGCTAGGAAAGTTTATAGGAAAAAGTACTAAAAACAAAAATAACTCTAGTATAAAATCAGGGGAAAATAATTTAGAAATAGTTTAAAGAATACCGATAATTTTTATCGGTATTTTTTTATATTAAAATAGTAAAGTTTATAGAATAAAATAGGTGAATAATATATACTCATTAGTAATAGGAAAATATTTTAGTATAAAATAAGATGGAGGATATATATGTTAATATTAACTACAGAGTGTATACCAGGTAAGAATATTATAGAAGTTAAGGGATTAGTAAAAGGAAGTACAATTAGAGCAAAGCATATAGGAAAAGATATAGGTGCAAGTTTTAAGCAATTAGTTGGTGGAGAACTTACAGGATACGATGAGATGTTAGCAGAAGCTAGAAAAATAGCAATAGCTAGAATGGTAGAAGATGCTAAAGCACAAGGTGCTAATGCGATAATTGGGTTTAGATTAACATCAGCAGCAGTTATGCAAGGAGCTGCTGAAATGTTAGCATATGGTACTGGAGTTGTTATTGATGAGTAATATAGGGCTCATAATAGCTTTAATACTTGCTATAGGAACACCTTTTGTTATTATAGTTGGAAGTATAGTACTTATTATAGTTAAAATAATAGAAAGAAAAAAAGAAAAGAAAAATGAAGATTTTGATAAGTATGATAAATATTAAACTAGAAAGTATAGCTATACTAATAGGTGTAGCTATACTTTTTTATTGTATAAAAGTTTATTTTATATAAAAATTAAAGCTTTTAATAAACATTATTATATAAAATATTTACGAATTATAATGTATTAAAAAATATAAATGTATTGTATAATACTATTAATAAAAATATTTATATTGATAAATGTTTGGAAGGGTGGTCGAAATATGATAGTAGTAAGAGGTGCAGGAGATTTAGCCAGTGGAGTAATACATAGATTAAATAGATGTGGGTTTGATGTGGTTTGTTTGGAAGTTGAAAAACCATTGGCAATAAGGCGAAATGTAAGTTTTAGTGAAGCTGTTTATGAAGGAGAATTTAGTGTTGAAGGTGTTTGTGCAAAGCTTTGTAATAATATAGAGGAGATAAAAAAAGCTATAAAAGATAAGAATGTAGCTTTAGTTGTTGATGAAAAAGGAGAGTATATAAAATATTTAAAACCGGATATAGTAATAGATTGTATTCTAGCTAAAAAAAATTTAGGGACAAATAAAGATATGGCTAAGCTTACTATTGCATTAGGTCCAGGATTTTGTGCGGGTAAAGATGTAGATATAGTAATTGAAACTATGAGGGGTCATAATTTAGGAAAAATCATAAATAGTGGATATGCTCTAAAAAATACATCTACACCAGGAGTTATAAATGGTATAGGAAAAGAAAGAGTCGGGTATGCAAAAGAAAGTGGTATTATAGAAAATATAGCTAGTATAGGAAGTGTAGTAAAAAAAGGAGAAGTACTAGCTTATATAATAAACAAAGATAATGAAAAAATTGATGTAAAAGCAAATATAGATGGAGTTTTAAGAGGAATTATAAGAAATAAGTCTAATATAGTAAAAGGATTAAAAATACTAGATATAGACCCAAGAATTGAAGAAGTTAATAATTGTTATACAATATCAGATAAAGCTAGATGTATAGCTGGAAGTGTTTTAGAGGAAGTTGTAAGATTTTATAATAAATAGTCAAAAGCTAGATAGGAGAAGTAATTATGGATGAGATGATATTAGACAGAATAAGTAAAGAAGTGAAAGGTGGAAATAAGGTAGCTTTTGCAACTATAACGGAAGTAAAAGGTTCTAGTCCAGGAAAAGTAGGTGCTACACTAGCGTACTTTAACGATAAAAGTATACTAGGAACTGTAGGCGGAGGAATATTAGAACACGAAGTGATAATTGAATGTAAAAAAGCATTAGATAGTGGGTTTGATAGAGCATTTAAACATGCTTTAGATGAAAATTCTAAAGATACTCCTATGCAGTGTGGTGGAAGGGTTTGCGGCTTTATAAAAGTATTTAAACCAAGACCAAGACTTTTAATAGTCGGAGGAGGTCATATAGGTTATAATATATATAAAATTGCAAATACATTAGACTTTTATAAAATAATAGTAGATGATAGAGTAGAATTTGCAAATAAAGAAAGATTTGAAAGTGCAGATGAAGTATATTCTGGAAATATAGATAATATATTAAATGATATAAATATAGATGAAAATACATACGTAATAATTGCAACTAGAGGATATGAAAAAGATTTAGAGGCATTAAGAGAAATAATAAAGAAAAATCCTTCTTATATAGGCATGATAGGAAGTAAGAAAAAGTGGAATACATTAAAAGGAGAACTTTTAAAAGAAGGTGTAGAAAAAGAATTATTAGATAAGGTATATGCACCTGTAGGTCTTAATATATCGTCAAATGATGTTTCAGAAATAGCCTTTGGTATAATGGCTGAATTATTATTAGTAAAAAATAAAGGGGAATTATCACATAGAAAACATACTAAATAATATAAAATTGGGAGGTAAATATGTTTAAAGTAGCTATAGTAACACTTAGTGATAAAGGATATATAGGAGAAAGAGAAGATATAACGGGAAAAAAGCTAAAGGAGTATATAGAAGAAAGTAATGAATACAAAGTAGTACATTATAATCTGTTAAAAGATGATAAGGGCATGTTAAAAGAAGAACTTATAAATATTTGTGATAATAATATAGCTGATTTAGTGGTTACTAATGGGGGAACTGGTTTTTCTAAAAGGGATACAACACCAGAAGCTACAAAAGAAGTTTTAGAAAGGGAAATTCCAGGTATAAGTGAATATATGAGATTAAAATCTAGTGAAATAACTAAAAAAGCAATACTTAGTAGAGGAATAAGTGGTATAAGAAACAATTCTATTATAATTAACTTACCAGGAAGCCCTAAAGGTGCAATAGAAAATTTAGGGTTTGTATTAGATGTATTACCCCATGGAATAGAAATATTAAAAGGTGAGGCAACAGAATGTGCCACTACAACTAAAAATAGTATATAATTAGTTATATAAAATAGGCAAAAAAGAGGGTAGCTAGTTATGATTGATAAATATGGAAGAAATATAAATTATGCACGTATTTCTTTAACTGAAAAATGCAATCTAAGATGTGTTTATTGTATGCCAGATGATGTAAGCTTTAATGAATACGAAAATACACTTAGTTTAGATGATTATAAATTTATTATAAATGGATTATCACAAATAGGAATAACAAAAATTAGATTTACAGGAGGAGAACCTTTATTATATGAAGGTTTATCAGAAATTATAAGATACACTTATGAAGAATGTAATATAAAAGATGTAGCTATAACTACTAATGGAATAGGTCTTTATGATATGGCATATGAATTATATGAAAGTGGTCTTAGAACTGTAAATATAAGTCTAGATTCATTAAAAGAATATAAATATAAAAGTATTACTAGAAATGGAGATATAAAAGAAGTATTAAAATCCATATCTAGATGCTTAGAACTTGGAATGAAAGTTAAAATAAATTGTGTACTTATAAATGGATTTAATGAAAATGAAATAACAGATTTTATACTTATGACAAAATTTAATAATATTGATGTAAGATTTATTGAACTTATGCCTTTAGGAGAGGCTAGTAAAATATATAGAAATGGATATGT
Source organism: Romboutsia sp. BSD2780061687b_171204_C1 (assembly GCF_015560225.1). Lineage (NCBI taxonomy): Bacteria > Bacillati > Bacillota > Clostridia > Peptostreptococcales > Peptostreptococcaceae > Romboutsia > Romboutsia sp. BSD2780061687b_171204_C1. The sequence continues at coordinate 65,577 of NZ_JADMRK010000002.1, read as the reverse complement.
TAATATACAAGATGTGATAAGTCAAATAGATGGATTATATAAAATAGAAAGTAGTGAAAATTCTACTGCTAAATACTACAAATTAGAAGATTCAATGGGAAGAGTTGGAATAATAACTCCTATGTCATGTTCGTTTTGTAGTGAGTGTAATAGGATAAGAATAACTCAAAATGGAACTATTAAATTATGTCTTCATTCAGAAGAAGAGTATGATATAAAATACTACCTAAATAAGCCATTAATTTTTAGAGAAGTATTAAAAGAGATAATATTAGACAAGCCAGAAAGACACTACTTAAATGAAAATAAAGTTAGTGATACTAAAAGGAGTATGTATCAAATAGGAGGATAATATGCTAACTCATATAAATGAAAAGGGATATGCAAAAATGGTTGATGTAGGAGATAAAGAAAATACAAAAAGAACTGCAACTGCAAAAGCTAGCATATTAGTAAGTGAAGAAATAATAGATAAGATATTAAATGGACAAGTTAAAAAAGGTGATGTATTATCAGTAGCACAAGTTGCAGGAATAATGGGTGCTAAAAATACACCAATGAATATTCCTATGTGTCATCAGATAAATTTAGTAGGTTGTGATTTAGATTTTAATATAGATGAAAAAGAGAATATAATAAATATATATGCAACATGTAAATCAGTTGGAAAAACTGGTGTTGAAATGGAAGCTTTAAGTGCAGTAACAATAGCAGCACTTACAATATATGATATGTGCAAAGCTATAGATAAAAAAATGGTAATAAAGGATGTACATCTACTAGAAAAAAGTGGCGGTAAGTCTGGAAATTTTAAATTTTAAAAAAGGATGGGGAATATGGCTAAGATCGTATCTATAAATATAAGTGAAAAAAAAGGTGTAGTAAAAGTACCTGTAGATAAAGCTATTTTAAAAATAAATCATGGGATAGTTAATGATGCACATGCAGGAAATTGGCATAGACAAATATCTTTACTAGCTAAAGAAAGTATAGATAAAATGAGAGAAAGAGGATTTGATCATTTAAAATTTGGTGATTTTGCAGAAAATATAACAACAGAAGGAATAAATGTATACAAACTTCCTGTAGGAACTAGATTAACTCTAGGTGAATGTGAAGTAGAAGTAACTCAAATAGGCAAAAAGTGCCATGGAGGATGTGAAATAAAAAGAACTACAGGTGATTGTGTTATGCCTAGAGAAGGTATATTTGTAAAAGTTATAAGTGAAGGAACTATAAATATAGGTGATGAAGTAAAAGTATTAAAAGAGAGTATGGTTTAAGCCATACTCTTTTTTTCTTTATAGTTAAACTCTAACATTTTATATTCCATTTTATTTTTTATATGGTCAGCTAATATACTAGATTTTAACTTAGTATTTTCTATATGTTTATATATAGGGTCTAAAAATTCAACCTCTATAGATTTTGAGTGAATTTTACCGATAGGTTCATAGCCATCATAAATACCTTGAGAGTTTTTTATAACTAAAGGAACTATAGGACAATTTGCCTTATAAGCTATTTTTAAAGCACCACTTCTAAAAGTTGATACTAAAGAATTAGGTTCTTTTACCCAAGTTAAATCACCCTCTGGGAATACTGCCATACTGTGTCCTAAGGTTATATTATTAGATGCTTGTATAATACTTTTTATGCCTTCTCTATTATTTTTTCTATTTATGTATACACATTTTATAAGTTTAGTCCAATCTTTTAAAATAGGAATATTTCTCCAAATAGGCTCATCTGCTATAACACACCCAATAGGTCTATCTACACTAGAAATTAGTATAAAACTATCTAACATACTAGAATGATTTACAACAAATAAAACTGGCTCATTAGGGATTTTTTCTTTTCCTAAAATATTTACATCTATATCAACTAACTTTAGTGATTTTAGAGCATGTGATTTTAATACATCAAATTGTTCATTTGATGTATATTTATCAGGATTATTTTTATATTTAAGCAATTTAGGTAAAGTTCCTAGAAAGCCAATTAACTGATAAATTGCAAATTTTATATAATTAAACAAAACTTTCATCTCCTTAAATATTATAATTAAAGATTTTAGCATAAAATTATTATAAACTCAAAATAAAAAAATGTTCAATTAGTAATAAAAAAAGTATGTATAAAATATAGATTAAGTATAAGTTTTTATATTACATAAAAATTATATTCCCTTAAAGGATTTTAATAAACATAATTTTGGAAATATGTAATTAAAAATTTTAAGAAAATATAGTATTAAGGAGTATTTATATGGGGAAAAGTATAAAAAGAGTATATGATGAAAAGCTTTTAAGAGTAAAAGTCTTATCTCATAATGGAGATAAAATTCATATAAAATTACCCGTAAACTTTGTAAAAAAAATGATACAAAATAATGCACTAGACTTTTTTAATGATTTAGATGATATAGTCGATGGTAAAAAACTTATAAGCTTAGTTACAAGAGCATTAGATGAAAATATAAGTGGTGAAGTTGCACACCTAGAAAGAAAGAATGGAGATATTATAAAAATAATATTAGATTAACACTAAGAATTTCTTAGTGTTTTATTTTTTTATAAAAAATAATATAGCAATAAAAAGATAAATATAATAAATAAAAAAGTTAGAAATGATACTATAATTCGACAAGGATATATACGAAATAGTAAAAAGAATTAATTAAAATTAAAAATCAAACAATATTATACCCATTTTTACTAAAAATAATGAAAAAAATATAAAAAAATATAAAAAATGTAAAAAAATTCATAACAAATTTACAAATAAAGTATATAATATATATAAGAATTATTTTGAGAATAAAAACTTTAAATTATATATTGTATAAGAAATAAAAATGGGAGGTTTAAAATGTTAGATAGAAAAGTGGCAGTAGCAGTTTGTGCTACTACAGTAGGACTAGCTATGGGGACTACAGGTGCGTTTGCAGATGGAAAAACAGGAACTGTAACAGTTAGTACATTAAATATAAGAAGTGGACCTAGTACAAGTTACTCAATAGTAACAAAAGTTCATCAAGGAGATAAACTTGAAATATTAGAAAGCTCAAATGGATGGCATAAAGTAAAACTATCAAATGGAAAAATAGGATGGGGAAGTGGAAACTACATAAGTGTATCTGGATCTAGCAGTAACAATAGCTCAAACCAAGTTACAGGAAAGATAGGTACAATAACAACTGCAGCTTTAAATATAAGAAGCGGTGCATCTACATCTCACTCTATAGTAACTAAAGCTTATCAAGGAGATAAAGTAAAGATATTAGATAGCTCAAATGGATGGCATAAAGTGCAACTTTCAAATGGAAAATCAGGATGGGGTCATGGTGGATACATAAGCCTATCTGATTCAAATGCAGGTTCAGGAAATAATGCAAATAACGGTGGAGAAACTTCTACACCTGTTACAGGAAAAACAGGAACAATAACAACAGCAGCTTTAAATATAAGAAGTGGCCCAAGTACTAGCTATGGTATAATAACTAAGGTATACGAAGGAAATAAGGTAGAAATATTAGAAAAAAGTTCAAATGGATGGTACAAAGTAAAATTATCAAATGGAAAAATAGGATGGGGAAGTGGAAGCTATATAAGCTTATCTGACTCAAGTGCAGGTTCAGGAAATAATGCAAATAATGGTGGAGAAATTTCTACACCTGTTACAGGTAAAAAAGGAACAATAACAACAGCAGCTTTAAATATAAGAAGTGGCCCAAGCACTAGCTATGGCGTAATAACTAAAGCTTATCAAGGTGATAGAGTAGATATATTAGAAAGCTCAAATGGATGGTATAAAGTAAAATTATCAAATGGAAAAGTAGGATGGGGAAGTTCAAGCTATATAAGCTTATCTAACTCAAATACAGGTTCAGGAAGTAATAGTAGTTCAGACAATGGACAAACATCTCAAAGCAAAGTACAAAAGGTATTAAGCACAGCTATGGCACAACTAGGAAAGCCATATGTATGGGGAGCAGAAGGACCTAATAGCTTTGACTGTTCAGGATTAACTTACTATGTATATAAGCAAGTTGGAATAACATTACCTAGAGTTTCAACAGCTCAATATAGTGTAGGTAGATCTGTAAGTTGGAATAACTTACAACCAGGAGACTTAATGTTCTCTAGTACTGATGGAAGTGGAAGAATAACTCATGTTGGTATATATATAGGTAATGGACAAATGATACATGCTCCAAAACCAGGAGATGTAGTTCAAAAGACTAGTATAAACAATAGTTACTGGAAAAATGCTCACGTAGGAGCTAAGAGAGTTTTATAATAAATAAGGCACCATAGCAAAATTGCTATGGTGTTTTTATTTAAAGTTATAAAAAATAGTTAAATAAAGATATAATAAAGAAAAGTTAGTAATATATAGTTTTAAAGGATTGTACTAAAATGTAGTTAATTTTGGTATAATCCTTTTATAGTATAAATACTAAGGAGAAAAATATGAAATTATCAACTAAAGAATTAGTTATATGTTCTATATTTGCAAGTTTAACAGCTATACTTGCTCAAATATCAATACCAATACCTTTTACAACTGTACCACTTACTATGCAGATGTTTTCTGTTATGATTTGTGGAATATTACTTGGTCCTAGGTTAGGTTTTTTATCTCAAGTTATATATTTAAGCCTTGGACTAATAGGTATACCTGTATTTTCTCAAATGGGTGGAGGAATAGGTGTATTAGTTGGACCTACAGGAGGTTTCTTAATATCATTTCCTATAGTTTCATATATTGTTGGATATTTTTTTGAAAAATATAAAAATAATATATTACTTTTACTTTCAATGTTAATAGCACTTTTTATAAGCTATATAATAGGTACTTTTCAATTTAGCTTAATAGCAGGAGTAAGTTTTTTTAAAGGTCTACTAACTTGTGTAGTACCATTTTTAATTGTAGATTTTATAAAAGTAGGATTAGCGTATATACTTGGAAAATGTATAAGAAAAAGGATAAACTTTAAAAATATATAAACAGAGATAGTAAAATATATTAATGGGTATATAAGTGGTAAATACTTATAGGGGGAGATTTATTTGGAAAGAGTTTTAGAATTGATAGAAAGAAAATTTTTAAAAGATAGTGAGTTATTAGAATTAGAAGATAGTGAATTTGTAATAAACTTAAAATATAAACAGCCTTATAATGCACACTATAACGAGTATTTAATAACTATAAATATAAATGAAACAATAAAAGAATATAGTGTATATTTAAAACATAGATAAAAAGAGCCATTAGGCTCTTTTTATAATATAACGGCAAATATTACTTTAGTATCATTATTTGTTATATTTTCCCAACGATGTCTAGAACCAATAGGAACTTTAACGCTATCACCTTCATATAAAGTAAATTTATCTTCATCTATGTATAGGTTAGCTTCACCACTTAATATATAAGCTATCTCATATCCTTTATGTTCTATAAAATTAGTACAAGAGCTAGTGTTAGGAGATAGGTTCATTATAGCAAATTCAAAATTATCATTAATTTCTGGAGATAATACTTCATAGACTACATCATTATTTCCAGGAAGAATAACTTTTTTTCTATTATCTTTTCTGACTATTAAATTTCTTTTATCAACTTCAGACATAAAGAAAGTAAATAGTGGAACATTTAAAGCAGAGGCTATAGATTTTAATGAATTAACTGATGGATTAGCAAGCCCTCTTTCTATTTGGCTTAGCAAAGATGGTGTAACACCTGCTAGTTTAGCTAAGTCTCTTATGCTTAAATCTTGTTTTTTTCTTATTTCACAGATTTTAATACCAATATTTAAATCATTCATAATTAATCACCTTAGTTAAAATTTTTATAAAACTTAAACAATATATTTATTATAGCATAAAATGCATATTAATAAATGTTAAATAAAATTTAATTAATTAATATATAGTTGACAAAATAGTAGTAAAAACATAAAATTATATTAAATTTATTAAATAAAATTTAATTAGTTTAATGTAATTTAACAGGAGGATTTATATGCAGATAACAACTTTTGGGGCAATATTTGGACTTTTTACAGCTATAATTCTTATAATTAAGAAATTTCAACCTGTGTATAGTTTAATGTTAGGAGCTTTAGTTGGAGGATTGATTGGAGGATTGATTGGAGGTTGTCATTTATCGCAAACTGTAGAGTATATGATAAATGGAGCAAAAGATATATCACCATCTATATTAAGAGTTTTAGCATCAGGAGTATTAGCAGGATGTTTGATAAAAACAGGATCAGTAAATAAGATATCTGAAGAAATAATTAAGTTATTAGGAACAGATAAAGCCATTTTAGGAATAGCTATATCAACTATGGTTTTAGCAGGAGTTGGGGTTAACTTAGATGTAGCTATTATAACTGTTGCACCTATAGGTATGTACATAGGAAATAAGTTATCTTATTCTAAAATATCTATACTTTTAGCTTTAGCTGGAGGAGGAAAGGCTGGAAATATAATATCACCAAATCCAAACACTTTAGCAGTATCAGAAAATTTTAATATAACTTTATCAAATGTAATGGCATCAAATATAGTGCCTGCTATATGTGGAATATTTATAACTGTAATATTAACTAAGTTGATTATAGATAAAGGTAGCAAGTTTGAACAAAGTAATATATTACAAGAAAAAAAGGAAATGCCTACTTTATTTAGATCTTTGATAGGGCCTTTAGTATCTATATGGTTATTATTTCTAGGTAATATATCTAGTGTTTCCATAGATCCATTAATAGCACTACCTTTAGGAGGAATAGTTTGTGTAATTGCAACAGGAAATATTAAAAAGTTAAATAACTATTTAGCCTATGGAGTTAGCCAAATGCAAGGAGTATGTATATTATTAATAGGAACAGGAACACTTGCAGGTATTATACAAATGTCTAATCTTCAAAATAGTACAATAACTGTACTTGAAGTATTAAGCGTACCACAATTTTTATTAGCACCAATATCTGGGATGCTAATGTCTTTAGCAACGGCATCATCAACAGCAGGAGCAACTATAGCATCATCAACTTTTAAAGAAGCTATAATAAGTTCAGGATTTTCAGCTTTAAATGGAGCAAGCATTGTAAATGCAGGTTCTAGTGCTTTTGAGCAGTTACCTCATGGATCATTATTTCATACAAGTGCAAAGAGTGTAAATATGGGTATAAAAGAGAGATTTGCATTACTTCCTTATGAGATTATGGTAGGGTTTAGTATGACAGTAGTATCGACTTTAATAAATATTATGTTTTTTAAATAAATATATTAATTAAATTGTCTAAATAAAAAAGGTGAATATAAATTCACCTTTTTATCTAAAAAATGATAATATAAATAATAGCAATATATTACATAAGTATAAAAGTAATAAAAAATATTTTTCAATTGGTAGAAAAAATAAGAATGGGGTATAAATATCAATAAAAATTATTGATTGTATCAACTAAAAAGGAGGAATATGTATGAATGTATTAGAAATGTTTGTAAAAAATTTATGTGGAGTATTTAATAATGATAAACAAATACATAAACAAAAACAAGAAGGTAATTTAACTCACCCAAAAGCTAAGCATATAAATGGTATAGCAAATGATAAAATAATAAATTTACCAAAAGACTTTAAAGGATATTTTATAATAGAAGAAAGCTATTATGAAATGGGAGAGAGAAAAAATATATTACCTCATTTATTTTTATTTGAATTAAATGAAAATAATCAAGTAGTATTAAAATCATATGAAATACCTAATAATATATCAAAAGAAGATTTTAGAAATGATAACTTAGATTTAAAATTAGATTATAATACTCTAGAAGAATCTAACAAATTTACACCTATGGTATACTTTGAAAAAGACGGAGTATTTGAAGGAGAAAGTGTTAGTTATTTTTCAAAAGAGGTAAAATTTGTGTTAAAAGAGAGAATAGAAAAAGATACATTATATGTAAGTGAAGTTTTTTACAAAAACTCAAAAATAACATTTGGATTTATAGATCCTATCATATATAATAGAGTGAACTAGTAATTTTATAGAGGTGAAAAGGTGGAAATTGAGTTAGTAAATAAGTATAAAATGGAAATAAATAAAGATTTTAGAAAGTATGCAGAAAATGCGTTAAAAGATTATGATTTTGCTATATCAAATTTAAGATACTTACTTTTAATAGAAAGACGTAGTGGAATAAGTTTAAATGAAATAGCTATAGAACTTAATATAGATAAGGCTATGGTAACAAGAGGAATAAAAAAACTTGTAGAACTTGGCTATGTAAATAAAGAACAAGATAAAATAGATACTAGAGTATATAGGCTGACACTAAGCAAAAAAGGTGAGGAAGCTTTAGGTTCATTAAGTGGTATATTTAAAGAATGGTTTGATAAAGTAACTCATGATTTTGATGAAGAAGAAAAAGATATATATATGAAATTAATTAAAAAAGTATATGAAAATAGAGTATATAAATAATTAAAAAGTGTTAAGGTAGATAAATACCTTAACACTTTTTTTGAAAATAACTAAAGTGACTTTAGATATATAAGCTTTTGATAAAATAAAAGGTTAGAAATATTAATATAATAAATTAAATTAATTTTTATATAAAAAGGTTGACTACGTCAATTTGCGGTAATATAATTAGAATTGTCGACAAAAAACTTACAAAAACGACAAAGGGAGATGGTATTATGGAAAATACATTAGAAGCAATTGCAACTAATAGATTGTTACTAATATTTGCTGCAATTGCAATAACAGGTATTGTACTTGGAAAAGTGAGTGAAATAATAAAAGTACCTGATGTTATATTATACTTAATAGCAGGGATAATAATAGGACCAGCAGTCTTAAACCTAATTAGTATAGAATCTTTTCCTATTGAAAATAATTTAATACTTACATTTGGATCTGCATTTATATTATATGAAGGTGGTAGAGAAGTTAAATTAAAAGTACTTAACAAGGTCAAGATAAGTGTAGGAATGCTTGCAACTATTGGAGTCTTAATATCTACTGTAGTTGTAGGAGTATTTGCAGGAAAAATATTTAATATAGAAATTATGACAGCTCTTTTAATGGGAGCAGTTATAGCATCAACAGACCCAGCAGCACTTATACCAGTATTTAAACAAGTTACTATAAAAAATAAAATAAAGCAAACTGTAGTTAGTGAATCAGCATTTAATGATGCTGTAGGAGCTATAATAGTTTCAACTTTACTTGGAATAATAACTAGTGGAGAATTTTCTCTTGGCAAAAGTGCAGGTGAATTATTAATATCTGCATTAGGTGGGGTTGTTGTTGGTGTGGCAGTTGGATATATATTCTCATTATTAATATCAGACAAAAAATGGGGAATATTCCATTCATATGCACCAATAATGTCAGTACTTAAAGTTGCATTAGCTTATGAAGTAGCTACATTATTACATGGTAGTGGATATATGGCAGTATTTATAGCAGGTCTTATAGCAGGAAATAAAAAAATATTTGGACTTTGGGTACCAGAACATGACTTCCATTCAGAGCACTTATTTAGAGAGAGTATAGGAGCATTATGTCGTATGGCGATATTTGTAGTACTAGGAACACAAGTTGATTTAACATCACTTTCTGCTTATTGGAAGGAATCTTTAATAGTTGTATTAGTATTAATGTTTATAGCAAGACCACTTGTAGTTTTAATATGTACAGCATTTGATAAAGAGGCTAAATGGAAATTTAAAGAAAGATTATTTATGATGTGGGTTAGAGAAACAGGAGTAATACCAGCAGCATTATCAGGGATAATAGTATCAATGAAACTTCCTGGATACGAAATAATATCTTCAGTAGTATTTATGACAATACTTGTAACTCTTATAGTTCAAGCAAGTACAACAAAACTAGTAGCTAAGAAACTAGGGGTACTAGAAGAAGTTGAAGAATTAAAACAAGTAGCATAAAAAAAGGGTAGATTGATAAAATCTATCCTTTTTTTACATTAAAGGAAATTACATTAAGCATAAAACTGTTGATGACTCATGAAAATAATATATATCAATAGGTTTGAAAATGTAAAAAATGATATTTTGAGCAACGGACAAAGTCGTTGGCGACATGAGCGAAGCGAATTTTGTTATTTTGTAATAAAAGTTTCGCAGTTAGCATTTTGTGGATTTATCTGAACAAACGAAGCACTACATCCACCACTTATATTATATTTGCAATTATTAGCACTACATGAAATATTTTGAGTACTTGTTAAGGATACATTTCCACCATAATTTGACAAACTAAAAGAAGAAGAGTCTCTAAATGTATCACAATAAGTTTCAGGTGTTATGTAAGCATCATATCCTTCTACTTTTATATGAGAAGCATAGCAGCTACCAGATTTATTGAAAGCACATTCTTTTTCTAGACATAGTAAATTAGTTTCCATATTATTACCTCCTATAGCAAATTATATTTATAGTATGGCAATACTTAAAAATTTTTAATCATTTAAATAAATTTAAGAAAAGATATTTATAAAAAATAATATACAAGGCATAGTAAATACATCAAGTAAGAATGCAGCAACTAAAGGAACTATTAAAAATGCTTTTTTAGACTCACCATATATTTGACATACAGAACTCATATTAGCTAATGCATTTGGAGTAGCACCAAGCCCATGTCCTATAAGCCCACTTACCATAATAGCAGCATCTAAATTTTTACCTAAAACTTTATATACTACAAATATTGCAAATAACACTATAAAAATTGCTTGAGATACAACAATAATTATTATAGGGCCAAATAAACTAGATAGCTTAAATAAATCAATACTCATAAGTGCCATGGTCAAAAATATTCCCAAGGAAATATCACTAAGTAAATTTAAAATATTAAAATCAAGATTTAAAATTTTAAATTTATCATTAGAGTTTCTAAATATTACGGCAATAAATATGCATACACTTATAGTAGGGATTAATATATTAGTAGATGTATATATTATATTAGAAATAAGTTCACCAATATTTATACAAAGAAAAACAACTAAAATTTGTTCTAAGAATGAAGTAGAATTTAAAGTAGAAGTACTTCTAGTTAAAGATATGTTTTTTGTGTATGTTTTTATTAAAGAAGTATTAATATTATTATATTTTAGGTTATTTTTTTCTATAAGAAATTTTCCGACAGGTCCACCTAAAAGCCCTGCAAATATTAGACCAAAGGTAGCTGATGCTATTCCAACACTAGATGCATTTGAAATTCCAAGAGATTCTATAGTAAAGCCAAAGGATGCAGCATATCCATGTCCACCTTCCATTGATATAGTCCCACACATAAGGCCAAGTAAGGGATGTATACCAGTAAATTTAGCTAAAACTACTGCTAGTAGGTTTTGACAAAATGATAATATACCACAGAGTATCCAATATTTAAATAAGTCCTTGCCTCCTTTTTTTATTAATGAAAAGCTAAAAGAAAGACCAACTATAGTAAAGAAAAAAGAAATAAAAAAGCTCATTAAACTAGTATTCATAGTTATAGTACATATATTAAAGAATTTTAAAAGTAAGTTTAATATACAAAATAAAAGACCTCCAACAACGGGAGAAGGTATACAAAATTTATCTAAAATTCTTACTTTATCTTTAATAATACTACCCATTAAAAGCATAAAAACAGCTAATATTAATGTTTGTAAAATATTTAATTCTATAATAATAAAAAACACCCCCTAAATAGTACTAATATAGCTAAAAGATAAGCCATTTATTAAAATATATTAGTACTAGCTAGGAAATATAATAAAAATTATATATTACATATTATATCAAGCAAATCATTAACGCTATCTAGTATATATTTTCCTTTATAGTAATCAAGTTTTATATCATCAAAGTTTTTTACATCTTTAACAGCTTTTGGTCTTTCTTCAAAGTATCCTATAATATTAAAATTTTTATCTAAAACTACTATAGTAGGACCTTTAAAATTTTCTTTATCAATATTTAATATAGGAGATAGAAATTTTTTACCACGAGCCATAGTTATAACAGATATATTAAAGTTTGGATTTAAATCACAAAACTTTTTAAGTATTGTTGTATTTATTTGAAAATCAGGACACCATATTTCTCCTGAGATCAAAAAATTTAATTCTAAATCAATATTCATTATTTTTGATTCAATTTCTTTAGGTAAATTTATTCTAGCATAATTTTTCGGTATTCTAGCTCTTTCTGATTTAGTACCTTCCCCTACAGCACTTTCAAAACTTACTCCTACATCAAAAAGTTCCTTTATAGTCATTTCAATCATAACTAACCTCCCCTAGTAATAGTATATAAATATAGTATCACAACAAGTTAATATAAAAAATATATTAAACATTTAAACTAAAGATAATATAAAGTATTATAAAAACAATTTACTATAAAAACATTGTATGATATCATATATAAGTATTAATTAAATAGGCGATGGAGTTCGCCATTAAATGCGAAAGCTAACGACTCCTACTCTTTTTATAAGGGTAGGAGTCTATTTTTTTGCGAATTACAAAATAAAGGAGGAAGTTATGATTATATTAATTAGTTTGGTAATAATAGGGATATTAGCAAATATAAGTGGAAAACTAGTAGAAAAGGTAAAGCTACCATCTTTAATAGGAATGATGGTATTAGGGATGGTGATAGGTCCATCTATATTTAATTTAGTTCCAAAAGAAACACTAGAAGTATCTTCAGGTATAAAAGATATAGCATTAGTTACAGTATTATTTATAGGTGGGCTTGGGATAAATGTATCTCAAATAAAGCAAATAGGAAGGCCAGCAGTACTACTTAGTATAATACCAGCAACACTAGAAGGATTTACAATAGCATTTTTGTGTACTATATTTTTAGATTTTACTTTTACACAAGGAGCTATACTTGGATTTATAATAGCAGCAGTAAGCCCTGCTGTACTTATTCCAGCTATGGTATCACTAATTGAGAGAAAGTTAGGCCAAGATAAAGCTATACCACAGATGTTACTTGTTGGAGCAAGCTGTGATGATACAGTTGCTATAACATTATTTACTACATTTTTAACACTATACACTAAAAGTTCTATAGGAGAAAGTGTATCTATATTTAATCAAATTATGATAATACCTCTTACTATAATAATAAGCTTAGTATTAAGTTTTATAATATTTAAAATAAGTAAGCTTATAATATCTAAAGTTGATAATAAAAATATAAAAGTAATAATAGCATTTTCAACATGTATAGGTATGAGATTTATAGAAAAAAACTTACATGTAGAGGTATTTAACTCACTACTTGCTGTTATGGTATACGGATTTTTAATAAGAAACTATATGAAAGACATTTCTAAAGAAATCTTAGATACAATGAATAGACTTTGGAAAATAGGAAAGCTTTATTTATTTACATTTGTGGGAATAGCTATAAATCCTACATTAGTAGGAAAATATTTTATAGTAGGAGTTATAATACTTACAATATCATTAAGTGTTCGTTCAATAGGAGTATTTATATCCTTAATAGGAACTAATTTAACAATAAAAGAAAAAGTATTTTGTATGATAGCATATCTTCCAAAAGCAACTGTTCAATCAGCAAAGGCCTCTATACCTTTAGAAATGGGAGTTGCAGGTGGTGATATTATGCAAGCTATTGCTATTTTAAGTGTACTTATAACTGCACCAATAGGAGCTATAGGTATAAATATGACTTGCGATAAAATACTTCATAAAGGTGATAATAAAGATTTTTTTGAGGACATAAATATAAAAGAAAAAAATATACAAACTATATAATAAGTCTGTATAGAAAGGAGATATTATATGGAAATTAGAAAAGCTTGGATAGAGGCTGTAGACAAAAGAATATCTAGAAGAACTTTTAGTGATAGAGAAATAAGTGATAGTGATATATTAACATTAATTAATTTGATAGATGAAATAAATAAGGAATCTTCACTTAATATACAATTTATAAAAAATGGAGATGAAGGCTTAAATGGATTTAAGGCATCTTATGGACTTATAAGTGGTGCTAAATCTTATATAGGCTTAGTTGGAAATAGTAAAAATTTAAATTATAAGCAAAAAATAGGATATTATGGAGAAATGATAGTACTTCAAGCTGTAGCTATGGGACTTTCAACATGTTGGATTGGGGGAACATATGATAAAAAAGAATGTGAAAAACATATTAAATTTAATGATAAAGAAGAGCTAGTGTGTATAATAGCTATAGGTCATTCACCTAAAGAACTTTCTATAAAAGAGAAAGTTGTAAAATCTATAAGCAAAGGAAAAAATTCTGATATTATAATAGAAAAAGATGAAGAATTACCGGATTGGGTTTTAAATGGTATAAATCTTTCTAAAAAATCTCCAAGTGCTTTAAATAAAAAAGAAATAGGATATGAACTAAAAAATAAAAAAGTAAAAGCAGTAATAAAAGAAAAAAATCATAACTATGAAGATGTGGATTTAGGAATATCAATGCTTCATTTTGAAATAGGAGCATATGAAAAAGGCTATAAGGGAAATTGGCACTTTGAAAATGGAAGTTATTTATACTATTAATAATATATGAGACGAAAATATATTGCATATAATCTGGCTATGGCTATTTTATCTATAGTTATAGCTATAATATTAATATTAGAACTTACATTAGATTTAAGTTATCAAATTAGATTAGTATTTCAAATTATAGATTTCATAGTTTGGTCAATATTTGTAATAGATTATTTTACTAGACTTTATAAAAGTAAAAATAAGAAAAAATTCTTTAAGAAAAACTTAATAGATTTAATATCTATAATACCTCTTTACTCTATATTTAAAGTCTTTAGAGCTTTAGATATACTAAAAGTAGGAAGGGTAACAAGAGTATCAGAGATAACTCGAGTTATAAGACTACTTGCTATAATAAAACGTACTAATAATGAACTATCAGAATTTATGAAAACTAATAACTTTAATTACACTATAGGTATAGCAATAATTATTGTGCTAATAAGTGCAACCGTAATGTCATCTGTTGAAAATATGAGTTTAGGAGCTGCCCTTTGGTGGAGTATAGTTACATTTACAACAGTTGGATATGGAGATGTATATCCAATAAGTACATTAGGTAAATTAACTGCATCTATACTTATGATAATGGGAATTGGTTTTATAGGTTCTGTTACATCTACACTATCAACTTACTTTATAAAAAAAGAGGTAAGAAAAAGAAAAGCAGAAATGATTAAAAAAAATAGCAAATTGATTCAAAAAAGCCTTGGAAAATCTAAAATTATTTATACTGATAATGTAATATATAGTAAAGAAAATTATAAAAATGAGTTAATAAAAGATATTGTAAAAAGGTTATCTAAGTTTGATGATTTATCTAAAGAAGAGATAAATACAATGTGTAAGGTTTTATTATCATTAAAATAATATGGTGGCTAAAAATAACCCCTCTATAAATATAGAGGGGATTAAATTAGGGTATATAATTGATGCTTAAGGGTATAAGTTTAATGTTTTTTCCAAAAAATTTATACTAACATCTTTTAAAGATGAAGCTTGCGGATTAAAATTTAACTTTCTTAAATATCTATAAAAATCTAAATCATAAACATATATGTTTTCTTCATAAACCCCTTGAAAGTATCTATAGTTTAAGAATTTAGAAAAACCTTCTATTAAGTTTTCTGAGCAAAAGTCTTTATAATTATAAGCATATTTTCCTACTTTATCATACATTTTAGTTAGCTTTTTATCATCTTTTAATTTTTCATAAGCATCTAAAAACTCATCACTATTAACAAAGTATTCAAATATTATATGAGAAAACTCATGAAGAGGAATACTTATTATATCTTTATAAGGCGTATTTTTAGGTATTGTTGATATTAATTTTTTATTGCTTTTAAATCCTTGTGATTCAACAGGATTTAAAGAATAGTAAAATGTATATGAGTAACCATTATCAATATCTAATCCTGATGAACTTTCTATAAAATTTATAATATCTACTTCTTTAGATGCTAAAAGATTATTTATATCATTAGCTTTTTTTTCATAGGAAGCTTTGTTTTTATAAAAATAAGACTTAAAATAATCTTCATAAAAAGATGTAAAAAAATTATCAAACTCCCTACAAAAAGAAGGAGATAAATTTAAATAATTATCATTTAATATAGTTTTAATTATATCTTCTAAAGATGAATTATCATCTAAGCCTATAACGGCATTAGAGTAGCTCCACGAATCATTTGTAGTAAATATATCATAAAGAGAATTTTTCAAATCATCATCCATATCATTATAAGTATCTTTTAACCATATATAATGCTTATAAGCATCGTAAGAAGTACTTTTATATAAATCTTCATTAAACTCTTTTGGATTTTTTACATTGACATTATATAACTCATAAGCTGTTTGAATAAGAGATACTTTAAGTGTTATTCCCTTGACAACTATATCAGACTTGTAATTAGAAGAAGTTGAGTTATTAAAGCCTAAAGCAAAAAAGCTAAAAAAGGTAATTATAGGAATTAGTATTTTTTTTATTAAAATCACCACACTTTATAAGAGTATATATAAGTATTAAATTTTATATTTTAAATTCCTTTTATAACAGTTCAACAGTAAATTATTATAAATTGTGTTAAAATATACCTAAAAATATCTAAATATAAAACAAAGTAAAGATAAAGATTATAAAAGGGTAAAATTAATTATATAAATACTTTATAATTTGTAAGAAATAGTACATAAATAAGTAAAATAAATTTTAAATATGTATACAAAAAAATACTTAAGTAGATTTTATAATTATTAAATATTTATATATAAAATATAAAAATATTATTAAAATAATTGTATTAAAAGAAAATAAATAATAAGAAAATTTAAGTTACACTAAAAAATATCAAAATTCCTCCGAATAATATAAAAAATCATATGAATATATAACATATGGAAAAAGGATACAAATGTTGATATAATTAAACATATAATATTAATAGCAGAATTTAGAAAGGGGGGGAATATGTGACTTTTATAGGTAATAGATATGAACTTTTAAACTGCGATGGGCAACTTGAATTAAATAAAATATATAAAGCAAGAGATGTATTTGACAATAAAAAAGTACTTATAAAGGTAGTTGAACATAATGAGTATATGGAAAGTAATTTTATAACTAACTTAATAGACGAAACTACTATGATAAATAACATACACTCAAAGTACATATCAAAAACCATCGATGTAGGTGTTCACTGTACAGAACTTACAACACTTTATTATATGGTAAGTGAATATTATAATGGAATAACCTTAGTAAATATGATAAATGGGAACTATTTACACCTAGAAGCTATAATAAATATAGCAACTCAGATTGTAAAAGCATTAGAAATACTTCACGAAAATAATGTGTATCATGGAAATTTAAACCCAACTAATATACTTGTAGATAAAGATTATAATATACGCTTATTAAACTTCCAAACAACAAAAGCT
Source organism: Romboutsia sp. BSD2780061687b_171204_C1 (assembly GCF_015560225.1). NCBI lineage: Bacteria > Bacillati > Bacillota > Clostridia > Peptostreptococcales > Peptostreptococcaceae > Romboutsia > Romboutsia sp. BSD2780061687b_171204_C1. The sequence continues at coordinate 48,010 of NZ_JADMRK010000002.1, read as the reverse complement.
AATAATGGAATAAATATAAGAGCTGGGGGAGAGTTTAGATATTTATGTCCACATCAGCTATGCATAAATTTCACTGACTTAGATAGTGATTTATTTTCCTTAGGAATAATACTATTTGAATCTATATTTAAAAAGCTTCCTTTTGAAGAAGGTAAAAATGAGGAAGAAATGCTAAAAAACATAGATAAAGGTATTAATTGGAACCAAAATATAGCGATCAATGGCAATGATAAATTTATAAATATTATAAAAAAATTATTAAGTAGAAATGAAAAATATGAATATTTACAAGATATATTAATAGATTTAAGTAATGTAATGTATGAAAAAGCAGATATAATAGATACTGAGGAAATTAATGAAGATATAGAAGAAACAATAGAAAGGCCCAAAAAAATTAAAAAACGTAAAATATTATTAGCAGTATCAATGATTAGTTTAGTATTTATAACAATACTTAGTATATTATAAGACCACAAAAAGTGGTCTTTTTTATATGTTTAAATGCAAAAATAAAATTATATAAAAATTAAAATTATAAAAAATTAATTTGTAGTAAAAAAAGTAATAATAAAACAGAAAAAACGATGAAAAAGATGAACGAAACTATATTGTTGTAAAAAAAGGTAGATGATATACTTTCAAAGTGAATATAATAAAGTAGCAAATGAGGGGGCAAATAAAAATGAAACTAAGTGCACGTAACCAATTAAAAGGAATAGTAAAGGAAATAAAAATGGGCGCTATAAATGCCAAAGTAACAATAGATATAAATGGTCAAATGTTAACATCTGTTGTTACAATAGATGCTATTGAAGATCTAGGCATTAAAGTTGGAGATGAAGTAACAAGTGTTATAAAATCAAGTTCTGTTATGTTAATGGTTGATTAAGACAATTTGGATAATATGGAAGTAAATGATATAATTCAAATAATTAGCTTATCATTAATAGTAACAACAACAGCAACTATGATAGCTATGATAATTGCAATAGTATTAAGTATAGTTATATACTTAAAAAACTTTAGATTTAAAAAATATATAATAACATTTGTAAATGCACTAATGAGTACACCGCCAGTTATAATGGGGCTTTTAGTGTTTTTAATGTTATCAAGACAAGGACCTTTAGGAGAATTTAAATTATTATTTACACCTGTAGCTATGATAATAGCACAAGCTATGCTTTTGATACCTATGGCTATGAGTTTAATAATAGATTTACTAAATAAATTTGGAGGAGATATTTTAACAACGTGCAAGGTACTTCAAATAGAAGACAAAAATATACCAAAAATATTTTTAAAGGAAATAAAGTATCATCTATTAACAGTTTGTATAACTACATTTAGTAGAGGAATTTCAGAAGTTGGCGCTGTTATGTTAGTTGGTGGAAATATAAAGGGCTTAACTAGGGTTATGACAACATATATAGCACTTTCAACTTCTATGGGGGATTTTGATGAATCTTTGGTAATAGCATTTATACTATTAACAATATCCACAATATCTACAATTATTATAAAGAAATTGCAGTCGGTTATATAAGGAGTAAAGATGATAAGTATTTATGGATTAAAAAAACAAATAGAAAATCAAGGCGTATTAACTGTAGACAATATAAATTTTCAAAAAGGTAAGATATATTCCATAGTTGGACACAATGGAAGTGGGAAAAGCACATTAATAAAAATAATCTACAATATAGAAAATTTTCAAGATGGAAGTATAACTATAAATGATGAATATATAGATAATGAATGTATGAATAATAAAAATATATATAAATATTTATCATATACACCACAAGAAAGTAGATTTTTAAGTGGGAGCTTAATGGATAATTTTAATTATATATATGAATATGGTAAAGAACAATTTATAAAAGACAAATCTTATCTTTATAAATTGATAGATAAGTTTGACTTAAATAAAAAATTAAGTACCAATGTAAAGAAGTTATCTGGTGGAGAAATAGCAAAAGCACAGTTTATAAGAAGCTTAATAATGAATAAAGAGTACAGTTTGCTAGATGAACCAATGGCTAACATGGATTTAAACACTATCAAAAAGGCAGAAAAAGAGATACTTAAATTAAAAGAAGAAGGAAAAACTGTAATATTAGTAACACATGATTTTATGCAAGCAAAAAAAATAAGTGATTACATAGTATTTATGGAAAACTTAAAACATATAGACACTTATGAATCGGATGTATTTTTTAATGGGGTAATGAAATTTTAAAGATTAAGGGGAGAAAAAATGAATAAAAAAATAACCAAATTATTAATGGTAGGTATACTTAGTTTATCTATGGTAGCATGTTCATCTACAGACACAAAAGAAAGTGAAAGTCCAAAAGATATAAAATTAGTTACAACAACAAGTTTAGATGATACAGGATTTTTAGAAGAAACTTTAAAAGATTTTGAAAAAGAAAATAATGTAGATGTTAAAGTTGTAGCAAAGGGAACTGGAGAAGCTTTAGAATTAGGAAAGAGAAAAGATGCAGATGTATTATTTGTACATGCTAAGTCTAAAGAAGAAGAGTTTATAAAGGAAGGTTATGGAGATTCTAGACATGAAATAATGTATAACTACTTTGTAGTAGTAGGTCCAAAAGATGGAAAACATAATGAAAAGATAAGCAAAATGAGCGTTGAAGATGCTTTTAAATATATTAAAGAAAATAATCTAAACTTTGTATCTAGAGGAGATAAATCAGGAACACATACAAAAGAATTATCTATATGGGAAAATATAGGACAAGAAAATTCATTTGAGAACTACAAAGAAGTAGGTAAGGGTATGGCATCTACTTTACAAACTGCTAGTGAAATGGGTGCATATACATTAACAGATATAGGAACTTACTTAGCAACTAAGGAAAATTTAGATTTAAGTTTAGTAAAAGATGCTGATGAAAGTTTAAAAAATGTATATAGTATAGTTACAATAAATGGGTTAGAAGAAAATATGAAAGAAATAACAGATAAATTAGTTGATTATTATAAGTCAGAAGATGTACAAAAATCTATAAAAGAGTATGGAAAAGATAAATATGGAAAGTCATTATTTTATACTTTTAAATAGATAAAAATAAAGCTATCTAAAATAGGTTTTAAACTATAAAATAGTTAATATTACCTAAGTTTTAGGTAGCTTTTAATTTATTATAAATAAAAATTTTTTATTAAGTAGACCTTTTTAAAATTCTAAAAATGTAACTTATTTGTAAATAATTTCCTAAAAATAGTTTACAAATGGATAATAGTTAGCTACTATATAAATATAAAGTTACAAAATAGTTACAAATTAATTTTATAAATGGGGGAATGCTTCTATGAAAAATAAAAAGATAATATTGGGTTTTCTATTTAGTATATGTATATTTGCACTAGGAATGACTAATACATTTGCAGATACACTAGGAGTAGTAACAACTTCAAGATTAAATGTAAGAAGTGGTCCATCAACAAAATATAGGGTAGTTGATAAAGTAGTAAGAAATGAAAAAGTAACAATACTTCAAAACAGCAATGGGTGGTATAAAGTAAAATTACATGATGGAAAAATAGGGTGGTCAAGTACTCGTTATATAAAAGCAAATCAAAATCAATCAAACAATAATCAAAACAATAACGCATCAACAGGAACAACAAATAAAAAAATGAATGTCGTAGCAACTGCTTATACAGGGTATGGTATAACATCAACAGGCCAAAAACCAGTATGGGGAACAATAGCAGTTGATCCTAAAGTAATACCATATGGAACAAAAGTATATATACCTTATTTTAATAAAACATTTATAGCAAATAATTGTGGTGGAGCTATAAAAGGAAATAAAATAGATATATATATGAATAGTAAAAGTGAATGTTATAACTGGGGAAGAAGAACAATTGAAATTCAAATACTAGGAAAATAAATACTACAAAAAAGCAAACAGAAAATTTTTAGTTTTCTGTTTGCTTTTTTTTTGAAAAATTTATTATGTAAAATAATAACTGATATATTATTTTCAAAATAGGAAAAAAATAATATAGACTTATTAATCAATATAAGAAGGTGAAGTTATTGAAAAAAGGAGTAAAAAAATTAATTGTAAGTATTGTCATCTGTGCATTTTTAACTCCTACTTTTAGTTATTCTGATGACAACAATAGAGTAGATAAGTTTTCAAAATCATCAATACTTATAGACCAGTTAACTGGAAGAGTATTGTATGAAAAAGAAGCAGATGCTAAAAGACCACTAGCAAGTTTAAGTAAGATGATGACCTTTTTACTAGCTATAGAAGCTATAGAAGAAGGAAAGGTTAAAAAAGATGATATTATAACTGTAGACAAATCTATAGCTAAAGTAAGAGGATCTAGTTATCATTTAAAAGAAGGTGAAAAAATACCTTTAATTGAACTTATGAAAGGTCTAATGATAGTATCAGGAAATGATGCAGCAGTGGCAATAGCAAAACATATAAAAGGAAGTGAAGAGGAATTTGTAAAGTCTATGAATGAAAAGTGTATAGAATTAGGTATGACAAATACTCACTTTGTAAATCCACATGGACTTCCTATATATGATCTTAATGATAAAACAAAGCCACCAAAAGAAAATATATCAAGCGCAAGAGACATTGCAAAGCTTGGAAAGTTTATGTTTGATAATTATGAAAAACAAGTTGTAAGTATAACTAATATGAGAACATATAGTTATCCAGAAAGAGATTTTTGCAAAAATAACACAAACTCAGCATTAATGAGTACATCACCAAATGTAGATGGAATTAAAACAGGATATACAGGAAATGCTGGATATTGTTTATCTTTTTCTATGATGGTAAAAGAAGATAACAATAATGAAAAAGAGCATAGACTAATAGGAGTAACACTAGGTGCAAATCATAAGCAAAAAAGATTATCAGCAGCTCTTAGTATGCTAAACTATGGAAAAGAAAATTTTAGCACCCAAAAGGTAATGGACAAAAATAAATTAATAGGTAAAAAGTATATAAAAGGCATAGATGAACTAGAAATTAAATTAGTAACAGACAAAGAATTATATACAATATTATCTAAAGAAGAAAAGCTAAAATCTCAAATAACTTTTAAAGAAATAAAATACCCAGTTAAAAAGGGAGATGTATTAGGGGTTATAAAATATTTTACAGATAGTGGTGAAGTATTAGGTAGTGTAAATATAGTAAGTGATAATGATATAGATAAAGTAAGCTTTAAAAATAGAATAAAGATGATATTTGCTGACTAATAATATGTATAGAATATATAAAAATAAAGAATAATTTATAATAGAAGAGATAGAAATTTTCAAACAAAAACAAATGAAAAAAATAAACATAAAATCAATCATAAAATATATTGTATTTTAAAATTTGATATGATATACTACTAAAGGTAAAAAAATAAAATCACACACGGCAATGGGATCCTAAAAAGGTGCCTAATAGGTTTTTTTGGGAGTTGATCATGCCGGAGGTTAAAAACCAGGAGGAAAAAAATGTCAGTAATATCAATGAAACAATTACTTGAAGCTGGTGTTCACTTCGGACATCAAACAAGAAGATGGAACCCTAAAATGTCTAAATTTATATTCACAGAAAGAAACGGAATATATATAATAGACTTACAAAAAACTGTAAAGAAAGCTGAAGAAGCTTACAAAGCTATGAAAGAAATAGCTGAAAGCGGAAAGCCAGTTTTATTCGTAGGAACTAAGAAGCAAGCTCAAGATGCTATAAAAGAAGAAGCTGAAAGATGTGGAATGTTCTACGTTAACGAAAGATGGTTAGGTGGAATGTTAACAAACCACAAAACTATACAAACAAGAATAAACAAATTAAGAGAATTAGAAAAAATGGAAAACGAAGGTGTATTCGACGTTTTACCTAAAAAAGAAGTTATAAAATTAAGAGCTGAAAAAGAAAAGCTTGAAAAATACTTAAACGGTATGAAAGATATGCCTGAATTACCAGGAGCTATGTTCGTAGTAGACCCAAGAAAAGAAAACATAGCTATACAAGAAGCTCACAGATTAGGAATCCCAGTATTCGGTATAGTAGATACTAACTGTGATCCAGATGAATTAGATTACGCTATACCTGGTAACGATGATGCTATAAGAGCAGTTAAATTAATAACTGGAGCTATGGCTAACGCTATAATAGAAGGTAGACAAGGTGCTGAAGAAGAAGTAGAAGAAGAAGCACAAGATCAAGAATAATCTAAATCTAATCTACAAAATTAAAAGGTAAGGGTCACCCTTACCTTTACTAGTATATAGGAGGAACTCAAAATGGCTATAACTGCACAAATGGTTAAAGAATTAAGAGAATCTACAGGCGCAGGAATGATGGACTGTAAAAAAGCTTTACAAGAAGCTGAAGGAAATATGGAAAGAGCTATAGATATACTAAGAGAAAAAGGTTTATCTAAAGCTGCTAAGAAAGCTGATAGAATAGCTGCTGAAGGTTTAGTTGCTATAGAAATAAATGAAGATAACACTGTTGCTTCAATAGTAGAAGTAAACTCAGAAACTGACTTCGTTGCTAAAAACGAAGATTTCAAAACTTTCGTTAAAGATGTTGCTTTAATGGCTTTAGCTACAGAAAACACAGAAGTTGCTGAATTATTAGCTGAAAATCATGCTGAAGGTGTACTTTCTGAAGTATTAAACAACAGAATAGCTACAATAGGAGAAAAATTAGACGTAAGAAGATTCGCTAAGATATCTACTAACGGACAAGTTGCTGGATACATCCACGGTGGAGGAAAAATAGGTGTTTTAGTTGAAATGATAACTCCATGCAGAGATGCAGAAGTTATAGCAATGGGAAGAGATATAGCAATGCAAGCTGCTGCTATGAACCCAAAATACGTTTCAAGAGATGACGTAGATCCAGAATACATAGCACATGAAACAGAAATATTAACTCAACAAGCTTTAAACGAAGGAAAGCCAGCTAACATAGTTGAGAAGATGATAAAAGGAAGACTTGAAAAGCAATTAAAAGAAGTTTGCTTATTAGAGCAACCTTTCGTTAAAAACGGAGATTTAACTATAAAGCAATTAGTTGCTGAAACTGCTAAGAAGTTAGGAACTGAAATAGCTTTAGGAAACGTAGTTAGATTCGAAGTTGGAGAAGGTATAGAGAAGAAAGAAGAAAACTTTGCAGAAGAAGTTGCTAAGCAACTTAAGTAATGACCAAAGGAGAACACTTAAGTGTTCTCCTTTTTTTAAGGAAAAGACATTATATTAAGCTAAAAGCTTTATATAATGTTAAAAAAATACAAAAACAATAGCAAAATAAGATAAATGTAAATTTAGGGAGGATTTTCTAATGATCGAGCCAAAATACAAAAGAGTACTACTAAAACTTAGTGGAGAAGCATTATCTGGTGATAGAGGATTTGGAATAAATAACGATATAGTAAATGATATAGCACTTGCTATAAAGAAAATAAGAGAAATAGGTGTAGAGGTATCTGTAGTTGTAGGTGGAGGAAACTTCTGGAGAGGAAGAACTTCTGAAGGAATGGATAGAACTACTGCAGATTACATAGGAATGTTAGCTACAGTTATGAACTCTATGGCACTTCAAGATGCACTAGAAAATATGGATGTACAAACTAGAGTACAAACTGCTATAGAAATGAGACAAATAGCAGAACCATATATAAGAAGAAAAGCTGTTAGACACTTAGAAAAAGAAAGAGTAGTAATATTTGGTGCAGGAACTGGAAATCCATATTTCTCAACTGACACAGCAGCAGCACTTAGAGCAGCAGAAATGGAAGCTGAAGTAATATTACTTGCTAAAAATGTTGATGCAGTATATGATAAAGATCCAAAGGTTCATGCTGATGCAGTTAAATTTGATGAATTAACTTACTTAGATGTACTTCAAAAAGAATTAAAAGTAATGGACTCAACTGCTACATCTTTATGTATGGATAATCAAATACCTATAAAAGTATTTGAATTATCAACAGAAAACATAATGAAGGCAGTTATGGGAGAAAATATAGGTACAACAGTAAAATAGAAACTAAAATTATGGCTAAAGTATTTTATATAATGTAAAATTAGCATATAATGTTTATATAGATAAAAATATTTAGGAGGAAAAATATGAAATTAGATATACATAAGAACTTAGAAGCTAAAATGGCTAAGACAATAGAAGCATTAAAATATGAATACACTACAATAAGAACAGGAAGAGCTAATGCTCAAATGTTAGATAAAATAAGAGTTGACTACTATGGAACACCAACTCCAATAAACCAAATGGCAGCAGTATCTGTTCCAGAAGCTAGAACTTTAATGATAAATGCTTGGGACAAATCTTCTATGGCTGAAATAGAAAAAGCTATAAGAAACTCTGATTTAGGACTTAACCCAACAAATGATGGTGAAGTTATAAGAATATCAGTACCAGCATTAACAGAAGAAAGAAGAAAAGAGTTAGCTAAAAAAGCTCATAAAACAGCTGAAGATTTCAAAGTAAGACTTAGAAATGAAAGAAGAGATGCTAACGATAATTTAAAGAAAATGGAAAAAGATGGAGAATTAACTGCTGATGAACTTAAAAAAGCACAAGATGAAGTTCAAAAGATAACAGATAAATTCATAAAAGAAGTAGATGTTGTTGCAGCTGCTAAAGAAAAGGATATAATGGAGGTATAATATTGGAAAAATATTATAACCTATTAGGCCTTCACTTAAATGATGTTTTAGACACATTTAAAGACAAAAACATAAAATATACCATAGAAGAGATAAAGGGTAAAAAAGATCAAGAAGCTTTAATAGTTCCTAAGGTCATAAAAATATCTGAGACTTCTGAAGGTATAAAAATATTAGTAACATACTTTTCTGACTCCTTAAAATAGGAGTCAGATTCGTATTTAGGAGGTACAATATGCATTATGATATAGATTTAGACAGAGTACCTAATCATATAGCTATAATAATGGATGGAAATGGAAGATGGGCAAAGGCTAGATTTCTACCAAGAACAGCAGGACATAAAGCTGGTGTAGAAACTATTAGAAAAGTGCTAAAAGAATGTAATAGACTAGGGGTAAAAACTTTAACATTATATGCATTTTCAACTGAAAATTGGAAAAGACCAAAGCTTGAAGTTGATACTTTAATGACCCTACTTTCAACATATCTAAAAAATGAGGTAAGGGAACTTCACAAAAACAATGTTAAAATAACAACAATAGGTGATACATCTAAACTTCCAAAGGCATGCATAGATGAATTAGAAAGAGCATATGAATTAACTAAGTACAATACTGGAGTTAATCTAAACTTAGCACTTAATTATGGTGCAAGAAATGATATAAAAGATGCTTTAGTAAATATACTAAAAGATGAAAAATGTGGTAAACTAAGTATAGATGAAATAACAGAAGATACAATATCTAGTTATTTAAGTACAAAGTCTATAAGTGATCCAGATCTTATAATAAGAACTAGTGGAGAAGAGAGATTAAGTAACTTCTTATTATGGGAAGCAGCATATTCTGAATTTTACTTTACAGATGTTCACTGGCCAGACTTTAACGAAAAACAACTACAAAAAGCCATATATGAGTACCAAAAAAGAGACAGAAGATTTGGTGGCCTAAAGTAAGGAGATTAATTTATGCGTACAAGAATTATTGCAGGTTTAGCATTAGTACCATTATTTATATTCATTATAATTGGGGGAATACCACTATATTTAGCAGAACTTTTAGTAGTATCTATTGCACTTAATGAATTTTATAAAGCTTTTAAATCAAAGGAAATACATCCAATTTATTATATAGGATATATATTTTCTATATACTTGACATTTAAAAATATATTTAATTTAAGATTAGAGTATACATATGCAGTAGCATTTATATTATTTTTAATATCAATAATTAGCTTATTAAGATGTAAAAATAACATTATAGATATAGCTATAACTTTTATGGGTATTATATACATAGCAATATTTTTAGATTTTATAGTATTAACATTTAAAGATTTTGAATTTGGACATTTATATGTATGGTTAATATTTATAATATCATTTGCAACAGATACATTTGCATACTTCAGCGGATATTTATTTGGTAAGCACAAGCTTATACCAAAAGTAAGTCCTAAAAAAACCATAGAAGGAAGCATAGGTGGAATACTTGGAAGCACAATTTGTTGTATAGTATTTGGATATATATTTAATATAAATATATTACCATTAGTTATAATTGGGAGTGTAGGAAGTATAGTAGCACAATTTGGAGATTTATTTGCATCTTCAATAAAAAGATACGTAGGAATAAAAGACTATGGTAAACTAATACCAGGTCATGGTGGAGTATTAGATAGATTTGATAGTGTTATACTAGTAGCACCATTTATATACTATGCAATATCATTTTTTATAATATAAGTCTTAGTTAAATACTAAGGCTTATTTTTATATACTAATGTATTATAAAAAATGACCTGTGGTAAGTTTTGATATATAATAAAGAGTATAATGAGAAATACAAAAAAGACAATAAAAGAAATATTATTAGATAGGTATGATGAATTTAAGAAAGATATGTGGCATAGAGTTCCAAAAGGAATGAGAAGCCATATAGATGAAAAGGTTAATAAATAGAATGTACAAAAAATAGCCGAATAGATTTTATGTTAATGCTCTAAGGTTATTAAGAGATACTAGTCAAGCAATTAAATATATAGGTAGATATTTAGGAAGCAGCTACAAATTAATATAGAATAAAATCATATGATGGTAAAAATATGGAATTTTGGTACAAAGATGAAGATAATAAACGAGTAGAGGTATCTATGTCAGTATTAGAATTTATAGGAAAGATAACACAGTAAATACATAAAAAGAGATTTAAAACAGTAAGAAGGTATGGTTTATGGTATCATATAAAAGACAATAGCCATAAGGAGGCTAAAGAGAATGACTCCATAAGAGAAAGAATTTTATTATCTAATAAATAGAGACAGAATGTATAATTATTATTGTTAGGTGTGTAAATATGAAGAAGAAGTTCCTGAAATTTGTGTAGATAAGTTAGGTGAATATGAAGAAATTGAATTAGATGATGGTACAATAGAGTACCGAAGCGAAAGGCATGTCAATTTTGATATGTACTAATTGTGATGCAGATTTTTATTATAAAGATAGTTAAAATAAAAGTGGCGCTAACAACTCAAGATCCCCCTTAGGGGATTTTTTTATTTCTTTAATCAATTTATTAATTATCATTTGAATTATTTCAATATATTTTTATATTTAGTATGATTTATTCTTTATAGAAATTTATCTGATTTATAGTAAATAATATAAGCGCTAACAAATATAAAAATAATAAATATTAAAAGTAAACCTACTAGTCTGTAAAATTAGAGTAATATTTGTACATTTATTAGATATAAAAGCTGTAATCATTTTTTTGATATTTTTATCATATAATAAAATGATTATACAAACAATTTATTTATACAAAGAATTCGTTTTGTACTATATAAAGGAGTGGATGTATATGCATTAAACATAAAAATAGAAATAATAAAAAGAATTGTAATAAGATTTTTATCACGTGATAAACCGAATTGTATAGAAGGGGGAATTAAAATTTATATTATAGTTTTATGTGTGTTTATACTTCTGACACTAGGAGTAATAGAGAAATATAATCACGAAAAATATTTAAAATCAATAAAAACCAGAATAAATGTAAATGGAATAAGAGGAAAGTCTACTGTAACAAGGCTAATAACAGGAATAATAAATGAAGCAGGTTACAAAAATATTGGAAAAACAACTGGTACAGCAGCAAGAATGATTTATTGGTTTAAAGAAGAAGAGAAAATAATAAAAAGAAAACCACAGGGACCTAATATAGGAGAACAGATTAGAGTAGTTAAAGAAGTAGCTAAACTAGGTGCTGAATCATTAGTATGTGAATGTATGGCAGTAAACCCTGAGTATCAATATGACTTTCAAAATAAACTATTGAAAGCAAATATTGGTGTAATTGTTAATGTATTAGAAGATCATATGGATGTAATGGGACCAACATTAGATCAAGTTGCCCAAGCATTCACAAATACCATACCATATAATGGATATTTAATTACTATAGATGGCCCGTACACAAAATATTTCCAAGAGATAGCAACTCAAAGAAATACCAAAACCATAATTGCAGACAATTCAAAAATAAGTAAAGAATTTTTAGACAGCTTTGATTATGTGGTATTTCCGGAGAATGCTTCACTAGCATTGGCGGTAGCAGAAGCATTAGGTATAGATGAAGAAACTGCTTTTAGTGGAATGAAAAATGCACATCCTGATCCAGGAGCTATGAGAATCACTCAAATAGGCAATGACTTAATAAAAGCTTATTTTGTAAATGGATTTGCAGCAAATGATCCATCATCAACGCTTTCAATATGGGAAAATGTATGTGAAAAAGGTTATAATGTAGAAAATCCTATAATAGTAATGAATTGCAGATCTGATAGAGTTGATAGAACTAAACAATTTGTAAAAGATGTACTACCATATATAAAAATAGGAACATTGATATCAATAGGAGGATTAACATCTCCAATTGAACAAGCATTTATAGATGGTAAATTTCCTAATATAAATAAATATATGAATTTAGAAGGCTATTCAACTGATGAAGTTATTAAAGAGATAATACCAATTATAAATAATAATATACTTTATGGAATAGGTAATATACATGGTGAGGGAGAAACTTTTATAGAAGCTTTATATGATATTGAAAACTATATATGTGAAGACTTAGAAGAACAGTTAGTTTAAAGCTAAGATGTTAAGTAATATACATTTAAAATCGTTTTTGGGGGAGAATTATATGTTTGGAACAGATTTATATATAGCAATAGTTTTAGGATTGACACTTAGTTTGATATTTGCAGAAGTAACAGGAATAACACCATCAGGGCTGATCGTGCCAGGATATTTATCTTTAATAATAGACCAACCTATATCTATAATATTAGTATTTATAATATCAATATTAACATATATAATTGTGAATTTTGGAATATCAAAATATGTGATATTATATGGGCGAAGAAGGTTTGTAGCCATAATAATAGTAGGGATATGTTTAAAATTAATATTTGACCTTATGTATCCATATATGCCATTTGAAATATATGAATTTAGAGGAATTGGGTGTATAGTTCCAGGGTTAATAGCAGGAGCGATATATAAGCAAGGTACAAAACTAACTATAGCAAGTACATTATTAGTTAGCTTTGTGATCTTTGGAATAATGAATATATCATATATAGCCTAAGGAGAAATAATATGGATAGAGAGTTGAAATTAAAAGAAAAATTACAGATATATATTAAAAATCAGAAAAAGTTAAGTTTAAAAGGAGCTATATCTATATTATTAATATGCACAACTTCAATCATAGTAATTAGTGAATTAAGAGACATATATGTTGATAAGAAAATAGAATATAAAAGTACTAAGGGAGATTCAATATTTAAAGCTAGTTTCATGGGAGATATAATTATGGGAAGAAATATAAAAAAATTAGGGGATAAAGTTGGATATTCAGAACTATTTAAGAATGTATCGAAAATATATGAAGATTCAGATTATATAAGTGGAAACTTTGAAACGCCGATACTTACAAAAGAATATACAGAATATACTAAGGCGAATAAGAATATACACTTAAGCTCTACGACAGAAAGGGCAGAAGTTATAAAACAAGAAGGTATTGATGTAGTAAGTTTATCGAACAATCATGCATATGATTATAAAGAAGAAGGATTAAAAGAGACCATAGAACTACTAAAAAAGAATGATATTAAGTATGTAGGGGCAGGTAAAAACATAGAAGAAGCAAGAGTATATGATATAGAGAATGTAAATGGAGTAAAAATAGCTAATATAGGTATTTCAGACGTAATCCCATATGAAGCTAGTGCAATGAAGAATAAAGAAGGAATATTAACTTCTACTAATAAAGAGAATCTAAAAATTATAGAAAAAGCAAAGAAAGAAGCTGATTTAGTAGTTGTAAATATTCATTGGGGAGAAGAATACTCTCTAAATTCTAATGAGTACCAAAAAAATCTTGCTAGGAAAATGATAGATATGGGAGCGGATATAATAATTGGCCATCATCCACATGTTATACATAGCATTGAAACGTATAAGGATGGAATAATATTTTATAGTGCTGGAAATTTTATATTTGACCAAGGGTGGAGTAGAACTAAGGATAGTATAATAATAAATTATACATTAAGCAAGGAAGGAAAAGGCCAATTTGAAGTGGTACCACTAAGAATAGTTGAGGGTGGACCTGTTATAACTAACAATAAATTATATACTAGTAGAATACTAGGTATATTAACAAAGGAATTAAAGGAAAGTGATAATTGGAGGATAGAAGAAGACAAGCTAATTATAGATGCAACGGGAATATAGATTTTAGCTTTATTAAAGTTTGAATATAGGAGTTTAAAATTGAGTAGAAAAAAAAATGGGATACCAGAAACAATATTAATAATAACTTTAATAATTGTTTTAATAACAATAATAATACCAAATCAAAATAAAATTAAGGATATGCAAATTGAAATCAATACTAATAATAAAATGTATAATAATGAATATGGAGTAAGTGCATCTAATGAAATAGCAACAAATGTAGGTATGGAAATTTTAGAACAAGGAGGAAATGCAGTAGATGCGGCTATTGCTATAGCATATACACTAGGGGTCGTAGAGCCATATGCATCAGGAATAGGTGGAGGTGGAGGGATGTTGATATATTCACCTGAAAATGAAGAATTAAGTTTTTATAATTATAGAGAAACAGCGCCTATAACTCAAGAAAATAAAAATAGCGAAATAGGAGTTCCTGGCTTTGTAAAAGGAATGGAGGTTATACATAAAGATTATGGAACAATAGAATTATCTAAGTTGATAGAACCGGCAATACATTATGCTAATGATGGTTTTAGGGTGGATAGTAGTTTGTATACTAGATTAAAAAGGTCGAAATTTAGATTAGATACAGAAAAATTAGATATATTTTATAAAGATAATAAATCTATAAACATAGGTGAAAAATTAATTCAAAAAGAGCTAGGCAATACATTGACTGAAATAAAAAAACATGGTATTGAAGCATTTTATAATGGAAAAATATCAAATGAAATAGAAAAAAATACTAACATAGTTAAAGAAGATTTAAAACAATATACAGTAGTAAAACAGAAGCCAATAAGAGGAATGTATAGAGGCTATGAAATAATATCAGCACCACCACCATTTTCAGGAATAACCTTAATACAAACACTTAAATTATCGGAACTATTTGAAATAACATCTGTAGATAGAGAAAATAAATATTATATGAAAAAAATAAAAGACATAAAGGAAATAACATATAAAGATAGATACAAACAAATAGGAGATCCTAATTTTTATGAAAAGAATTATGATGTTTTAACAAGTGATAAATATATAAATAGACTTTATAATAAAAATAGAAAATCTACATATATAGAAAATTATAATGAAGAAGAACATGAAAGTACAACTCATTTTACCGTTATAGATAAAGAAGGGATAATAGTTTCATGTACAAACACTTTAGGTAACTTTTGGGGAAGTGGTGTTTATATAAATGGTTTCTTTATGAACGCTACGTTAAATAATTTTTCAGAAAAAGAAGATAATATAAATAGCTATGAAGCTGGTAAGAGACCAAGAACATTCACAAGTCCAACCATAATAAAAAATGAAGAAGAGATACTAGCACTAGGTTCATCAGGAGGAAATAGAATCCCTCAAATCTTATCCCAGGTAATAATTGATAATATTTGTTCAAAAACAGATATACAAGAGGCAATAAATAAACCTAGGGTAATAATAGAAGAAAATGAAATTATTAAGGAAGAAAATTTTAGATTTAATGAAAATGAAGATAGGGCATATTATGGTTCTGTACAAGCAATAGGGTATAATAAATATTTAGGTATGTATGGAGGATGTGATATAAGAAGACCTGGAAGATTTTTAAAGAAATAATAAACCTGATTCATCTTAAATTTTATTAAGATGAATCAGGTTTATTTGGTTACTAAATTATTTTTCATTTATAATACTATTAATATAAGTAGCACTATAAATAAAAATTTATTTCTCTATACTTTGATCTTTATTCGTGAACTTATTAATTTTTCTAGAGGAGTTTTTTCATAAAAACAATTTTAAGTGAAATTAAATTTAAATATGATGAAAAAAACATAAATAGTGTTATAATATAATAATGTAAATAGTAAATTATAGAAAGGGTATTAAAATGAAGAAAATATCAATACTAGGGTCAACTGGATCAGTAGGTAAACAAACACTAGACGTAGTAAGACAACATAAAGATAAATTTGAAGTAGTAGCAATAAGTGCAAATAGTAGTGTAGATTTACTATTAGAACAAATAAAAGAATTTAAACCAAAATACGTAGCAGTATACAACGAAAGTTCATACATAAAATTAAAATCGATGATACCATTAGACATAAATATAGAAGTATTATGTGGTATGGAAGGACTAAAAACTATATCATCACTTCCTGAAATAGATGTATTATTAACTGCGATAGTAGGAATGATAGGGCTTGTCCCTACACTAGAAGCAATAAAAGCTGGAAAAGATATAGCACTAGCTAACAAAGAAACATTAGTATGTGCAGGGGATTTAGTAATGAGTGAAGCTAAAAAAATGGGAGTAAGTATACTTCCAGTAGATAGCGAGCACAGTGCAATATTCCAATGCTTAAATGGAGAAAATAACAAAGAAATAGAAAAAATAATACTAACAGCATCAGGTGGACCATTTAGAGGAAAAACTAAAGAAGAACTTGTAAATGTAACTAAAAATCAAGCATTAAAACATCCAAACTGGTCAATGGGTAGAAAGATAAGTATAGACTCATCAACACTAATGAACAAAGGGCTTGAAGTAATAGAAGCAAAATGGCTATTTGGTGTAGAACATGACAAAATAGATGTAGTAGTACATCCACAAAGTATAATACATTCAATGGTACAATTCATAGATAGTTCAGCAATAGCACAACTAGGATGCCCTGATATGAGACTACCTATACAATATGCACTATCATATCCAAATAGAATAGAATGTGACTTTGAAAGATTAGATTTAGCAAAAATAGCTACATTAACATTTGAAAATCCAGACATGGATACATTCCCATGCTTAAAACTAGCATATGAAACATTAAAAATGGGTGGAACATATTCAGCTGTATTAAATAGTGCTAATGAAATATTAGTTAGTGAATTTTTAGAAGATAAAATAGGGTTTTACGATATACCAAAATACATAGAAAAGACCCTAGAAGCACACACTAGCATAGAAAAGCCAACTCTAGAACAAATATTAGATATAGATAAATGGGCTAGAGAATATGTAAGCGGCTTAATAAAATAAGCTTTATAGATTAAGTTAATTAAATATAAAAAAGAGGTGGTAAATTGACTATAATAGCAGCAATACTATTATTTGGTGTAATAGTATTTATACACGAATTAGGACATTTCCTGTTTGCTAAAAAAGCAGGGGTAACAATACATGAATTTTCAATAGGTATGGGACCTAAAATATACAGTAAAACTAAAAACAATACAATGTATTCAATAAGATTACTTCCATTAGGTGGATATGTAAGTATGGAAGGGGAAGATGGAGAAACAAATGACCCTAATGCCTTTGGTAAAAAAACATTACTACAAAGGGCAAGTATATTATTTGCAGGGCCATTTTTTAACATAATATTTACAGTAATATTATTAATACCAGTATTTATGTTTATAGGGACACCAACTAATTCAAATGTATTAGGAGAAATATCTCAAAATAGTCCAGCACAAAAGGCAGGACTTATGGCTAATGATAAAATATTAGACATAAATGGTAAAAAAATAAATTCATGGGAAGATATATTAAATACACTTCAAACTACAGATGGTAAAAAAATAAATATAACAGTAGATAGAGACGGTAAGACTAAAGACTTTAATATACAACCCCAAAAAAATGAACAAGGAAGATATGTAATAGGAATAGCACCAGAAAGAGATAAAAGTATACTAAATGCAATACCAAGTGCATTTACTGGAACATATGAAATGCTTAAGCAAATGGTATTATTCTTAGGACAATTAGTAACAAATTCAGTACCTGGAGGAGCTGCAAATGCTGTAGCAGGACCAGTTGGAGTAATAGGAATAGTTTCAGATGCAGCAAAAATGGGTATACCAAATCTTATGTACATAGGAGCAATGATAAGTCTAAACTTAGGAGTGCTTAATCTACTTCCAATACCAGCACTAGATGGAGGAAGATTAGTAATGCTAGGAATAGAAGGTCTAAGAGGTGGGAAAAAACTAGACCCAAACAAAGAAGCTATGATACATACAGCAGGCTTTATGTTATTAATGGGACTTATGCTATTTGTAACATACAAAGACATACTTAGATTATTCTAAAATAAATAGTATAATAAATAGGAGGTGGGTGGATAGATACAAATCTATAATCCACCTCTTTAATACTACATAGGGCCAAATAATACATAAAATACTAAAGAGGTGAAGACATGTATAAAAGAAGACAATGTAGAGAAGTAAGCGTTGGAAATGTAAAAATAGGTGGGAATAACCCAATAAGTATACAATCAATGACAAACAGTGATACAAGAGATGCAAATGCTACAATAGCACAAATAAAAAGACTAGAAGAAGTAGGATGCGATATAGTAAGGGTAGCAGTACCTGATATGATTGCAGCAAAAAACATAGGTGAAATAAAGAGAAATGTAAACATACCAGTAATAGCAGATATACACTTTGACCATAGATTAGCTATAGAAGCAATAGACCAAGGAGTAGATGGAGTTAGAATAAACCCAGGTAATATTGGTAGCATAGAAAAAGTAAAAGAAGTAGTAAATAAATGTAAAGAGAAAAACTTAAAAATAAGAATCGGCGTAAATGGTGGTTCACTTGAAAAAGAACTACTTCAAAAATACGGTAGTGCAACAGCAGAAGCACTAGTTGAAAGTGCAATGGGCCATGTTAAAATACTAGAAGACTTAGATTTTAGAAATATAGTAATATCATTAAAATCATCAGATATATACAAAACACTAGAAGCATATGAATTAATATCTAAAAAAGTAGACTATCCACTTCATATAGGTATAACAGAATCAGGAAGTGTTAAAAAAGGAACTATAAAATCATCAATAGGAGTAGGAGCATTACTTCTTAAAGGTATAGGAGATACTGTAAGAATATCACTAACAGGAGATCCATGTGAAGAAGTAGTAGTTGGAAAAGAAATACTAAGAAGCTTAGACTTATTAAATGATAAGATAAAAGTAGTATCTTGCCCAACATGTGGAAGATGTAATATAGACTTAATAAGCGTGGTAAATGAAGTAGAAGAAAAAATAAGCAAAATGGATAAAGATATAACAGTAGCTATAATGGGATGTGCAGTAAATGGTCCAGGAGAAGCAAGAGAAGCTGATATTGGAATAGCTGGTGGAAAAGGTGAAGGACTATTATTTAAAAAAGGTGAAATAGTTAGAAAAATAAAAGGCGATGATTTAGTAAAAGAGCTAATGGATGAAATTGATAAATATTAATAATAGGAGGGTACTTGAAAAAGTACTCTTTTTTTATTAGTATTATTAGTTTTATTTTTAATCTTTTAAGTATACTTTTTTAATATTTTAATATATGCTATCATATAACTATTATTTTATAGATTGGAGGAGGTTATGAGGAAGAAAATATTTTTAACCTTAGCTATATTATGGATGTGTGTAATCTTTTATATGTCTAATCAACCATCTCACATATCATCAGCTCAGTCTAGTGGTGTTATAAACGCCCTTAGCAATGTACCTGTAATAGGCGCTGCTATAGATATTATGATGGTCAATGGTATTGCTCAGTTTGTTATTAGAAAAAGTGCCCATATGTTTTCATATGCAATTCTTGCTATACTTTGGTTTATGAGTATATATGAAAGTAACAAATATATTAAAAAGACATTTATTACATCTTTATTTTTTACTTTTATATATGCTTGTACTGATGAAGTTCATCAATTATTTATACCAGGTAGAAGTGGTGAGATTAGAGATATTTTAGTAGATTCTACAGGGGCTATTATTGGACTTTGTGTTTTAGTATTAATTATAAAATTTGTTAATAAAAAAAAGCTATAAATTAGTATAGTCTTTTATTTTATACGTATAAGCTCATTATGGAAACTTATTTTTTTTAAGAAATTGATACTATATACTATCATATAACTCTACAGCTATTTTAATTACCTATTATCTATTTTTTAGCAATTTCTTTTACTTATATCTATATAGTAATTAAAACTTTAGATTATTATAGGATACATAAGTGCATAAATTATGATTTTTATAAAAATAATTTTTAAGTTAAAGATTAGTTAAATTGGAATATTTGTATAAATATAATAAAATTATTTTCAAATCATTAAACTAGTGATATACTAGGAATATTGACGATGAAAAATGATTTAATATCATTTTCAATATAAGCTTCATGGAGGATTTTATGAGTAATAATTTAGCAAAATCGGCATTTTGGCTTATGGTAGTTACTATGCTATCAAAGATACTAGGATTTACAAGAGATATAGTCCTAATGTATTTTTATGGAACGAGTGCTTATAGTGATGTATATATAACAGCTATGAATATACCTGTTGTGGTGTTTGCTGCTGTTGGGGTAGCCCTTTCTACTACATTTATACCACTATATCAAGAAGCACTTGAAAATGGTGGAGAAAAAAGAGCTCAAAATTTTGCAAACAATATATTATGTATAGTTAGTATAATAAGTATAATTTTAAGTATATTTGGTTATATATTTGCAGAGCCTATAGTAAAATTATTTGCTATTAGTTTTACTGGGGATAAGCTTGCACTAACTGTAGATTTTGTAAGAATAATAATAGTTGGTGTTTTATTTATAGGTCTTAGTAATATAATGACAGCTTACTTACAAATACAAGGAAACTTCACTATACCAGGTATGGTGCAACTTCCAAATAATATTATAATAATTATATCTATGATAATAGGTGCAGTTACTGATAACTTTGATATATTAGCAATAGGGGCACTTATTGGTATGGCTTCACAGTTTTTATTCCAAGTACCTTTTGCTATAAAGCATGGATATAAGTTTAAGCCTATTGTTAATTTTAAAGATAAATATCTTAAAAAGATGATATGGTTAATACTGCCTGTTTTAATAGGGGTTGCAGTCAACCAAGTAAATGCTATGGCAGATAGAAGTTTAGCTTCAAGTTTAGGTGATGGTGTTATAGCAGCTTTAAATAGTGCTAACAAGCTTAATTTCTTTGTTTTAGGATTATTTATAACTACTATAGGTTCTGTTATATATCCTACACTTGCAAAGCTATCCACTACTAATGATCAGAAAAAGTTTGCAGAAGCAGTATCAACTAGCGTAAACTGTGTAAGTTTAATAATATTACCTATAACTGTTGGGGCAATAGTACTTGCTACTCCTATAGTTAGAATATTATTTCAAAGAGGAGCTTTTGATGAAACATCAACTCAAATGACAGCTATTGCTCTTATGTGTTATTCTGTTGGTATGATTGCTTATGGACTTAGAGATATATTAGGTAAGGTATACTATTCATTAAAGGATACTAAAACTCCTATGATAAATGGTATAAT
The DNA here is from genome assembly GCF_015560225.1 of Romboutsia sp. BSD2780061687b_171204_C1. Taxonomy (NCBI): domain Bacteria; kingdom Bacillati; phylum Bacillota; class Clostridia; order Peptostreptococcales; family Peptostreptococcaceae; genus Romboutsia; species Romboutsia sp. BSD2780061687b_171204_C1. The sequence continues at coordinate 26,115 of NZ_JADMRK010000002.1, read as the reverse complement.
AGCAGTTATTGCTAACATATTCTTTGATGTTACTTTAATGCAAGTATTTGGACTTGGTGGACTAGCACTTGCTACTAGTTTATCTTCTATAATATGTATATTATTATTATTTAGAGGATTAAAGAAAAAGATAAGTTACTATGGACAAGATAGAATATTAAGAACATTTGTAAAATCTTTAATAGCTTCTGTTGTAATGGGTATTGCGACATACTTTGTGTACAAGTTATCTAGTGGTATATTAGGTAGTGGATTTGTACAAGACGTTATAGCTACAGGTATATCTGTATTAGTAGGTGCTATTGTTTATGGTGTACTTGTTAGTAAATTTAGAGTTAGAGAAGTTAAGATGCTTAAGAAGATGGTTATGAAGAAATTAAATAGAGCATAAAATACATTAAACAAAAAGGGGGCATAAGCTCTCTTTTTTTATTTTTATAATATTTTTTATAAAAAATATATATATTTACAAATTTTGTGATAAATTTATGATAAAATTATTTCAGCGATTATGTAACATATTACTAAATTATATACAAAAAATACAAACACATGGAGGAGTATTTATGAGTTACAAGGAAAAATACAATGAGTGGATAAACAATCCATATTTTGATGAAAAAACTAGACAAGAATTACTAAGCATAAATGATGAAAAAGAAATAGAAGATAGATTTTATACGGATTTAGAGTTTGGTACTGCTGGGCTTAGAGGAGTTATAGCTGCTGGTAGTAACAGAATTAATATATATACAGTAAGAAGAGCTACTTTTGGACTTGCTAATTACATATTAAAAAATGCAAACAGTGAAAAAGACAGAGGTGTTGTTATAGCACATGATAATAGACATATGTCTAGAGAATTTTGTATAGAAACAGCAAATACTCTAGCAGCTTGTGGTATAAAAGCTTATATATTTGATTCTTTAAGAACTACACCAGAATTATCTTTTGCAGTTAGAAATTTAAATGCTATAGCAGGTGTTGTTATAACTGCTAGTCACAATCCACCAGAATACAATGGATACAAAGTATACTGGGAAGATGGAGCACAAGTTATGCCACACATTGCAAGTGCTATAACTGATGAAATAAACTCTATAGTAGATTATAGTACTATACCAACACTTACTGATGAAAATAAAGATTTAGTTATTAAGCTTGATGAAAAAGAAGATACTGATTTTATAGAAGCTGTAAAAACTCAAGTTATAAGAAAAGATTTAATAGATAAGTTTGGAAAAGACTTTAAAATAGTATACACTCCACTTTGTGGAACAGGAAATGTTCCTATAAGAAGAGCTTTAAAAGAAATTGGATTTGAAAATGTAATAGTTGTTAGTGAAGAAGAAAAGCCAGATCCTAATTTTTCTGGTATAGAGTATCCTAATCCAGAAGATAAAAAAGCATTAGTTAGAGGAATTGATTTAGCTAAAGAAGTAGGAGCTGATTTAGTAATAGCTACTGATCCTGATTGTGATAGAGTTGGTGTTGCTGTTAAGACTGTAAATGGTGATTATCAAATGCTTACAGGAAACCAAATTGGTGGAATGCTTACAAACTATATAATAGAAGGAAGAAAGGAAGCTAATAGACTAGAAGAAAATCCAGTACTTATAAAGACTATAGTTACATCTGAATTTGGTGCAGATATTGCTAAAGATAACAATATAGATGTTTTAAATGTACTTACAGGATTTAAGTTTATAGGAGAGAAGATAAAGTCATTTGAAGAGACTAAGTCTAATTCATACTTATTTGGATATGAAGAAAGCTATGGATATTTAGTAGGAACTCATGCTAGAGACAAGGATGCTGTTGTTACATCACTTTTAATAGCAGAGATGGCAGTTTATTATGCTTCTAATAATATGAGCTTATATGAAGGATTAATTAAGCTTTATGAAAAGTATGGATACTTTAAAGAAGAAACTAAATCTTTAACTTTAAAAGGTATAGAAGGTATAGCAAAAATTAAGGATATAATGACATACTTTAGAGAAAATGATATAAATGAAATAAACAACTCTAAAGTTATTGATTTTAAAGATTATTTAAAAGGAATAGATAATCTTCCAAGTGCTAATGTAGTTAAGTACTTCTTAGAAGATGGATCTTGGCTTGCTATTAGACCATCTGGTACTGAGCCTAAGTTAAAGTTTTATATAGCTACTAAGGGTAATACTGAAAGTGATGCTATTAAAAATGTCGACGGTATAAGAGCATTTGTAGATATTGTTTTAGAAAAATTAGTTTAATATATATGTTTTTAAGGATATATTTTTATATATCCTTTTTTTATTAGTTTACAATATTATAATTAAGGTATAAAATTAATTGGATAAAAAATTTAATCTAAAATCATTTATATATAAAATAAAAATCGGGAGGTGAAAATTTGATAGTAAATAGAAGAGAGCTAAAATATCCAATTAGTGAAGTGGATTATTATAAGGTAGACAATTTGTTTAAAGATGTCCTTAAAGAAGATAAAAATAATAATTGTTTTGGATATAAAATAAGAAGTCTTTATTTTGATAGCATAGACAATTGTGATTATTATTCTAAGATTAATGGAGAAGAAGTTAGAAAAAAGATTAGACTTAGAATATATGACACTAAAACAGAGAAAGTCAAGCTTGAAATAAAAAGAAAAATGAATATAAACCAAAGAAAAGAGACTGTTACAATAAGTAGAGAGGATGCCATTAGACTTATTAATAAAGATTATAGTGTTTTATTAAAATATAATAATGAAACTGCAAAATCAGCATACAACATTATGACAATAGGGCAATATAGACCAGTAGTTTTAGTTGATTATAATAGAAAAGCATATATACATGAAGAAAATAATATAAGAGTTACATTAGATAGTGATATAAGAAGTAATGAATTTGATTTTGATATGTTTAATGATGATATTATTATGAATCCTATAGTCAACTATTATAATGCACTACTTGAAGTTAAATTTGATGGAGAATTATTTTGTTGGATATCACAGGCTTTATCTAATTTATATACTACAAATCAGTCTTTAAGTAAGTATTGTAGTTCTAGAAAGTTTTATGAAAATTATATATTTTAAGTAATAAGGGAGAGAAATATGAAAGAAACATTATATAAATACTTAACAGCACCTAGCGGAAATATAAATCTATTCAGTGCTATTGAAATGATGAGTATGGCATTTATACTTTCAATGGTTATATTTTGGACATATAAAATAACATTTAGTGGAGTAATGTATAATAGAAAGTTTAATGTATCACTTGTAATGCTGACACTAGTTACTACTATGGTAATGATAGTAATTGGTAGTGATATAGCATTATCACTTGGTATGGTTGGGGCATTATCTATAGTTCGTTTTAGAACAGCTATAAAAGATCCAAGAGATACAGGATATATATTTTGGTGTATAGCTATAGGCCTTAGTGTAGGAAGTCAAAACTATATGATAGCTATAGTTGGGTCGTTATTTTTATTTATAGTACTTTCTATGTTTAGCTTTAGTGGAATTGGCAAAGAAGAAAGATACATTCTTATTATAAGAGGTGAAAGAGAAAGAGAAGAAGAAATAATGAGATGTGTATTTGACTCATTTAAAGGAAGTCAGTTAAGGGCTAAAAACTCTGTAGGAAATAATATAGAGATAATTTATCAAATAAAGTTTAAAAATAGTAATGACAAAAATATATTAGACAATTTATACAAGATAGAAGGTGTTAGTGCAGTTAATTTAGTTGCTCAAAATGGAGAAACAATAGGATAGGTGATATGAATGAAAAAAGATATATTTAAAGCATTTATGGCACTTAGTTTTATTTTTATATCACTAATTGGAGCATCATATTTAAAAGAAGCTAAAGAAGTAGCAAGTTATAAATACAAAGAGAATAGATCAAAAGAATATGAAAAAATATATCAAAATACTTATGGGGATTATGGTTTTAACCTTCCTTTAATAGTAATAGATACTAATGGAAAATCCATATCTAATAAAGAAAAGACAGTTTCAAATATTCAAGTTTACAATTCAGATAAAGAAAATAATTATTTAAATGATAATCCAAGTTTAGAAAGTAGTGCAATGATTAATATAAGAGGAAATACAACAAAATATTTTCCTAAAAAGCAGTATAGTCTAAAGCTTGTAAACAAAAAAGGAAATGAAAAAGATAAAAAAATGCTAGGTATGGATAAGGATTCAGATTGGGTATTAAATGGTCCTTTTGCTGATAAGTCTCTTATGAGAAATTATATAGCATATACTGTAGGTAGTAATATTATGGAGTATGCACCTGATGTGAGGTTTTGTGAAGTTTTTGTTATAGATGATGGAAGTAGTACTATACAAAAAAAGCACTACAAGGGAGTGTATTTATTAATAGAAAAGATAAAACGAGGAGAAGACAGGGTTGATATAGTTAAAACTCATGATAATACCGATGAAACTAGTTTTATAATAAGTAGGGACAGAAATAAAGAAGATAATATTGTAATTGGAAATTATGGATATGAAACTCATTTATATGACTATGCGTTAAATATTGAATATCCTAAAAAAGATTTAACACCAGGCAAATATAATTATATCAACAAATATATTAGTGAGTTTGAAAGAATACTATATTCAGATAAATTTAATGACCCTAAAAATGGATATAGAAAGTATATAGATGTAGATTATTTTGTAGACTTTTATATTATTAATGAGTTCTTCTTAAATACTGATGCAGGTATATTTAGTACATATATGTATAAGGATTATAATGAAAAAATGAAAGCAGGTCCTATATGGGATTTTAATAGATCACTTGGAAATAACGAAGTAAATAAAGATAGTAGAGCTTTTGAGTATGAAGGATTTTTTATGTTGCAAAGGTATTGGTTTGATAGACTTATGGAGGATAGAGCATTTGCTAATAAAGTTGTAAGTAGATATAAAGAATTAAGAAAAAACTATCTTAGTGATGAATATCTTATAAATCTTATAGATAAAACTAAGAATTACCTAGGTACTTCAGTAAAACGGAACTTTGATAAATGGTCATTTGAACTAAGTAATCAATCTGATGTTTTTGGAATGTATTGGAATATAATACAAAAATATGGTAATGGAGAAGATGCATTTAATAAATTCTTAGGTAATAATAAAGATTTGTTAGAAGACACTACAGGAAAAGCAAATTCTTATGAAGAAGAAATAAATTTAATGAAAAATTTTATAAAAAATAGAGGCAAGTGGATGGATGAAAACATAGATAGCTTATCTAAATGGGCGAGTTAGTAGGAGATTGATATGAAGAAATTTTTACTTATTTGTATAATAGCATTTGTACTTATATATAATCTTATAAGTTCAATAGCTACTAATCAATTAGTAGGACAAAATGATACATATTTCACTAAAGTTAAAGAAAAGGAAATATATATAGCAAAGAATGGAAAATGGGAAAAACTAGATATAGTAGGAGTTAATTTAAACTCAGCTAAACCAGGAACATTTCCAAGTGATAATTTAGTATCAGAAGATGATTATTTAAGATGGATAAGTAATATCTACAATATGGGAGCAAATTGCATAAAAGTATCTAATCTTATGAGTCATAATTTTTATAATGCACTTGATAAATTCAATAAAAATAGAGAAAGTCCAATATATTTAATGCAAGGAATATACTTTGATGAAAAATATTTAAAGGATGGAGAAAATCCACAAAGTAGTAACTTAAACGATGGATTTATAACAAATATAAAGCTTATAGTAGATTCAGTACATGGTAATCCATACAACTATAATAAGCCAGATATAGTACAGTTTTACAATACTGATGTTTCAGATTATGTTATAGGATATACGCTAGGCATAGAGTTTGCAAAGCATGACATAATATATAATGAAATTATGAATGAGAAAGAAAAGTATAATGGCAAATATTTATATACAAATGATAAAGCATCATCTTTTGAATCTTATATGGCTAGTATGGGAGATTATTTATTAGACTATGAACTAGAAAGTTATAAAAAGCAAAGTCTTATAAGTTATATAGGTTCATCTTCATATAATATAGTCAGCGGTCAAAAAAATCCTGGAAAAAATACTTTTATAGAAAAAGATGATAGAATAAAAAATCAAAATTATTATTTTAATCCTGAAAATATAAAATCTAAAAGCAAATTAAAAACAGGATTATTTGCAACTTATAATATATATCCGTCTTACAACGAAGTAAAAGAATATGTAGATAAGATGGATTATTATTTTAAAAAGTTAAATAATAATCATAAAATACCAGTTGTTATAGGGGAATATGGGATACCATCATCTAGAACTGGTGGAGATTTTAATATGAACTCTGATAAAATTAAATATATAGATGAAAAAGAACAAGGAAATGCTTTAGTATCCTTATATAGGGCTATAAAAAGTTCAGGATGTGCAGGAAGCTTTTTATTTGAATTTCAAGATAGTTGGAGTAGGTCTTCAGCAAATACAGCAGATAGTAAAATATTAGACCGATCAGCTTATTGGAGTGATGCACAAACTTATAGCCAAAGTTTTGGTCTTATGGCATTTGACCCAGGAAGTGGTAAAAGTGTAAGTTATGTAGATGATAGTATAGATGAGTGGAGTGAAAAAGACATTGTAAGCAAAAATAAAGATATGAGTTTATATGCTAAAAGTGATGAAAAGTATTTATATCTTATGGCAAAATTATCAAAAGATATAGACTTATCAAAAGATGATATTTATATAGACTTAGATACAACTCCTAAATCAGGTGTTAAAAAAAGCTCACAGTTTATGCTGAATTTTGAAGATAATGTTGATTTTATAATACATATAAATGATATAGATAATAGTGCTATTTATGTACATGAATATTATAATAGATTTAATTTTTATCTTAATAAAAAAGATAATCAAAAAAGACCAGATCTTATAAATCACAAAAAAGATATGGATGTCTTTTCACCAATCTATATAGAGGTAAGGCCTAAAATGTATAACACATCAAATGGTGAAGAAGAAGCTATAATACATGAAACAGGTAAATTAGTTTATGGAAATAGTAATCCAAATAGCTTAGATTATAACTCAGCTTCTGACTTTTATGTTGGCAAGGATTATGTAGAAATAAGAATACCTTGGGGGATTATTAATTTTATGGATCCATCAACTAGACAAATACAAGATGATTTTTATGAGGTATACAAGATTAAACCAATAAAAATAAAAGACATTAAAATAGGCATGACTTTAAATAGTGAATATAAAAAAGTTAGACTAAAAAGTGAAAGCTTTAAACTAGATACTTGGTTAATGCCAAATTATCATGAAAGATTAAAAGAATCTTATTATATATTGCAAAAAGAATTAACAAAAATCTCTAATTAAATGGGGGAGATATGAAAAATATAACAATAATATATATAGTGTTAGCCTTTTTTACATATATAATTTCTTGTTCAGTTATTTATATGATAGTAAATGATATGTATAACAAAAGGCACAAAAGGAAAGTTCAAGACTTAGATAACACTTTTAAAAAAGAAATATTAAAACAGCTTGAAGATATAAAAAATAAAAAAAATATAACAAAAATAAATATTGAGTATGTAAGAAATAAAATTAAAAAGAGAAGATACAAAGACTCCTTTCATAATGCCTTATTTGAATTTAATAAAGACTACAATAATCATAAATACACAAAGATTTACGCAAAAAACTTTGAGGATATTATAATAAATGAAATAAAGGCATGTAAGAGAAAGGATGATATTATAAAATCTTATTATGTTATGTTGCTTGGTGAATATAAATTATCTAATATAGAGATAAAAGACTTTTTATATAATTGTCTAAATACAAATTCAACTCAATTAAGAACATTAGCTCTAAAGAGTGTATCTAAAATAGGAAACTTAGATTATTTAATAAATTTTATAAGGTATATATCAGATAATGGAAAATATGTAAATAATAAAATGTTTATAGATATAATTAATATGTTTTGTGGAAACAAAAATCTACTAAATAAAAATTTAATTAAAATGTTTAATGAGCTTAACTATGAAGTTCAAAAGGTTATAATAGAGCACTTTAAAAACAATAAGATAGATTATGTAAAATTAGATTTACTTAACATGCTCAAAAGCGAAAATACTCATAAAGAAGTTAAGATAAGTATAATAAAATATTTTGCAGTAGTTAAATACAAAGAAGCGAAGCAAATTATAATAGATATAATAAATAGTAAAGATTGGGAGTATAGAACTGTGTGTGCAAGCACTCTTGGAAATTATAATAGCGAAGAAAGTATAGAGATACTACTTAAAACAATAACCGATAAAAATTGGTATGTAAGGTACAACTCAGCCATGTCTCTTCTTGGATTTGACAAAGACTATATAGAAGAAAGAATAATAAAACAAGAAGACAAATATTCAAGAGATATACTTTTTTATGCTATGTTTGTAAAAGATAAAATATCTTATGAAAAATATTTAGAAGAGATAGGAGATGTTGTGTACTCATGTTAGAGATAATTATTGGATATATTAACATTTTCTTTATGTATTATATATTTATATATGCTGTTGTATTTTTTATATCCACAGTATACTCTGTATTACAGCTTAATGAGAGTAAAAGAAAAAGAGGATTTTCAGAAGCTTTAGCAATAGATAATAAGGAAAATTATATTCCTATATCTATATTAGTACCAGCATACAATGAAGAGAAAACAGTCAATGATTGTATAGAATCTCTACTTAGTTTGGACTACAAAGAATTTGAAATAATAGTAATAGATGATGGTTCAAATGATGATACTTCTAAGGTAATTATAGACAAATTTAAACTAAAAAGAGTAGCAAGGCCAATAAGAAGATTAGTAAAATGTAAAAAAGAAGAGTTTGTATATGAAAGATTTATAAACAATATAAAATTAACGTTAGTTAGAAAAGAAAATGGTGGGAAGGCAGATGCTCTCAATATGGGAATTAATGTATCTAGATATCCACTATTTGTATCATTAGATGCAGACTCTATACTTCAATATGATTCATTAACTAATATAGTAGCACCATTTATGGAAGATGATACTACTATAGCAGTAGGCGGAAATATAAAGGTTGCAAATCAAGTTGTTTTAGAAAATGGTAGAGTAAAAAAAATATTGCCACCAAAAAAGTTACTAGTAATATTTCAGACTATAGAATATTATCGTGTATTTTTGACAACTAGAGTTTGGTTTAATAGTTTTAATGGCAATCTTATAATATCTGGTGCGTTTGGGCTTTTTAAGAAAAGTTGTGCTATAAATGTTGGAGGATATGACACTAATACAATTGGTGAAGATATGGACCTTGTTGTTAAACTTCATTCTTTTTATAGAAAAAATAAGATAAAATATAACATAAAATATGCTTATGATGCTATTTGCTGGTCACAAGTACCAGAAACATTTAAAGACCTGAAAGGACAAAGAAGAAGATGGCACATAGGGCTTATGACAAGTTTATTTAACCATAAGTATATATTTCTAAATCCAAAATATGGGTTTGTAGGTATATTTTCTTTTATGTACTTTGTAGTATATGAGCTATTTTCTTGTGTAATAGATATATTTGGATTATTAATAATAATAGTTTCATATTTTGCAGGATATTTAAATATAAAGTTTTTAGCAACATTTTTACTAGTATATATATTATATAGTGTTATAATATCTGTAACATCTGTAATGCTTGAAAATTATGTATTTAGACATATACCAAGTATAACTACACTATTAAAATTAATACTATTTTCAATAGTTGAGAGCTTTGGGTATAGGCAATTATGTTCTTTTTATAGGTTAACTGGATTTATAGGATATAAAAAATATAAAAATAAATGGAACAAAATAACTAGGATTAAGCAAAATAGAATTAAATATGAAAAAGAAACATCAAAAGAGTAAGGATTTGCAATTTATTTTGCAAATTCTTTTTTTTTTGCAAATGAATGTAAAAAACAATTTAAAATATTGATACAAACATGTAGATTATATAAATATTTTGATATATATTAAAATATATAAGTAAATATTGGGGGAATAAAAAATGATAGATATACATTGTCACATATTACCTGGAGTGGATGATGGAGCTAAGAGCCTTGAAGAAGCTTTAGAAATGGCAAAAATAGCTCAAGCTGAAGGTATAAAAACTATAATAAACACATCACATTATCATCCAGCATTTGAAGATTATATAATGGAAGATAAACTTTTAGATATAGCCACAAGTTTTAATAATGAATTAAAAAAAAATAATATAGATGTAAATGTGCTAGTTGGAAATGAAATATATTACAATGAAAATATATTAGAATATATAGATAAAAAAGAATTTAAAAGTATAAACAATAGTAAATATGTATTAGTTGAATTTTCTCCTAGCAATTTTCCTAAAAAACTAAGTGATGTTATATTTGAGTTTAAAATAAGGGGATATATACCTATACTTGCACATGTAGAAAGATATAAAGAAATACAAAAAAATTATAGTATTTTAAAAGATGCTATAAATGAAGGGGCACTTATTCAAATCAATAGTTCAAGTGTATTAAAAAAAGGTTCTAAGTCATTTGAAGTTTGTAAATATTTATTAGATCGCAATTTAGTACAGTTTATAGCTAGTGATGCACATGATAAAGAAAGAAGAAAACCATATATCAAAGAAGTTTTCACATATATAAGTAAATACTACGGTGAAGATAGAGCTAAAACATTACTAATAGAAAATCCATTAAAAATAATAAATGATGAAGAGATTTCATTTAAAGAAATAGAGCCAAAAAATAGAAAAAAGGTAGGATTTATAAAAAAAATATTTAATAGAAAATAAATAATATAATTATATTACATCTATAATTATGTATTAAATGAAATAATACTTAAGAGTATATTATTCTTTAAATATTCATACATATTATTAAGACTTTAATATCTTAATAAGGAGAATTATCTATGAAGTTTGAAGAATTACTCACTGAGCTTTATCCAATAAATGATAAGAACAATAAGATAAGAAAATTTATAAAAGATAATTTTACAAAAGAATTATTAATACTTTACATAACGGAATTAGCAATATATATGATAACATCTACAAAAGTATCTAGCGCTAGTATTATAGAAAAAGTAGTATATGACCAAAGTATACTTTGCTTATCTGAGAAATTAAAAGAAGAAAAAGAAGAATTGTATAAAGATGACATAGAATTTCAGCTAGAAGAAGATAAAGAAGTAATAGGAGTTTATTTCTTAAAAGCTAATGAAGAAGTTATAGCTATAGTTAAGGAAGATATAGAATTATATGATGAATTAGAAAAATTTTTATTAAATTAAATGAGTAGCACTCAAGCTACTCATTTTTTATTTTTAAATACAAATATTGATTATTTAAATAATATAAAAAGCTAGATAATAAAATTAATTAACTAGCTTTAAGATTATTTCTATATTCAATAGGTGTTATACCATTTAGTTTTTTAAAAAGTGTTGTATAGTAGTTATGGTTATTATATCCAACCAATAAAGCAACATCTAATATTGTAAAATTTTTATTTTTCAAAAACTCTTTGCTTTTTTCTATTCTAAATTTATTTAAAAAATTAGTAAAAGTATATCCAGTTTCTTTTTTAAATATAGAACAAAAATAGCTTTTATTAATGCTTAGATAACTGCAAACATCATCCATATTAGTAGAAGCGTAATTTTTATGTATGTAATCAATACTATCTTTAATGTATGGATTAAATTTATTATCTTTATTAATTTGACCTTTTATAATGCTTTTTAGCATAGTTAATATGTAGTTAATGCAAGAATAAGGTTTAAATGGAATATTTAACTCACTACATATATATTTTGATTTAAATGGTCCAACTATAAAGTATCCATCAAATCTAGTATCCGTTAAAGGTGTTACTATAAAGTGTATATTTTCAAAATATGTAAGGTTTATACTTGAAATAGTACTTTCTTTTAAATTATTATATATGTTTGTTTTTTCTAATACCAAATCAATATCCTTTGAAAATCCCATTTTATAAATAGGGATAAACTTTTCGTTGACAAACTGTATAGGAATATCTAGACAGTCATAAAAATCTTTCAATATACTTTCCAAATTACTCATGATCTCCTCCAAAACTTGATTAAAACTAGTTAATATAATCAAATTATTTTAACTTTAAAATTTAGAATTGAAATATTTTAAACTAAAAATATTTATAAAAATAGCAAATATAATTAAAGAACTATAAAAATTTTTATAATATACTTAAAGAGTAAATGATAATCAATATCATCAATATTATCTATTAAAACGAGGAGAAAGTCAATGAGAAAAATAGCGATATATGGTAAAGGAGGCATAGGTAAATCTACGACAACGTCGAATTTATCAGCGGCTCTTTCACAATTAGGATATAAGGTAATGCAAATAGGGTGTGACCCAAAAGCAGATTCAACTAAAAATCTAATGAAAGGAAAGTTTATACCTACAGTATTAGATGTAATGAATGAAAAAGGTGATGATATAGACCTTAAAGATATTGTATTTGAAGGATATAATGGAGTGCTTTGTGTTGAAGCTGGAGGACCAACTCCTGGTGTTGGATGTGCTGGTAGAGGAATAATAGCAGCTTTTGAGAAGTTAGAAGAATTAGAGGCTTTTGAAGTTTACAAGCCAGATATAGTCATATACGACGTACTTGGAGATGTTGTATGTGGAGGATTTTCAATGCCAATAAGAAATGGATACGCTAAGGATGTTTATATAGTAACATCTGGTGAGATGATGTCTATGTATGCAGCGAGTAATATATCTACAGCAGTTAATCAATTTAAAAGTAGAGGATATGCATCATTAAAAGGTATTATATTAAATGCCAAAAATGTAGATGGTGAAGTTGAATTAGTAGAAAATTTATGTAATGAAATAAATAGTAATGTTTTTCACTATATACCTAGAAATCAAATAGTTCAAATATCTGAAAATGATGGGAAAACAGTTATAGAAAAAGATAAAGAGAGCGAGATGGCAAGTATATATATGAATTTGGCTAGAAAAATAGTTAGTGAATAACTAGCCTGTAAAACAGCAATTTAGCTTATAAAAATTATATAAAAATAAACACATTAAATATAAAATTAAAACAAAATGGAGGAAGTATTATGAAATTTAGAAAATTAGCATCAGTATTTTTAGTATCAGCATTATTTATAACAGGGTGTACTAATAATAGTAGTCAAAGTGAAAAAGAAAGTGATACAGCCGTTAAAGGTGCTCAAGTTGAGGAATTAGACGTAGTAGCTGCGACAGTTTCAGCTACACAAGTATTAGATAAATTAGATGCAAATGTTATAGGAATACCTACAACTAAAATGGAAATACCAGAAAAGTTTAAAGGATTACCAGAAGTAGGTCAAGCAATGAATCCTGATTTAGAAATAGTAGCATCTCTAAAGCCTGATGTATTTATAATGGATAGTATGTTTAAAGAAAATGTAAAAGATAGTATGAAAGAGTATGATTTAAATACTTTCTACTTTAATACAGGAACATATACAGAATTTGTAAAAAGTATTGAAGAGCTAGGAAAAGAAATAAATAAAGAAGAAGAAGCGACTAAAGTAATAAACGAATTAAAAGAAGTTGAAAAAGAAGCTACAGCTAATAAAAGTGAAAAAGCACCGACAGTAGCAATAATATTTGGTGGAGGAGAAAACTTCATGTTAGCTACAGAGACTTCTTATTTAGGGGATTTAGCAAAAACTGTGGGAGCAGAAAATATAACTAATAAATTAGAGGGAGATATGAGTTCACCTTATGTTCAATTTAGTTTAGAGCAAATAATAAAAGAAAATCCTGATTATATACTTAGATTTGCGCATGGAAATATAGAAGAAACTAAAAAAGCTTTTGATGATGCTTTTGATAAAAATCCAGCATACAAAGAGTTAGATGCATATAAAAATGGAAAAGTAATAGATTTAGACCCTGCTATATTTAATGTATCTGCAAACCTACAAGTAAAAGAAGCTATAAAAACTTTAGGAAATACATTATACGGTAACTAGGTATGAAGCTAAATAAAAAATATTTAACTATTGGTATAAGTTTTATAATGTTAGCAGTACTTTTAGTACTGCTTTCTACTATAGGTAGTGTAGATTTAAGTTTTAATGAAATAATTAAAGCTCTTATAAATGATGATAATAAAGTAGTAACTACTATTGTCTATAAGATGAGGCTACCAAGAAATATACTAGCAGCATTAGTTGGAGCAAACTTAGCAGTAGCAGGAATATTACTTCAATCAGTTATGAAAAATCCACTAGCAGACCCTGGTATAACAGGAGTATCAACAGGTGCTAGTGTAGCTGCTATTATAATACTTTTATTAGCTCCAAAGTATACGAATATACTACCTATAGTTGCATTTGTAGGTGGTGCTATAGCATGTATATTAGTATTTTTAATGGCTTATAAAAATGGAATAAAGCCAGGAAGAATAGTATTAGCAGGGGTTGCTGTAAATACTATATTAGGAGGAGTTATATCATTTTTATCAACAATGTATAGTGATAGGATACAAAGTGCTATGCTTTGGTTAAATGGAAGCTTAGCTACTAAAACTTGGGTAGATGTTAATATGTTATTTGGATATTCTATAATAGCACTTATAGTATCACTACTTCTTATAAGAAGTGCAAATGTTTTACAACTTGGAGATGAAGCAGCAACAAATCTTGGATTTAATGTTAACTTAACTAGACTATTAATTTCAGGTGTAGCAGTATTTTTAGCTGCTATATCAACATCAGTTGTAGGAGTTATAAGCTTTGTTGGACTTATTGTTCCTCATATATCTAGAATGATTATGGGAAGTGATCATAAATACACTATACCTTTTAGTATGGTACTAGGGAGTATAGTATTATTAGTTGCAGATACTTTAGGAAGAACAATAGGTGGAGCTATAGAAATACCAGTTGGAGTTATTATGTCTATAGTTGGAGGGCCGTTTTTCTTATACTTACTAAGAAAGAGAGGAGATTATTAATGATAAGTGCTAGTAATTTAAAAGTTGGATATGAAGATAAAGTTATAATAGAGAATTTAAACTTAGAAATAAATAAAGGAGAAGTTGTATCCATAATAGGTCCAAATGGATGTGGAAAATCAACTTTATTAAAGAGTTTATCTAGGATGATAAAACCTTTAAGTGGAGAAGTTTTTTTAGAAGGAAAAAGAATAAAAGACTTAAAGGGAAAATTAATAGCTCAAAAGGTGTGCTTATTATCTCAACACAACAATGCACCTATGGATTTAACAGTTGAAGAACTTGTTTACTTTGGAAGAATCCCTCACAAAAAATGGTTTGAAACTAAGACAAATAATGACAAAGAAATAGTAGATTGGGCAATAGAAAATACAGGGCTTAGTAAATATAAAAATACACCAATAGGGGCATTATCAGGAGGAGAAAGACAAAGGGCGTATATTGCACAAGCACTATGTCAAAAGCCAGACATATTACTTCTTGATGAGCCTACTACATATTTAGATATATCATATCAACTAGAGCTTATGGAGTTAGTTAGAGAAATAAATGAAAAGTTTAAAATAACAATAGTAATGGTACTACATGAGTTAAACCAAGCTAGTAAGTATAGCGATAGGCTTATAATTATGAAAGATGGTCAAATTATAAGTGATGGTAGACCAAATGATGTTGTAAATAAGGATGTTATAAAAAAAGTTTATAAAATAGAGTGTGATATAGATAATGATCCACAAAGTAATAAACCTAGAATACACCCTATAAAAACTATAAAGGCACAAAGACTAGTGTCTTAAAGCTAATGATTAAATAAGTCAACAAATATAAGAAAGAGTCAAAATCAAAATTTACATAATAAGAGGAGAAGTATGTATACTTTAGATATTTTAAATAGATTAGATGAAATAAATGAAGATAAAGATATAAAAAGTTTATCTCATGCAATATTTCCAGGGACACATTGTCCATTATTTGGGGTAGCCCTTACAGCAAGTTATATAAAAAATATGCCACTAGTTGTAGTAGGAACTAGTGAATGTACTTACTACACTAAAAACTTTGCATATCATAGACAAAAAGGAAATGATAGTGTTTATTCAGTAGTTTTAAAAGACAAAGATATAGTATTTGGTGGGCAAAAAAAGGTAGAAGAAGCTATAAAACAAATAATAGAAATAGAAGAACCTGATGCAATAATGATAGTAACAACTTGTGTACCAGAGCTTATAGGAGAAGATTATTCTTCAATAGAATATAGCTTAGATGGTGAAGTTGATGTACCTATATTTGTAGTAAACACAGAACATTTTAAGTGTAACTCTCATATACCAGGAATGTCTAGAAGCTTAAAAGCACTAAGTACCTGTATGAAAAAATCAAAAGAAAAAGAAGGAATAAACATACTAGGACATAGGCAAGAAAATGTTGAATCTACAGAACTTGTGAAACTATTAAAAAGCGAAGGGGTTAGCATTAATACTGTGATACCATCAAAGTGTGATATAGATGCTATAAAAAATGCATCAAAATCAAAAGTAAATATAGTAACAGATATGATAGCACTAGATTTGGCTAAAGCTATGAAGAAAAAGTTTGATATAGACTATATATACTTTGATAAGCATATGGATAAAAGTACAATATATAAAAACTACAAGAGATTAGAAGAATTATTAAATGTAGATTTATTAAATAAATTAGAAGATAAGATAAATGAATATGATGAGCTTTTTAGAAAGTGTAGTGATATTTTAAAAGGAAAAAAACTTATATATGGAAATACACCTATGATGGCTTTTGAAACTGTAGACTTTTTAAGTGATTTAGGTATGATACCAGTGTTTGTACAAATTAGAGAGTTATATGAACAAGATATAAAGTACAAGGAAAATATATCTAAAAAAGGATATAACCCATACATAAGTAGAATAGCAAATATAGCACCACTTAGACATTTATATGAAACAATAGGAGCAGATGTATATATAGGTCACGAAAGCCCTATAATACTTAGAGAAAAAGGGTTAATGCAAATAACACTAGACTCTCATGCACAAAAAATAGGATATGAACTACCTATAGATATGATGAAAGACTTAATAAAGCTATATGAATTAGAAACTAGCAAAATGGGAGGAATGATGTATGAAGGTATGTAAATATTTCCCCGTAGCAAATGATAGAATGGGAACAATATGGACACTGTCATCAATAAATAATGCATGTATTATAGAATTTGGACCAGCAGGAACAACACACTATTCAATAGAGGCAATAGGAAGCTTAAATGGAGAAGAAAGAGCAAAAATATATTCAACTCATATGGATCAAAGTGATGTTACATTTGGAAAGTACGATAGAATTGAAAATGCAATAATAGAATTAGATGAAAATATAAAGCCTAAATACATATTTGTAATGGCATCATCTATATCATCTATAATAGGTGCAGATATTAAAAGTGTATGTAGAGTACTTAAAGATAAAGTAAAAGCAAAATTAATACCTATAACTACAGGTGGGCTTAAGGACGACTACAACATAGGTGTTGAAAATATATTAGAATTATTAGTAAAAGAAATAACTAAAGACAACACTAAAGATATAAATAAGTACAACATTATAGGATATAACATAGATAAATACAACTTCTTAAGTGATAGCTATGAATTAAAAAGAATTATGAAAGAGCTATTTAATAAAGACTTAAATACAATGTTTACTTGTGATACTTCTATAGAAGACATAGAAAACGCAGCGAAAGCATCTCTTAATGTAGTAGTTAGAAAAGAAGGATTAAAAGCTGCTAAATATATGAAAGAAAAGTACAATATACCATATGTATATAAAAGTTTATATGGTCTTAAAAATACTATGGAATTTATAGAAGCAGTAAATGAAATAGAAGGGTATGAGCTAAACAAAGAATTATACAATAAAGAAATAAGCTTTGTTAAAAATAACATGTTTAGTGTAAAGCGTAAGTTTTTCTTCTACAAAGAAAGTAAAAAATGTGCACTATTTGGAGATTATGATACTGTACTAGGAATAAGTGATATGCTTAGTGAATTAAATTTATGTGTAGATAGAAAAGAAGTGCTACATAAAATAGACAGTGAAGAAGATTTAGTTTCTACAGGAAGTGAATTGGATAGAATGAAATATCTAAAAAATACACAACTTCTAGGATTATTTGGTGATGGACCAAGTTTAGACATGAAAAGTAACGCTAAGATGAAATTACAAGTTAGTAATCCAAACTTAAATAAAGTAAATATATATCCATATACTCCATATATAGGTTTTAGGGGATGTGTATATATAATAGAAAGAATACTTAACGTAAAGTTATAGACAGGAGATAATTAATATGAAAAATTTAATAAATAATCAAAAAAGCTTAATGATAAGTTCATTAAATGAAAACAAATTACCAGAAATAAGTTATGCACCATTTGTTATGATAGATAAAGATATATATGTATACTTAAGTAAAGCAGCAAATCACTATTACAACTTAGCAAATGATAAAAATTGTTCAGTTATGATAATAGAAGATGAAAAAGATTCAAAAACTATATTTGCAAGAAAAAGAGTGTCATTTGAATGTGAAGCTACTAAATTAGAAAATGCAGATGGAGCTATATATAATAAGTTTGATGAAGTACATGATTCATCTATGATGATGGTATTAAAAACTTTAGACTTTGATATATTTAAGTTAAATATAAAAAATGGAAGATTAGTAAAAGGATTTGGACAGGCTTTTGATATAAATATAAAAAATAAAGAATTTGAATTAATCCAAGTAAAAGAAATAAATCATAAGGATAAATAGAAAAAACACTTAGCATAATATTATGCTAAGTGTTTTTTTAATACTATTAACTTACTTTGAGAATATAAAACATATATGTTATAATTTAGTATATATATACAAAAATAGGGGGAAAATATATGAAATTAAAGAAAAGTGTATACTTATCATTAGCTATAAGTGGCTTAATGTTGGGAAATGTTTCTTATGCTAATTCTAATGAATATGAAACATATACAAAACCAATGCCTAAATCACATAGCATATCTAATTACATGTCAGAGATGCCTACAGAAGTCAAACAAGATATAGAGGAACTTAATAATTTCAAATATCTAAAAACTAAAACAGATTCAAACTATGAAGTAGCACTAGCTAGCCAAGATGGAAAATATATATTTTACAAAGAAGCTAATACTTATGATGAAGCTGTAAATATAGCAAAAAACATACAAAATGAGTATAGTGATGAAAATATAATACCATCAGTTATAAATAAAGAAGGTTTAGTGGTATATAGTACAAATTCTATAGGCCGTATTATAAAATTAGGAGATGGTATATCTGAAAGTTCTATAAACTATACTGCAAAGTTGTATAAAAATGCAAACGACACTAATGAATACACATATATAAATCATGGATATATAGAAGATGTTCCAGTTATAGAAGAAACTGAAACTATGGCAAAGATAGAAGTTGCTGGATTTAGCGGATGGATTAAAAAGCAAGATGATAAAGGTACAAATATAGTAGTACTTCCTATAAATCAAGCTCAAAACTTAAGCTACTATAAAAATGTAAATGGAAGATTAAGCCATTATATAAGTTCGAATGTACAAGGAAATACAGGAACTTATAGAACAATAGGACAAGCACCTTCATTTATGAAAAATGAAGTAAAGTATTATAGCTATGATGGAAATTATTTTTATGATGATATAAACAAACTTATAAGCGATGCAAAAGAAAATAATCATAACAATGCAGTAAATACTAATGAACCATACTATAACTACTATCAATATTTACCAGGTAGAAGTAAAAGTTCATATGATGCTAATGATATAAATGAGTATTTTAAAGCTAAAATACCAAGTGACAGTGTTCTTAGAAATACAGGAAAATATTTTATAAAAGCTCAAAATAAATATGGAGTAAATGCATCAGTTATGGTTGGAATAGCTATGAATGAATCAGCTAAGGGAACGTCTACTTTAGCTAAACAAAAAAATAATATATTTGGAATAAATGCAAAGGATAGCAATCCAAATAATGCAAATTACTTTAAAAGCATAGAAAATTGTATAAATGAGTTTGCAAAAGAATGGATGTCAAATGAATATTTAAATCCAAATAGTTGGAAATATAATGGTAATAATCTTGGAAATAAAGAAATTGGATGTAATGTTAGATATGCATCAGATCCATATTGGTCAGAAAAAGCATCAAGTTATATGAATGAAATGGATGTAGAATTATCATCTAGAGGTTTAGGAGATGACTATAATAGATATAAAATAGGAATACTTAATAAGTCATCAAATATAAATGATAAAAATGGAAATAGATTATATACATCAGATAAAGGTGAAGTAGTTTTAATATCTGATGATAGAAACTCAAATATTGAGATAAATCCTGATAGAATAACTCCATCTAATGTAGCTAATCCTATACCAGGAAGTTATGACTATACATTTAAAGGATATGTAAATAAAAATGATGTAAATATTATAAATAATCAAAAAGATAAGGTAATATTAGATACTATAATAGGTAATGATAGATATGAGACAGCTGCTATGATATCTGATAACCAAAACTATACTAGTGCAATACTTGTTAATGGAGATAAAACATTAGCAGATGGACTTAGTGCAAGTGGATTATCAGGAATAACTAAATCACCAATACTTTTAACAAAAGTAGATTCTATACCAAATGAAACAAAAGAAAGATTAAATGGAGTTAATAAAGTATATTTAATAGGTGGAAAAAGTGTTATATCACCAAAAATAGAAAGTGATTTAAAATCACAAGGAAAAGAAGTTATAAGACTTTCTGGAAATAGCAGAGAAGAAACAAGTTATAAAGTTGCAGATGAAATAAAAAAAATAAATCCAAATATAGATAAAGTATTTTTAGTAAATGGATATAAAGGAGAACCAGATGCTATGAGTGTATCTCCAATTGCAAGTCGTGATGGAGTACCAATAATATTAACAAATGGAAAAGACATACCATTTAACACTAATAACAAAAGTACTTATGTTATAGGATCTAGTATATCAATGAGTGATAATATAGTAAATAAAACAAATGCAACTAGACTTGGAGGAAGTGATAGATTTGCTACTAATAAGCTAGTTGTAGAAAAGTTTTATCCTAATGCTAATGAGTTTTATATATCTAAAGGATATACATTAGTAGATGCCTTAACAGTATCTCCACTTGCTAAGAATTATCCTGTTGTATTAGTTCATAACAACAGTGATAAGTCAGTAATAAAAAATGCTACAAAACTTATACAAGTAGGCGGTATAGACAAGTCTATAGTTAATGAATGTATAAATGCAATAAAATAAATTATTAAAAAATAGAGTGTAAGATTAAAAAAATCTTTCGCTCTATTTTTTTATGTATTTAGTATCTACATATTTATATTGTATGAATATAAAATTAATATATTATTTATACTAAGTACATATAAAGAAAGAAAGGATGTATTTTATGAAAACTACAATAATAGTAGCAAGTCCAAGTGAAAAATCTTTTAGTAAAAAAATCGTAGAAAAATTATCAAAAAAGCTGATTGAAAATAGAGCAGAATATGAAATAATAGATTTGTACAAAGATAACTTCAATCCTGTAATGACTGAAAAAGAAGAACAGTTATATAATGAAGGTAAGACTGATGATGAATTAGTTAAAAAATATCAACAAAGTATAAGAAATAGTGATGAGATAATTCTAGTTTTTCCAGTTTGGTTTAACAATGTACCTGCAATACTAAAAGGTTTTTTTGATAAGGTATTTATAAAAAACTTTGCATTTAGTGAAGAAGATAATAAAACAAAGGGACTTTTAAGCAATATAAAATCAGGTATGGTTATAACTACATCAGAATCAAACACAAGCTATTTAAAAGATAAATTAAATAACCCAATAGAAACAGTAATAATAAAAGGAACATTAGAAGTTTGCGGAATGAAAAATATAAAATATATAAATTTAAATGTAGAAGATAAAGAAAAAGAAGATGTATTTGAAAGCTACTTCAAATAATAAAAGTTATTTAGAAATTTATTTTAAATTACAAAAAAGCTATCTATAAACAAGATAGCTTTTTTTATTAAAGGGAAATTTATTTTTTAGAGGTTTTGTAAACTATTTTACTTCTTTAGCTTGATTAACAAAATCGTCAAATGAAGATGCTGTTATTAGTTCATCTCCTACGTATGCTGTAAACTCAGCACCACATTCACCTATACATTCATTTTCTATTTCTCTACCTAGTAAAGCCTCTCTTAAATCATCTATACTCATTCCAGAACATGCTGAACAAACTCTTATCATAATTATATCCTCCTAATTTATATTAAAATAATTTGAAATTATTATATTTTATATATACACACTATTTAGAAATTTTAAACAAAAAAAATATAAAAATACCATTTTAATTTAAAATATACTATAATCTATCATAGGATAATGTCTAACGGGGGAGGAAATTATGTTAAATAAAGAAGAATACTTGAAAATGATTTCTTACATCCCTATACCATATGTATATATAGAGATGGATGAAATAAACAAAATTAAAGTAATAGATATAAATAAAAGATTTAATGAATTAATAGGGGATAAGATAATTAAAGGAAATATTTATAGTATTGACAATATAGGATACAAAGAAGCTTTTCTAGAAATAGATAGGCATATAGAAGACAAAATTAAAAAAATATATATAAAAGATATAAAGTCATTTTATGAAATAGAGATAATAAAAATATCAGAAAATAGATATTTAATATGGTTTAAAAGAAAAATTGATATAGATAAAAATATAAAAGAACTTATGAATGCATTAGGTGGAGTTATATGGCTAAAAGATAGAGATGGCAGGTATGTATATACAAATAAAGAAATAACAGAAGGTAAATATACAACAACTGAAAATATGATAGGAAAAACAGATGAAGAGATATATCCAGAGGAGGTAGCAAAATTATTCTCAAAAGGAGAAGAATATATTATTAAACAAAGTAAAGAATCTAAATATGGGCTATTTTCTTATGATGGAAAATTTTATAATGGATTTATAAAACTTATAAAAAATGAAAATAAAGAAATATTAGGAACCATAGGAATATGCTTAGAGGTTATAGAAAATATTGAATATAATAATCAATTGTCAGCTATTAAAATGTTAAATTTAATTAGTGATAATATTCCAGATAGTATATTTTTAAAAGACAAACATGGAGTATTTAGACATTGTAATAAAGTATTTGCAGAAAATAGAAATATGACTAAAGAAGATATCATAGGAAAAACTGAAAAAGATATAAATACACCTCATGATAAAATAAAGAAATATGAGATAGAAGAAAAAAATATAATGAAAACTAAAAGTAAGCTTATATCTAATAATTCATCTATATCAGATGATGGAAGAGTTAGATATTTTGAAACAGTAAAGGTACCAATGTTAGATAGCAATAAAGTTGTATCTGGGGTGCTTGGAATATCTCGAGATATATCTCATAGAAAAGAGGCAGAGCTTGAATTTGAAAGCCTTAGAATGGAATTTTTTGCTAATTTATCTCATGAATTTAAGACACCATTAAATCTTATATTTAGTTCTATACAGTTAATGGAAGCTATTACAAAACGAAATAACCATGATGAAGAATATAAAAAATATACAAATATAATAAGACAAAATAGCTATAGGTTATTAAAAATGGTAAATAATTTAATTGACAGTACAAGGCTAAATGCAGGCTGCTTAGAATATAATCCGCAAAATTATAATATAGTAGAGTTTATAGAAAATATATGTGACTCTGTACAAAGCTATGCAAAAGAAGAGGGGATAAAATTAATCTTTGATACAAATGTAGAAGAAAAAATAATGGCGTTTGACTTAGAAAAAATGGATAGGATTATATTAAACTTACTATCTAATGCAATAAAATATAATACAGAAAATGGAATTATATACGTAAAATTAGATATAGATGATAAAAATTTAAATATGAGTATTAAAGATAGTGGAATAGGTATACCAAAAGATAAATTAGAAGAGGTATTTACTCTATTTAAGCAAGTAAATAATAGAATAACAAAACCTAGCGAAGGAAGTGGAATAGGTTTATCAATAGTTAAATCTTTAGTGGATTTACATGGAGGTACTATAAAAGTAGATAGTGAAGAAAAGGTAGGAAGTGAGTTTAAGATAGTTATACCAATAAGGTTATGTGAAGAAAACTATGTAAGCCAGAATGCATTTAAATATAATAAATATGTAGAGAATATAGATATAGAGTTTTCTGATATATATACTTCTGTAAGATAGACATATATTAAAATTTTATTATATATAATTAAAAAATTAACTAAGTATTAATTATATATAATATATTAATTTTATTTTCGTAGAATTTTTAGCTAAAATTCTACGAAAGTAAAATTTATTTATAATTTATAAAGAATTATATAGTATTATCACCACATAGTTGTTACAATAAAAGTGAGGAATTATTTTATTTTTGTCAATAATCAATAATTATGGTAAAATTTTATTTTATAATCTTAGAGTTTTTTGATTTATATTGTGAATTTACTAATATACTAATATACAACACTAATAAAAAGTAACCAATTGGAGGAAATAATGATACTTTACGAAAAGAAATACAAAGAAACAGGTAAAGAATATGCATATAGAATTTTAAAAGACAATATAATGTCTTTAGAACTAAAGCCAGGAGAACTACTTAGCGAGTCTGACTTATCAGAAAAACTAAATATATCAAGAACACCTATTAGAGAAGTTTTAATGAAATTAAAAAATGAGCACTTGATAGAGGTTAAGCCGCAATCAGGTACTTATGTTTCTTTAATGGATAGTAAAATAATAGACGAAGCTATATTTATGAGATCTACTATAGAAAAAGAAGTTTTAAAAGAAGCTTGCGAATATTTTCCAGAGGATTTATTTATAGAATTAGAAAAAAATCTATTTGCACAAAAGTTATTATGTGATATAGAAGGAAAAGAAATAGAGTTTCATAATTTAGATAAAAAATTTCATAGGTTAATATTTTTAGGATGTAATAAAATAAACATATGGGATAGTATAATGAATATAAGTACTCATTATAATAGAATGAGATTATTATCTGAAATGAAAACTAATAGAAATAAAATAATAAGTCAACATGAAGAAATGCTAAACATAATAAAAAACAAAGAAGTAGATAAGATAGATGATTATATACAAAAACATATAGTATTACCAGCTAAAGAATGGAGAACATTGATAAAAGACAATGATGATGTAAGTATTTATTTTAAATAAGTATCTGTAATTACAGATGCTTATTTTTTTACATATAAGGAAATTATATCAAGTATAAAACTGTTCATAACTTATAAAAATAAGATATTTCAATAGGCTTGAAAATGTAAATGGATTCGCCCACACAGTGGCTTAAAAAATGACATTTTGAGCAACGGACGAAGTCGTTGGGGACATGAAGCATTTCGCCGACACGTCGCTTAGGTGAAGAGAATTTTTTTATGAACTAAAACCTACTAAGTAAATGTTAAATTATATTAATTGTAATGTAAACTAAATAAATTTAGTAAAAAATAATTATTTTATGTAGAAAATAAACGGAATATAAAATATTTTATAAAAAAATGAAAAAGATATTGTTTTCCTGGGAAGGATATGCTAGTATACAAGTATAGAAGACTAAAGGGGAGGCAATAACATGAAATTACCATTTAATGTTGATCTAAAAGATAAAGTAGTTGTAGTAACAGGTGGAACAGGAGTACTTTGCGGAGCTATGGTTGAAGCTTTAGCTAAATGTGGAGCTAAAGTAGCTATACTTGCACTTGGAAAAGAAGCTTGTGAAGCTAA
>NZ_JADMRK010000029.1:0-1952 GCF_015560225.1 Romboutsia sp. BSD2780061687b_171204_C1 | reverse complement strand
GAGTTTGGACCGTGTCTCAGTTCCAATGTGGCCGATCACCCTCTCAGGTCGGCTACTGATCGTCGCCTTGGTAAGCCGTTACCTTACCAACTAGCTAATCAGACGCGGGTCCATCCTGTACCGCCAGAGCTTTGATAAGAAAGCCATGCGACTTTCTCATGTTATCTCGTATTAGCATACCTTTCGGTATGTTATCCGTGTGTACAGGGCAGGTTACCCACGCGTTACTCACCCGTCCGCCGCTCTTTACCGAAGTAAATCGCTCGACTTGCATGTGTTAGGCACGCCGCCAGCGTTCATCCTGAGCCAGGATCAAACTCTCAAATAAAAGTTATTACCTGCTCAGACTATCATTATCTGAATATCTGGCTTGGTTTGTTTTCGATTCTTTTAAGAATCAGTTATATAAATTAACCTACTGTTTAATTTTCAAAGTTCTTAAATCTACATGGTAGCGGTAACAGGAGTCGAACCTGTGACCTTTCGGGTATGAACCGAACGCTCTAGCCAACTAAGCTATACCGCCACGATTTAATGGTGCCCAGAGGCGGAATCGAACCACCGACACGGGGATTTTCAGTCCCCTGCTCTACCGACTGAGCTATCTGGGCGCACCTTGGTGGGCCTAGCTGGACTCGAACCAGCGACCTCACGCTTATCAGGCGTGCGCTCTAACCACCTGAGCTATAGGCCCATTTTTTTGGTCGAGGTGAAGGGACTCGAACCCCCGGCCCCATGGTCCCAAACCATGTGCGCTACCAAACTGCGCTACACCTCGAAATTCTTTATTTTTTATAGAAATTAATTGGCAGGGGTGGAGGGACTCGAACCCCCGGCGCACGGTTTTGGAGACCGACGCTCTACCAACTGAGCTACACCCCTATAAAAAAAATGTGGTGGGCCATCAGGGACTCGAACCCCAGACCTACCGGTTATGAGCCGGGCGCTCTAACCAACTGAGCTAATGGCCCACATTTTTTTGGTCGAGGTGAAGGGACTCGAACCCCCGGCCCCATGGTCCCAAACCATGTGCGCTACCAAACTGCGCTACACCTCGAAAAAAATAATGGCGGAGAAGGAGGGATTCGAACCCTCGCACCGGTTACCCAGCCTAAACCCTTAGCAGGGGTTCCTCTTGAGCCACTTGAGTACTTCTCCGTTTATTTAGTTAATGGCGGAGAGGGTGGGATTCGAACCCACGGTGCCGTTAAGCATCACTGGTTTTCAAGACCAGCTCCTTAAACCACTCGGACACCTCTCCGTATTGGTGACCCATCCGCGACTCGAACGCGGGACACCCTGATTAAAAGTCAGGTGCTCTACCGACTGAGCTAATGGGTCATATTAAATTTGGCAGGGGATGCAGGACTCGAACCTACGCATGTAGCAGTCAAAGTGCTATGCCTTACCGACTTGGCGAATCCCCTATAAAATGGTGAGCGCACAGGGATTCGAACCCCGGACACACGCCTTAGAAGGGCGTTGCTCTATCCAGCTGAGCTATGCACCCACATTATAGAATAATTTGGAGCGGGTGAAGGGGATCGAACCCTCACAGCCGGCTTGGAAGGCCGGAACTCTACCATTGAGCTACACCCGCATATTTAATTAAGTGGTGGAGGATGGTGGATTCGAACCACCGAAAGCAATGCTAACAGATTTACAGTCTGCCCCCTTTGGCCGCTCGGGAAATCCTCCGTATTCATGGAGCTGGTGATAGGAATCGAACCTACAACCTGCTGATTACAAGTCAGCTGCTCTACCGTTGAGCCACACCAGCATATTGGCGGGAATAACAGGACTCGAACCTGTGACCCATTGATTAACAGTCAATTGCTCTACCAACTGAGCCATATTCCCGCGTATTTAATTAAGTGGCGACCTGGAAGGGACTCGAACCCTCGACCTCCAGCGTGACAGGCTGGCATTCTAACCAGCTGAACTACCAGGCC
>NZ_JADMRK010000028.1:0-1989 GCF_015560225.1 Romboutsia sp. BSD2780061687b_171204_C1 | reverse complement strand
TCTAACTTTCCTAAAAATGCTATATCTACATAAGGAAGTACTTTTTCTAAAAATCCTTTAGCTTCTTCTAAGCTCCAAAGCTTAGCTCTATAATTAGAATCCAAGGACACTAGTATATCATTTTCTTTACAGTATTTTGCAATATCTATAACTAAGTTATATAACTCTTTGCTAAGTGCTGGAGTTATACCAGACATATGAACTAAACTTACATCTTTTAGCATACTTTCTATATCAAATTCTTCTTTATTTGCCATTGATATAGCTGAGTATTTTCTATCATATATAACTTCTGTACTTCTATATCCATGACCTATTTCAGAAAAATATATTCCTAGTCTTCCTTCTCCTCTAACGACTGAACTAGTATCTATATCAAATCCTTTTAAATCTCTTATTACTTTATCACCTAGTGAGTTGTCTGGTAATTTAGTCGCAAACTTAGTCTTATGACCAAAGCAAGATAAACTTGCTATAACGTTTGCTTCTCCACCACCATAAATTGCTTCAAAAGAGTTTGACTGTATAATTTTTTTATTGTTGGGAGGTATTAATCTTAACATTACCTCCCCAAAACCTAAAACCTTTTTATTATTTGCTTCTGACATTTTGTATTTTCTCCACAAATTCCTTAGCTAAGTTTTCTATATCTTCTAAGCTTCCTGCATTAAATAGTGAACTTCCTACTCCTACACAAGAAACTCCCATTTCAAACCACTTATCTACATTATCTATACTAACTCCACCAGTTGGCATTATTTCAACATTTGGTATTGGAGCTTTTATAGCTTTTACATACTTTGGTCCAAATACATCACCTGGGAATAACTTAACCATTTTATTTCCTTTATCTTGTGCATTCATTATTTCACTTACCGTCATACATCCTGGTAAATAAAGTGTATTTAATTCTTTACATACATCGTTTACCTCTTCACTATACCCCGGGCTTACAACATATTTTGCTCCCGCTAATATTGCATCTTTAGCCATTTTAGCATTTAGTACACTTCCAACACCTAATATAAGATTTTTGTCATCTCTTAGTTCATTTATAAGTTCTACAACATTAGGTATTGAGTATGTTAATTCTACAGCTCTTATTCCACCATTTGCACAAGCATTTATATATCCTTTAGCTTCCTTATGGTCTTTTGCTCTAATTACTGCTACTATTCCTTCTTTTTTTATACTTTCTAGCATAATATCCCCCTATACTCCTGAGTATGCTGAAAATGCTCCATCTACTGGTATAACAACACCATTTACAAATCCTGATGCATCTTCACTTACTAGATATAATAATGTACCTATTAATTCTTGGGCTTCTCCAAATCTTCCCATTGGTGTGCTATTTAATATCTTATTACTTCTTTCAGTTGGAGTTCCATCTTCATTGAATAATAACTTTTCATTTTGTGCTGTTACAAAGAAACCTGGTGCTATAGCATTTACTCTTACTCCTACTTTAGACATATGTACTGCTAACCATTGAGTAAAGTTACTTACTGCAGCCTTTGCCCCTGAGTATGCTGGTATTTTTGTAAGCGGTGTATATGCATTCATTGAAGATATGTTTATTATTGTACATCCTTCTCTGTTTATCATATCTTTACTAAATTCTTGAGATGGAAGTAATGTTCCTAAGAAGTTTAAGTTAAATACAAATTCTACTCCTTTTGGATCTAAGTCAAAGAATGTTGTTAATTCTTCATTATTTAAATCTTCTTCAAATAAGTATTCTTTAGTTGTTGTTCCCTTTGGATGATTTCCTCCAGCTCCATTTATTAATATATCGCATGGTCCTAATTTTTCTAAAATTATATCATGAGCTCTTTTTAAACTTTCTTTATCTAATACGTTAGCTTCTATTCCTATGGCACATCCACCATTATCTATTATTTCCTTAGCTTTAGCTTCACAAGCTTCTTTTCCAAGTGCAAGTATAGCTACTTTAGCTCCACATTTAGCTAAAGCTTCAACCATAGC
>NZ_JADMRK010000027.1:0-2206 GCF_015560225.1 Romboutsia sp. BSD2780061687b_171204_C1 | reverse complement strand
GAGGTGTAGCGCAGTTTGGTAGCGCACATGGTTTGGGACCATGGGGCCGGGGGTTCGAGTCCCTTCACCTCGACCAATATAGATATGGTGGGTATAGCTCAGTTGGTTAGAGCGCCAGATTGTGGCTCTGGAGGCCGTGAGTTCGAATCTCATTATCCACCCCATGTAAAATGACCCATTAGCTCAGTCGGTAGAGCACCTGACTTTTAATCAGGGTGTCCCGCGTTCGAGTCGCGGATGGGTCACCATTTATATTACGGCGACATAGCCAAGTGGTAAGGCAGTGGACTGCAACTCCTTGATCCCCAGTTCGAATCTGGGTGTCGCCTCCAAAATTGCGCCTATAGCTCAACTGGATAGAGTGTCTGACTACGAATCAGAAGGTTAGGGGTTCGAGTCCCTTTGGGCGCACCATATCCGGGATTATAGCTCAGCTGGGAGAGCACCTGCCTTACAAGCAGGGGGTCACAGGTTCGAGCCCTGTTAATCCCACCAGTGTAACCTCTAGTGATTTTCACTAGAGGTTTTTATGTGTAAAAAATAATACTAAGAATGTATACTATCTTGATAAAGGAATTAAATTTACATATAATGGTATATAGATTTTAGAATATGTCAAAATTCTTAATAAAATATGATTTAGGGAGGATGACTATGTCTAAAATAAAAAACATTAATAAAAATAAAGAAAAGCAAAAACTAATAAAGGAGATAAAAAGAGCTCAGTTGGATGTTGAAACAGCAGAACATTTTTTTCAACTAGTTACAGATCCAGAGTTAGTGGATGTTGCTATATATGAATTAGAGGCAAAAAAATCAAGATATAGATATTTAATAAAGATTGCTAAGGAAAGAGGAATAAAGAAGACATTGCAAGAGTCTTTAGTAGAATCAATAGCAAAATAATTCTAAGGAGATGATTAGATCATGTACGTAGTTTTTGGGGATGAAATAGTAGATAGCGAAGAACTAAAAGAGACTATACAAGAAAATAGTGACTTTATAGTAGAAAAAGATTTAACTAAAGGAACAAAAAGAGAAGATACATTAGCTTACCAAATAAGTATAGATATAGACAATTTAAATGAAATAATAAAAGAAGACTATGATTTAGAAGAAATAGATAGTGAAGATTTATTTGATGAATATATAACATTAGCAGATGAATTAGCTATGGAACTAGAAGAAATAATGCCAGAAGATGCTGTTATGAATGCTAGGGCTTATAAATGGGATAATACAGATGATGCCATAAAAGTAGTTATAGCGATAGGACATGCAGAACTAGGTGAATTAAAAGTATCTGATGTTGCGAGAAGATTATTATCACAAGTTGATTAATAAAAAAGAAAGGGTATTAATATTACTTAATATCCTTTCTTTTTTATAATAAGTAATTTAATTATACTTAATAAAGTTATATTAAGTATAATATAGAAGATAAAAGATTTTTGTGAATAGGTTAATTATAAGCAGATGATTATATGCCTTTGGATATAATTTTCATTCATCTTAATAATAATATTTAAATATATATAGTTTATCAAATTTATAAGCATATAGTTGTATTAATTTAAATAAAATTGCATAGCTAATTTTTTTTAAGTTAATAATAAAATAATGAATAAATATACTCTATCTTACACATAATATAATTGTTGAAAAGCACATTATAAATAAAAAATAATTTTTTTCAAAAAAGTATTGACGATATAAAAATAAGATGATATAGTATTACTTGTCCTTAAGAAAAGGGCAAAACGAAAATGAACTTTGAAAATTAAACAGTAGGTTAATTTATATAACTGATTCTTAAAAGAATCGAAAACAAACCAAGCCAGATATTCAGATAATGATAGTCTGAGCAGGTAACAACTTTTATTTGAGAGTTTGATCCTGGCTCAGGATGAACGCTGGCGGCGTGCCTAACACATGCAAGTCGAGCGATTTACTTCGGTAAAGAGCGGCGGACGGGTGAGTAACGCGTGGGTAACCTGCCCTGTACACACGGATAACATACCGAAAGGTATGCTAATACGAGATAACATGAGAAAGTCGCATGGCTTTCTTATCAAAGCTTTTGCGGTACAGGATGGACCCGCGTCTGATTAGCTAGTTGGTAAGGTAACGGCTTACCAAGGCGACGATCAGTAGCCGACCTGAGAGGGTGATCGGCCACATTGGAACTGAGACACGGTCCAAACTC
>NZ_JADMRK010000026.1:0-2504 GCF_015560225.1 Romboutsia sp. BSD2780061687b_171204_C1 | reverse complement strand
AGATATGATCCAGAGTACCACGGGACACGTGAAACCCTGTGGGAAGCAGGAGGGACCATCCTCCAAGCCTAAATACTACCTAGTGACCGATAGCGCATAGTACCGTGAGGGAAAGGTGAAAAGAACCCCGGGAGGGGAGTGAAATAGAACCTGAAACCCTGCACTTACAAGCTGTGGGAGCACATTTCTTGTGTGACCGCGTACTTTTTGTAGAACGGGCCAACGAGTTACGTTAAGTAGCAAGGTTAAGCACTTAAGGTGTGGAGCCGTAGCGAAAGCGAGTCTTAAATGGGCGATTTA
Source organism: Romboutsia sp. BSD2780061687b_171204_C1 (assembly GCF_015560225.1). Taxonomy (NCBI): domain Bacteria; kingdom Bacillati; phylum Bacillota; class Clostridia; order Peptostreptococcales; family Peptostreptococcaceae; genus Romboutsia; species Romboutsia sp. BSD2780061687b_171204_C1. The sequence continues at coordinate 2,204 of NZ_JADMRK010000026.1, read as the reverse complement.
AGTTACTTGACGTAGACCCGAAACCGGGCGACCTATCCATGAGCAGGTTGAAGCGAAAGTAAAATTTCGTGGAGGACCGAACCCACGAGCGTTGAAAAGCTCGGGGATGACTTGTGGATAGCGGTGAAATTCCAATCGAGCCCGGAGATAGCTGGTTCTCCCCGAAATAGCTTTAGGGCTAGCCTTGAGCTTAGAGAAACGGAGGTAGAGCACTGAATGTCCTAGGGGGTATTGCACTTACCGAAGACTATCAAACTCCGAATGCCGTCTTCTTTTGCTCAGGAGTCAGACTGTGGGTGATAAGATTCATAGTCAAGAGGGCAACAGCCCAGATCGTCAGCTAAGGTCCCTAAATGTACGTTAAGTGGTAAAGGATGTGGGATTGCACAGACAACCAGGATGTTGGCTTAGAAGCAGCCACTCATTTAAAGAGTGCGTAATAGCTCACTGGTCGAGTGATCCTGCGCCGAAAATTTCCGGGGCTAAAACGTACTACCGAAGCTACGGCATCATTTATGATGGGTAGGGGAGCTTCGTATGCAGGCTGAAGCATGACCGTAAGGACATGTGGACAGTATACGAGTGAGAATGTTGGCATGAGTAGCGAGACGTGGGTGAGAATCCCACGGGCCGTAAACCCAAGGTTTCCAGGGGAAGGTTCGTCCGCCCTGGGTTAGTCGGGACCTAAGCCGAGGCCGAAAGGCGTAGGTGATGGACAACAGGTTGATATTCCTGTACCACCAATAACCGTTTGAGGAATGGGATGACACAGTAGGATAAGCTAACCACACTGTTGGTTATGTGTGGCTAAGTACTGAGGCAGTCAAGATAGGCAAATCCGTCTTGATAATGCTAGGGTACGATGGGGAGCCCTTTTGGGCGAAGTAGCTGATTTCACACTGTCGAGAAAAGTCTCTACCGAGGTTAAAGGTGCCCGTACCGTAAACCGACACAGGTGGGTGAGGAGAGTATCCTAAGGCCAGCGAGAGAACTATTGTTAAGGAACTCGGCAAAATGACCCCGTAACTTAGGGATAAGGGGTGCCATCCATTGGATGGCCGCAGAGAATAGGCCCAAGCGACTGTTTACCAAAAACACAGGTTTCTGCTAAGTCGCAAGACGATGTATAGGAGCTGACGCCTGCCCGGTGCTGGAAGGTTAAGGGGATCTGTTAGGAGCAATCCGAAGCAGTGAACTTAAGCCCCAGTAAACGGCGGCCGTAACTATAACGGTCCTAAGGTAGCGAAATTCCTTGTCGGGTAAGTTCCGACCCGCACGAAAGGCGTAACGATTTGGGCACTGTCTCAACAATAGACTCGGTGAAATTGTAATCCCGGTGAAGATGCCGGGTACCTGCGACAGGACGGAAAGACCCCATGGAGCTTTACTGTAGCTTGACGTTGGGTCTTGGTACTACATGTACAGGATAGGTGGGAGACTATGAAGCATGGACGCCAGTCTGTGTGGAGTCATCCTTGGGATACCACCCTTGTAGTACTGGGATCCTAACCAGAGGCCTTGAATCAGGTCTTGGGACACCGTCAGGTGGGCAGTTTGACTGGGGCGGTCGCCTCCCAAAAAGTAACGGAGGCGCTCAAAGGTTTCCTCAGCACGGTCGGAAATCGTGCGAAGAGTGTAAAGGCAAAAGGAAGCTTGATTGCAAGACATACAGGTCGAGCAAGGACGAAAGTCGGACTTAGTGATCCGGTGGTTCCGCATGGAAGGGCCATCGCTCAACGGATAAAAGCTACCCTGGGGATAACAGGCTTATCTCCCCCAAGAGTCCACATCGACGGGGAGGTTTGGCACCTCGATGTCGGCTCATCACATCCTGGGGCTGTAGTAGGTCCCAAGGGTTGGGCTGTTCGCCCATTAAAGTGGTACGCGAGCTGGGTTCAGAACGTCGTGAGACAGTTCGGTCCCTATCCGTCGCAGGCGTAGGAAATTTGAGGAGACCTGTCCTTAGTACGAGAGGACCGGGATGGACGTACCTCTGGTGTACCAGTTGTTCTGCCAAGGGCATGGCTGGGTAGCTATGTACGGAATGGATAAGCGCTGAAAGCATCTAAGCGCGAAGCCAACTTCAAGATAAGATTTCCCACCGTAAGGGTAAGACCCCAGGAAGACTACCTGGTTGATAGGTCGAAGGTGTAAGTGCAGTAATGTATTTAGCTTATCGATACTAATAGGTCGAGGACTTGACC
>NZ_JADMRK010000025.1:0-5773 GCF_015560225.1 Romboutsia sp. BSD2780061687b_171204_C1 | reverse complement strand
ATAAAGATTATGTGGTTATTATAGCAAAGAGGATACACCTGTTCCCATACCGAACACAGAAGTTAAGCTCTTTAGCGCTGATGGTACTTGGGGGGCGACCCCCTGGGAGAGTAAGACGTAGCCACGTAATCTTTTTTATTTTATAAAAAGTATAGGTTTAAATAAACCTATACTTTTGTATTTTTAAATCAATAAAATTTTTATTAACATCTAAATATAGTTTATAAACTTTTTATTAAAGTGTAATGTTTAAATGAATTTAGATTAAGAAAAAGAATTTATAAATTTATCAAGTCTATCTACACCTTCCAAAAAAACAGATTCATCACAGGCAAAAGAAATTCTTATATAATCATCTAATCCAAAAGCTATTCCTGGAACAACAGCTACATTATAAGTATCTAAAAATTTACTACAAAATTCTAATGAAAAACTTCCATTATAGTTTAATGTATTTTTTAGTTTGGATATATCTATAAATACATAAAAAGCACCATAAGGTTTTATATAGCTTATATTATTAATTGAATCTAGTTTAGCACAGATCAATTTTCTTCTTAATTTATACTCATTTACGAATTGATTTATATCTGAGTTACATTCCCTTAGAGCTCCATAGGCTATGTATTGAGATGTAATACAAGGATGTGATACAGAATGACCTTGTATAGAACTTATAGCTTTTGCTATAGAGCTATTAGATGCTGTATAGCCTAATCTAAGACCAGTCATATTAGTTGATTTTGAAAATCCATTAATTGTTATTGTTATATCCTTAGCTAAATTACTTATAGATGCTATTGATGTAAAATTATCTTTATAACATATTTTTTCATATATTTCATCAGCTAGTATGTATATATTATTTTTATAGCAAATCTCTACTATCTCTTCTAACTCATTTTTAGTGTAGATACTTCCTGTAGGGTTATTTGGGTTGTTCAATATAAGAGCTTTAGTATTTTTACTTATACACCTAGATAAGTCTTCGGCCTTTATTTTAAAAGAATTATCTTTAGATGTGTGTATAAACACTGGAATTGCATTTACTATTTTTACAATCTCTGGATAGCTTACCCAATATGGTATAGGGATTAACACTTCATCATTTGGATTAGTCAAGGCGAGCAGCGTATTTGTTAAGCAATGTTTTGCACCACTAGATACCACTATATCTTCTGGACAATATGTACAATTATTTTCTTTTAAAAGTTTTTTACAAATTTCTTCTTTTAAAGGCTTTATTCCAGTTACAGCGTCATATCTAGTATAATTGTTATTTAATGACTCTATTCCGTAAAGTTTAGCTCTAATAGGCACGTTGAAATTAGGCTCTCCTATACTCAAATCTATTACTTCTAAGTTAAGATCTTTAAGTTGCCTAATTTTAGAACTTATCTCTAAAGTATAGGAAGGCGTTAACGTTTCTAATCTTTTAGATAACATAAAATCTCCTTTCTTTATTAAAGTTGACTTATTAGGTATAAGCACTAATTATATCTAAAAAAGTGTAATTGATATTCAAATATAATTATTATAATATTAAAAAATCTATTATATTTGAAAATTATATTGATAAATTAATATTACAAATAATTAAAATTAAAGAGGAATTTGATTGATTAATATAGTAAATATATATATTAGTAATTAATGTATAATATTATACTATTTACAGTATAAAATAAATTATATTAATTACTAATGTATTAGGTTATATTGGATAACCTAAAGTTGTAATTATAACTTTAGCATAAGTAATAACATTTTGATTTTCCAAGTTTTATGTCGTAGTAAGTATATGAATAAGATTATTAAATATGAATAAATTACAAAAAAATAAAAAAATAATATTTTTTTGTATATGTTACAAATACTAAGATTCAAATTATCCACATAGCAATTTCAATGCTTTAGGTTAGTTTGACTAAAATTTCTAAATTTGCTACTCTATTTAAGTAAACACCGAGACAGTCCCTTTAAAAGATTAAAGGGGATTTTTTTTAAGTTTAAACACTATATGTAGTAAAAAATAATGGAATAAATACAATATATAGTAATTAGGGGGCGTTTTAAAATGATAAATTATGTTAAGAAAAGAGATGGAAGAATAATACCTTTTAACCCAGATAGGATAACTAGAGCTATATTTTTAGCTGCAAGTAAAATAGCTGAGCAAGATGGGAAATCAGCAGATTATAATATAGCGGAAGAATTAACACAAGAAGTCATAAAGTTATTGAATAAAAAGTATATAAATTCAATTCCCGGAGTAGAAGATATTCAAAATGCAGTAGTAAAAGTGTTAATAGAAACAGGTCATGCAAAAACTAGTGAAGAGTACATAATATATAGAACAGAAAGAAGTAGAATCAGAAATTCAAAAACAAGACTTATGAAATCTATTGAAGAGATAACTTTTGAAGATGCAAATGATGCAGATATAAAAAGAGAGAATGCTAATATAGATGGAAACACTGCGATGGGTACTATGCTCCAATATGGAAGTACAGTATCTAAAGAGTTTTGTAAAACGCATGTAATAAAGCCAGAGCACTCATATGCTCATGATAATGGAGATATACATATACATGATATGGATTTCTTAAATATGGGTACTTTAACTTGTTGTCAAATAGATATTAATAAGTTATTTAAAGGTGGATTCTCAACAGGACACGGATTTTTAAGAGAGCCAAACGATATAATAAGTTATGCAGCATTAGCAGCTATAGCTATTCAAAGTAATCAAAATGATCAACATGGTGGACAAAGTATACCTTTCTTTGATTATGGTCTAGCAGAAGGTGTATATAAGACTTTTAAAAAGTTTTATATAGATAATATGTCAAAGGCTATTAAATTATTTAAATCTGAGGATAAGACAGATGCAATAAAGTGTATAGTAGATGATATCGAGTATAGACTTAAAACTAAATTAAGTATAAAAATAGGAGATGAATATAAACAAGAAGAGACTAGGGAGCTAATAGATAAATTAGGATTAGATGAAGCATTTGTAGAGAATATACAAAAATTTGCATATTCAGAAGCTTATAGAGAGACAGATAGAAGAACTTATCAAGCTATGGAAGCATTTATACACAATCTTAATACTATGCACTCTAGGGCAGGTGCTCAAGTGCCTTTTTCTAGTGTGAACTTTGGGACAGATGTTACTGAAGAAGGTAGAATGGTCACTAAGAATCTTTTATTATCTCTTGAAAGTGGACTTGGAAATGGTGAAACGCCAATATTCCCAATTCTAATATTTAAAGTTAAGGAAGGAATAAGTTTAAACCCAGGAGATCCAAACTATGATTTATTTAAATTAGCATGTAGGGTATCTGCTAAAAGGTTATTCCCTAACTTTAGCTTTTTAGATGCTCCTTTCAATATAAAATATTACGAAGAAGGAAATCCTGAAACAGAAGCTACATATATGGGATGTAGAACTAGAGTACTTGGAAATGAATGTGGTGAAGAAACTGTAAGTGGAAGAGGTAATCTATCATTCACAACTATAAATCTTCCAAGGTTAGGGATTAAACATGGATTAATAAGCAAAAAAGTTGTAGATATAGATGGATTTTTTGAAGAATTAGATGAGAAAATTAATTTAGTAATAGAACAATTGCTAGAGAGAATGGAAATACAAGGTAATAAAAAAATGAAAAACTTCCCATTTTTAATGGGACAAGGAGTATGGAAAGGTTCTTCAGAGTTAGGACCAGAAGATAAATTAAAAGATGTAATAAAGCAAGGAACATTAACAGTTGGATTTATAGGTCTAGCTGAATGTTTAATAGGTCTTATAGGAAAGCATCATGGTGAAAGTGAAGAAGCTCAAGAATTAGGTTTAAAAATAATAGGGCATATGAGAAATAGGATGGATGAAGCAAGTAAAGAGTATGGACTGAATTTCTCATTAATAGCAACTCCAGCAGAAGGATTATCAGGAAGGTTTACTAAGATGGATAGAAAGATATATGGCGATATAAAGGGTATAACAGATAAAGAGTACTATACTAATTCATTCCATATACCAGTATATTATAAGATAAGTGCCTTTGATAAAATAAGACTTGAAGCTCCATATCATAACCTAACTAATGCTGGACATATAACATATATAGAATTAGATGGCAATCCATCAGATAATTTAGAGGCTTTTGAAACTATAATAAGAGCTATGAAAGAAGAAGGAATTGGGTATGGTAGTATAAATCACCCTGTAGATAGAGATCCAGTATGCGGTTTTTCAGGGGTTATAGAAGGTAATATATGCCCTTATTGCGGAAGAAATGAAGAAGACAGTAGTATAAAGTTTGAAAGAATAAGAAGAATAACAGGATATTTAGTAGGTACTGTAGATAGATTTAATAATGCTAAGCAAGCAGAAGTTCGTGACAGAATAAAGCATAAGTAATGAAAGGGGAATAGGTTATGAAAATAAGAATAGCAGCACCCATTACTTTTGATAGTATAGTTGATGGTCCAGGATTAAGGATGGTTATATGGACACAAGGGTGTATTCATAACTGTGAAGAATGTCATAATCCTCAAACACATAGTCTAAGAGGAGGCTATGAAGTAGACACAAAAGAAATAATTGATAAATTAAATAAATTAAAATTACAAAGAGGAATAACTCTCTCTGGAGGAGAACCATTTTTACAACCTGAGGCATTAGAAGAAATTGCTAAAGAAGCAAAAGACAAAAATTTAGATGTATGGAGTTACACAGGATTTAAATTTGAAGAACTTTTAAACGATAGGAATCCAAATAGATTTAAAAATCTAAACTTATTGAAATATATAGATGTTTTAGTAGATGGTAAATTTGAAAATGATAAAAAAGACATATTTTTAAAATTTAGAGGTTCTTCTAATCAAAGAATAATAGATGTAAAAAAAACATTAAAAGAAAAGAAAATAATATTAGCTGAAGAATATATCGAAAGAGATTTATGTGAAGCTAAATAATTTAAAAGTCATAGGCCAAATTATATAATTTTAGCCTATGGCTTTTTTTATTTACAATAAATATTATAAAGAAAAATGTTAATAATTATGTTAGTATTGTGGATAAAAAAATTAGAACCTTAACATTTCAATGTTAATAAGTTGTTAATATGTGGATAACATAAAATGATAAAATATAAAGTAAAATTAAGATGAAAAAAATGTTGAAAAAAGTATTGACCATATAAAACTAAGGTGATATAGTATTACTTGTCCTTAAGAAAAAGGCAAACAACAAGAAAAACAAACAACAGAAAAGAGTTGACAAAGTAAAATTACTTTGATAAACTAAGGAAGTTGTAAGGAATGAACTTTGAAAATTAAACAGTAGGTTAATTTATATAACTAATGATTCTTTAAAGAATCGAATACAACCAAGCCAGATATTCAGATAATGATAGTCTGAGCAGGTAACAACTTTTATTTGAGAGTTTGATCCTGGCTCAGGATGAACGCTGGCGGCGTGCCTAACACATGCAAGTCGAGCGATTTACTTCGGTAAAGAGCGGCGGACGGGTGAGTAACGCGTGGGTAACCTGCCCTGTACACACGGATAACATACCGAAAGGTATGCTAATACGAGATAACATGAGAGAGTCGCATGGCTTTCTTATCAAAGCTTTTGCGGTACAGGATGGACCCGCGTCTGATTAGCTAGTTGGTAAGGTAACGGCTTACCAAGGCGACGATCAGTAGCCGACCTGAGAGGGTGATCGGCCACATTGGAACTGAGACACGGTCCAAACTC
>NZ_JADMRK010000024.1:0-9013 GCF_015560225.1 Romboutsia sp. BSD2780061687b_171204_C1 | reverse complement strand
GAGTTTGGACCGTGTCTCAGTTCCAATGTGGCCGATCACCCTCTCAGGTCGGCTACTGATCGTCGCCTTGGTAAGCCGTTACCTTACCAACTAGCTAATCAGACGCGGGTCCATCCTGTACCGCAAAAGCTTTGATAAGAAAGCCATGCGACTCTCCCATATTATCTCGTATTAGCATACCTTTCGGTATGTTATCCGTGTGTACAGGGCAGGTTACCCACGCGTTACTCACCCGTCCGCCGCTCTTCTCCGAAGAGAATCGCTCGACTTGCATGTGTTAGGCACGCCGCCAGCGTTCATCCTGAGCCAGGATCAAACTCTCAAATAAAAGTTGTTACCTGCTCAGACTATCATTATCTGAATATCTGGCTTGGTTTGTTTTCGATTCTTTTAAGAATCATTAGTTATATAAATTAACCTACTGTTTAATTTTCAAAGTTCATTTTCGTTTTTGCCCTTTTCTTAAGGACAAGTAATACTATATCACCTTACATTTATATCGTCAATACTTTTTTTAAACTTTTTTTAATTTTTTTCTTAATCTATTATTATCTGTGATTTAGTCTATGTATTTTTCTACATTTCATACTAATTTTTATACTTTTTATTGATATAAGAAAACTTTTTCACAAGCTTCCTTATATCAATAAATACTATTTCTCTAATAGTTGTGTCATTCTACTTATATCTAAACCTAAGACATGTTCTCCATCTATAATAGTTAGAGGAATAGACATATACCCCATACCTATCAACTTTTTCTTGGCATCTAAATCTTTCGATATATTATATTCTTTATATTCAATATTTTTATTTTTTAGAAACTCTTTAGCTTTTATACATTGTGGACATGTATCGCTAGTGTATATCTCTACTACTTTCATCTATCTGCTCCTAAGTATTTATTTTGTTATGCTTGTATTTTTTTTTATATTATATTAGATTATTATTAACTCATTATTAGTATATAATATAATACATAATTTATTTTTTCTAAGTTAATATATTTAATAATACAAAAAATTGCATTATTATTCAATATAACTCTACATTTTAGGAGGATTTTAGTATGAGCAAAAAAGTATTGATTATGTCTGCTTCAACTGGTGGAGGTCATAATAGAGCTGCTCGAGCAATTAAAGAGGAGTTAGAACAAAAAACGATAGATGGTTTTAATATACAATGTGAAATAGTGGATAGTTTAAAATTAGTTAATAATACAATGGATAAAATAATTTCTAGGGGATATGAAAAATCTGCTATATATACTCCAAAAGCTTATGGTAGTGTATACAGATTTTCTGAAACCTCTCTTGTTTCTAAAAATGAGTTTAAAGGTAATTTGCTTACATCTTTAATGGCAAAAAAATTCAAAAAGCTTTTAAATGATTCTAAACCCGATTTAATTATAGGTACACATCCCTTCCCTATGATAGCTTTAAGTACACTAAAAAAACATAGTGATGGAGGTTCTGATCACGGTTTACATCTAGGTGATCACCATGATACTATAGATGTGCCTCCAATGATCTCTGTCCTTACAGATTATACTACTCACTCTACATGGATACAAAATGAAATAGACTATTATATAGTAGGTCATGAGTATGTAAAAGAATTGCTAGCATATGAAGGAGTTGATACTGAAAAAATCAAACCTTTTGGTATCCCCGTAGAAAAATCATTCTTAAGTAATAGAGAAAAAGAAGAAGTTTTAAATGAATTAGGTTTATCTTCTGATAAACTTACAGTTCTACTTATGGGAGGAAGCTTTGGAGCTGGTAATATAAAAGAAACCTTAGAAGAATTACTGAATATTGATAGAGATTTTCAAATTTTAGTCATTACAGGAAGAAATGAATCCTTAAAAGAGAAACTTGAAAAAAAACTGGCTACTCACAATCATAATAAAAATATATGTGTACTTGGGTACACTAATAAAATGAATGATATACTTGCTTCTATTGACGTTTTAATAACAAAACCTGGTGGTTTAACTACTACAGAAGCATTATTAAAAGACGTTCCTATGATTGTTCCATATTATATTCCAGGACAGGAAGAAGAAAACTTAGATTTTCTTTCAAATTGTGGTGCAGCCCTTAGAACAACTAAAAAGTATACTCTTTCAGTTTTACTAAAAGTACTAATAGATGATCCATCTAGATTAGATATGTTAAAGAAAAATATAAAATCTATAAGAAAATTTAATTCTTCTCAAAATATAGCTAATTTAGTTGAGGATGTATTACTATCTATGAATTAATTTTAATTAAATTTACATAATAAATGCCCAATGGATAATATCCTTTGGGCATTTTACAATTATATATATTAGTATGTAGGTTCATAAAAATCTTCTTCATAATCATATTGATACTTCTTATAATTATTCCTAAAGCACGAGTTTTTGCTTTTCTGAGCTTTACTGTTTTTTTTCTTTATTAATAAGCTCATATCATCAGATTCTGTAAACTTTGTTTTTCCTTTAGATTTTAAGTTTTTTTCTCTTTTTTCTTTCAAAGCTTTTCTCTCTTCTAGGCTCATTGTTGATTTCATTTTATTCTCCTATAAATAATTTTGAATGAATTTATTAAAATTATACATTAACTCATTGCTTAATTCAACAAGTGTACCTTATATTATTTGAGTAAATTTATATCAATAAACGACAAAAAATCGAGGTAAATACCTCGATTTTTTATATTTCTCTTCTTCCTTCTAAAGCTTTTGATATAGTTACTTCATCAGCATACTCTAAGTCTCCACCTACTGGTAGACCATGAGCAATTCTAGTAACTTTTATCCCCATAGGTTTTAAAAGTCTAGCTATATACATAGCCGTAGCTTCCCCTTCAATCGTTGGGTTTGTAGCCATTATTACTTCTCTTACATCCTGATTTCCTAATCTTTTGATTAACTCTTTAATTTTTATCATATCAGGTCCAATACCATCCATAGGAGATATAACTCCATTTAATACATGATATTGCCCCTTAAATTCTCTTGTTCTTTCCATAGCAGCAACATCTCTAGGATCTTCTACTACACATATTACACCAGCATCTCTATTTTTATTAGAACACATACTACAAGGGTCTGTGTCTGTTATATTACAGCATACTGAACAATATTTTATTTCTCTCTTAGCTTCTAAAATAGCTTTAGATAAAGACTCTACATCATTAACATTCATGTTTATTACATGGAAAGCTAATCTTTGAGCCGTTTTTCTACCTACCCCTGGAAGCTTTGAAAATTCTTCTATAAGCCTAGCTATAGGCCCTGTATAAGATTGCATATTATCACCTACTAGAATAACCCTGGTATGTTCATTCCTCCAGTTAATTTACCCATTTGAGATGATTGCATTTCATCAACATTTCTTAAAGCTTCATTTATAGCACTTAATACTAAGTCTTGTAACATCTCTATATCATCTGGATCAACAACTTCAGGTTTTATATTTATATCTAAAACTTCTTTCTTACCGTTAACTTTTACAGTAACAGCTCCTCCACCAACTGAAGCTTCTATTTCCTTAGCTTCTAATTCTTCTTGCATCTTTTGCATGTTTTCTTGCATCTTTTGAGCCTGCTTTAATAAATTATTCATATTTCCAGGCATCATTCCGCCTCCAAAACCTCTTTTAGCCATTTTTAATTCCTCCTTAAAACTATTTTATTTTAATATTATATCATATTAGTGTTTATTATTTACTTTCATTTTCTTCGACACTATCTTTTATTTCTAGTATCTCCTCATTTACTATACTTTTTAGAATCTCCTCACCTTTGTCAACTTTTCCACTCTTTATTTCTAAGTCTATGTTTTTAACTTCAGATTCTAATATTATTTTTATATTAAAACTTCTACTTATAGTTTCCCTTATTACTTTTTCTATATATGCTATAGTATCAGGTTCGCTTAGTCTTTTCTTAGCAAACGCAAATCCATCTGCGTATATTAGATATAACACATTTTCATATACGTTAAAACTACTTACATCACCTAATAAGAAGTATACTGGCATTTGTTTACTTTGCTTATCATCCTTTATACTCTTTCTAATCTTAGGCCATGATGACTCTATAAGCTTAACATCTTCACTTTTAACAGATTCGTATACTACTTCATCTGTCTCTATTATTTCTTTTTCCTCTATTATATTATTAGTATTCTCTATATTGTTGCTATTAACCTTTATATTTCCACTCTCTATTTTCTTCTCTAAATTCTCTACTCTCTTTATTAAAGCTTCTTTACTTTCATCAAACATAGGTTGGGCTATTTTCATCATAGTAACTTCAGCCAGAACCCTTGGATTCGATGAGCTTTTCATGCTATCTTGTGTAACAGATAATATATTTAAAACTCTTATAATATCATTTACATCTACACTTTCAGCTTGGGACTTTAATTTATCTATAGTCTCTTCTGGTAAAGAAATTATCTCATCTAATTCAGTTGACACCTTACAAACCATAAGATTTCTAAAATGGTCTATTAAATCATTAATTAAATTTCTTATATCCTTACCCCAAATTACAAATTCATTTAGTGCTTGAAGAGAGTTTTTTGTATCTTGATTTATTATGAACTGAGACATCTCAAATAATTGCTCTATATTTACTGTTCCTAATAATTCAACTACATCTTTGTATTCTATTTTGTTACCACCAAAAGATATACATTGATCTAATATACTTAAGGCATCTCTCAGTGCACCTTGTGCATTTCTAGCTATTAGGTTAAGTGCTTTATCTTCAACTTCTATATTTTCCTCATTGCATATCTTTTTCATTCTTTCAGACATATCATTAACCGTAACTCTTTTGAAGTCAAATCTTTGACATCTAGATAGTATTGTAGCCGGTATCTTATGAGGTTCAGTTGTAGCTAATATAAATATTATATATGATGGCGGTTCTTCTAATGTCTTTAAAAGTGCATTAAACGCTCCCTGTGATAACATATGAACCTCATCTATTATGTATACCTTATATTTAGACTTTGTAGGCGAATATTTAACACTTTCTCTAAGCTCTCTTATATCATCTACACTATTGTTAGATGCCGCATCTATCTCTACAACATCCATTATATTATCATTTATTATATCCTTACATACTTCACATTCATTACAAGGCTCTTGGTCTTTACTTTGCACACAATTAACTGCTCTAGCAAATATTTTAGCCGTAGATGTTTTACCTGTCCCTCTCGTTCCTGTAAATAAATATGCATGTCCTACATTATTACTTTCTATCTGATTCTTTAACGTTCTTATTATATGTTGCTGGCCCACAACATCTTCAAAATTTTGTGGCCTATATGCTCTATATAATGCTTTATGCATTCTTATCTCTCCTTAAATAAACTTCATACAATTAATCTATTTTTATCTAATTATATCATCACATTACTTATATTTTAAACGCTAGTATTTATTTTTATATAAAATACAACCTACATTAATTATTAACGTTATTAAATGTAAATATATACTAATCAAACTAAATTTATTTTAAAATATAAACTATCTTAACTAATTTCATTAAAAGTATAAAAAACATATTTTTTATACCATATCTATTAACCATGTTGTGTATACTCATTGATATATTTCTAAAATTATGTATAGAGTAAAAACTTCATGATTTTCTTATAATTAAAAAAAATCTCTTATAATAAGAGATTTGTTTTTTATATATTAAAGCTGTACACCATCTATTGATTTACTCTCATAGGCGTTACCTAAACAGTTAGCTCAACTTAGGCACCCCTACGGCACACGGAAGTGATCACTTACCGCTGCTTCCTTCCGGATCTGACGGGGTTCATGAGCTTCCATTGCGTAGGACCTAAGTGTCAACACCACTTATTCAGGGCAGCCCTACAAGATGTAAACCTCTAGATGGAATTCAATCCTGCTATAGCGGATTGCAGGTTACAGGGCACCGCTACCTCCCCATCTAGTACAGCAAACTTATAACCATATTTAAATTTTCCTCTGGCGGAGAGAGTGGGATTCGAACCCACGATACGCTTTTGACGTATACTCACTTTCCAGGCGAGCGCCTTCGACCGACTCGACCATCTCTCCTTATTATCTTTTCCTAAGAGCTCTAAAAAATTCCTGTAATATATTAGAACATTCTTCTTTTAAAACACCGAATAAGACATTTATATTATTTCGTTCATAGTAATCAGTCTTAAATTTATGCTGATTTTCTGTATATTCGTTTTTTATATGTTTAGTTCCTATTATAAGTTTTTTTATTCTAGAATTAACTATAGCCCCACTGCACATAATACAAGGTTCCATTGTAACATATAATTCACAATCAATAAGTCTCCATCCACCTAAGTTTCTAGCAGCTTCTCTTATTGCTACAATCTCAGCATGAGCTGTGCTATCATTTAAAGTTTCAGTTAAATTATGTCCTCTGCCTATAATGTTGCCATCTTTAACTACTATGGCCCCTATAGGAGTTTCGCCTTTTTTAAAGGCTTTATCTGCTTCTTTCAAGGCTTCTTTCATATATAGTTCTTTATTCATATTTCCTCCTAGAACTTATAACACTTCTATATTATCATAGTTACATTTATAATTCAACTGAATTTTAATTTATTTGTACAAGTTAAAATTAGTTACTATTGCATAATTCTTCATTATAAGCAATATTAAACAATGTAAATTGGCTATATTTATAACTTAAATAGACTATAATATCACTAGGTTACAAGGATTTAATCTATTAGATCTATCTATAACTTATATTCTTCTATAGTGCATACAATTATATCCTCTTTCTTGTTAAAAATATTGTATCACTATATATAAAAACCAACAGAAATCTGTTGGTCTTTATATATAGATAATGATCTTCCTAATATATGTCTAAATTGCGTTAGATCTTATAATTCTTCTTTCTTTATAACATCTACACCCATGTATGGTCTTAATACTTCTGGAACTACTACTGAACCATCTTCTTGTTGATAGTTTTCTAATATAGCAGCTAAACATCTTCCTACTGCTAATCCAGATCCATTTAATGTATGAACGTATTCTGCTTTAGATTTTTTGTCTCTCTTGAATCTTATACCAGCTCTTCTAGCTTGGAAATCTTCAAAGTTTGAACAAGAAGATATCTCAACGTATCTGTTGTAACTTGGCATCCATACTTCTAAGTCATATTTAAATGCTGCAGTGAACCCTAAGTCTCCTGTACATATCTTAACAACTCTGTAAGGTAATCCTAATAATTGTAATATTTTTTCTGCATCGTTAGTTAATTTTTCTAACTCATCGTAAGAATCTTCTGGCTTAACAAATTTAACTAATTCTACCTTGTTAAATTGATGTTGTCTTACTAATCCTCTAGTATCTCTACCAGCAGAACCTGCTTCAGATCTAAAGCATGGAGTATATGCACAATATTTTATTGGTAATTGATCAACTGTTAATATTTCATCTCTATGTATATTAGTTACAGGAACTTCAGCAGTTGGTATTAAGAAGTAATCAACACCTTCAACTTTGAACATGTCTTCTTCGAACTTAGGTAATTGACCTGTTCCTATAAAGCTAGTTCTATTAGCCATAAAAGGAGGTAAAACTTCTGTATATCCATGCTCAGCCGTATGAGTATTTAAGAAGAAGTTTATTAACGCTCTCTCTAATCTAGCTCCTAATCCTTTGTATAAAGTGAATCTTGAACCTGTTATTTTACTTCCAGTTTCAAAATCTAATATTCCTAATCCTGTTCCTATATCCCAGTGTGCCTTATGTTCAAAGTTAAACTCTGTAGGTTCTCCCCAAGTTCTTATTTGAACATTATCTTCATCTGTTGTTCCTTGTGGAACATCAGGATGAGGTACATTTGGTATTCTCATTAAGTTGTATTCCATCTCTGCTTCTACAGCTCTAACTTTTTCATCCATTCCTTTTATCTTATCTGATAGTTCTTTAAGTTGAGCTTTAGCTGCATCTACATCTTTACCTTCTTTTATTAATTGAGGTATTTTCTTAGATTCTACATTTAACTCATTCTTCATTACTTCAACTTCTTTAAGTAATTCTCTTCTTTCGTCATCTAATCTAACTACAGCATCTAAGTCGAATTCTTTTTCGCCTCTTCTATCCATAGCTTTTTTTATATCTTCTAAATTTTCTCTTATTCTTCTGACATCTAACATTGCTAATTCCTCCTTATATTTTATAATTTATTTTACTTTAATTAACCTATTCAAAACTTATAACTTTTGTTAATCTACCAGCGCTAATAAATTAATTTTAGTCATAAATAACGTTTTCTAATACATGTATTTTTATCTAAAACCTTAATCTTAGGGTAATTATTGCATTAAAAAAAGACCTTCATTCCCCTATGAAAGGGACGAAAGTCTTGTTATCCGCGTTGCCACCCTAATTGGTTATATAAAAATATAACCCTCTCAAACCTGTAACGTAGGTATACGTCTTACCTTATTGTTTCGGTAGAAGCTCCAGAATAGATTCAAAAACCATTGTAATGAGTTCACACCTACCACTCACTCTCTGAATACAAACTTGCTCTTTACTAATTTCCTTCAAAGCTTTTTATTAATTCTTCTATTTGATAATCATTATATTATATATATTATCAAGTTTCAATAGTATTATTCAAAAAAGTTTTTTCAGTTTTAAAAAATTTTAATTTTTACAATCTCTAACTCTAGCTATTTCAATGCTTCTAATATTTTTTATATAATTATATATTTTATTTATTAGATTTAATATATGGTATGAAAAACAATTATATTTATTTTTTTGCATAAAAAAAAGACTACGTGGCTACGTCTTACTCTTCCAGGGGGTCGCCCCCCAAGTACCATCAGCGCTAAAGAGCTTAACTTCTGTGTTCGGTATGGGAACAGGTGTATCCTCTTTGCTATAATAACCACATAATCTTTATCTTTTAGAGTTAATACTCTGAAAACTGTATATCATTTAGTTAATGATTTT
>NZ_JADMRK010000023.1:0-9889 GCF_015560225.1 Romboutsia sp. BSD2780061687b_171204_C1 | reverse complement strand
TTCAGTAATTCCAATACGTTCACTCTTTTTTATATATAACTATTCCCTAAATCTAAATTTTAAGATTAGTTATATAGGCCTAGCTATCATATTTCCGAAAAAAAGCACCAAAGTTTGTTCAATATAAGCAATTGCAATGAATGTATCGATTTAAATCGGTAGATTCTTTTTTTGTGCCATAATTGAAATACTGACACTATATAAATCAATCTAGTTATTACAATCAATTGCTTGGTGTCATTAATTAGTGACAACAAGGTCTTAAATTTGCTTATTATTGAAATTTCATAAAATACAGCTATTTCAATGCTTTAGATAATGTTTGGTGCTTTTTTTCGAGAATATGATAGCTAGGCCTATAATATTATACAAATAATCTTTCATTCTCAACATATATACCAATTAGTGCATTAATTTATCATCTATGTACTAATTGGTATTACTAGATTTGAACAAATTTTGGTGCAATTTTGCAGAAAAAACGCAGGTTGGCCTATAAAAATTTAACTTATCTATTTAAATTTAATCTCTAATTGCGTTTAATTTATGAAGCAAATACTCTTTTTTATTCAATGGATCATAAGTTGTTTTTTGGCGTGCTTTTGCAAATCCAGCGGAAACTTCCTTATATCCATAAAATTTTGTCACAAACATTCCCCTACCTTCTGTATATGAAGCTATTTTCATTTTATATTCTTTTGAATTTTCTACTGGAATTAATCCCTTTATTGAGAATTCATCCCCTATAACAATAGGATTATCAAAGGTTGCCCTCATAGTTTCTAAATCCCATACCGCTTTACTTAAAGCATTTTGAGGAATCCTTAACTCAAACTCATGTAATGGCTCTAATAAAACAGTTTGTGCTTTATATAATGCTTCCATGAATACCATAGGTGTCACATTTCTAAAATCTGCTGGAGTGCTGGCTGGACTAAAAAATTCACCACAGCTAAGAGTGACTTTTACATCTGTAACCTCCCATCCAAATAATCCTTGTTTACTTGTCTTAATAACTGCTTCTTCAATTGCATTTTGAAAAGATTTTGGCAATGACCCTACTGAAACATTAGAAATATACCTAAGACCTTCGCCTCTCCCTGCTGGTTCTATTTCTAAGCCTACTGTCGCCCAAAATGGATTTAAGTCTTCCTGCATATGCATTATTGACGCTCCAAAACCTTTAGGTGTTTCCTTATAGATAGTCTCAATATTCGAAAACTCTACTTTTATTCCATATAAATCATCTAACATAGAACTTAGTATTTCCATTTGAACTTCACCGAATAAGTTGACATAAATTTCTTTATCCATGTCATTCATCTCTAATTCTAGTAGTGGATCTTCCTCTGCAAGTAATGTTAATGCTTTAAATAGCTCTGGATTTTTTTCTTTATCAATTGCAGAAATTGTTGTTTTTAATGCTGGTTTAGCTATAGATATATTTTTAATTTTATTATTTGAAATTCCAATAACATCTCCCACTTGGAAACTTGTAAGTCCATATAAAATACCTATATCCCCTGCTTCTATCCTCTGTGCTTCAATAATTACCCCATTTTCTAACCTATTAATTTTCTTTACTTTTTCTGCTATCTCCTTATTAGGTACTTGGATTTTATCTCTTACAGATATTTTTCCTCCAAATAATCTTACATAAACCTTCTTTTCATTTTTACTTGTTCTTTCGATTTTAAACACTACCCCAGATAAATCACTTTCACAATCATCACCTGCAAATGAAAAATAACTACAAATTCCATCTAATAAATCTTCAACTCCAAGTCCAATTGCTGCAGCACCACAAAATACTGGATATAGACTTCCTTCCCTTGCATATAATGAAAGCTTTTCTTGTATTTCTTCTTTATCAGGTTCTATTCCACCAATATATCTTTCTAAAAATGCTTCGTCTAAGTCTGATAAAACATTAATAGCATCATCATTTATTATGCATGTATCAAATAGGTTTTTTATATAAACAGCTTTGCTTCCTGCATCATATACTTCTTGTAATCTAACTACTTTATTGGACATATTCTTCTTTATCTCTTCAAATACTTTATTGAAATTTGCCCCAATTCTATCTAGCTTATTTACAAAAATTATTGTTGGAATGTTTAACTCCTTTAATGTGTCAAATAATATTCTTGTTTGTGACTGAATCCCCTCTACTCCTGATATAACTAGTATTGCTCCATCTAAGCCACTTAATGAACGTTCAACTTCCGAAATAAAATCCACATGTCCTGGAGTATCAACAATATTCACCTTAACATTATTCCAATTAAAAGATATGGTTGACGATTTAATGGTAATTCCTCTCCTACGCTCAAGCTCCATAGAATCCGTCTGTGTATTGCCTAGATCAACTCTTCCAACTGATTTTATAGCTCCACTATAATATAATAAGTTTTCTGTTATAGTTGTTTTTCCTGCATCCACGTGTGCTACGATTCCTATATTAATTATTTTCTTCATAATCAATACCTCCAACTCTATCAACCACCTTTTTATCCATTATCATAGCAACAATATATAACACTAATACCGGTGTTACTAATAACGAAGTACATGCTATACCCATACTTACTGAAATATTTGTAGCTATGATTCCTATAATTGGGCCACCTAAAATTTGACCTAAGGAATTTATTTGTCCATTTATAGAAAGTACAGTAGCTCTGGCCTTGTCATCTATATGTCCATTAAGCCATGCACTAAATATAGGTTCATTTATAGTTCTAAAGGTATTTGTTGCTAAATAAGCTATTAGCATTAAGTTAAAGCTTTTTGTAATAGCAAATATGAACATAAATGATATATAAAATATATTTATACATAATAACAGCTTTCCATTTTGATTCTTATCATCATCCTTAAGCTTCTTTTCCATAAAATGCATTACTATAGCACTCAATATCATTCCTGCAATTCCAAAAATTCCGAACCAAGTCACTGGCTTAAGATTTCCAAGTTTAGGAAGCATAGTATCTTGTAAAAAATGTGCATTAGAAAGTCTATCATAACCTTCACTGGATAATCCATAAAATAAAGTTACTGAAAGCAAAATCATAATTATAGATTTACTTTTTATAAATTTAAGACCAGATTTAAAGGTATATCCCATCTTTTTGAATGTATTTAAATCCTCTGGAGCAGATGGTTTAAAATTATTTTCTGGCATATATAACCATAAAAATAATGCAAGAATTATAAATAAAACTCCACTAACTATAATAGGCAGTCTTACAGAGAAATTAGCTATTACAGTGCTTAGTACTATTCCAATAACCGATCCTATCTGTCCTACTTGTGCTCCCTTTATATAAATTTCATCCAAATCTTTATCTTTCTCTTCTTCCGCAATCCAAGCTTCAACAGATCCACTGATAAAAGTAGAACCTAATCCCCATACAATCTGTGCTGCAAGTATGAAAACGAAACTAGAAATAGAACCTTCTAAAATAAATCCCACTCCTGTTAAAACTGCACCAATAACAATAGATAGTTTACGACTGTACACATCTGCAACTATGCCTGTAGGAATTTCAAATATAAAGCATGCTACTTCTAAAGTAGTTCCAACAAGTATAAGCTGAAGTGGATTTAAATGAACCGTTTCAATGTGATACACTATCATAACTGTAGCTACTAACGAAAAACACATTGCTGTAATAGCTGAAAATAATAAATAAGTTTTATATGCTGAAAGTTTATTAACCATTAATCATCACCATCCTAGTATTTCTTAAAAAATTTGTTTGTTTTTCATAACCTTCATATTTAAATATATAAATCATCAAAATAATCTCCTTAAACAAAAAAAGGCTGTAAATGAATATAATTCACTTACAGCCTCATAATTATATAACCTAAATATAAACATGAAATATAGAACTTTAATTTATATAGCTTATTATTAAGCTATTCAAATTAAAATCTTATACCATATCTATAAATGTAGCAAAAATAGACATAAAAATACTGTGTTTAGAACACAGTTTTCCCATTCTGCAAATAGAGGTGTAACATGCTCATTATAATACTGATTATTTTTAGAGTACACAAATAAACATGGTAATATCAATATTATCAATAATTGATTCTACCACAAATAAACCTTGAGTTATTCAAGATTTTTTCATATACTTTTTAAAATAATCCTTATTCAGTTAGTTTAGTTAAAAACTACCTCTTTGCGCATATTTATAACCCCTTTACATTTATATTTTTCATGTTTATATTTTAGTATAATTACATTATATATAAATTTTTAATTTTCTTCAATGCTTTTACTTTTATATTTATTTTCTTATTACTATTATTATATTTGGAAACGAATACATTAAAACGATTTTAGATATTTTCTTACGAAAAAAATATACTATTCCTAAAAAACACATTTAAAGATATCTAGTAAAAAAGCCCTTAAAGTCCATTTATTTGGATTCTAAGGGCTTTACTTTTATTTAACATAACCCTAAAGTGAATTTTAAGGATTGTTAAAGTAAAAAGATTTTTTATTGCTTTTTGGTACAATCTAAGTACGATTTTTAGGAGGAAATAAAATGATAAATTATGGTAATTTGGTTAATGATAATATTGTTTGTATTGATGAAGATATATACTATAGTAATTTAACTTCAGATGATGGGAAATTATATATGAGAAGTTTAAATTTAGATAAAAAAATAAAACTTTGTGATATACCAGATGTCAAGTATATAACTAAAAAAGAAAATTATATTTATTATACAAGCGCTGCGAATATATACAAGCTAAATCTTGATACTTTACATAATGAAGCAATATTTAGTGGTTCAGAAGATTATGGATGGATAGATGATATGAGTATAGTAAGGAATGAGATGTTTTTCTCTTTAGAAAATACATACAAAATGAATTTAAATACTCAAGAGATAAAAAAAATCGCGGAAAATGCATTTGGTATAAATATTTATAACAACAAAATGTATTATTCGTTAAATGAAGGAAATGGGTTATATGAATTAGATTTGCAAACTAATAAATCCCAAAAACTATCAGATTCTAAAACGAGTTGTCCAGTTATATATGGTGATTTTGTTTACTATATGGATGTTGATGAAAAAGCTTTTTACAAAATGCATTTATTTAACTATGAAAAAGAAAAAGTAACTGATCTAGATGAAGATTTACTTAACTTTAATTTATATGATAAATATATTTATTATAGTGATATGTATTTATTTAGAATCGATATTAAAAGCAATAAAATAGAAAAAATAAGTGATATAGAGGCTGAAAAAATAAATATATTTGATGATCAAATTTGGTTTGTATCATATGAAGATGAATTTAAGTTATACAAAATGGATTTAAAAGGAAAAGATTTAATTTTAATAGATTAATTAATATTTAACTAGTTAAATATTATAGAAAAAATAAGGCTTAAACTAAGCCTTATTTTTTTCTATAAAATTTTCTAACCATAATTTAGATTTTTCATTATCTGTAAAATGATTTTTAAATTCATTGGCTAATTCTGTAGAGGTGATTCCTATACTATCAAATATAGCTCCAATTTCAATTAATCTTTTAGTTCTAGCTTTACGTTCTTTTTCTTTTTCTTTTTGAATAATAGCTTGTTTTTGAGCTTTTAATTGCTTTATTTTTTCTTCAATATCATTTAATTTTTTATTTTTATTCAAAATAAAAACCTCCTAATTTCATTTATAAATGAAATTATAGTATTGAAAAAATAAATTTTCAATACTATAATGAAAGCAAAGTTTATGATGATAAATATATAGTGTAAGATGTTATTGAAAATATAATCCGAAAGGCGCACTTATACACCATAAAAGGTGTGTGCGCTCTTGCAGAGAGCTTTATAAAAATATAAAATATTTTTAAATACAAAATTAATACAAATGTATTAATTATAAAGAAAGGAGATAATATATATTGGCAATATATCATCTATCTACAAAAATAATAAGTAGATCAAAAGGCAAATCTTCAATTGCATCAAGTGCATATCGAAGTGGTGAAAAATTATATAACAAAAGAGATGGATTAATACATGACTATACAAAAAGAAAAGATGTAATCTATAAAGAAATTTTCAAACCAAGTAATGCTCCAAACTGGGTATTAGATAGAGAACAATTATGGAATGAAGTAGAGCAAATAGAAAAAAGTAAAAATAGTCAACTTGCAAGAGAAATAGATATAGCTTTACCAATAGAGCTAAATGAAAAAGAAAGAATTGAATTACTAAGAAAATATGTAATAGATAATTTTTCAAGTAAAGGAATGGTAGCTGACGTAGTGATCCATGACAAAAAAGATGGAAATCCACATAGTCATATCATGTTAACTATGAGACCATTTGAAGAAAATGGAGAATGGGGAGCCAAAGCAAAAAAGGAATATATATTAGATAAAAACGGTAATAAAACTTATAGCAAAAATGGAAATGCAAAATCTAGAAAAATAGAAACTACCAATTGGAATAAAAAAGAAACTCTAGAAAATTGGAGAGCGCAATGGTCTATATATGCTAATAAAGCATTAGAAAAGGCAAATAGAAAAGAAAGAATAGACCATAGAAGTTATAAAGACCGAGGAATAGATAGACTTCCAACAAGACATGAAGGGCCTACTGTAAGAGCTATGGAAAAGAAAGGCATAAAAACAGAAATAGGAGATATCAATAGAAAAATCCAAGAAGAAAATCAAAAGATAGACATAATAGAAAATCAAATTAAGCTATATGAGGAAATGAAGGAACTAGAAAATGAGCGAACTAAAGATAATGGAACTAGAAACAGAAATATTGAAACTAAAGAAGGAGCTAATGAACTCACAGAAGGAATCGGAGGATTTGGCGATAGGGATAGACTTGAAATACGAAAAAGAACTGAAGAACTTAAAAAGATTACTAGAGACAAAAGAGACCAAGATAGAGCAGATAGAGAAGAACTTAGAAAATACAATGAAAGAATTGAGAGAAGAAAGATGGAGATTGCAAGACAGTCATATAAAAAACAAGAATCAGATAGAAGAATTAAACAAAATAACAGGAGCATTGAGACAGGACTTGAACTCTAAAATAGAAAAAGATAAATCTAAATACAAAAAAATAATAATAGCAATTATAGCTGTATTTTTGATACTAAGTGGGTCAATGTCAGTGGTAAAAGGTGATATACATAGAATAAAAAATAAAATAATAGACTTACATGAATATAGAGGTATGTAGGCTAAAAAATCGAAATAAGAAGGAATATAGGCACTATAATAGAGAAGTGCTGAAAAATAGAGAAAGCATATGGTATAATGAAAATGTTATTTGTAATTGGGGGAGGTGAATAAATGGGACAAGTTCTACGAAAAGTAGAAGAATACAAAGATGAAAGCCAAATATATATAAATGCTATTCATGGAAAAAGCAAAGGTTGGATAACTAAAGCTGAAATAAATGAAGGAGTATTTAAACAGTGGCATTACAAGTTAAATCAATTACTAGACATAGATTTTACACAAGAAAATATATACATATCATTAAATACATTTTATAAAACATATAGACGTATAGAAAATTTAAAAGAAATTAATTGTATTCATATGGATCTTGATACATACAAAACTAAATATACAAAAACACAAATACTTATGAATTTAGATGAAAATTACTTTGGAAAGACAATTCCAATACCAAATTTAATAATTGATAGTGGAAGAGGACTATACTTAATATGGTTAATAGAGCCAGTTCCATACATGGCACTACCGCTATGGAAAGCAATAGAAGAATACATATATAAAGAATTAAAAGAGTTTGGAGCAGATAGAATGGCATTAGACCCGACAAGGGTACTAAGAGTTCCAGGAAGTATAAATTCTAAAAGTAATACAATGGTTAAGATATTAGAAACAAATGAATATGTTTATAAATTAAGAGAAATTCAAGAAGAATACTTACCTGAAATACCAAAAAAAGAAAAAGGTAAAGCAACAGCTCCAAAGAAAAGAGGAAGACCTAAAAAAGTAGTTTATGTATTTAATGAAAGATCGTTATATTTAGCAAGAATAACAGATTTAGTGAAGTTATGTGAGTTAAGGAGCTACGATATAGAAGGCGAAAGAGAAATGATACTATTTTTATATAGATATTATTTAAATTATTTCTTTGAAGATGAACAAAAGGCTTTAAATGACACTTTAGAATTAAATATGATGTTTGTAAAGCCGTTGCCGATAAAAGAGACTACAAGGGCAACAGAGAGCGCAGAAAAGGTATATAAAAGCAAGAATAAAGATTATAAATATAAAAATGAAACATTAATAGAACTTTTACAAATAACAGAAGAAGAACAAAAGTATATGACAACTATAATGTCTAAAGATGAAGTTAAGAGAAGGAACAACGAATATAACAAAAGCAAATATAAAATAAAGTTAAAAGAACAAGGTAAGATGACAAAACAAGAGGAATTAAAGATTTTAAGGGAAAAAATAAAAGCCCATAAGGAAGAAGGGCTTAAAAATAAGGATATATCGGATCTATTGAATATTCCTTTAAAAACTTTGAAACGTCATATTACTTATATGAAAAAGAATGGCTTATTGGCGTAAGTCATTCTTTTATTTTATAGTCGTTACGTTGACAATTTAATTTTAGCATGAGAGTATAAAAAAAAAAAGGTCTCATTTTTTTTCAGCTTGTATTATAGGGTACTATGTACCTGTTACTTTTTAGGAGGAGGATATGTTAGATAGTAAGAAGTTATGGTTAAAAATTAGTGGTAGTATTACCTATTATTTAAAGTATTACGATATGGCACTTAGTAATGAAGAGCTTTTAAAAGATTACTTAGAATACACACTTAATGAAGAAGATGGAAAATATCAGTATTTAGATAAACAGACATTTGAATATATAGACTTAGATGATGAAATGGTAGATAAAGCAAAAAAAGCATTTATGGAAAGATTGGAGAAAAGAAGATTGAAAGAGTCTAAAGAAGAAGTCAAAGAAGCAATTCCAATAAAAAATAATGTGGTTAGTTTCTCAAAATATAAAAATAAAAAGTAAAGTGCATTTAGAGGAAATGCACTTTTTTAATACAATAAATACAGTTAATACAACTAATTAAATAGGGGTGAATAGGTTGAATAAAGAAGAATTTAATAAATTGGGAGTAAAGGATCAGATTGATTTTATAAATATAGAGCTTGAAAAAAAGTCATTAACTAAAATAAGTGAGGAAATGAAAGTATCAAGAAAAACATTGAGAAATAGATTTGATAAATTTGGATATGTATATGATAAGCGAAGTAATAAATATATAATAAAATCCATTGAGCAGGACGGAGGAGGATTAAATAATACAATTAATACAAATGTATTATTTGAGAAAATAAAAGGCTTAGAAAGGCAAATGAAGGCTTTAGAAGGCGAAGTAAATAAATTAAAAATAGAATCTAAAGAGATTGGTTTTAATGAAATAGATATAAGAGCTTTAGAAGGTGAAACTGTATCAAGATGTTATAGATTAAATAAAGAAGTACAAAAAGAATTTAGTAAATTTTGCAAAAGAAATTCAAGTTATAAAGTCCAAGATATATTGGGAACTGCTCTAGTAGAATTTATGGAGAAATATAAATAATAAAATAAAGTAAAATACAAAATAAATACAACTGATACAAATATAAATAAAGTTAAATTTATAAAATGATTTATTTATATTGGATTTGGAAAAATTAAAAAAATAAAGTTTCATATAAAACAAAAAAATAAAAAAAGAGTGAACTTAAAGGAGTTCAGTAATTCCAATACGTTCACTCTTTTTTATATATAACTATTCCCTAAATCTAAATTTTAAGATTAGTTATATAG
>NZ_JADMRK010000022.1:0-10384 GCF_015560225.1 Romboutsia sp. BSD2780061687b_171204_C1 | reverse complement strand
GAGTTTGGACCGTGTCTCAGTTCCAATGTGGCCGATCACCCTCTCAGGTCGGCTACTGATCGTCGCCTTGGTAAGCCGTTACCTTACCAACTAGCTAATCAGACGCGGGTCCATCCTGTACCGCAAAAGCTTTGATATTTTTACCATGCGATAAAAACATATTATCTCGTATTAGCATACCTTTCGGTATGTTATCCGTGTGTACAGGGCAGGTTACCCACGCGTTACTCACCCGTCCGCCGCTCTTCTCCGAAGAGAATCGCTCGACTTGCATGTGTTAGGCACGCCGCCAGCGTTCATCCTGAGCCAGGATCAAACTCTCAAATAAAAGTTGTTACCTGCTCAGACTATCATTATCTGAATATCTGGCTTGGTTGTATTCGATTCTTTTAAGAATCATTAGTTATATAAATTAACCTACTGTTTAATTTTCAAAGTTCATTTTCTCGACTTACTTATCTTACCAGGTTATTAACCTTTAGTCAAGATTTTCTTTCGTTTTATTTTTCGTCCGTATCTCTTGGACAAGTAATACTTTATCACCTTTCTAATTATTAGTCAATATATTTTTTTAATTTTTTTGTAATATATTTTAAAAATTTATTTGTGTAGGATTTTATTAACATTACTAAGTAGTGTTATATTAAGTAAAACTCTTTCAATCCATTTTTTATCCACATTATCAACTAATTTATTAACTTTTTTAAATTTTATCTAAGTCATAATAAACAATAAAAAATTTACTTTAATTAAGCAATGTATCGGCAAAGCGCCATGTCATAACGCCTTATCCAATTACATAAAAAAAGCATAGATTAATCTATGCTATTATATTACTTATTATTAAATAAATATATTTATACTTTTTTAATTTATATATTTGTAAAATATTTTATTTAAAAATATAGAGTTAATATATGAAGTAATCCCAAATCCAATTACCATATAAAAAAATAATATATATCCAAAATAATCAACTAATGAAAACATCAATATTATACATAATAAATTCATAGTCAACATTATTATTGTATAAGGTAGGTTTTGTATTGATATAAGAATAGAATTTACTATAGTATTTTTTATAGTGTTATTAAATTTAGATATAATAGGAAATACATATGTAAAGTTAAATAAAAATATTATCCCTACTATCGTAGATATAAGCTTTAACATTACCCCCAAAGTTTTATCAGATATTAAATTAGATATGTGAAAATCTAGTAATAATACACTTCCAACTACTATCATTAATATCCATACTACAGTGCTAATTTTAAAATTCTCTTTAAATCGTTTTATAAACTCTTTAGTAACATGTACATCTTCATCTTTAACCTTTTTTAAAGCTACAGAATATGTCGCTGTTAAGGATGCTCCTATTGTTATAACTGGTATACTAAAAACTATGAATAAAAAATTTAACACTACTATATCTGTTATCTCATCTAACGTTTCCCAAAACTTTCCACCATATCTAAATAAATTATCCATAAAAAATCCTTTCTATTAGTTGTAATCATTACTTAAAATTATTCTTATTTTCCAAATTTATTTATCTAATTTAGAAGTTGATTGTCTTACAAGCAGTTTTCCTTCAAAGATTTTGTGTTGATTTTTACTTTTCTTATTAATTAAGTCAAATAATATCTTAGTGGTTTCCTTTGCCATTTCTTCAATAGGTTGACGTATTGTTGTTATAGATGGATTATAATAGTATGTAATATCTAATCCATCAAATCCTACAACAGAGTAATCTTCTGGTATCCTTTTTCCAGACTCTAGTATAGCTTTACATGCTCCAATGGCCATGCTATCAGAAATTGCATAAATCGCAGTAAATTCTTCTTTAGAGTTTATAAGTTCTTTAGTTAGGTTATATCCATTCTCCATACTATATGAATTAGGGCTATCCCAAGTATATCTAATTAACTTTTCATTTATTGGGATGTTCCTACTTCTTAAAGACCTTCTATATCCTTCTAAACGCAAATTGCTTATACTCATATCTGTACTATATGATGCTAAAATTGCAATTTTTTCATGTCCATTATCGCATAAAAAATCTACTATCTTTTTACTTTCATATACATCATCAACTGATACCGATGAATATAAATTTTTATCTACATTATCTGTTATAGCTATTGTACTTAGTACAAATGGTATTTTTATTTCTTGTAACTTATCCTCTTGGTGTGAAAAGGATCCACCTAAAAATACTATTCCTTTTAACCTTTTTTCTTTTATAAGCTCTAAAGCTACCTCGACCTCATCTTGACTAGAATCTACCCTATGTAATATAAATGTATATTTTCTATTTTGTATTTCTTCTTCAAATACTTTTATCATATTTTGAAAAAATGGGTTATCTATACCTTTTATTAATACTCCTATAGTTTTCGTATCTGAAAGTTTTAGATTTCTAGCACTATTATTTGGAATAAAGTTACTTTCTTTTATTACTTCCATAATCATTCGTCTAGTTTCTTCATTTATATCTGGATGATTATTGATGGCCCTTGATACCGTACTTACCCCTACGCCACATTTTTTTGCTATATCTTTAATTGTGATTGCCTTCATATCAACGGCTTCCTTTCAATTTAATTTTTTAATATATTAGCACATCAAATAATATATTTCAAAATCATTTTCTTCCATATACCTTTGTTAACATCCTTATTTTTTTTATTAAGTTCTTAGAGAAACAATTTGATTTCATTCTCCATTTCCAGTTATTACCTAATGTAGATGGTACATTTATTCTAGCTTCATTACCTAATCCTAAATAATCTTGTACAGGTATTATACAAGTATTAGCCACACTTCTCATAGCTAAACATATAAAATCCCAATGTATTATACTTTCCCTAGTATATTTATTATTCATGTAATTAACACACATTCTTTTATCTTGTGGACTAATTTCTTTATACCAACCTCTAATTGTACTATTATCATGAGTCCCTGTATATACTATACAATTTTTTTCATAATTATGAGGTAAATAATCACTTTCTTCCCTTGAATCAAAAGCAAACTGTAGAATTTTCATACCAGGGTATCCTGTATCTTTCAAAAGTTGTTTTACACTTTCTGTTAAAAAACCTAGGTCTTCTGCTATTATTTCTACATCTCCTAATTTTCCTTTAATATATTTAAATAAATCTAAACCTGGACCTTTTTCCCAAGATCCATTTATAGCAGTTTTTTCTCCATATGGTATAGCATAATACTCATCAAAACCTCTAAAATGATCTATCCTTACAACATCATATAATTTAAAAGAATACTCTATTCTTTTAATCCACCACTCATAATCTGTATATTTATGATATTCCCAATAATACAGTGGATTTCCCCATAATTGCCCTGTTTTCGAGAAACTATCTGGAGGACAACCTGCTACAGCTGTAGGAATACAATCCTTATCTAATTGAAACAACTCTGGGTTAGCCCATGTATCAGAACTATCTAAAGCTACATATATAGGGATATCTCCTATTATGGATATTCCTCTTTTATTTGCATAAGCTTTAAGCTTGCTCCATTGTTTAGTGAATAAGTATTGTTGATACTTATAAAACACAATATTATCTTTTAACTTTTCTTCATATTTCAATATAGCTTCTTCTTTTCTTGATCTAATATCATCATCCCACTCTATCCACGACTTTGAACCAAAATAATCTTTTATCGACATGTATAACGCATAATCGTGTAACCACCACTTATTCTTTTCACAGTATGCTTTAAATATTTTATTTTTACTTATGTTACTTCTTTCATAAGCCTTTTTTAAAATTTTAAATCTTGATAAATATATTTTTTCATAATCTATATATTCATTGTTACTTCCCCAGTCATAACTATTACATTCTTCTTCAGATAAAAGTCCTTCTTTAACCAATTCATCTAAATCTATAAAGTATGGGTTTCCTGCGAAAGTTGAGAATGATTGGTAAGGAGAATCACCATATCCTGTAGGTCCTAGAGGCAGTATTTGCCATAGACTCTGACCTGTTTTTTCTAATATATCTACAAAATCATAAGCTTCTTTTGAAAAACTACCTATTCCATATTTTGAGGGTAAACTTGAAATAGGTAACAACATCCCACTTCTTCTCATAATCTCTCTCCTCTACCCCTTATATTATCCTTTAACAGCACCAGCAACTACTCCTTCTATTATGTGCTTTTGACATATTAAATAGAAAATTATAATAGGAATGATTGCTAATACTAACATAGCCATCATCGCACCCATATCTCTATTTCCATTAGAACCTACTAACATTTGAATTACTACTGGTATAGTTTTGTATTTTGTAGATAAACCTATAACTAAATAAGGTAGTAAGTAGTCATTCCATATCCACATAGCATTTAGTATGGCAACAGTGATTGCAGTTGGTTTTAAAATAGGAAGAACTATGTAAAAATATGTTTGTAAAGGATTACATCCATCTATCATAGCAGCTTCTTCTATTTCTAGTGGAATTGATTTTATAAAACCACTAAACATAAATATCGATAATCCTGATCCAAATCCTAAATATAACGCTACCATACCTAACGGATTTGCTAGATGTAAAGTATCAGCTAACTTTACCATCGGGAACATTACCATCTGAAAAGGTACTATCATAGAAAATACAAATAAGTAATACAACACACTTGTAAATTTACTCTTTACTCTTGTAATGTAATATGCTGTCATAGAAGTAAAAAGTAAAATTACTACTACTGACATTATTGTAATAAAAAATGACCATCCAATAGCACTTAAAAACCCTGTTTTCTGTAAACCATTAATATAATTTGTGATACCTACAAATGTTTCTGCAGTAGGTAAGGAAAAAGGATTGTCACTTATAAAGAATTTTCCCTTAAATGAATTTACAACTATAAATATAATCGGTGCTAAAAATACTACTACTAATGCACAAAGTATAATAAATACTATATTGTCTCCTACATTCTTTTTTCTAGCCATTGTGTTTTGCATTACTGTTCAACCTCCTTCTTTCTAGTGAAGTATAATTGAGAAAGAGCTATTACCGCTACTATAACAAAGAATATAACTGCCTTAGCTTGACCAACACCCTCATAATTATTTCTTCCATAGAATGTATTAACTATATTAAGAGCTAGCATTTCTGTTTTATGCATTGGGGCTCCATTAGTTAATGCTAAGTTTTGGTCAAATAACTTAAAGCTATTTGATAAAGTTAAAAAAGTACAAATTGTAATAGATGGCATTACCATTGGTATAGTTACATTTTTTAGCGTCTGCCATTTTGTTGCTCCATCAATTTTTGCTGACTCTATTAATTCATTAGGCACACTTTGAAGCCCAGCTATATAAATAATCATCATATATCCTATCATTTGCCAATTCATAAGTATAATTAATCCTATAAAGCCATACTTTTGATTAGCAACAAGAGTTGTTCCATAATTAGCTAAAAATGAATTTATCATAGACTGCCAAGTATACCCAAGAACTATCCCACCTATTAAGTTTGGCATGAAAAATACAGTTCTGAAAAAGTTTGTCCCTCTTATCTTTTTTGTTAAAAAATAAGCAAGGGTAAATGCAAGTATGTTAACTGTTATAATAGATATAATTGTAAATATCGTAGTAAATCCAAAAGCCTCAACAAACCCTTGACCTGCTGAAAAAGCCTTTTTATAGTTTTCTATTCCTACAAATGTTGCATCACTTATTGTAATAAACTCACAAAAAGATAAATATAAACCTGTTATAAAAGGAATTATAAATGCAATAGAAAATGCAATCAGAGTTGGAATTAGGAATATCGGAAAGTATTTTTTTAGTGCTTTTTGCATAATGTTCCCCCTAATATTAATAATTTTAAACTTCTTATAACAAATTAGTTTAAAGAAAAAGCTTAAACCATAAACAAGCATTTCTCTCATCAAATAAATAGGATTTATCCTAAATTATATTAACGATATTATACTGTTATCTATGGCTAAGCCCTTTCACTTACAAATCAAATTAATTCAAAATTTATTTAGATGCTTCTTTTTCACTTGCCCATTCTTCAACTACTAATTTCTTAACATCTTCCCACTTCATATTTCCATTACAATACTCAAGTAATGCTGCACCAAAATCATCTTTAAATGTTTGGCTAGGGAAAGAAGTAAAGTTCCAGTCTACATTGTATAAATCTTTATTTCCTAAATATTTTAAAACTTCTTTAGCTAATGGATCTTGAGGTGTTTCTGAATCTTTAAAAGTATTAAATGGAGCTATAAAACCTAATTCATTTGTTACATGATTTTTACCTGTATCAGAAGTGAATAACCATTCAACAAATTCAATTGATGCTTTTTGATCTGCTTCTGAAGCTTTACTATTTATAGAGAAGAAATTTTCTGTTCCTATACAAAGCCCTTGTTTTTCTTCACCTTCAATACCTGTATATATCGGCATAAATTTAACATTTTCTGCTTTAACAGTATTTCCTTCAACTTCTGCTATTTGACTCCATCCCCAGTTACCATTTTGAACCATTGCAGCTTTTCCAAGTGCAAATTCAGCCATTGAGTCTGAAACTGTCTTGCTACCTAATAAGGCAGGTTCACAAGTTGAGTTATTTATGTATAAGTCAAATATATTTTTAAAGTTATCTGAATAAGTAAAATCTATTTTGTCTAAGTTAGATACTCCCTTATCTTTATATTCATAATAAACAGGAAGATTCGCTAAATGAGTCTGCCATCTCCAATCTTCACCAGGAGTTAGTGATGTAGAAGCAAATACTCCATCTATTCCTAATTGATCTTTTTTAGATTGCATATCTTCTGAAACTTCTTTTAATTTTGTAAAATTATTTATTTCATCTATTGATTTAGCTTTTGCACCATCTAATGCAAAGTATTTATCCATTATTTCTTGGTTGTATATTATACCATACCCTTCCTCAACATAAGGTATACCGTACACTCCATCCCCATCTTTTATAGCCATATCTTGATTTAATAATTTACTATAAAGATTTGTATCTTTTAAATCAGCACAATACTCTTTCCATGATTCATATCCTACTGGACCATTTATTTGGAATAATGTAGGAGCATCTTTTTTAGCTATTTCTGACTTTAATGTTTGTTCATAAGTTCCACTTGCAGCTGTAACTACTTTTACTTTTACACCAGTTTCTTTTTCATAATCCTCAGCAATTTTCTTCCATTGTGATTCTGATTCTGGCTTGAAGTTTAGGTAATATACTGACCCCTTACCATCTTCCTTAGCTGTACTATCATCAGAGGATGAAGAACATCCTGTTAGTGCTGCTGTTGTTAAAACTGCAGATAAAGCAATTGTTACAAACTTTTTCAATTTAATCATAGTAAATCCCCCTTTTTTAATTTTCATCCCTTTGAAGCCTTACTGGTAACGTTACCGAAAACGTTACTGATATCGGTTTCCTGACCCTTTACTTAAATATTATCATCTACAATTCTCAAAATCAAGAAATTATTCTTTTATACTTTGTCCTTTATTGTGATCATATGCTGTTTTATAATTGACTTTTCTACTGTAACTTCCAAATATCTTTATTATACTGATTTATAGTTCTATCTGAAGAAAAATAACCTGCTTTACTTATATTAACTAGCATTCTTTTTGCCCACTTATTTCTATTTTCATATTCTTTAAAGACTTCCTCTTTCTTTTTGCAATACTCATTAAAATCTAATAAAGCCATAAACCAATCTTTCCTTATTATTTCTTTATATAGCCTAATAAGATTTTCTTCACATCCAATGTGCATTAACTCTTCACTAACAATAAAATCTACTATTTCTTTTATATTTTTATCCTTTATATAAATATCAAGAGGGTCATAATCTCCATTTTCATAGTGTTTAATTACATTATCACTCTTCTCCCCAAATATAAATATATTATCATCTCCAACAAGTTCATGTATTTCTACATTAGCTCCATCTTCTGTACCTAGCGTTAATGCTCCATTTAGCATAAATTTCATATTACCAGTTCCACTTGCTTCCTTTGAAGCTAATGAAATCTGTTCTGATATATCGCATGCCGGTATTAGTTTTTCTGCAATAGTAACATTATAATTTTCAACCATTACAACTTTTAAATATTTACTAACTTCTTCATTATTATTTACAAGTTCTTGTAAACATAATATTAAATGTATTATATCTTTTGCAATAGTATATGCTGGGGCAGCTTTTGCTCCAAATATAACTGTAATAGGAGTTTTTGGTGTATTCCCTTGTTTAATTTGCAAATACTTATAAATTACATATAATGCATTCATTTGTTGCCTTTTATATTCATGTAACCTTTTTATTTGTATATCAAAAATAGAATTTTCATCTATATCTATATTTTGAGTCTTTTTAAGATAATTTTTTAATTCAACTTTATTAGAATGTTTTATATCTAATAACTTTTGAAGTACTTTTTCATCATTTATATATTTTATCAAGTCTTGCAATTTTTCTGCCTCAGCTTTAAATTCATCCCCTATCAATTCTTCTATAAACTCTGTTAATAGTGGATTACAATGAATAAGCCATCTTCTAAATGTTATTCCATTCGTTTTATTATTAAACTTTTCAGGATAAATTTTATAAAAATTATTTAATTCATTATTTTTTAATATATTAGTATGAAGTGACGCTACTCCATTTACGCTAAAACTATAGTGTATATCTATATGAGCCATATTTACATTATCATTTTTATCTATAATGTACACAGACTCATCTTCATAAATTTCTCTAACTCTATCATCTAACTCATTTATTATAGGTATAAGTTGTGGAACAACCTTTTCTAAATATTTAATAGGCCATTTTTCTAAAGCTTCAGCTAAAATTGTGTGGTTAGTATATGCACATGTTTTAGTTACAATTTTTATAGACTCATCTAATTCTATTCCTCTTTCAACTAATAAACGTATAAGTTCTGGTATAATCAAAGTCGGATGAGTATCGTTTATCTGTATTACTGCATATTCATCTAAGTCATGTAAGTTGCTTCCTTTTGCCATACACTCATCTAATATATATCTAGCACCATTACTTACCATGAAGTATTGTTGATAAATTCGAAGAAGACGACCTTCTTCATCACTATCATCAGGATATAAGAATAAAGTAAGATTCTTTTCGATATTATCTTTATCAAAATCTATACCACCTTTTACTATGCTTTCATCAATCGTTTCTATATCAAATAAATGAAGTTTATTAGTTTGATTATTATATCCTGTAACATTAATATCATAAAGTATAGATTTTAAAGTAAATTCCCCAAAATTAATATCATAAGTCGTACTGGTTTTATTCAACCACCCGACCTTATCAATCCATTCATTTTTTTCTTCTGTTTGTAAGTTATTATTGAATACTTGTTTAAATAAACCAAAATGATAATTTAAACCAATACCATCTCCTGGAATCCCCAAAGTTGCTATAGAATCTAGAAAACATGCTGATAATCTACCAAGACCACCATTTCCTAAAGATGGCTCAGGCTCTATCTCTTCTATCTCAGATATATTTTTTCCATGCTTTAATAAGATTTCTTTTACTTGATCATATATACCTAAATTTATCAAATTACTAGATAATAATTTTCCTATCAAGAATTCTGCTGATATATAATATAATTTCTTTTTGCCTTGATTTTTGATTACTTTTTTCTCGCTAAGCTCTTGAACTAATTCTAGTAATGCAAAATAAATTTCCTCATTTGAACAATCAGATATGTCTTTATTAGTTTTTAATTTTAGGCCTTCTGATAAATTCACCTACAATCCCCCTTTTTATTGACTAAATATTTTATTTAGCAATTTTGGAAACGTTATCGGAATCGTTTCCAAAATTGCTAAAATTTTTACTCTTAAGGTAATTGTAGTTTATTAAACTTTTTTTCACAACATATTTTTTTAATTTGCATTTTTTTTATAAATTTATTCCAATATTAAATACTTAAAATTTTTATATTTTTGAACGCAAAAAAAGATTACGTGGCTACGTCTTACTCTCCCAGGAGGTCGCCCTCCAAGTACCATCAGCGCTAAAGAGCTTAACTTCTGTGTTCGGTATGGGAACAGGTGTATCCTCTTTGCTATAATAACCACATAATCTTTATCTTTTAGAGTTAATACTCTGAAAACTGTATATCATCTAGAGTTAATCATTTTATTCTTAGCAACCGAAATCTTCCTTATTAAAATTTTAATAATGATTTGGTTGGCGATATAAACCTTTAGGTTTATTTTGGTCAAGTCCTCGACCTATTAGTATCGATACGCTAAATACATTACTGCACTTACACCTTCGACCTATCAACCAGGTA
>NZ_JADMRK010000021.1:0-13511 GCF_015560225.1 Romboutsia sp. BSD2780061687b_171204_C1 | reverse complement strand
CGCATTTAAAGTTCCCATGTGTCGTATTTAAAGTTCCCATGTGTCGCATTTAAAGTTCCCATGTGTCGTATTTAAAGTTCCCATGTGTCGTATTTAAAGTTCCCATGTGTCGCATTTAACTCAATTAATATAAGTATTTCAAATGGTTTGAGGTATGCCTAAATACTATAAATACTATAAATACTATAAATACTTTCTTAAATAAGAGTAAAGACTAGTAAAGGTATTTCTTATATACTTTTCTGTCCTATTTTTTAAAAAATAACAAAATTATTTAAACCATTATCAAAATATTATATTTAATATCAGATTGACATATTAAAAAAGAAAAAGGCAGATTTCTCTGCCTTTAGTTTTCATTTTATCATGAACTTATTTTATTATACAAACATCTGTTGCAATAATCCTTTTTTATATTTATTTAAAGAATCTAACTTTTCTTGTTCTTTTTCTAATTTAGAGTCTAATCCACATAGTATTAAAGATATTTTCCTTTGCTCTTCGATATTAGGTAATTTTAAAGAAATATCTTTCAATTTTCCTATAGGTAACTGTTTTAATGCAGTACCAGTTTGTCTCTTTAATACTTCTTTATAAAATTCAGCTGTATTCATATATTGATGAAGATATCTAGCATCAATCTTTTTACACTTGACTCTAATTAATGCTAATTGTGCATTCATATTTGCTCCTTCATATTCGCATGTCGCAAATCCAACTTTTCCAATGTCTCCTCGTACAGTAATTATAATATCTTCTGATTTTATATGACCTGATAATAATTCAGAATGCTTTTCAGGAGTTATATACTTCATATCATTAAAATTTAAATATCCATTATTTATATTGTTACCTCTTAAAAATGGAACCCCTTCTTCAACCATATCACTACTTGTCGGATATGCTTCTCCATAATTTCCATCAGATATATACAACTCCATCTCTTTTATTTTTTTCTCTTCCCACTCAGGATAATCTCTACCATCATCATCCTTAAACCTTAACTCCCTGCTAAAAATCTTTTGCATCATACCCTTCTTATAATCTTTAAGAGCCTCAACCTTCTCATCTTGAAGAGAAATCTTATCATCAATTAAAGAAAAGAATGATGCTATTTTATCTTGTTCTTCTATCGAGGGAGCTAAAAATTTATATTCTGATAAATTTGATTTAGATATACCTAATACCTTAGCACCATTTCCTCTAGTATATATAAACTTTAAATACTCTTTATTTAAACTATGATTTAAGAAAAACTCACCATTTAAAGATTCCTTTGGTCTAAAGCAAAAAGTATGCAGTCCAGAAAGTATCTTGCCTTCTATATTTCTTACAACTGCAATTTTACCTAAATCTTTTCTATCTTCAGATGCATCTGCAAATATAATATCCCTTTCTTTTATGAATTCATAATGATCATTATTTGGTATATCTATACTTGGTATTAATTTATCTTTACTTATAATACCTTTGTAGTTCATATGGATATCTCCATAATGTATGTGTTTATAATTTCCTTCTCCCTCTACATTTCTTGAAAATGAATATGTTTTTCTAAACTCTCCAAGTTCTCCTAACCTTTTGCTTTCCCAATCTCCACTAAATTCCTTAAATCTAAGTTTCGGTGTCTTACTCATTATATCCACCTCCCCTTATAATCCAAGCTCTTTTAAATAAACTGCTAACTGTTCATCAATACTAGCAATCTCTTTATCAATGTTTGATATTCTTTCACTAACAGCTTGTAAGTCTATTGGCTCTTCTTCTTCAAAAGTATCAACGTATCTTGGTATGTTTAAGTTATAATCATTCTCTTTTATCTCGTCCATACTTGCTACATAACTGTACTTGTCAATAGTTTCTCGTTTAACATAAGTATCAACTATCTTTTCAACATTAGCATCAGTTAAGTTATTTTGATTCTTGCCTTTTTCAAATTCATTTGATGCATCTATAAATAATATATTATTTCCATTTTCTCTACACTTTTTAAATACTAAAATAACTGTAGGGATACTTGTGCCATAGAATATATTGCTAGGAAGCCCTATAACGGCGTCTAAGACGTTTCTATCCTCTATTAGGTATTTTCGTATTAAACCTTCACTTGAACCTCTAAAAAGGACACCATGAGGTAATACGACTGCCATTGTTCCTTTATCGTCTAAATGGTGAATCATATGTTGAACAAATGCAAAGTCTGCTTTTGATTTTGGAGCTAACTTTCCATAAGCACTAAATCTTTCATCATCTAAGAATTTAGGGTCTGCACTCCATTTAGCTGAGTATGGAGGGTTTGCAACTATTGCTTCAAATTTCATACCGTCATGTTGTGGGTTTTCTAATGTATCATCATTTCTTATATCAAAGTTTGTATAGTCTATATCGTGAAGTAACATATTCATACGAGCTAGGTTGTATGTTGTTGATGTAAGTTCTTGTCCGTAGAACTTTCTAACATTTGCTTCTTTAGCTACACGAAGTAATAGTGAACCTGAACCACAAGTTGGGTCATAAACATCTCTTAAGTCAGTTTTTTCAACTGTTACTATCTTAGCTAATATTTTTGATACTTGTTGTGGAGTATAGAACTCTCCTGCTTTTTTTCCTGCATTTGCAGCGAATTGAGATATTAAATATTCATAAGCATCTCCAAGTACATCTATTTCAGAATCTTCATGTGCAAAGTCTATTTCTGCTATGTTTGCCATTACTTTAGCTATTAGTTTTGAACGGCTCTTTACATCTCTTCCTAGCTTTGTAGAACCTAAGTCCATATCATCAAATAAATGATCAAAGTCATCTTGACTATCTGCTCCTAATGTAGATTCAGTTATATCATTTATTGCCCCTTGAAGCATTTCTATATCAAACTTACCATCTTCTATTGCTTGAAGTAATGTAGAGAATAGGTACTGAGGCTCTATAAAGTATCCTAATTGCTCTAGGAACTCCTCTTGTAACCCTTCTCTATATTCATCATCTTCCCAAGCCTTAGAATAGCTTATATCGTCTTCTGATAATAAATCATTAGCTTTCTTCTCAACTTTTTCACTAAGGTATCTATAAAATATAAGTCCAAGTATATAGTTTTTAAATTCATTGGCTTCCATATTTCCTCTTAGGTCATTTGCTATAGCCCATAATCTAGTATGAAGTTCTCTTTGTTGTTCTTGTTGTTTTGCACTTACTTGCATGGTATTGTCTCCTTTAATTGGTTAGCCTTTAATTATTTCTAAAGTTATTGTTATGCAAACTTTCTTACATGGTCATAAATAAAGTTTTTAACTTGGTCTATTATTTTTCTTCTAAGTGTAAACTTAGGTTTTAATTCAGTTTTTATTTCATCACTTATTTCTTGTCTATTTATTATCCCAGAGTATTCATATTCTGAAATATAATTTTTTATTTTATATCTATTTAAACCTATCTCATTGGCAAAGTTATCTACTTCTTCTTCTCTTTTTACTTCTTCAAATTCTTCATAAGCTGAATCTATATCATCATTTTCATTGAGTTTAGGAACAACTTGATTTAAAAATTCTTTAAGCAAATCTACCTTAAGTCTAAGGTCTTCATTATCAGCTCTATCAAGTTCTGTTATTATATTTTTAATATCACGAACCTTTTTCTCTTGGTTTGATAGGTCTATATCTCTTATTAAATTCATGATGTAACTAACATTTATTTTATCGCTACTCATAAGCTCTATTCCAAAGTCTATATCTGCTAGTATTGAAGTCTTTTGGTCTTCTTGTCTTTTTACACTTTCATATATTGTAAAGTACTTGCTTTTATAGTCCTGGTAGCTTTGTTCATTTATTCCTAGATTTTCTTCTTTAAATTCAAATTCTGTAAAAGTATTTAACTTTGTTAGAAGTTTTGTTAGGTCTCTAAATGCTAGAATAAACTTCTTTTTATCTTCTTCACTTTGAAGAATATCTACATCACTTGGCTCTGGTGTTAAATCTTTTAATTTCTTAAGTTCTGTATGCCATAAATTCAAGTAATGCTCATAACTTTCCATCAACACAATATCAGTATTATCAGTTTGTGAGAATAAGCGTAAAGCTTCATCCGTTCTTTTCTTTAGATTTCTATAACAAACTATATTTCCATAAGGTTTTGTTGATTTCTCAACTCTATTAGTTCTTGAATATGCTTGAACTAAATCATGGAATTTTAAGTTTTTATCAACGTATAATGTATTTAATGTTTTACTATCAAATCCAGTTAGGAACATATTTACTACTAGTAATATATCTATTTTCGCATCTTTTACTTTTTTAGATACATCTGAGAAATAACTTTGGAATGTATCTGTTGAATAATTACAGTTAAACATTTTATTGTAGTCTGTAATTATTCTTTCAAGAGAATCTCTAGAGTGTTCATCTCTTCCTTCACTTTCTTCATTAGCTCCAAAACTAAATATTCCAGCTATTTTTAAATCATGGTTAATAGTCTTAAATGTATCATAATATTTTACAAGCATAGGTATGCTTTGAACTGTAAATATTGCAGTATATTGCTTATTTCTAGTCTTAGAATTATGAATATCTAAAATATGATTTGCAACTAAGTCTATTCTTTCATCACACATAAATACTTCTTCTTTGTCTATTGCTTTTACTTTTTCATCATCATCTTCATCAAATCCACCATCAAATGTTTTAATATATTCAACTGAGAATCCTAATACATTTCCATCATTTATAGCATCTTTTATTAGATAGTGGTGTAAACATTTTTCAAATAAATCTGCTGTTGCTCTACCATCCTGACTTTTATTTTCTTTAAGTCTTGGAGTACCTGTAAATCCAAAGTATTGTGCATTTACAAAATGTTTATTTATAGCTTTATGCATATCTCCAAATTGAGACCTGTGGCACTCATCTATTATGAAAATTACTTTTTCATCTCTGTATTGATTCATTATCTTAGAGTACTTATCATTCTTTATAGCGTTAGCCATCTTTTGTATTGTTGTAACTATTAATGGTTTATTTATATCTTTTATTTGTTTAACTAAAGTATCTGTTCTATCTGTTGTATCAACACTATCAGGCTCAAACTTATTAAACTCTGCTAAAGTTTGAGAATCTAAATCTTTTCTATCAACTAAGAAAAATACTTTTCTTATGTTGGGCTCTCTTGCTAAGATTTGACTAGCTTTGAAAGATGTTAGAGTCTTTCCTGAACCTGTTGTATGCCATATATATCCATTGTTATTAGTTTCAAAGGCTCTTTTAACAAGTTCTTCTACTGCATATATTTGATATGGTCTCATAACCATTAGTAATTTATCAGTTTCATTAGTTATCATATATCTTGCTATAACTTTTGATATAAAACATTTATCTAAGAATGTTTGAGTAAACTCTTTTAAATTGCTTACTCTATTATTTGATTCATCACTCCAGAAAAACGTATGACTAAATAATATTTCTTTATCACTATTTGCAAAGTACTTTGTATCTACTCCGTTACTTACTACAAATATTTGAATATATCTATACAGTCCTTGGTATGAGTGTTTTTTATATCTGTTTATTTGATTAAAGGCTTCTTTTAAGTCCAGTCCTCTGCGTTTTAATTCTATCTGAACTAATGGCAATCCATTTATAAGCAATGTAACATCATAACGATTTGTATACTTTCCAACTACTGTTGTTTGACTAGTTACCTGAAATCTATTTTTACACCAATTTTGAGTATCAAAGAATTCTATATAGACCTCACTACCATCTTCTCTTTCTAATATAAACTTATCTCTTAGTACCATTGCACTTTGAAATACACTTTTTCCTTCTATGTGTCTAAGTATTCTTTCAAATTCTTTATCCGTAAATGGTTCATTATTTAATTTAGTTTTGTTATGTTCAAATAACTCATTTCTAAAGTTATTTTTAAGTTGTTCTTCATCAGATATTTTAACTCTATTAAAACCTTGGTTTACAAGTTGATTAATTAGATTTTCTTCTAATTGTGTTTCACTTTGATATGCCATAATTACCCCCTAAATATAAATTATATATTTAGATTATATTATAGCTTGTAACTTAAGTCTAAACTTTACTTAGAGTGATTCTCCATATATTCTTTTAGAGCCATTGAAATTAATTCTTGCTTTGAATAATATTTATTATCTTCACAAAACTTTTGCCAATCTCTATAAACGAATTCATTTATCCTAATTGACTTAGGTTTAGGAGATAAATGTTTATCATCAACTAAATTTATAACTATGCTTTGTGTAGTGGATGTTGTAGTGGTTTCTGTAGTTGATTTATACTTTTCTAAAAATTCAGTTAGGATATTAAAATTATCTTCCAAGTAATTTAGTACACCCATCTTATTTTCATCCACTACAAGTGTGTTGTTAGGAACTACATCTAAATTGTTGTTAGTAGTGGATGTTGTAGTGGTTCCTGTAGTTGGTAGGTATTGTCTTAGCTTTTGGTTATATTTAAATCCACCTTTTTTGATTTCCTTCTGTAAATACTTTTCTGAAATTCCAATATCTTCACGTATTCGTATAACAGTATTACCTTCTTTTAATTTAGCATTTAAGTATTTTACTTTAGCGTTTATATCTAATGATTCAAATTCAATAGTATTCATTTAATCACCTCAACTACAATTGTAATTTGTTGTAGTGGCTAAAGCAATACTATAGCTAAGTTCTTTGTGTAACATATTAGTATTCTTCTGATAACATCATTGTTGCATAATCATTTTCTATAATAATATAAATCTTTAAATCTCTTTCTAAAGTAACTTCATTTACTATAATAGAATTTTTATATTTAGGTTGTTCTTGCTCATGCTCTATAATAACCTTATTATTATTAGAAGTTAATCTAAATATCTGTAAGTAGTCTTTATGTATGTCTATTCGTTCTATCATGTTCCACATATAAATTTGTAATATTGGGCATATACTTTCATTGACCCCTATTGTCATATACCTTTCCATTGGTGATATCTCCTTTGTTTTCATTAATTTATGAATTAGATTTTCATAATAAAAATCCCCTCATTCGATATCTAAGGGGATAGTATCAATGCTTTATAGATGTAATTGATTAACTAGAGATTATTACTTTTAACTTCTAGTTAAATAATTACATCTAATAGCCTATTAGATTTACTTTGTAGCATTTCACATATATCAATATAACTTTCTGATAACTCATTAGTAATATAATTTTTAAGGTATATCTCTAATATGTTCTAACAATTTCGATTCATGTCTAGCGGAGTATGAGAATTATGCTGTTTGAATGTCAAATTTCTATTAATTATTTTATTACCATTACTATTTCACCTGCACCTTCTTCTTTTTTTATTCTCATATTGTTATATCACCTATTTATGAGTTTAAGTAGATTTAACACCTCAATGTATCTATCTAACTTTTAATATTTTTTAACTAGTTCCTAAATATGTATTTTCGGACTAGTTAAAAGTCAAACAAGCTACTTTACAGTATTTGCAATGCTTATAGGCTTTAATCAATTACACTAATTATTACTTAATCTATAAACTTAATTATAGTAAACATTCTAAAATCTACACTTTTAAAGTAATTATGTGATTTCGCCTTATTATTTTAAAGTTAGTTAGTAAATTTATGGCAC
Source organism: Romboutsia sp. BSD2780061687b_171204_C1 (assembly GCF_015560225.1). Classification (NCBI taxonomy): domain Bacteria; kingdom Bacillati; phylum Bacillota; class Clostridia; order Peptostreptococcales; family Peptostreptococcaceae; genus Romboutsia; species Romboutsia sp. BSD2780061687b_171204_C1. The sequence goes on along the minus strand of NZ_JADMRK010000021.1, from coordinate 5,868 downwards.
TTTACTTTGTTTTTTATTTTGCATATTTATAGATGTAACTGATTCTCTAGAGGTTATTATTTTTAATCTCCAGAAATATATCTATGCCATCCAGCATTCTATTAAATTTTATCTGTATCCTCTCGCATTCATATTTAAAGTTATCTGCTAATTTCTTTACGATATGAGTTTCTGGATAATCTTCAATAATCCTTTCTATATCTTTCTTAACACTTTTTACATCTGTTTCAATCTCAATCCTTAAACAGTCGAGTTTTTGCACCGTTCTAGAGATGTCAGTAGCTAGAATATTTTCAATTTTTTCTGCATTAAGTTCAACTCGACCCATTGAATTAGCAAGCATTATAATATCTTTTTTCTCTAATTCAAAAGTTACTTTAGATATATCATTAGAATTTAACTTACTTTTTAACTCTTTTAGTACATTTTTAAATTTAAGGTCAATGGCGCTTCCTAAAATACATTTGGCTTCAACATGTTTACCCCAATTATGTTCCATGCTTTTCACGCGACCATTCATAAACTTCTTAACTCCATGTTCTTTTAAGTTGCTAGAATCAATTTGCTCTTTTAAATCTAGCAATGCATTATACATATTCAACGTTTGTTTGATGTATTTACTTTCATTCACACTTACCAAATTCTCCTTTAGTTAAAACTTTTATAGTTGCAATTTAGATTTCAACTTGTTATCAATTTCTTCCATATCATATAAATTATTCAGTGCTTCCCTAATTCGGTTAGCATCAGTTTCGAACATGCAGACTTCCATTTCTAATAGTTCTTCTAAATATGACTCAATAACTTTCTTTAGATATTTATGATGAGTTGATTTTAAATCCCTTAAGATATCCTCTACCAGTTCATAGACATTATTTGAGTTTAAACATTGGTTTTGCATTTCTTTATATATTCCATTCAACCATATCTTAAAATCCTCAACCATATATGTACTGTCCCTTAAGATATCTAAAGCATTAATGATGTTATTTCTTATCGCTTCTAACATTTCAAACTCAGTTATAACCATTAACCTCCCTTCATCAAGTACTTATTACTTAAAGTCTCAAATATACTAGTATATTTGATCTATGTATACATACTAGAGAACCCTCTATAGCTCCACTTCATTATATTTCGGTACAACAACTTTATGTATGTTAATTTCTACGAGTTAACTTCAAATTCTCCCAGTTTATATGTCTATAAGTGGTGATTTAAACATGACCCACCCTAAATATTAACCTCTCTCTATTAAGTAGATAATACTCTTCTCAAACATAAATAAGACGATACTTTAGATGTTAACTTTCTATTAATTAGTTTATTACCATTACTATTTCACCTGCGCATTTTTCTTCTTCTTTTTTATTATTATCATATTGTTATACAGCACTATAATAAATTGACGTAGGTTCAATACATTAATTATTGATTATTTTTTAATGTTTTTTTTGTAAAAATAGGCACCTATATTGATCTACAATGCTTTTAGTCATTTATATAAAAAATATACTTAAAACTAAAAAAACTTTATATATATTTTTTTTAGCAAGATATTTTTAATATTATTCCATTTATTTTCTTGTTATTCTATTTTATTTCTTGTCATTGTTCTATTTTATTTCTTGTATTTCCATTTATTTTCTTATCGTTCCATTTTATCTCTAATATTCTATTTTTTTCCATTTTACTAGTGTTATACTATTTTAAATAAAGGAGGGATACATATATGAAATACATTAAACTTTCAGACATGGAGACAAATTTGAAATGTATTAATTCTCAAATTAAATTGCTAAATTTAGATTTAAATAAAATATTGGAGTTAATAAATAATATAAAAGAGCTAGAATCTCTTCTAACTAAAGAATATAACTCAAACAATCAATACAATATATCTAGAGAAAGAATTGATATTGTATGCGATTGTTTAAATAATATTATTTATGACTTGAGCGATCTGTATGTTGTATACAAAGAGAATAGCCCCCAATTTAAACAGTCTGTTTTAGATTTTACTGGCGTACCAGAACTCATAAAAATATCTAATCGAAATTATTTTGAACCATACTATAAATGGGTTGAATCAAAGTCTTTAGAATATAAAAAGAAGAATGCTAAATATCGAAGGGATAAGAGGCGAGATAATTTTTTAGGCAAAACATCTCAAGAAATTGAAAAGTTAGAAAGGTTTATTCTATGTAATTACTGGAAAAAACAAGGATTACGTAATTACCAAATTGCTAGGAAATTAAATATATCTCCTAAAACAGTTAAGAATCATTTAGAAAATATCTATAATATAAAACTTGACACTGATTGCCTTAAAACTTTCTCTAATAATATTATTGAAAGAGAACGAGCTGAAACTTTCGAACTTTCTTTAGAAGATGATGAACTTTTAGACATTTGATAGAAGTTTTTTATTATAGGGTACTAGAATTAATTTGTTAGTTCTTTGATAACACTTTGTTTCTAACTATTTCGTATCAAATTATATATATATATATATTGAAATTAAACACAGTAGACAAGTCATTTAATATGGTATAATGTTCCATGAAATATAAAAGGAGGGGGAATATTATATCATATGAAAAAGAAACTAATAAATATAATAGCATTAGGTATAATTTTATCTACACCTATGAGTATAAATGCAAATACCAAATTGGCTATTCTAGAAGAAGAAATAAAAGGTTCTAATCGTTATGAAACAGCTGGAAAAATATCTGACAGACAAACATTTTCAACTGCAATATTAGTTAATGGAGACAATAGTCTAGCAGACGGATTAAGTGCTAGTGGATTATCAGGAGTGTTAAATGCACCTATATTGCTAACGCAGAAGGATAATATTCCGAATGAGACATTAAGTAGATTGTCTAGTGTAAAGAAGGTATACATAGTTGGAGGGGAAAATGCGATAAGCTCGAAAGTCGAAAGTCAAATCAAAAACAAGGGAATAAGCATTAAAAGATTAAAGGGAAGTGATAGATTAAAAACATCTTATGCAGTTGCAAAAGAAATATCTGAAATAAAGCCAGTATCTGAAATCTATTTAGCTAATGGATATAAAGGTGAAGCAGATGCTATGAGTATAGGGTCTGTAGCAAATAAAAAAGGTCAACCAATAATATTAACTAATGGTAAAGAAATACCTTTTAATACAAGTAAAACTAAGAACTATGTAATTGGTGGTTCTGGTGTAATGAGTAATGACTTAGCAAATAAGACTAATGCAACGAGATTGCATGGTAAAGATAGATTTGAAACAAATAAAAAAGTGAATAAATACTTCTATCCTAATGCAAATGAATTTATATTAACAAAGGGATGGAATCTAGTAGATGCTCTAACTTCATCTAGTTTAGGAAAACCAATTGTATTAGTTGAAAAAGGAACTGATAAATCAATATTAAAAGGTGCAAGTAGTCTTATACGAGTTGGAGGAATTGATTCATCTGTATATCAAGAATGTTTAAATTCTATAACAGATACAATAAAGACACCCCCAACTGTTAAAGGTAACAACGTAACTATAAAGCAAGGTGAAGCATTCAATAACTCAATGTTAGGTGCAAGTGCAACTGACTGTGAAGGTAAGGCAATAGCAGTAGATATAACTGGTGATAAAGTTGATACTAATAGACCTGGCACTTACACTCTAGTTATAAAAGCAACTGACCAATGGGGGTTAACTGCAAGTAAGACAGTAACTGTAACAGTTGAGAAGAAAGCAGAAACAGGTATGGCAGACCCTAACAGTGCACAGTTTAAAGCTATGGTATCAAATGAAATGTATGCTCTAGTTAATGCACACAGAACGGCTAATGGTCAAGCACCACTACAAGTTCTAGGTAGATTAGAAGGTATGGCAAATGCTTGGTCTAAGTGCATGGCAGATACTGGTGTATTTGACCACACTATAGGAGGACAAGATGCTCCAAGTAAATTCCCTCAATTCGGAAATAGCCACGGTGAGAATATAGCTCTAGTTGCATTCAGCCCTAACGGTGAATTAGACTCTGCAGATGCTAAAGCATTAGCTAATAAAATATTCTCTGCATGGAGAAACTCTGCAGGACATAATGCCGCTATGTTAGATGAATACTTCCAAGCAACAGGTTTCGGATTCCACGCAGTTAATAAAGGTGGTTCTTGGTCAGTATATGCAACTCTAGAGTTTGTTGAAGGAACTAAATCTTTAAGAACAACTGAAGAAGAACCTGAAGTAAAAGAAGATGAACCAGTTGTTGAAGAACAACAAAATGTTGAAGAGCAACAACCAACTGAAGAAGTTAAACCTGAAGAGCAACAAACTAAGCCTGAAGTACAAGAGCAACCACAAGCTAAGCCTGAGATGGAAAAGCCAGTAGTTCCAGAGCAACCTAAGGAAGAAGCACCAGTAGTTCCTGAACAACCAAAAGAGGAAGCACTAGAGCAACCTAAGGAAGAAGTACCACAAGTTGAAATGCAAACAACTCAACCAACAGTAGAAATGAAATAAGCAATACAATTAGTCTTGATAGGATACTCTAGATAAATTCTAGAGTATCTTATTGAGGATTAATTGATATAAGGGAGGTGTATAATGTTATTTAAATATTACTGTCATCAACTTTTCTTTATATTACCAATACTTTTCCATTTCATTTTTATGTTCTATATCCCGTTGTTCCTCTATTTTATATTCAATTATTTTATTGTCTAAAGTTCCCTTAAAAAACTTATACGAGTTAGCTTTAATAGTTTCTACATCATCTCTATCAAAAGTTATCATAACAGCATCTTCAAAAGCTCTTTCCATATACTCATTTTTAAAATCAATATCTTTAAAATCTTTTCTAAAACTTCTTAAAGTCCCCTTAGTAAATACCTTTTCATCTGGAATAAATAAATCTGTATCTTTATTTATATCAACCTCAACTACATTATCTATTTTTTCAACTTTATCATCACAAGTAATTGCAACTTTTTCAAATGTTGGAACTTCCTCTACAATATCTTTAGTAAAATACTTTCGCTTATCCAAATCTTTCAAAATAAAATCTATAGAATCAACCTTTCTACCAACTTTATTTTCCTTAAAATCTATTTCAAAATATCCAGTTTCATTAAGCTCCTTTATTGCTGGAAGTATTACACGTCTTTTAAAATCATTATATCTATCATACTTATCTTCAAGCATTAAAAGTTCTTTAAGTTCATCTATTCTATAATTTATAATAGACTTTGTTCCACTCCAAAGCCTTAATAAATCATAAAATCTCTGAGAATTTGGATTTATAAGTCCAAAGAATATAGATAAATTAATAGGTGTGTATCCAATTTCTAAATAATTTCTTATATATGTATGAATCTCTTTAGATGCTTCAATTTTAAAGGTTTTTCTAGATTTTATATACTTAAAACCATTTATAAAACCATACTCACCCCATCCTTCATCATCTTTAAAATAAATACTCTGTTTTCTTAAATTAACTAATAGATTTGAAATTGAATCTATTGAACTAGTCTGCTTTTTCTTTATTATAGTTTTAAATTCTTCATGAGATATTTCACATTTAATTACATCATCATTATTCTTTTGTAATTTGTATAATAACATTAAAAATATCCTATTTTCTAATGTAGATATATTGTATTTAGCCTTTATAATTATATTATTTTTCATAACTATATTTTTTTCATTTGTATACATTCCAATACCTCCACCCAACAATTCTTTTTAACCCTCTCTATAATTTAATATAAAACTTTAATTACGTCAATTTCATAATACTGGCGCATTTAAAGTTCCCATGTGTCGTATTTAAAGTTCCCATGTGTCGCATTTAAAGTTCCCATGTGTCGTATTTAAAG
>NZ_JADMRK010000020.1:9758-14593 GCF_015560225.1 Romboutsia sp. BSD2780061687b_171204_C1 | reverse complement strand
ATAACTAAGTAGCTAATACATTTGTATTGTGCAACAAATAAACAACAGTTATGCAACTAGTCGCTAAATATGTATTTAGGGAATAGTTAAAGATGTAATTACTTACTTTTTAGTATTTTCAATACTTTCAGCGTTTTTAATATTTTTATCAATTAAACAATATAAGCAAACTTAATTATATTAAAATGGCTAAATTTTATATAATTAAAGTAAATGTATGGTTTTCGATTATTAAATTAAGTTTTTTAAATCTAAATCATTATATTCCTTTATTTTATTATTTTTAATAAATGGTTAAAGGAAGTCTTAGGTCTAAACACCCCCTCCTATTTTTAAATCATATATTTAAACCAACTTTCACGAGATAACGCCCTATTTTCTTTGCAAAAATTTTTAGTTTGAAGGGCAAAGGGGTAATGTACTATTCAAATTTTTTCATAAGGGGAAATTTTTTAAGTTAATTGGAGCTGTACAATAAGAAGTATTAAATCTAATATGCAATAAATAAAGACGGTATCATTACACCGTCAATCTAAATAACTTATAGAATATGCTTATTGATAAAAGTATTATCGCTATAATCTGTAATATGTTAGTAAAGGTTAGTTTTGTTTTCATAGATACACCCCTTAATTTATTAGCTTATTAACTCTTATTATATCTCTACATACTAACGCCTTTCAACCTACGGTTTTCAGTTGTTACTAACGCATTGAGATTATTAAAAGTCTATCTTCGATATACGACATTTTAACAACTCAATTTTGTTCTATGTGTTTTTAAGGTATTTGTTTAATCTAATTGAATAGATAAATATTTTACTATATGAATAATTAAACTAATAACCTAAATAACCAATAGGAACTACGACCGTTTTATTTTAGCTTAGTTTTAGCTTATAGGTTTATCCTATAATGGAAAACTAATGGAAAATAAATAAGTGTCTTAGTTCAGAAAACGCCAACCAAAGTAGTAGATAGAAACCTAATAAGTATATAAGGCGTTTTAAGAAGTACTTTTTGCCGTAGGCTGATTAATATTTGTTCGCACGGCTCACAAAGTCCATTGATAAGTGATAACAGATGAAAGGCATTTTTTGAGCTTTTTTGTGTAGATTTCAACGTTTATAAGGATTTTGGCAAGGGTCAAAAACCTCCACATTTTTGGGTGGTTTTGGTATTGAAAGCATAGATTTAAGTATTTTTTATACAATAAAAGGTTATAGCCACTGTTGGTTATAACCTTTAAGAACTTAAAACCTTTAGTACGTTGGTATTACTTACTTTATGGGTTAAATCTTACTTTATTCATATAAACATAGGGCGGTAACGCAAACAAACGTTGAAATTTCAATAAAATACCCTTAAAAAAGTGGTCGCAAAAATACGGCATTAATATTCATTTTGGTCGCAAAAATACGGCATTGAGTATTTCCAATGGTTTCAGACGTAATAAAAAGCACTTATCAATTAAGATAAGTGCTGTATAAATCTATTTATTTTGTCCTCTAAAAAAATAAGTATCTGCAACCCAACGAAGTTTATTAATATCATTGCCACTATAAACAACATATGGATTAATAAAGAAGAAATCTTTATCACTCATATAGATATATGCAAATAGCTTATATTCTTTATCCTTAACAATTACTTTTATACTCTCTAATTCTTTAACTAACTTTCTTAAATTCCCTTTGCTATCCTCTAAGTTCAACAATGCTCCTATTTCTTTAAGGCTCATTGGATTTGAGTTACTTTCTAATTCATTAGGTGTATTGCATATCATATTATTAGAATAATGAACAAAAGGTATAAGCTGATATACTGTTGCTAAAGTCTTATGCTCCTTAGCTTTACAGCTTTCATATATTGCTCTAATTGTATCTATAAACAACCTACAATAACTCTGATTAGCCTTGTCCATTTCTTCAACTTCGCCTTTGATGAAATACTCTGTGTTAATATAGAACCTCTTATCAACCTCATATATTAAGCTATTCTCTTTCATATCTTTAAGGAACTTTTTAAACGCTGTATCTCCTAAATTTAAAGTAGTTTGTATTTGTTTTTTATTCATTGGCTCATTAGGTTGGAATTTACCTTCTTTGCTCTTAGGTTGATATACTATTAATCCTTTTTGTTGGTAATCCATATAAGTAGATAAATAGATTATACGGCTTACATTAGATTTGTCTATATTGGTATTATTAAATAGTATTTCATTCTTAGCATAAATCATATTAATAAATCCTCCTAAGCTATTACAATGCTTTTTAAATTCATTCCTTTGGTTTAAAAAGTATCTTTGTTTTGCCGTTAATTTCTTTCCTTTGTCTTTTATAATAACTTCTTCATTGTCTTTTATAACTCTATCACTTTCAACTTGTCCGTTTTTTTCAATTATAATAACTGACTTTTCTTGTCTATTCCAATTTTCTATAATCATCTTTTGTTTGCTCCTATTCTTTTGTATTTGAATAGGTAGTACAACAAATATAATCACTCTTATTTAATTTGTACGCACAAAATGAATATGCATATTGAAATATGCACATACTTTTAGTATACTAATAATGAACAAATTAAATAAGTTTCTGATAGTGATTGCAACAAATTGCCGTTTGTTGTAATACCTTAAATATACGAGATGTAAGGATTGCCGTCCCTACATCTCTTTTTACATTATATCATATTTTTAGTGTCAATCTAGCCATTTTATGGTTTTATAGACAGCTTAAGCTATCTTTTTCCTATCCATAATCACCTTTACAGCACCGTCTTTTACCTCTGTTAAGTTGCTATCGACCTTCGATAGTAGTATCGTGTGTAGCTCTAGTATCTCACCATAGAAGTCCATACTATGGTAATTAGTGGTAAATTGTTTTTCTAGCTTTCTAGCACTCTGTATGCTCTCACATCTAGCAATAATACTAGCATTATAGAATAATAGATAATCTATTTCTTTAGCCGTATAACTGGTTTCAAACTGATAAAATAACTTCAACTTATTTATAAAAGCTTTTATTTCTTTAGATACATTTATTCTATTGTTTTCAATTGCATTTTTCCAAGTGCTACTTCTAGCATTTAGATTATATTTATTTGAGCTTCCAATGTAGACATAGATAGATTTTTCAAGTCCGTATTGTTTCAATAGTTTTGTATCATATTGAGTCAAGTCCCATATTCTTTTATATACAAATGGATATAGCTCCTTAGCACCTATTAATATTATTTGATTACCGTCATAGGTAAACTTATTTCTTTTATTCCTACACTTATTTAAGTTCATTACACCACTTCCTATATTATCTTATTGACTTATATATCAATTACACTTTTAAAACGCCTTAGAATTGATTTAAATAGCTTATAACGTTTTTATTATTTTGAAACCATTGCAATTACTAAGGTCTAAAGCCTAATTTTTTAAATGAAATTCATCTTTTATTTGTTCGTATGATATTGTTGTACGTTTGTTGCACATCAGTATTTAAGCATACGAATTTATTAAATTATAGTAAAGTTATTTTGATAATGTAAAACATATTGAATATACAAGAATTTAGTGGCATAATAGCATTATAGTAATCATTTTAATTACTATCCTTATCAGTTAACCTGATAATGTTGTTTGTTTGGAAGGAGTGGAGTGGTTTCCACTCCTTTTTAATTTTAAAGTGATCTAACCCACTTTATAAAGTTTTTAGAATTTCTTTTGCATTATTGTAGGTAATAACTCTATATCAAAATTCGTGCGTACAATGTACATGATTTGTGTGTACAAATTTAAACTTATTTTTATAAATCTTAATTTTATACATACTTTGTGCGTACAAATTAAAAGACACTCTTATTTTGAGTGCCTTTCTTCTATTACTTTAATTTTTTGATTAACTCTGAAAGTTAGTAAATCAATCTTGATTATCAAATCATCAAGAAAACATAATAATCTATTAAACATTGTATATGCTCCTTTACACTATCTTATATATTATTTTAATATAATTGCATAAATAAACACCCACTTAAATTTCATTATCGGAATTTATTTTTTATAAGAGTAGCGAGAAACCCTATAAGAGTACTAAATAAAAAAACAGCACTAAGAAATACTAAAAATGATTTTACTTATCATATTCATTTAGAAAATTTTCTAATGCTGTGCTGATTATATCACTTATCTTATATTGATTATTTTTACTGCAATATTCCTTAAATCTTTGTTGTATATCTGTATCAACTCTATAAGCTCTTACTACAGTTTCATTTTTATAGAACTTTATTTCTTTATTGTTACTTTGTTGTAGTTGTGTATTAGTTGTGTTGTTGTTACTTAGTTTCTTTAATTGTTTCTCTATATCTTTTATACGTTTCTCTAAGTTGTTATATTGCTCTAATGATATATTTATATTATTAGTACTTTTTACATTCTTAGAATTGCTGTTATTAGCTTTTTTAGTATCTGTATCAGTAGCTATGTACTTATTATCAACCAATGTATAACCCTTACTTTTAAATCTTTTTCTTATGGTTGCTCTATCAATTCCAATATTTTCACATACTTTAGTTAAACTTATAAGCTCTAATTGACTATTTATATATTGTATTTGCTTTGTTATTTCTAAGTTGTTGAATTGTTGTTTATTCATTAAAATAGTTACCTCCCAAAAGTTTTATATATTAATTATACAATAACTAAGTAGCTAATACATTTGTATTGTGCAACAAATAAACAACAGTTATGCAACTAGTCGCTAAATATGTATTTTCGGATTAGTTTTAACTTTTTCTAGTATTTGCAATACCTTTCACACTTTTTTATAAGCTAACTTA
>NZ_JADMRK010000020.1:0-9660 GCF_015560225.1 Romboutsia sp. BSD2780061687b_171204_C1 | reverse complement strand
CTAAATATGTATTTTCGGATTAGTTTTAACTTTTTCTAGTATTTGCAATACCTTTCACACTTTTTTATAAGCTAACTTAAATATATAAAGTAATGCTTTTTCTATGAAATCTCCTATTTTTTACCCAAAACTTTATTTTTTAAAGAGATTTTAATGTTTTTTATATTTTAGCTTTATTTTTTAAATTTTAATAAGTCAGGTATAGTTGTTCCAATGTATAAAAAGATAGTGGTTATTTTGTAGTAATTTAATTATAAAAATATAACTCTTTGTCTATGCTCCTACTATAAATAATTCTTAGTGGAGGTTTTAAAAATGTATAATGAAATGATAGAAGCTTTAAGAATATATTTAATACTTATGTGTATAGTCCCTTTTGGCTTTGTTGGTGTATATCTAATAAGTTGGTATGTAAATAATAAATAGACTCGCTACCATATAAAACATAATAGCAATTGTAATCAATTCGTATCTAGTCAATTTGGAACGTTCTATTTAAATCAATTTTAAGGATTAAAGGAATAAGTACATTAAATTCCTTTTCAAAGCTCTTACAAGCTAAATTAATACGTCATAAATATAAAAATAGAAGCTAATCAGCTTCTATAAGATAAATCAATATTGTTCTCTAGGTATACCAAAATTTAATATTGTTGCCCCTTCTATACTTGGAGATTTTTTATTTATATTCTGATTTAATAAAATAGGACTATATCCCTCATATGTAATAACAACTACATTCTCTTTTTCTTCATCTGTAAAAGGATTATATTCCCAATTAATAGTTCTATATGCTTCCTCTTCTGTCATCTCTTCTGAATTACTAAATATTGTTCTAAGTGCTTTTGCTAATTGTTCTTCTTTACTAGGTGTATTAATCTTTATTAATTCTCTTTTAAGTTTACATAATTCTCTATTCACCTTATCACCTCTTTATATTTTCAAAGGCTTCTATTACTTCCTCAGCTGATATACTTTCCCCGTCAAGATATGCTCCTAACTTATCAAAGTAATTAGATATTTTATCTTCTAGTGTTGGTTTTGATATTTCTATTAACTGTTTTTTTAATTTTAACAAGTTATTATTCATCTATTTTTTACTCTCCTGGATATCTTCTACGATTTGCTTTAACTCTTGTATTTGCTTTTCTTGTTCATCTAGTCTGATTGATTGAAGTATGTATGATGATAAATAAGTAATAGTTCTTGCTTTTCCCTCTTCAATTTCTCCATTTGCTACCATATTACAAAGTTTTGACAAGGTCTGTCTTACTTCTTTTGGTGTAGATGTTTTAAGTTTTAACATACCCCCACCCCCTCTATTAGTTTCCGTTGATATTTCAATAGTTAGAAGCTAATCATATATATCTAAAATAGGCTCTAAATTAGCTTCTAAGCTATTTATTTTAATTTGTAAATGTATTTATCATTAAATTCTTAGAATAGATTTATTCGCTTCGTAAAGAAAAATTATTGTTATGTAAATATTGCATTAAATCAAGTGTTCTTCCTTCTCTTGGTTTATTCATATAATTCTTGAATGATTGTATAGCCTTTTCGGTTTCAGTTGTATTTGTAAACCTTTCAACCTCACAAATTGCACTTGTATATGCTAATGAATTTTCTTTAGATTTCATTGTAGATAATATTTTTAGAGTTGTTAAATCTCTTCCTTTAGCTATTGGTTTAACAAGTGTCATTGTAGTTTCTAAATCTAACCTATCCCCAACTTTTAATATTATATCAAGTGCTTCTCTTCTAGCTTTTTTATACTCTGACTTATCTTGTAACCTTCTCATTACTATTTCTTTATAATTCTTTTCTTTTACAATTATTCTATCTAAGTCTTTTTTTATTTCTTCAACTTTTAGCTTTAAGTTTTTTTCCAATTCTTCTATCTTTTCTCTTGCGACTTTTGGTGCATAAGTTTCTTTTATATCTTTTGATTTTTCATTATATTTCTTATACTCATGTTCAAATTTTATTAGCATTAATTCTATATCATCTGAAGCTCTATAATCATCATTTATAACTTCTATTCCTGATTCCGTTATTTCTTTTATCAATTCTTCTTTTATAGCTTTTACTTGTTTATCATCTAATTTTATTTCATTTGTTGTTTGTTCCATAAGTTACCCCCTAGAATTTTTTACTCTATCATTTTTTAATCTTGATTTCTCTGTTCCCTCTTCAAGTGCTTTTTTAAGTTGTTTCTCAAAGCTTACTGTATCTAGTTTTCTTTGCTGATACTTTCCAACTTTATATCTATTTTTTCTTATCATCTAACTTCATACCCCTACTAACATACTTGTTTATTAAATAGCTTACACTTCTGTCTATTTGTTCAGACTCTTCTTTTAGCTTATTATACAAGTCCGTTCTTACTCTTACAGTTGTTTGTTTTGTTCCCACTCTATCACCTCCAAACTATTGATATTACTGTATTCTGCCTACTTTTATATTACCATAGAATATATTGTATTGCAATATATTTTTATTGTTTTTCGATAAATGATATGTTATAATTATATTAGGTAAAAAACTTATGATTACTTTTTTAATTTTGAGTAAAAAAAATAATCCCTAGAAGTTCCCTTTACTTCTAAGGATTTTGTATATATTACAATATTTCCATTTTTCTACCGTAACTGTCTTTGGTTGGAAAATCATTATGCAATATTACTTTTTGAGTATTTGCCCTAGTTTCTACATTCCACGTAGAAGCTTTTTTTATTTTATTTAAACTATATTCTTGTATTTCATATATCTTATCAATAGGTTGTATCATTAGTGAACAATTTACTATTGCATCATCTAATATATTAATTTTATCATTATCATTTTTTCCATACTCATTTAATTTCTTTAGAATTGTCTTAAAAGCCCCTACTGTTAGAAGTTTATTTTTATCATCACTTTTTGTCATTTCATTTCTCATATCTATAAAACCTTCTAATGCTTCTGCTAACTCATTGTTTTTGGTATAAGAATTAATTAAATCAGTAAAAGAAACGGTACTAGTAGTACTATTATTACTTCTCTTTTCTATTCTCTTTTCTATGTGGTTACTTTCACCCCCACCTAGTGGTGTATTCACCCCCACCCCCAGGTTATTTTCAACACTAGGTATATGTTCTTTTGATATTTCAACCTTTGTTGTTTTTATAGTTGGCTTTAATATTCTTTTATCAACTTCCATAGTCCCATTTTTGTATATTACTTTTCTATCTATATACTTTTTATTGTATAAGCTAGATACTATTCTTTTTGCTCTATCTATACTGACATTTATTGACTTTCCTAAAAATTCATTACTCGCAAAACATTCTCCTCTACTGTCTAAAAAATCTATTATTGATAATATAATTCCCTCTTGTAATGTTAATTCCCCATTTTGTATATGCTTCATTATTTCCTTTGGTATATACAAACTCTCCATACCCATTTTATTTTGTTCCATATTCCCCTCCATTTTATATTAATCCATTTTTAACTTATACGTATTAGCTGATCCTTTACCTTTGCCCCTTTTAATTTCTATAATTTCCATTTGCTCTAACTTATCTACTATTCTTCTTACTTTCTTTAGCGATAAATTTGTGTATTCTGCTAGTTCTCTTAATGCTACACTAACTTCTAATTCATCATATTTATATATTAATTGCATTATTAAATGATATATTCTTATTTCATCTATATCTCTATTAACATCTAATCCTAATACATTTATATTAACTTTCATTTTACCACCTCTTTTATGTTTATTTATCATATATTAATTATATCATTTTTGTATGCCCCTAATCAATGCTTATTTGTCTATTTTTCAATATATCTACATATGATATATAAGCCCTTATATATCTAACTATGTCCGATAAACTTTCTTTTTTACCAAAATATATTGACTTCTAATGTACTAAAATATAATACCTTAGATTTCGATTTTAGGCTTTTGGACATAGTTATACCTAACAACTAAAAACTTATAAAAAGTTAATAATTGCTAGATATAAACTAAAAATATAATACCTTGAGTTTGTCATTTGAGTATTTTATTAATCCTTAGTTAGTTTACCGTAAAGGATATTCTTTTTACATCAGTACAAGCCCTTGATAACTTAATTTAATAAGTCAAAGAATACTACTCTTACATATCACTATATAAGACTTGATTTCCTCCAGCCCTTTTATGGTCGGCATCACCTAACAATACAAGTACAAACGGCATAACTAAGGGAATAACCTCCTTGTATCTGTTGATTTTTTGCATTGGCTCAACTCACCTTTTACGTTTTATAGTGGTACGGCTTCCACTTGTTGTTGTTCTATATTTAAACATTAAAAAAAGCTACTTCCCAACTTAGGAAATAGCTTGTATATACTTAATCGCCTTTAATTAAATCTATAACGTATCTTTAAACACTTGCATTATATTAATGTTTTATATATAATGATTAATATAAATTTAATAAATTTCTATGTATATATTTCAAAGTATCGCCAAATACTTTTTAATGTAACATAGTTATAAGGCTCTTACGGTACTATCTAACTACTCAGAATAGTTGGGTACTAATTCGATTGAAGGTCGCCAAACCATCAACGGAACTGTAAGGGCTTTTCTTATGTAATTTTATAAATTAATAATAACCTTTTTTTGCCATAAAATGCAATACTTATTTTTTTATATAGCAAAAATATATAATAATCTTGGTCTATACCTTATAAATTAATTTTATCTGAAATAGGTTTTAAATCATCATCACTCTATATCATTTTAACTAGTCCTTAAATATGTATTTTCGGATTAGTTTTAACTTTTTCTAGTATTTGCAATACCTTTCACACTTTTTTATAAGCTAACTTAAATATATAAAGTAATGCTTTTTCTATGAAATCTCCTATTTTTTACCCAAAACTTTATTTTTTAAAGAGATTTTAATGTTTTTTATATTTTAGCTTTATTTTTTAAATTTTAATAAGTCAGGTATAGTTGTTCCAATGTATAAAAAGATAGTGGTTATTTTGTAGTAATTTAATTATAAAAATATAACTCTTTGTCTATGCTCCTACTATAAATAATTCTTAGTGGAGGTTTTAAAAATGTATAATGAAATGATAGAAGCTTTAAGAATATATTTAATACTTATGTGTATAGTCCCTTTTGGCTTTGTTGGTGTATATCTAATAAGTTGGTATGTAAATAATAANTAGACTCGCTACCATATAAAACATAATAGCAATTGTAATCAATTCGTATCTAGTCAATTTGGAACGTTCTATTTAAATCAATTTTAAGGATTAAAGGAATAAGTACATTAAATTCCTTTTCAAAGCTCTTACAAGCTAAATTAATACGTCATAAATATAAAAATAGAAGCTAATCAGCTTCTATAAGATAAATCAATATTGTTCTCTAGGTATACCAAAATTTAATATTGTTGCCCCTTCTATACTTGGAGATTTTTTATTTATATTCTGATTTAATAAAATAGGACTATATCCCTCATATGTAATAACAACTACATTCTCTTTTTCTTCATCTGTAAAAGGATTATATTCCCAATTAATAGTTCTATATGCTTCCTCTTCTGTCATCTCTTCTGAATTACTAAATATTGTTCTAAGTGCTTTTGCTAATTGTTCTTCTTTACTAGGTGTATTAATCTTTATTAATTCTCTTTTAAGTTTACATAATTCTCTATTCACCTTATCACCTCTTTATATTTTCAAAGGCTTCTATTACTTCCTCAGCTGATATACTTTCCCCGTCAAGATATGCTCCTAACTTATCAAAGTAATTAGATATTTTATCTTCTAGTGTTGGTTTTGATATTTCTATTAACTGTTTTTTTAATTTTAACAAGTTATTATTCATCTATTTTTTACTCTCCTGGATATCTTCTACGATTTGCTTTAACTCTTGTATTTGCTTTTCTTGTTCATCTAGTCTGATTGATTGAAGTATGTATGATGATAAATAAGTAATAGTTCTTGCTTTTCCCTCTTCAATTTCTCCATTTGCTACCATATTACAAAGTTTTGACAAGGTCTGTCTTACTTCTTTTGGTGTAGATGTTTTAAGTTTTAACATACCCCCACCCCCTCTATTAGTTTCCGTTGATATTTCAATAGTTAGAAGCTAATCATATATATCTAAAATAGGCTCTAAATTAGCTTCTAAGCTATTTATTTTAATTTGTAAATGTATTTATCATTAAATTCTTAGAATAGATTTATTCGCTTCGTAAAGAAAAATTATTGTTATGTAAATATTGCATTAAATCAAGTGTTCTTCCTTCTCTTGGTTTATTCATATAATTCTTGAATGATTGTATAGCCTTTTCGGTTTCAGTTGTATTTGTAAACCTTTCAACCTCACAAATTGCACTTGTATATGCTAATGAATTTTCTTTAGATTTCATTGTAGATAATATTTTTAGAGTTGTTAAATCTCTTCCTTTAGCTATTGGTTTAACAAGTGTCATTGTAGTTTCTAAATCTAACCTATCCCCAACTTTTAATATTATATCAAGTGCTTCTCTTCTAGCTTTTTTATACTCTGACTTATCTTGTAACCTTCTCATTACTATTTCTTTATAATTCTTTTCTTTTACAATTATTCTATCTAAGTCTTTTTTTATTTCTTCAACTTTTAGCTTTAAGTTTTTTTCCAATTCTTCTATCTTTTCTCTTGCGACTTTTGGTGCATAAGTTTCTTTTATATCTTTTGATTTTTCATTATATTTCTTATACTCATGTTCAAATTTTATTAGCATTAATTCTATATCATCTGAAGCTCTATAATCATCATTTATAACTTCTATTCCTGATTCCGTTATTTCTTTTATCAATTCTTCTTTTATAGCTTTTACTTGTTTATCATCTAATTTTATTTCATTTGTTGTTTGTTCCATAAGTTACCCCCTAGAATTTTTTACTCTATCATTTTTTAATCTTGATTTCTCTGTTCCCTCTTCAAGTGCTTTTTTAAGTTGTTTCTCAAAGCTTACTGTATCTAGTTTTCTTTGCTGATACTTTCCAACTTTATATCTATTTTTTCTTATCATCTAACTTCATACCCCTACTAACATACTTGTTTATTAAATAGCTTACACTTCTGTCTATTTGTTCAGACTCTTCTTTTAGCTTATTATACAAGTCCGTTCTTACTCTTACAGTTGTTTGTTTTGTTCCCACTCTATCACCTCCAAACTATTGATATTACTGTATTCTGCCTACTTTTATATTACCATAGAATATATTGTATTGCAATATATTTTTATTGTTTTTCGATAAATGATATGTTATAATTATATTAGGTAAAAAACTTATGATTACTTTTTTAATTTTGAGTAAAAAAAATAATCCCTAGAAGTTCCCTTTACTTCTAAGGATTTTGTATATATTACAATATTTCCATTTTTCTACCGTAACTGTCTTTGGTTGGAAAATCATTATGCAATATTACTTTTTGAGTATTTGCCCTAGTTTCTACATTCCACGTAGAAGCTTTTTTTATTTTATTTAAACTATATTCTTGTATTTCATATATCTTATCAATAGGTTGTATCATTAGTGAACAATTTACTATTGCATCATCTAATATATTAATTTTATCATTATCATTTTTTCCATACTCATTTAATTTCTTTAGAATTGTCTTAAAAGCCCCTACTGTTAGAAGTTTATTTTTATCATCACTTTTTGTCATTTCATTTCTCATATCTATAAAACCTTCTAATGCTTCTGCTAACTCATTGTTTTTGGTATAAGAATTAATTAAATCAGTAAAAGAAACGGTACTAGTAGTACTATTATTACTTCTCTTTTCTATTCTCTTTTCTATGTGGTTACTTTCACCCCCACCTAGTGGTGTATTCACCCCCACCCCCAGGTTATTTTCAACACTAGGTATATGTTCTTTTGATATTTCAACCTTTGTTGTTTTTATAGTTGGCTTTAATATTCTTTTATCAACTTCCATAGTCCCATTTTTGTATATTACTTTTCTATCTATATACTTTTTATTGTATAAGCTAGATACTATTCTTTTTGCTCTATCTATACTGACATTTATTGACTTTCCTAAAAATTCATTACTCGCAAAACATTCTCCTCTACTGTCTAAAAAATCTATTATTGATAATATAATTCCCTCTTGTAATGTTAATTCCCCATTTTGTATATGCTTCATTATTTCCTTTGGTATATACAAACTCTCCATACCCATTTTATTTTGTTCCATATTCCCCTCCATTTTATATTAATCCATTTTTAACTTATACGTATTAGCTGATCCTTTACCTTTGCCCCTTTTAATTTCTATAATTTCCATTTGCTCTAACTTATCTACTATTCTTCTTACTTTCTTTAGCGATAAATTTGTGTATTCTGCTAGTTCTCTTAATGCTACACTAACTTCTAATTCATCATATTTATATATTAATTGCATTATTAAATGATATATTCTTATTTCATCTATATCTCTATTAACATCTAATCCTAATACATTTATATTAACTTTCATTTTACCACCTCTTTTATGTTTATTTATCATATATTAATTATATCATTTTTGTATGCCCCTAATCAATGCTTATTTGTCTATTTTTCAATATATCTACATATGATATATAAGCCCTTATATATCTAACTATGTCCGATAAACTTTCTTTTTTACCAAAATATATTGACTTCTAATGTACTAAAATATAATACCTTAGATTTCGATTTTAGGCTTTTGGACATAGTTATACCTAACAACTAAAAACTTATAAAAAGTTAATAATTGCTAGATATAAACTAAAAATATAATACCTTGAGTTTGTCATTTGAGTATTTTATTAATCCTTAGTTAGTTTACCGTAAAGGATATTCTTTTTACATCAGTACAAGCCCTTGATAACTTAATTTAATAAGTCAAAGAATACTACTCTTACATATCACTATATAAGACTTGATTTCCTCCAGCCCTTTTATGGTCGGCATCACCTAACAATACAAGTACAAACGGCATAACTAAGGGAATAACCTCCTTGTATCTGTTGATTTTTTGCATTGGCTCAACTCACCTTTTACGTTTTATAGTGGTACGGCTTCCACTTGTTGTTGTTCTATATTTAAACATTAAAAAAAGCTACTTCCCAACTTAGGAAATAGCTTGTATATACTTAATCGCCTTTAATTAAATTTATAACGTATCTTTAAACACTTGCATTATATTAATGTTTTATATATAATGATTAATATAAATTTAATAAATTTCTATGTATATATTTCAAAGTATCGCCAAATACTTTTTAATGTAACATAGTTATAAGGCTCTTACGGTACTATCTAACTACTCAGAATAGTTGGGTACTAATTCGATTGAAGGTCGCCAAACCATCAACGGAACTGTAAGGGCTTTTCTTATGTAATTTTATAAATTAATAATAACCTTTTTTTGCCATAAAATGCAATACTTATTTTTTTATATAGCAAAAATATATAATAATCTTGGTCTATACCTTATAAATTAATTTTATCTGAAATAGGTTTTAAATCATCATCACTCTATATCATTTTAACTAGTCCTTAAATATGTATTTAGGGAATAGTTAAAGATGTAATTACTTACTTTTTAGTATTTTCAATACTTTCAGCGTTTTTAAT
>NZ_JADMRK010000001.1:884103-972104 GCF_015560225.1 Romboutsia sp. BSD2780061687b_171204_C1 | reverse complement strand
ATAGAAACAGTTTGTTACAACTTTATGCCAGTGTTTGACTGGACTCGTTCAGATCTAAACTATGAACTTGAAGATGGATCAACTTGTCTTATATATGATGAAGAAACAGTTAAGAAAATGGATCCAGCACTAGGTGAATTAGAACTTCCAGGGTGGGACACTTCTTATGGAGAAGGTGGACTAGGAGCATTACTAGATCAATATAAAGATATAGATGAAGAAAAGTTATGGAAAAATCTTGAATACTTTATAAAAGAAATATTACCTGTAGCTGAGGAAAGTAACGTAAAAATGGCTATACATCCAGATGATCCACCATGGGGTATATTTGGACTTCCAAGAATAATAACTAACTTTGAAAATCTAGAAAGATTTATAAACCTTTATGATAGTGAATACAATGGCATAACTTTATGTACAGGATCACTTGGATGTACAAGTACTAATGATGTAGTAAAAATGGTTGAATACTTTGGAAAAGAAAAAAATAGAATAAACTTTGCACACTTAAGAAACGTATTAATAACAGGAGAAAGTAGTTTCAATGAAGTAGCTCATTTATCTGAGTGTGGATCGCTTGATTTTTATGAAATAGTAAAAGCATACTGTGACTATGACTTTAAAGGACCATATAGACCAGATCACGGTAGAATGATATGGGGAGAAACAGGAAGACCAGGATACGGATTATATGATAGAGCTTTAGGAGCAGTTTATATAAATGGATTAATAGAGGCTATAAATAAGAATAAATAATGAAAATAAAAGTAGTGTTTTGAAATAAATTTTATTTCGAAACACTCTTTATAAAAAATAGTATAAAAGGTAAAATAATGAAATATATTAGAAAATATTAAGATGCATGTTAATATTTAATGTAGTAAGAAAACGATATTAAAAATATTAATTTAGGAGAAAGTTATGAAAAAGTTTATGGATCAAGATTTTATATTATCAAATGAGATAGCTAAAATCTTATATCATAATAATGCTTCAAAAATGCCGATATTTGATTACCACTGCCACTTGCCAGCAGTTGAAATAGCAGAAGATAAAGAATATGAAAATATAACTCAAATGTGGTTATACCATGATCATTATAAGTGGAGAGCCATGAGAAGTTTTGGAATAGATGAAAAATATATAACTGGTGATGCTAGTGATTTTGAAAAATTCTATGAATTTGCAAATATGATGCCTTATTTAATAGGAAATCCTATATATCATTGGTCACATCTAGAACTTAAAAGATACTTTAATGTTGAAGATACTTTAAGTGCAAAGACTGCAAAAGACATTTGGGAAAAATGCAATAATGCTATAGTAAAAAAGAATTTAACTGCCAGAAAATTAATAAGTATATCTAATGTAGTTTATATAGGAACTACAGATGATCCAGTTGATGATTTAAAATATCATAAAGAAATTAATGCTGATGATAGTTTTGAGTGTGAGGTAAGACCTACATTTAGACCAGATAGAGCATTAAAGATACAAAATAAAGATTTTTGTGATTACATAAAGTTATTAGGGAAAACAGAAGATACAGAAATTAAAGATTATGATAAATTAATAGAAATATTAGAAAAAAGGTTAAATTACTTTGTAGACAATGGTTGCAATATAACAGACCATAGTTTAGAAAGAGTT
This sequence comes from Romboutsia sp. BSD2780061687b_171204_C1, assembly GCF_015560225.1. Lineage (NCBI taxonomy): Bacteria > Bacillati > Bacillota > Clostridia > Peptostreptococcales > Peptostreptococcaceae > Romboutsia > Romboutsia sp. BSD2780061687b_171204_C1. The sequence continues at coordinate 970,454 of NZ_JADMRK010000001.1, read as the reverse complement.
TATTTTAAACCTACTAACAAAGAGGAAGTTGCAAGCATATTTGTTAAAGTTTTAGCGGGAGAAGAAATAAGCATAGAAGATGCTCAAAAATACACAACATTTACATTAATAGAATTAGGGAAAATGTATAGTGAAAGAAATATGGTAATGCAACTTCATATAGGTGCACTTAGAAATAATAATACTAGGATGTTTAATTCTGTTGGAGCGGATGCAGGATTTGATAGTATTGACGATGGGGAAATCGCTTATTCTTTATCAAGGTTATTAGATAGCTTAGATGTAGAAGATAAGCTACCTAAAACTATTCTTTATTGTTTAAATCCAAAAGATAATGAAGTATTAGGAACTATGATTGGAAACTTCCAAGGTGGACAAGTTGCAGGGAAAATCCAATTTGGTTCTGGATGGTGGTTTAATGACCAAAAGGATGGAATGGAAAGACAGCTTATAGCACTTTCACAATTAGGTTTAGTTAGTAAATTTGTAGGAATGCTTACAGATTCAAGAAGTTTCTTATCATTTACAAGACATGAGTATTTTAGAAGAATTCTTTGCAATTATTTAGGAAAGTTAGTTGAAAATGGAGAATATCCATATGATTTAGAAATATTAGGCAACATAGTAGAAGATATATGTTACAACAACGCTAAAAAATATTTTATAAAATAATCCTAGGGGGAATTTATATATGAATAAAAGGATTAAAGTTATTTTACTTGCAGCTATAGCTAGTTTATCGGTAGTTGGATGTAGTTCAAGTAAAGGTAATGAAGCAAGGGTTATGAGGGTTGCTCACAACCAAGGTGAGGAACATCCAATACACTTAGCACTAAAAGAGTTTGAAAAAATTGTAGAAGATAAAACTAATAATGAAATAGATATACAAGTATACCCAAATGAGTTATTAGGTGGACAGCGTGAGTCGGTAGAACTTACTCAAACGGGAGCTATAGATATAGCTGTTGGAAGTATAAGTTTGCTTGAAAGTTTTAATAAATCATATAGCGTATTCAACCTTCCATACTTATTTAATAGTAAAGAACATTATCATTCTGTAATGAATGACAAAGATATAATGGGCGATATATATGAATCAACTAGAGAATCTGGATTTGTTGGTCTTACATGGTTTGATGCAGGTTCAAGAAATATGTACACAACAGATAAGCCTGTAATGAAGCCAGAAGATTTAAAAGGGAAGAAAATAAGAGTACAACAAAGTCAAACAAACATAAGGATGATGGAATTATTAGGTGGTTCAGCTACACCAATGAGTTTCGGAGAAGTTTATACTGCTCTTCAACAAAAGGTTATAGATGGAGCTGAAAATAATGAATTAGCACTTACTAATAATAAGCATGGAGAAGTTGCAAAATATTATTCATATAACCAACATGGTATGATTCCAGACATATTAATAATGAATGCTAAGTTATTAGATAATTTAAGTGAAGAACATAGAAATATAATATTAGATGCGGCTAATGAAATAAATAAATTCCAAGTTGATGCTTGGGAAGATAAAGTAAGTGAAGCAGTAGAACAATCAAAAAAGATGGGGGTTAAATTCTACTACCCAGATACAGAACCATTTAAAGAAAAAGTTTTACCACTTCATAGAGAAATGACTGAAAATGACAAAGAAGTAAAAGTTATATACGATAAAATACAAGCAAAAGCACCAACAAGTAAATAAATACTAGTAGGGGGAACGAAGATGAATAAGTTAAGAAAAATGTTAAACAAAGTAATAGAAGTCATATGTATGACACTACTAGCATTTATGGTAGTTTTAGGTACTTGGCAAATAATAACTCGTTATGTTCTAAATAATCCAAGTACAGTATCAGAAGATTTACTAATATATTCATTTGTATGGATGGCTTTATTAGGTTCAGCTTATGTATTTGGTAAAAAAGATCATATGACTATGGTGTTTTTTAGACAAAAACTTGAATCAAAAAGTCCTAAAGTAAAAATGATATTAAATGTAATGACAGAATTGGTAGTAATGGTATTCTCAGCATTAGTTTTAGTATTAGGTGGAGTTCAAATAAGTATGTTAGCTATGGGGCAAGTATCACCATCACTAGGAATATCTATGGGATATATATATTTAGCATTACCATTATCAGGAGTAATAACGATTATTTACAATATATTAAACTTAATTGATTTAAAGCAAGAGATGGCTCAATCAGACAGAGAGGTAACTAAATCAAACAGAAAGAATGAAAAGGTTGCGTAGAAATAAAAAATATAATTAATCCAAGGGAGATAAGATTATGGAATTAGCATTTCAAGCAGGTTCAGCTATAGCTATTGCATTTCCTATACTGCTTTTATTAGGAATACCAATATCTGTAACTATAGGTGTAGCATCTATATTTGGAATATTAACTACATTATCATGGGATGTAGCAGTACTAACTGGGGCACAAAGAATATTTACGGGAATAAGTAGTTTTTCATTATTAGCAATACCATTTTTCGTATTAGCAGGGATAATAATGAACAACGGTGGTATCGCATTAAAATTAGTAAACTTTGCAAAAGTATTAAGTGGTAAATTACCAGGATCTTTAGCACATACAAATGTAGTAGGAAACATGCTATTTGGGGCAGTAAGTGGTTCTTCAGTTGCAGCAGCTGCTGCAATCGGTGGAACAATGTCTCCACTTCAAGAAAAAGAAGGTTATAATAAAAACTATAGTGCGGCAGTTAATATAGCATCTGCACCAACTGGGCTTTTAATTCCTCCAAGTAACTCACTTATAATATATTCATTAGTAAGTGGAGGAACATCAGTAGCAGCACTATTTATGGCTGGATATATACCAGGAATATTATGGGGATTATCAGTAATGGTAGTAGCATTTATACTTGCGAAAAAGTATAAGTATTCAACTAAATATAAGATAAGCTTTGGTGAAGCTATGAAAATATTTATAGATGCACTTCCTAGTTTAGCCTTAATATTTGTAATAATAGGTGGTATAGTAGGTGGTATATTCACAGCTACAGAAGGAGCAGCTGTTGCAGTTGTATATTCTTTCATATTATCATTCTTTTTCTACAAATCTATAAAAGTAAAAGATATGCCTAGAATACTACTAGAAACAGTTGAAATGACAGGGATAATAATATTCTTAATAGGGGTATCATCAATAATGTCTTGGGTTATGGCATTTACAAATATTCCAAGTGCAATAACAGAATTATTATTAGGAATATCTTCAAATCCAGTTGTAATATTACTAATAATGAACTTAATATTATTAATAGTTGGTACATTTATGGACTTAACTCCAGCAATATTAATATTTACACCAATATTTTTACCAATAGCTAAAAACTTTGGAATGGACCCTGTCCAATTTGGTATAATGCTTATATTTAACTTATGTATAGGTAATATAACACCGCCAGTTGGAAATACACTGTTTATTGGATGTAAAGTAGGTAAAACAAAACTAGAAGATGTAATAAAATATTTATTACCATTCTATGTAGGTATATTGGTTGTACTTATGTTAGTAACATTTATACCAGAAATAAGTTTATTTATACCAAAACTTATGAAAATGATTTAGACCCATCATAAAAACCTCGACAATACATAAATGTCTTGTCGAGATTTTTTATTTATAAATATTAAATTACTTATTTAATTTTATATTTTGCTACTCTGCTGTCATTTATAACTCCATTAAAATCAAGGCCATATGCAAACTTATATACATTTCCTAATTCATCTTCATAACACTTCATATCATGAGGAACATCTTCACATTGCGCCTCTACAGTTTCCATATTAGCAGGCATATTAAATGGTAACAATCCACTTGGATTTACATTTCCACTAATTATATCCATTATAGCTTGTGTTTGTGCTCCAAAGTCTGTGATTATTCCATCTACATATTGCTCAAATTCTCCTACTATAGTTGGATTTGTCATATTTAAAGATACTATTACAGGTTTTTTACCAATAGCTTTTCTTGTTTCTAGTATTATATCTAAATCTGATTCATTACTAGCAAAGTTAGTTTTTCCTAAGTAAGATCTATTAGTTGATGATTCTAATGGGTCACCTCCTGCAATACTTGTTTCTCTTGCATTTACTGCAGTGTATGGTCTATATTGTAAACTTATTGGTAAGTATCCTTCTTCTTTTGTATATCCAACAGTTTTAGGAGATTCTATAAATACTATTGAAAAATCAGCATCTTTTGCATCATCTACAACATTAAAGTATTTTTCTACTATAACTTTACTAACAGGATCAATTTCTCTAGCAGGTATTACATTACCAAACCAGTCTTTACTTTCTTTTATTTTTCTTTTTGGAATATATACTTTTTTTCTTTCATTTATTGGAAGTACGTTATTTTTATTTTTTAACATAATTAATGATTTTAATTGTGCATCATATCCAGCTTGCATAAATTCAGGGTTACCTACTAATTCTTGAGACTTATCTACATCTACATATGGATTTTCAAATAATCCTGTTCTGAAAATATTAAGTAATAACCTTGCTGCTGATTTTTCAAATCTAGCACGCATAAATTCTTCTCCATGTTCCTTAACACCCATTTCATATGCATTAAGTACTGGTTTAACTTCATTATTTCCTCCAAATTGGTCAACACCAGCCATAAGTGCTTTGTAATGTCTTTCATCTTCTGAAAGAGTCTCAACACCCCAACACTTTCCTGATATGAATGCGTCAACTACGTGATTATCTTTAGTAATCATCCAGTCTGTACATACAACTCCATCGTATTTATATTCATCTCTTAATAAATCATTTATTATATATTTGTTATATGAATTACCTACATTTTCACCATTTTTCTTATCTTGATTATAAGATATAGTGTAGTATGGCATTACGGCAGAAGCTTTTTTAGTTTTTCCTTTTAATTTAAAGGCACCTTCTGTAAAAGGTATTAGATGGTCATCAAAATTATTTCCTGGATATACAGCAAACTTACCATAAGCATAGTGAGCATCTCTACCACCTTCTCCACTACCTCCACCTGGCCAATGTTTAACCATTGCATTTACACTATCATATCCCCAACCATCATTTATCTCATTTTCACCATATGAAGTTTGGAAGCCATCACAATATGCCTCACCTAAATCTCTTGATAAAATTGGGTCTTCTCCAAGAGTACCATTAAATCTCATCCATCTTGGTTCTGTTGCTATATCTACCTGTGGAGATAAAGCTGTAGCTATTCCTAAAGCTCTATATTCTTTAGCTGCGATATGCCCAAAATTTCTAACTAATTCACTATCAAAAGTAGCAGCAAGACCTAGTGGCTCTGGCCATTTTGAAATATCACCACCTGCACCTGCATTAAATTCTGTATCTGCACTTGCACCATGTCTTGGGTCACTACTTGTATTTACTGGTATTCCTAATCCTGTTTTTTCTACAAAAGCTTGTACATTGTTATTCCACACAGCAGAAGTCTTAGCATCGTCTACTACTGTTATTAATACATGTCTTAAGTTATCATTTAACAAGAAATTCTTTTGTTGATCAGTTAAATCAGTTATTTTAGCATCACATTCCTCTAGTTTTTTACCATTATATGTACCTGCAAATGCCTTAGAGAAAAAGTCATCTTTAGTTGAAATAGATTGATGTGCACTATAAAGCATTAGCCCTGCTATTTGCTCTATACTCATTTTTGATGCTAAATCTTTAGCTCTTTCTTCTACTGGTAATCTCCAGTCTTCATATTTTTCTAATTTTCCACTTTTACTTAAGTTTTTAAAAGCATATCCATCTTCTTCAATTATTTTAACTCCTGAGTTAGGTGAATAAGCTATATTTTGACCACCTTCATTTAAGATAATATTATAGCCATGTTTTTTAATTTCTTTCCATTTTTTCATAGTCATAATTCCCCTTTTTATTTTGATTTACCTTATTGATGATTATTTTAAATATCACTATCAAGTATGACTTGATTGTTTAGTTATATATAATATATTATCAATAATAATAGTATAATTTTTGTATTATTTTTGCTTTTTTATTATTATTTTGACTAAAGGGGATTTTTTATGATTTTAAAAACAGAAATGTGTAATGATATAAATTTTATTTGTAATATTATATTTGATACTTTAAAAATACCTTTATATTTTTTTAGTAAAGATGGCTCATTGAAATACTCTACAAAGGGTAAGAATAATTTAGATATAATTGATGATAGATTAATAAAATCTATTTCAGAAGTTTTTAACTTAAATACATTTATACCTGTTCCTGTGATTAAATCTACAGAGTATATGGAAAATTTTATATCTATTGGACTTTGTATTGATAATGAATTTATTGGTAATTTTATTATTGGACCTTGCCTTTATGAGCCAATTGAATTTGATAATATAGATAATATTTTTAAACATAATATAACCCTTGAAGAAAAGAATATTTTATTAAAATATTATAACTCTTTACCAACTATAGACTTTAATACATTTATAAATACAAGTATTCTATCTTATTATTTAATTTATAATAAAAAGCTAGATTTTGATGATGTTATACAAATAAATTCTTATAACAATGATATAATCAGTAATATTTCTAGTAACTTTGAAAATATAGCCACTTTAGCTAGGCAAAGTGATGTTTTTCATCATTCATTTGTGTATGAAGAGGCAATTATGGACTGTATAAGAACTGGGAACAAAGATAAACTAATTAAAGTTTTGTGTGATACTGTAAGTGGTAATTATGGTGTTTTAGCTAAGAATAACTCAATAAGATCAGTTAAAAACTTATTAATTACTACCGCTACCTTAGTAACTCGTGCTGCAATTTCTGGTGGAATGAATCCTGAAGTTGCATATACACTTAGTGATTCTTATATTCAACATATTGAGGAGCTTAATACACTTAATGATTTGAATAATTTGAGAATAACTATGGCTTGTGATTTTGCAGATAGAGTTCGTATTTTGAAGAATAAAAATTTTTCAAGTCCAATACTAGCTTGCATTTCTTTTATATATCAAAATTTATATAGTAATCTATCTTTAGAGGATATTTGTGAATACATTAATTTTAACACTAGCTATATATCTAGGCTTTTTAAAAAAGAGATGGGTATTACTATAAGTGAATATATTTTAAAAGAAAAAATTGAAGAGGCAAAAAGGTTGCTTTTATCAGAGGGTTATTCAATTTTAGAAATATCTGTATTACTACATTTTAACGATCAAAGCTACTTTACTAAAATATTTAAAAGGTTTACAGGAATGACACCTAAAAAATTTAGAGACTTTGGTAGGCTATAGTAAATTTTAATAAGAATTAATGAAATAACTAAATATAGATAATTTAAATTTATTTTTTGTAGTGACGAAAAATTAGATATAGATACAGAAGAAAAGAAGCCATTAAATTATTAAGCCATAAACATCATCCAGATAAAGGCGTAAATCATAAGACTATGTCAATGATAAACAATTTAAAAAATAAGTTAAGTATATAGTATAGTTGTCTGCTTTATATAACTATTTTATAATTGAAAAATAATTCAAGAAAATATATATCATGGGGGATAAAAAATGAAATCAAAAGGTAAAAAAATAATCATAGGAATAGCATTAGCAGTATTAGTTGGATTTGTTGGAATTAAAGTTACAGGTTATCAATATTCAGGGATAGATAAGAACGCAATACTTACAACAGAAGATATTAAAGAATAATATTAATAAATTACGAAATAACTCTATCTTAGTATACTCAACATTTCAATGACTAAGATAGAGTTATTTTAAATTGATATTTATAACAAAGTTAGCTAACATAGCCTTTATTCTAAATAACTAAGCTTCCTTCTTTTGAGCTATTTTTTCTGTCGTTCTTTGGTCTATTTCTTCCTTTAGCTCTTTTAAATAAGGAGAAAATTTCACCTTATCTGCACCATAAGTAAACTGTAAGTCATATTCTAGTGGAATCCAAGTACTAATATCCGCTTCGTTATGCTGAATGACTGCTTCTAAATTATCTAATGCTTTGTAAAGCTTTGCTTCATCAGTATTTAGTTCATTCATTTCATTTAAAAGTTCTGTGAATTCTTCAATATAAGGAGTAGGAAAAGTTTTTATCCATTTGAAAAGTTCCTCATCTTCTTTTTTACTATCTTCTTCTTTCTTTTCAAAAGCAGGAATATCACCAGTAAAGGCTTCCCCTAAATCATGAATTAAACACATACGAATTACCTTGTCCATATCAATTTCTGGAAATTCATCACGCATTAATAATGCCATTAATGCAATACGCCAGCTATGTTCTGCTACACTTTCATGGCGTCCGCTCGATGTCCATGAATGTCTCGTATTACATTTTAGTTTTTCTGCTACTGCTAATATATCTAGAAATGTTGCTGTATTCATACTAAGTTCCCCCTAGAATTTTTATTTATGAAATTTTATAATAAATTCATATTTATCTATATGATATCTAAAATATCTTTATTTCGCATTATATATCAATTACGAACTTTGATTATATTATATACAATATTCAATTATTTTCCAATTAAAAAATAGTTTCATTAAATTTAAAGTGAAATATATTATCTTAAGTAAGTTCAATAAATCTATTTCTAATAGTATTTATTGTAATATAGGTATGTTTATAGCCATTATTTAAAATATAAAGGGACATATGTCCTTTTACTTTTGTAAAACAATGATAAAATAAAATAAAAGTTAAATAGTTAGGAGAAATTTAAAATATGCAAGATGGCGTATTCTCTAATTATATAGAGGACAAATATACAAAAGAATTTATAAGTAAAATACCTAATAACATAAAAAACAAATGCGAAATTTTAAAAATTGAAAAGGAAAAAACAGTAGCATTAAAGGGTGAAAATATAAAAGACATATACATAAGTCTTAATGGAAAAATGCAAGTTAGAAATGAATTTGAAAATGGATTTGTATATAGTTTTGCCGATGTAGATTCTATAGCATATATAGGTGTTATGGAAATTATGGCAAATAAACAAGCTTATTCATCAACACTTAAAACTATAACAGATTGTATAATGCTTAAAATATCTACAAGTGATTTTATAAAATGGATTAAACTAGACCAAGATTTAACATTAAAAGTATTACACTTTGTATCAAAAAGCATGTATGAACAATCTTTAAACAAAGGGGAAGTTCTTGCATACCCAGCAGTATATTCACTAATAAATTACTTAATAGATATATTTGAAAGTGAAGAAAAAGATGTTGTTTATATATATAAAACAAGAGAAGAAATAGGATCAGTATTAGGATTTTCTATAAGAACAATAAATAGAAATTTAAAAGAATTAAAAGAAGAAAAATTAATTTGTGTAAGTAGAAAATATATATCAATAAATAAAGAACAGTTTTATAAATTATTAAATAAACTAGATTCAATTAAAAGTAAATAATTAATATAAATTATAGGGGGAAAATATATGAACCAAGCACTAAACATTATAAAAAATGAAACTTTAACTTATAATCAACAAGTACTACAGCTAGCAGGTCAAGGAGAAAGTACTCTTAATGTATTAAATATAGATGAAGAAACTAAACCTTTGCTAGAAAAAAATATAATATGCACAATGTTTGAAGGTAATGCTCCTTACAGACCAAGATATGTTATACCAGATTATGAAAAACTAATGAAAGAAGGATGTAAGTTTTTAGGACTTGATGTACCTAATGATATATGGGAAGCAACTAATAACTTATTAATATTTTACAAGCATGTTCCATCAATAACATCATATCCAGTATATTTAGGGAATATAGATGAGCTTTTAGAGCCTTTTGTAAAAGATGAAGAAGAAGCTTACAAGGCTATAAAATTATATTTAAAGCATATAGATAGAACACTTACTGACTCATTTGTTCATGCAAACATAGGTCCAAGAGATACTAAAGCTGGTAGACTTATACTTAAAGCTATGAGAGAATTACAATGTGCAGTGCCAAACTTAACAGTTAAATACGACAAAGACTTAACATCAAAAGAATTTATAGCACTATGTGCGCAAACAGCATTATCTACAGCTAAGCCAAGTTTTGCAAATCATAAGATGGACGTTGTAGATTTTAAAACTGAAAAATATGCACTTGCAAGTTGCTATAATGGATTTTTAATAGGTGGAGGGGGATATACCCTAGTTAGACTTGTTCTTAGTAGATTAGCAGAAGAATCAAGTTCTGTTGATGATTTTATAGAAAATAAAATACCTTTTGTTACACAAAAGATGCTTGAGTATATAGATGAAAGAATAAAATTTTTAGTAGAAGAAGCAGCATTCTTTAAATCAAACTTCCTTGTATTAGAAGGATTTATTAAAAAAGAGTTATTCTTAGGAATGTTTGGTATAGTTGGACTTGCTGAAGCTGTAAATCATTTATTAAATGCAACTAATCAAGAGGACAGATTTGGATATTCAAAAGAAGCTAATGAATTAGGATTAAGAATAATAGAAAATATTAATTCTATAGTAACTTCACATAAATCAAAGTATACAGGGTGTTTTGGTGGTCAACACTTAATGCACGCTCAAGTTGGAATAGATACAGATATAGGTATATCTCCAGGATGTAGAATTCCAGTAGGAGAAGAGCCTGAATTATTTAAACATATTATACAATCAGCACCATATCATAAATACTTCTTCAATGGAATAGGTGATATATTTGTGTTTGAAGATACATATAAAGATAACCCAGAAGCTATAGTTAATGTTATAGATGGGGCATTTAAAACTGGAATAAGATATATATCAGCTTATTCAGATAGTAGTGATGTTGTTCGTGTTACAGGATATTTAGTTAAAAAATCAGAAGTTAATCAACTTGAAAATAAAAAGGCAGTTAAAAACAATGCAACAGTATTTGGTATGAATGCAAAACATGGTTCTAACGCTTTTGATAGAAAGCGTAGGGCTTAATTATGGCACTAGTCAATAAGATTATTCCTTTTTCTTGTATAGATGGACCGGGAAATAGAACAGCTATATTTTTTCAAGGTTGTAATTTTAAATGTACTTACTGTCATAATCCAGAAACTATAAATAAGTGTATAAATTGCGGTAAGTGCATTTCAACTTGCAAGGTAGATGCATTATTTAAAATAGATAATAAAGTGATTTGGGATGATAAAAAATGTATAGGATGTGACGATTGCATTAAAGCATGTGATAATTTATCAAGCCCTAAAACTAAAGACTATTCAGTAGATAAACTTTTTGAAGAAATTAAAGAAATAAGTCCATTTATTCAAGGGATAACTGTAAGTGGTGGTGAGTGTACTCTTAACTCAGATTTTTTAGTAAAATTATTTAAAAAAGTTAAAGATGAATTAAACCTTACTTGTTTTGTAGATACTAATGGAAGCATAGACTTAACAGAGCATAAAGAACTTGTTGATTTAACTGATAAATTTATGCTAGATGTTAAAAGTATTGATGAATATGAGCATATTAAATTAACAGGAGTAAGTAATGATATAGTGTTAAAAAACTTAAAATATCTTTTAAGTATAGATAAAATTTACGAAGTTAGAACTGTTATAGCTCCTAATTTAAATAATGAAGAAACTGTAATAGAAGTTTCAAAGATTATTAAAGATAAGTGTAAGTACAAGTTTAATGCATATAGAAAATATGGAGTTAGAAAAGAAGGATTAGATTTTCATGGTGAAGTAGGACCTAATGAAGAAGAAATAAATAATTTTATAGAGCTTAGAAAAAGTATTGCTAATAACTTATAAATAAATCATTTAAATATAGGACACTCGTATACATTGTATACGGGTGTTTTTATATATATAATATAAATATACGAGTAAATAGGAGGAAAATTATGTTATCTAAAGAAATAGCAACCAAAGTATTAGAAAAGTGCCTAATAACAGGTGCTGACTTTGCTGAAATATTTGAAGAAGACACTATAACTAACTCTATAGGTTTAATAGATGAAAAAATAGAAAATGCACTAGGGGGAAGAAGTTACGGTATAGGAATTAGAATATTTAAAGGATTAAAAAGTGTATATGCATACACTAATGACAATAGCCTAAACTCACTAATTGATACAGCTTATAAAGCAGCTTTAGCATTAGGTAGCTTAAAAGAAGATATAAGCATAACTTTAAATAATACTAAAGTTTTAACAGATATAAATCCTATAAAAATATATCCAAACACTGTAGGATACAACAAAAAAATAGACGTTATGAAAAGGGCATATAAAAGTGCAAAATCATACAATAGCTTAATATCTCAAGTAAGTGTTGGATACTTAGATAAAGACCAACAAGTATTAATAGCAAACACAGAAGGACTATATGTAGAAGATAGAAGAATAAGAACAAGACTATCTATAAACTCTGTAGCATCTAATGAAACTGAAAATCAAACAGGTTTTGAAGGACCTGGTGCTAGTATGGGATTTGAGTTATTTGAAAAAATAGACCCAGAATACTACGGAAAAGAAGCATCTCGTGTAGCAGTAACAATGCTAAATGCTAAAAATTGCCCAGCAGGTAAAATGACAGTAGCAATAGACAATGGTTTTGGTGGAGTAATATTTCATGAGGCATGTGGCCATTCACTAGAAGCTACTTCTGTTGCTAAAGGAAACTCTGTATTTTCAGATAAGTTAGGTCAGCAAATAGCATCAACTAAGGTAACTGCAATAGATGATGGAACATTAACTAATCACTGGGGTTCAGCAAATATTGATGATGAAGGAAATCTTACTAAAAAGAATGTATTAATAGAAAATGGAATACTAAAGTCATATATGATAGATAAATTAAATGGTAGAAGAATGAATATGAAAGCTACTGGAAGTAGTAGACGTCAAAGCTATAAATTTGCACCGACTTCAAGAATGACTAATACTTATATAGCTAATGGTACTGATGATCCTAAAGATATAATAAAGTCTATAGACAATGGATTATATGCAAAAAAAATGGGTGGAGGATCAGTAAACCCTGTTACTGGTGAATTTAACTTTGCAGTATCAGAAGGTTATTTAGTTAAAAATGGTGAAATAGTAGAACCTGTAAGAGGTGCTAGTTTAATAGGAAAAGGGAGCGAGGTTTTAATGAATATAGATATGGTTGGAAACAATCTAAAACAAGCACAAGGTATGTGTGGTTCATCTTCTGGAAGTATACCAACTAACGTAGGTCAACCAATGATAAGAGTAAAAGAAATAACAGTTGGTGGAAGAGAGGAGGATTAGTCATGGAATTTAATGCTTTTAGAAAAATGTTGCTTAAAAAAGGATTAGAAGCTGGATTTAGTGAATGCGAAATATACTACACTCAAGGAGAAAGCTTAAGTATAAGTGTTTATGAAGGTGAAGTTGAAAAGTACAACTTAGAAAAATCTAAGGGGCTTTCTTTTAGAGGATTAATAAATGGTAAAATGGGATATTCTTTTACTGAAATACTAGATTTTGATGCCTTAAATATGCTTATAAAAAATGCTAAGGAAAGTGCTTTAAATGTAGAAAGTGATGATGTTCAATTTATATATAAAGGTGATAAAGATTATAGTAAAGTTAAAACTTACAGTGAAGACTTAGAAAACATAGACCCAGCTAAAATGATAGATTTAGTACTTAATATAGAAAAAGAAGCTAAGTCTTACGATAAGGTTGTTAATATAAATGGTTGTAAAATATCATATAGTTCATCTAGTCATAGCATATATAACACTAATGGATTAGAGCTTAATAATAAAAGTAATATATTAATGGCTTATGTTGTACCTGTTGTTGAAGATAATGGTCAAAAACAAGATGGTATAGGATATTCTATAGTTAATTCTATAGATAAATTAAATCCAAAAGAAATAGCTAAAGATGGTATTAAAGAAGCTATAAGTAAATTAAATGGAAGTAGTATAGAATCTAAAAAATATAAAACTATACTATATAAAGATGCTATGGCATCACTTCTTGAAACTTTCTCAAATACATTTAGTGCAGATGCTGCACAAAAGGGATTATCTCTTCTTAAGGATAAAGAAGGTGAGATTATAGGAAGTGAAGTTTTAACTATAGTTGATAACCCACTTTTAAATAATGGATTAGCATCAACTCCTTTTGATGATGAAGGTGTGGCTACTTATAAAAAAGAATTAGTATCAAGTGGTAGATTAAATACATTACTTCACAACTTAAAAACTGCTCATAAAGCAAACACTAAGAGTACTGGTAATGGATTTAAAGCATCATTTGCATCTAGCATAGGTGTTGAGTGTAGCAACTTATATATTGAAGCTGGTGATAAAGATTTAGACGAACTTATGAAGATAGTTGATGAAGGAATAATGATAACTGACTTAGCAGGGCTTCACTCTGGAGCTAACTCAATAAGTGGAGATTTTTCATTAGCTGCTAAAGGATTTTATATAAAAGATGGAGTTAAGACTCATCCTATAGAACAAATAACTGTTGCAGGAAATTACTTTGAATTATTAAAGAATATAGAAGTAGTTGGAAGTGATTTAAAATTCCCTATGAGTAATGTTGGATCTCCTTCTGTTATAGTTAAGGAACTATCAGTAGCTGGTAAATAAATAATAAAATATAATAATTTATATTAATACAAAAAGAATCGATAGAAGCTATCTTATTAAAATTAAAATAAATAAGAGAAAAACTTAGGCTATGGAGCAATCTCCATAGCCTATATTTATTTACTTATAATATAAAATATGTAAACTAATGATGAAAATTTAGCATAATTTTTATTAATAATAAGATATACATTTTGTTTTTTGGGGTATATAATCTTAAAAAGAATATGTTTATAATATTATCTCAAATTAATTTATAGAACTTGAAATAAAAAATTAAATATGTAGTTTTTTACAACAATTTAGGAGGAAATTATATGATAGACAAAATAGGAAAAATAACTATATATGTTAACAATCAAGAAGAGGCTAAAGAGTTTTGGATCAACAAAATGAACTTTATAGTTAAATTAGAAAAACAAATGGGACCTTCTATGAAATGGCTAGAAGTTGGACCAAGTAAAGAAGAATTTACTACATTTGTTATATATGATAAAAATATGATGTTATCTCAAAATCCAAAAGCAAATGTTAATCATCCTAATATAATTTTAAGTACTAGGGACATAGAAAATACTTACAATAAAATGAAATCAAATGAAGTTGAAGTAGGAGAATTAATGATAATGCCTTATGGAAAAATATTCTCATTCAAAGACCAAGATGGTAATGATTATCTAGTTAGAGAAGATATATACTAAAGATTTGTGCCTAGAGAGGAAAATATGATCTATGAGTTTGAAGCAATAATACAGAAAGTACCAGATAAAGATGCTACATTCATTGAAATACCATTTGATGTTGAAACAGAATTTAATGCAAAAAGGATAAAAGTAAAAGCTAAATTTGATGGAGTCAAATATAGAGGATCTATAGTAAATATGGGCCTAGGATGTTATATAATAGGGATAACTAAAGCCATAAGAAAAGAAATAGGTAAAGAAGCTTTAGATAAAGTATTTGTTGAAATTGAAAAAGATGAAGAGGAAAGGGTAATTGAATTACCAGGTGATTTTAAAAATGCTATTAACGAAAATGAAGAAGCTATGAAATTTTATGAAAGTCTACCTTACTCTTCAAAGAAAAAATACTATCAATGGATAACAGGTGCCAAAAAACAAGAAACTAGAAAAAAAAGAATAGCAGAAGCAGTTTTAAAATTAAAATCAAACACTAAATTATAAATAGTAAACTTATAACCACCTTAATGGTGGTTTTTTTACATAGTTTACTAAACATAGATCATTTATTAAGAAAATTTATGATAAATTATAAATTTTAAAAAATTTAATATAATAAATAAAGACTTTAAATTAGTAATGGAGGGCAAAATGAACATAAGTATATTCCTTGGAGCAGGAGCATCTGCTGCTGAAAATTTACCAATACAAAGTGACCTTTTTGTAGATTACTTTAAAAGTTTAAAAGATAATGATTTTGAAAGTGACATGAATAAAGAACTATATAAATTCTTTAAACAAATGTTTGATATAGATATAACAAAAGATAATATAGATAAAGTAAACTTTCCAACCTTTGAAGAAGTATTAGGACTTCTTGATTTGGCAGAAAAAAGAGGAGAAGCTTTTAAAAACTTTGGGATGGAAAATTTAAGTAACAAAAGTGATAGCATAAGATTTTTAAGACAATATTTAATTTTATTAATGGCAAAGGCAATACATGAAAGTGAAAATAGAAATAACAAATACCATAAGCTATTAGTAGATAATTTATCTAAAGCAAACTTAATAGAAAAGACAACATTTATAAGTGCAAACTATGATATACATGTAGATAATACCATAGCATCCTTATATAGTGAAGAAAAAAATCATATAATGCTAGATTATGGAGTTGATTTTACTAACTTTTATGTAAAAGATGGCTGGAGAAAACCATTTGGAAAAACTATAAAGCTATATAAAATACATGGATCATTAAATTGGCTATACTGCCCTATATGTAACAGCCTAACATTAACTCCTTATGAAGGAGGGGTTATGAGATTATTATATAATATAGAAGATGCTAAATGTTTAGAGTGTGGTGAAACTACTATACCTATAATAATACCACCTACATACTTTAAAGATATGTCAAATGTTTATATATCTAATGTTTGGAGAGAAGTAGAAAAGAATTTACGAAACGCAGATATACTTGTATTTTGTGGATATTCTTTCCCTGATTCTGATATACATATAAAGTATATGTTAAAAAGAGTTCAAGGTAGTAGAAGAAAACCTCCTTTAAAGATTATGGTATTTAATAATCATGAAGGAAAAAAAGATTACTCTATGAGAAAAGAAGAAGAAAGATATAAAAGATTTTTAGGAAAAGATGTGATATATACAGAAGGCTCTTTTCAAGATTTTTCTAGAAATCCATTAAAGTACTTACAAGAAATTACTAATATTTAGTATAATTAAATATAAATATATAATCACAAAAGATATAAGGAGAAATATATGAACATAGAGACTAAAGTATATCAAATATTAGATGATTTAAATGTTGAGTATGAAGTATTTGAACATGAACCAATATACACAGCAGAGCAGTTAGAGATTATAAAGGATGTAGCTAAGGGAAATCATTGTAAAAATTTATTTTTAAAAAATTCTAAAGGAGATAGATATTATCTAGTAGTAGTTAGAGATGATAAAAAAGCAGACTTAAAGATATTAAAAGAACAATTAGGAAGTACTAGATTATCTTTTGCATCAGCAGAAAGGCTATATGACACATTAAAACTTACACCATGTAGTGTTAATCCATTTTCTATAATAAATGATGAAGAGAAAAAAGTAACCTTATGTATAGATAAAGATGTATTAGATGGACAAAATTTAAACTTTCATCCTAATATAAATACAAAGATGGTTAATTTATCCTCAGAAGGTCTGAAAAAGTTTGTACATAGTATGGGATATGATTTAATACCTGTAGAAGTTTAAACTATATAAAATGGAGGTAAATAATATTATTTAAGGGATAAATTTTAGGATTAAAATATTGGGGGGGATATCATGATAGGAACTATTGTAAATAGTATATCTATTGTTTTAGGTTGTATAATAGGAATTATTGTCAAGGGAAGACTAAGTGAAAAAATAAGTACAACTGTAATGAATGGTTTAGCACTTTGTGTTATATATATAGGAATAGAGGGAGCATTTAAAGGAGAAAATACACTTTTGACTATAGTTTGTATAGCTTTAGGGGCTTTATTAGGGGAAATTATAGATATAGACAAATGGCTAAATAAATTAGGGGATTATTTAGAAGTAAAGTTTAATAAAGATAAAGAAAAAGAAGCTGTATCTATATCTGAAGGATTTGTGTCTGCTAGTTTATTGTTTTGTGTTGGAGCTATGGCTATAGTTGGCAGTCTTCAAAGTGGGCTAAGTGTAAATCATGAAACATTATTTGCTAAGTCTATATTGGATGGTGTTAGTGCTATTATATTTACATCAACTCTTGGTATAGGTGTTTTATTTTCAGCAGTATCTGTATTTTTATATCAAGGTATTATAACAATACTTTCATCTAGTTTGTCGGGAATACTTTCAACCCCTGTTATAAATTCTATGACTGCCATAGGTAGTTTACTTATAATAGGTCTTGGACTTAATATGTTAAAGGTTACTAATATAAAGGTAGCTAATTTACTTATAGCAGTATTTTTACCTATTTTAGCAGGGATGATTAATATTATATAAATAGTATTAAGTAAAAAGAGTGAATTATCTAAGATATAAGGTAATTCATTTTTTTGTTTTTGAAAAATATTATTAATGGTTTTAATAAAAAATCGAATTTTGTATATAATGCTATCAAAATTTTACCAAAGACCTCTTATTAATATAAAATAACACCATATATTTAAATAGAAAAAATAAAACGTTAGACAAATTACGTATTTAAAAGGAAAATAAATTTTAAAATCAAATATTAGAAGTATAGAAGGTTTTATATTGATAGGAGGAAATTAAATGGTTACATTTGATATAAATGGGGCAGTTGTAGAGTTTGATGAAAAAATGGATAATTACAATAAGATAAGACGATTATTTAAGCTATATGCTATAGAAGTTAGTGAAAGTTTTTATAATGAAGGAATTAAACATATTCAAAATATAAATAATCTTCAAGGGTACTGCAAAAATGATGGTTTTAAACATATAGAAGAAGGTCTAAAAAAGGCTATAGAAACTATAATAAGCTTTGATGTAATAACAATAGACATAGATGTATTTAAAAAAAGTTATTGTGAAAAATACTTAAACTATGAAAGAATGTGCAATAATTTATTTAAAAGTAAAGGTAAGAGAAACAACTTTAAAAATAATGAAGCTAAATCAACACTAGAATCATTATCTCATCATTTATATAATGATTGCTTTAACATACATATGGCAGTTGTAGATGCACTTGTAGAAAATAAAGTAGATAATATTGGCTTTTTTATAGATGAAGAAAGCAAGCAAAAATCTAATGCACTATTTAATAATTACAAAGATGGATTTATAACTAGATTAGATGAAGCTCAAATAGTTAAACAAATAATACATTTAAATCCATATAGAGAAGAGGTATATAAGTTTTTAATAAAAGAAGATGGAGATTTTAATAAAGAAATAGAACGATTAACAATTTACTTAGGGTATGACATAAGTGATTATAAAGATTATTTAATGGATAATTATGTTAAAAAGTTATTAAAAGAACATTCTTATAATCTTGAAATAGATAAGGAAAAAATAGAAAAATATGCAAAGTATGTAGGTTGTACTAATTCATCTATATATACAGCTAGGATAGATGCTATATATACTTTTGAAAATGCATAAGAAAAGGGCTAGGTAATCCTAGTCCTTTTTATATCAATAATACAAGATATCATCTTTTTCAAATCCATAATTTGTGTTAGGAATACTATTTGTATAGTAGTCATATTCTTCAAAGTATTCATCATCATATGATAAAACATCATTATCATAAGTAAACTCATTGAAGTTTAGTAGGTTTAATACACTACTTTTTTTAGATGATTTAAAAGATAATCTCATAATAAGCACCTCGTAATTCAAAGTTAGATATTAACACATCCAACTTATTATATTCTTATAATTAGTATTAATACATATATAGATAAATATTCATATAAAAAAATTTTAAAATGGATATAAATTATTTTACAACACACCTTCTAAATTAATTTAAATTTTAAGAACAATAATATCTTATTTAAAAATATAAGCACATAATTACAAAATAATAAAAATATACTTTATACTGAAAGAATTTAAAGTTAATAATCATAAATAATCTATATTAAAGGGAGTATTTTATGAATAATGATAAAGCTATGCATATAAAAGAACATAATAAATTAAAAATATACAACCAACATATAAAGTCCTTTATGTATTGTACTAACAATATATATATATATTCTGTGAGTGAAGATGTTAATTTAGCTAATAAAATATATAAATATATTGATAAAAGTACTAAGAAAATAAAGCTAAACCATAGAATAAACATAAGTATAAGTGAATCTTGTAGTGATAATTTTGATATTAATGAATATGACTTAGCTATATTAATAAAGAAAGGTGTAAGTATGCATAAAGGTATGTGCTTTTACTGCAAAACTTGTCCATCTATAAGAAATTGCAAAAGTAGGGCAATGCAAAGAATTTGTAAGGATGTTTGTATAGATAAAGAAAAATGTATAGGATGTGGAGAATGCATTAAAAGATGTTATTTTAAAATAATAGAAAGAGATAAACCAAATTATAGGATATATATAAAGAGCGAATTAATAGTTGAAGTAAGTACACAAAAGGAACTACTTGAAGTTATAGAAATTTTAGTAGATTTTTATAAAGATATTTATGATAAATATGAAAGTTTTACTCAAATGATTAATGGCATAGGAATTAATTATATTACAGATGCATTAAATAAAAAATTTATTGTAAATAAGTATTAAAAATAAATCCCTTAAGTGAGGTTGATTTATTAGAATGTAACAATTTTAATGAAGAAATAATATTATATATCAGTAGTTAAATCTCAACATGGGGGGATATTATGTTTAAAAAAGCTGTTACACTTATAAGTTCATTAGCAGTTGGTTTATTATGCATAACAGGTTGCAGCCAAGATGTTAGTGAAGGAGGAAAAACTGATGAGAAAAAGCTAGATAAAGTAACAATAGCTGAGGTTGCTCATTCAGTATTTTATGCACCTCAATATGCAGCTATAACTCAAGGATTCTTTGAAGAAGAAGGTATAGACATAGACCTTATAAATGCTCAAGGAGCAGATAAAACTATGGCAGCATTAATATCTGGAGAAGCACAAATAGGTCTTATGGGACCTGAAGCATCTATTTATGTTTATAATCAAGGAGAAGAAAACTATGCAATAAATTTTGCACAACTTACTAAAAGAGATGGAAGTTTTATAATTGCTAGAGAAGAAATGCCAGATTTTAAATATGAAGATTTAAAAGGAAAAGAAATACTAGGTGGAAGAAAAGGTGGCGTACCTTTAATGACACTAGAATATGTATTAAAACAAAATGGACTTACAATAGGTGAAAATATAAAAGCTGGTGAAGTAAATGTAAGAACAGATGTACAGTTTGGAGTAATGACTGGAGCTTTTGTTGGTGGAGAAGCTGATTTTACAACTGCTTTTGAGCCAACAGGTACAGCTATGGAAAAAGAAGGCACTGGTTATATAGTAGCATCAGTAGGTCAAGATTCTGGTGAAATTCCATATACTGCATATTGTGCTACTAAGTCTTTTATGAGCGAAAATAAAGATTTAATACAAAGATTTACTAATGCAGTATATAAAGGACAATTATGGGTTCAAAGTGCATCATCAGAAGAGATTGCTAAAGCTATGCAACCATTCTTTGATGATATGAGCTTAGATGATTTAATATCAGTTGCTGATAGATATAAAGAAATAGATGCATGGTGTCAAGAACCTACATTAAAAGAAGAAAGTTTAAATAAACTAATGGAAGTTATGACTGAAGCTGGTGAGTTAGATAAAAAACCTCTATATAGTGACATAGTAACTACTGACTTTGCAGATAAAGCTATAAAAAGTATTGATTAATTAAAATAATTAACATAAATAAAAAAACCTATAAGTAAACATATTTAAATTTATGTTTATCGTTATAGGTTTTTTTATTTAAATATTTATATAAAAAATATTTTCAAAATTAAAATATTAAAAATATAAATAAAAATATTGTAAGAAAATGTTTTATATTGTATAATTTAATAAAATTGAAAAATATGAAATTTATGAAAAAATTTAAATTTCTGAAAATTTAAATTAGATAATTAGGGAGGAATAAAAATGATAAAACTAATAGGTGTTTTGATAGTTGTAATTGGATTTTTATTCAAAATAGAAACACTATTTACCGTATTAGTAGCAGGAATTGTTACAGGACTAGTATCTGGGTTAGATATAAACCAAATACTAACTATATTAGGAGATTCCTTTGTAGCTAACAGAGCAGTATCACTGTTTATATTAACATTACCAGTAATAGGTATATTAGAAAGATACGGGCTAAAGCAAAGGGCTATATATTTAATAGAAAAGATTGGAAAAATTACAGCTGGAGGAGTACTAAGCATATATATGTTTGCAAGACAAATAGCAGGTGCTTTATCAATAAGAATGAGTGGTCATCCTCAATTTGTTAGACCTTTAGTAAACCCAATGGCTCAAGCTGCTGCTATAAACAAAAACAATAAAATAAATGAAGAAGATGAAGAGGCTATAAAAGCATTATCAGCTGCTTCAGAAAACTATGGTAACTTCTATGGACAAAACTTATTTGCAGGAAGTAGTGGAGTATTACTTATAGCGTCAACTTTATCAGAACAAGGGTTTAATGTTACAGAATTAGAAATTGTTAAAGCTAGTATAATAATGGCTGTAGTTGCATTTTTAGTATCTGCACTTCAAAACTACTTATTTGATAGAAAACTAAATAAAAAATACAGACAAAATAATTAAATAAGGAGGAAAATTAAGTGCAAAATTTTATAAATATATCTTTAGAAATTTTTTACGCCCTTATGGGGATTTTAATGATAGTTATAGCGATAAAATCGTATAAAACAATAGATAGCAATAAAAGATTTGGAACAGCTTTATTTTGGGTATTAATATCTATACCATTTATATTTGGGAAATTGATACCATCAAATGTAATAGGGCTAATATTAGTAGCTTCAAGTTTACTAACACTTACAAAGCAAGTTGTATTCGCTAAATATGAAACTCCAAGTGAAGAATTTGGACAAAAGCAGTCAGAAAAACTTGGTAATAAAATATTTATGCCATCATTAGTATTAGCACTTGTAGCAGTTTTAGTTGCAATGGCTTTAAAAGACTTTGGTAGTTCATCGCAATTTGCAATAGGAGCTGGTTCGGTAGTTGCATTAATAGCAGCATTTATATTAACAAAAGCAAAACCATCTACAACAGTAACAGATAGTGCAAGGCTTTTACAACAAATGGGGCCTGCGAGTATGTTACCACAACTTTTAGTTGCATTAGGTGCATTATTTACTCAAGCTGGAGTAGGTGAAGTTATATCTAATATAATATCTGGAGTAGTTCCAGCAGATAGTAGATTCTTTGGAGTAGTGGCATATGTACTAGGAATGGCAATATTCACTATGATAATGGGAAATGCATTTGCTGCATTTGCAGTTATAACAGCAGGTATAGGTGTTCCATTTGTATTAAGTCAAGGAGCAGATCCGGCTATAGTTGGTGCCCTTGCACTAACAGCAGGATATTGTGGTACACTGTTAACTCCAATGGCTGCAAACTTTAACATAGTACCAGCAGCATTACTTGATATGAAAAAGCAATATGATGTTATAAAGTATCAAGCACCAGTAGCTATAATATTATTAGTAATTCATATATTTGCAATGTACTTCTTAGCATTTTAATTTGAAGTAAAGAATTAATATAAAGATAGGAGACGGTGAGTATGAAAGTTTTATTAACAGGATTTGATCCATTTGGTGGAGAAAAAGTAAACCCAGCTGAGGAAGCTGTAAAAATGGTAAAAGAAAATATAAATGGAGCTACCGTTATTAAGTTAACGATACCAACAGTTAGACATAAATCAGTAAAAGCTATAGAAGAAGCTATAGAAAAATACAATCCAGACATAGTTATATCTATAGGACAAGCTGGAGGAAGATATGATATAACTCCTGAAAGAGTTGCTATAAATATGGATGATTTTAGAATAAAGGACAATGAAGGAAATCAACCAACAGATGAGATAATAGAAGAAGATGGACAAGCTGCATATTTTTCAAACTTGCCAATAAAAGCTATGGTTAAACATATGAATGAAAATAAAATACCTGCTACAGTATCAAATACAGCTGGTACATTTGTATGCAATCATGTAATGTATGGAATAATGTACATGATAGATAAGAAATATCCAAATATAAAAGGTGGGTTTATACATATACCATATATGACTTCTCAAGTTATAGACAAGAAAAATACTCCATATATGTCTTTAGAAGAAATAGTAAAGGGTCTAGAATTAGCAATAGAGGCATGTACATTATATGATAAAGATATAAAAGCTGTAGGTGGAGAAATATGTTAATAGATAAAATATTTGTATATGGTAGTTTAAGAAGTGATATGTTCAATTATGAAAAACTTCTAAAAGGTAAGGTATCAAAAACTTGTAAAGCAACAATAAATGGAAATTTATTTCATTTAGATAATAAGGGATATCCAGCTGTTGTACCAGGGGATGGTACTATTATAGGTGAGCTAATGGAGCTTAAAGACTTTGATAAAAGCCTAAAAGAATTAGATGATTTAGAAAACTATAGTGAAGATAATAATATAAATTGTGAGTATTTAAGGAAAGAAATAGAAGTTATTCTAAAAGATGGAATAAAAGAAATAGCATATTACTATGAATATAATACAAAAGCTTTAAATAATTCAGAAGATAAATTAATTGAGATACCTCATGGAGATTGGAAAGAATATATTATAAGTAAAATTTAATATAAAAGAGATGTATAAAAGGGCGCAGATGGTAATCTGTGCTTTTTTAATTATTAAGATATTGCACTTATTTAGAAATAGTAAAAGATCTATAGGTTAAAGTTATAGCAAAATATTTACTTAAGTAAAAATAATTTTTTGATAACGGAATATGTAGCTGACTATATAAATTACATTGATAAAGTGAAGTGAATTTTTTATGTTATATAAATATTTTTATGATATAATAATTAAGGTTTAAAATAAAAAACTTAAGGAGTAAATATGGACAAGATAAAAATGAGAAAGATATTATTTATAAATTTTATAACCATGGCGACCTTTAATATGGCACATCCTGTAACACCATCTCTTATAAACGCACTAAGCCTACCTACATATATGTTTGGTGTACTATACTCAACTATGGCAGTATCTCATTTTGTAATGTCACCTATATGGGGAAGTTTGTCTGACCAAAGAGGAAGAAAGAGATTTTTAGTTATTGGGGTAATTGGTTATGGTATTAGCCAACTAGGATTTGGATTTATAGAAAGTACACCACTTATACTTATGTTTAGAATAACTGGTGGAGCTATGTCAGTAGCATTTATAACTACTTGTATAGCTTATGTTAGTGATATATCTTCGAAAGAAGAAAGAACAAAATATATGTCATATCATACAGCAACTACATCAATAGCAAGTTCTGTTGGAGCTCTTATGGGTGGATTTAGTGGAAATTTAGGTTATAAATTTGCATTTTTTACTCAGTTTATATTATGTTTATTAGTTGCAGGAGTTATATACTTTGTTTTAGATGAAACTATTGATAAAAAGCTTGGTAAAATAGAGATTTATACTAAACATCTTAAAAAAGGAAGTAAGTCAACTTCATTAAATCCTACTGTAAGTATTATGATGATAGTTATGACTTTAATAACTATAGCAACAACTTCATATAATTCGACTATAAACTATTATATAGAATCAGTGTTAAATATGCCAACTACAGTTAATGGTATTGTTATGGCATTTGCTGGGGTTGTAGCTTTAATTATGAACTTATGTATAAATCCATATCTAAGTAAAAAATATAATGAAAAATACACTTTAATAGTAGCTTGTATGATAGCTGGAATAAGTATGATATTAGCATCATTATTTAACAACATATTAATTAGCTTTATGTTTATAATGGTATTCGTTGGAAGTAGTGCTTTAGTTACTCCTATACAACAAAGTATAGTATCAAAACTTGCAAAAGAAAATTATGGTGAAATAATGGGTATACAAGGATCATACAAAGCTATTGGTATGATTGTAGGATCTTTAGCATCTGGATTTATATTTGATATAGGTAATAAATTACCATTTATATTAAGTGGGATATGCTGTATGATAGTATGCTTACTTGTGCCAAGAGTGTGTTTAGAAGAAAAAACTGAAAAAGTTATTGCATAGATTAAAATTGCTAAATAAAATAACTTATATAAAATGCTAAATATTAATAAAAGCCATGAGTATGGAAGTCTATTCTATACACATGGCTTTTATTAATTAAAAAATAATTTAATTTAAGTGAAACTTATTATATATCTATTGCGTCTAATGAATGTAATACAAACAAAAGGAGAGGGATATGGGACAATTATTAATGTTAAGAAGGAGTAAAAATAAAGTTAGTGATGAGGATATAATAAAAAAAGCTATAAAGGGAGACAAAGATTCAATTAATGCAATTATAAATGAAAACAAAGAATACTTATATAAAACAGCTTTTTTGTATATAAAAGATGAAGAAGAGGCAGTAGAAGTATGCCAAGAAACAGTATATAAAGCAATTATAAATATACATAAATTAAAAAATCCAAAATACTTTAAAACTTGGATTACAAGAATACTTATCAATAATGTAAATGATAGAAATAGAAGTCAAAGTAAGGTTATATATGACATAAAAGCATTAGAAGAAGTTGAGGATATATCATATGAGAAATTGGAAGAGAAAATAGATTTATATAATGCTATAGATATATTAGAAGAAAAATTTAAAACTCCTATAATACTTCAATACTTTCAAGATATGACTATAAAGGAAATAGCAGACGTACTTGAATGCAATGAAAATACTATTAAAACTTACATAAAAAGAGGAAAAAAGAAATTATATAAGATATTAATGGAGGGGAAATAAATGAGCAAATTAGATAATATAAAGATACCAGATAACTTTGATTCTTCTATAGAGGTTGTTATAAATAAGGCTTTAAAGGATAAACAAAAAATAAAATTAAAAAAGAAAAAGCTTATAATAGCTGGATCAAGCATCATTCTTTTAGGAACTATGGCATTAAATAGTAAAACTACATGGGCTTATATAGAGAATATAACAAAACAAATAGAAGTTTTACTAGGAAGAGAAGAAAATGAATTTGATAAGTACAAGTTTGAAGGGAATCAAACTATTGAATCTAATGGGCTAAAAATTAGTCTAGGTGAAGTTATGTTAGATGATAGACAGCTAATAATTAGTATGAGTGTTGATTATTCCAATTTTAATGATAATTTAAATATAGAAACTTTATCACCATTATATCCAACAATTATTATTGATGACCTTGTATTTGAGGGACAGAGTAATTCTTGTGAAGTTGAAAAAGTAATAGGAGAAAAAAAAGGGAATATATTGTTTAAAACTAGTTTACTATCAATAGATACTGATGGAGATGGTGCATCTGACACTCCTTATGAAATATTAGATAAGATAGAAGGAAACAAAGACTATGACTTAAAGATTATTTTTAATGAAATGCATAACTATAGAAATGAAGAATTTGAAGCTATTAGGGGCAATTGGGAATTTAATACTATAATAAATGCATCAAATATATTAAATGATACTAAAGTACATAAAATAAATAAAACTTTTAAAATAGATGAAAATGTATATAAAGGAAATTTCACTATAGAGGAAATTAGGGTATCTCCTGTATCTGTTAAGATTAAATATAATTATGACTTATACACAGAACTTAGTGTTAATAAAAGAAGAGAACCAGTATTAATCGCAAAGGACGAAAATAATAATGAATTAATACATGGACCTGGAACTGGAGGAGAGTTAATTGATGGTAATTTATATATAGGTGATGAATTTGAACTAAAAGGAAATGAAAAAAAGATTAGTGTAATACCTTGTATATATATTGATGATAATCCTAAGATATTTAAAGATGCTATTGTTTATATAGATATAAATTAGAGAATTTAAATGTTGTATATTAACGTATAGAAAAAATAAATAATACCAATGTTAAGTATTTAAATTTTGTATAAATATTGGAGATTTATATGAATTATGATAAAATTATCGAGGTCAAATTTCAGTAAATTCAAATCTTTTAGATTTGTTTTTAAGGTAGCAATTTTTCTATGGGTTTAAATAATTAAGGGTGATATTAAGGGTAGCTATAAACACTCTCATTTTAAGAAAATGATAAAAAGTAACGGAGGACAATTATGAAAAGAAAATTAATTAGTGCACTAGTTGGTATTACAATGGTAGCCACAATGGCGGTAGGATGTAGTAGTCCTTCGAATGATTCTCAAAAAACAACAGAAACGAAATCAGATGTAAAGGCAGAAAAGGTAGATACACAAAAAGTCTTTGTATCACCTAAGTGGGTACAAAGTGTAATAGATGGAAATCAACCAGAGTCTAAAAATTATACTATATTAGAAGTTTCGTGGGGAACTTATAAAGACAGCCCAACTTATACAAAAGGACATCTTCCAGGAGCTTTACATGTGGATACTTCAAGTGTTGAATCAGAGCCGATTTGGAATATATCAGATCCTAAGGTAGTTGAAAAAGGTATGTTAGATTTAGGAGTTACAAAAGATAAAACTGTTATTTTATATGGAACAGATATTTCAGCAGTAAGTAGAGTAGCATATGCATATCTTTGGGCAGGTGTTGATAATGTAAAAGTTCTAGATGGTGGACTTGATGCATGGAAAAAAGCAGGGTATCAAACAGAAACTGAAGTAGAAAAAGCAACACCAGCAAAAGACTTTGGAACAACTGTTCCAGCACATCCAGAATATTGGATGTCTATAGAACAAGTTCAAGATAAATTAAAAAATGACCAAAACTTCCGTCTAGTAAGTATAAGAAGTAAAGATGAATTTGATGGTAAAACAAGTGGATACACTTATATTGATAGAGCTGGTGAGCCTAAAGGCGCAGTTTGGGGACATGCAGGAAGCAATCCATACAATATGGAAGATTATACACATAAAGATGGAACTGTTATAACTGCTGAAGAAATGGAAAAGTTATGGTCAGATTCTGATATAAATAAAAACAATGAACTTTCATTTTACTGTGGAACAGGTTGGAGAGCATCAGTTCCTTGGTTAATTGCTTATGA
Source organism: Romboutsia sp. BSD2780061687b_171204_C1 (assembly GCF_015560225.1). NCBI lineage: Bacteria > Bacillati > Bacillota > Clostridia > Peptostreptococcales > Peptostreptococcaceae > Romboutsia > Romboutsia sp. BSD2780061687b_171204_C1. The sequence continues at coordinate 941,278 of NZ_JADMRK010000001.1, read as the reverse complement.
TGCAGGATGGGATAAGATGACTGTTTATGATGGTGGATGGAATGAATGGCAAATGCATAATAATCTTCCTGTACAAGTAGGAGATCCAAATAGTGGTAATTGTGAATATACTATAGTGGGTAAACTACCAACAAACAAAGCTGCAAAATAAATAATTTAAAATAATCACTAAACTAATTGTAGTGATTATTTTAAATTACAGATAATGAGGTTGATATTTATATGGAAAAAATAAAAAAGATTTTTTATGTACTGACTACAACACTAGAAATTTTGCTCTTAGTTGGAGCGTATATGGTGAACTATTTTACACACAAAAAGATGGGAATGTTACGACATGTCGTACATAAAAATTATGTTTGGGAAGATAAATATCCTATTCAAACTATACAATATATTGCCATAATAGCATTGATAACATTAATGCTATTAGTATTAATACTATACATGAAAAGAAAAGTAAGGTTAAAAAAAATAGTAACTACTATGAGTATTACTATGGTTATACTTGTACTTTTCTTTATAGGATTTATATTGATATATTCAGCAGAAGAAATAAGAGCATTTTATTATATAAGCGTTATGTTTGGGTTAATGACATTAATACAGATTATTAAGACTTTTATAGGAGTTATTTGGTATAAGAATTAAAAATAAATGGTATGCTAAGTATCTTTATAAGAATTAAAAATAATTATATTCTATATATCAACAAAAAGGTATTGATGAACTCATCAATACTTTTTTATTTACCAAGGGAATTTATTTGATTGTAAATTGTTGTTAATCTATGAATTAAAGTTATTGTAACATATTTGGAAAAAGTAAAGGTATTCGCCTACACAGTAGCTCAAAAAAGAATTTTTGATTAGCGGACGAAGTCGTTTGAGTAACATGAGCGAATCGAATTTTTTAAATACATATAAAAAATAAAAAATAGATATATAACATAAGATAATATTGATAAAAAATAAAATAATACAAAAGGAGATAAATATGAAATTTAAAAGAAAGATAATAGGTGCTTTAAGTATAATTATGACTATAAGTTTAATTGGATGTTCAAAACCATCTACAAAACCAAAAGAAGTAAATGTTTCAGATAAAAAATATGAACAATTATTAGAAGAAGCTAAAGGGACTACTGTTAATTTCTATGGTTATGGTGGTAACGAAGTAATGAATAAATGGTTTGATACTTACATAATACCTCAGATGAAAGAAAAGTATGATATAACTGTAAAAAGAGTAGGTATGAATATAGATGAAATATTAAACAGTTTATTATCAGATAAACAAGCAAACAATTTAAAAGGAAATATGGATGTAGTTTGGATAAATGGAGAAAACTTTAAAACTGCAAAAGATAGTAATTTACTATTAGGAAAATTTACTGAAAAACTTCCAAACTTTAATAAATATGTAGATACAACTTCAAAAGATATAACTACAGACTTTGGAACAAAAGTAGATAATATGGAAGCACCTTGGGGTAAAGCACAATTTACAATAATAGAAAATGCTTCTAAAGTGGATAAAGAAATTAAAAACACTAATGATTTAAAAGAAGTAATAATGAAAAATCCAGGTAAATTTACATACCCAGCACCTCCTGACTTTACAGGTAGTGCTTTTGTAAGAAACGTAATATACGATATAGTAGGATATGAAAATGTAAAAGATTTACCAGTAGATGAAACAAAGGTAAAAGAAGTAATCCAACCTGCTATTAACTATTTAAAAGAAATAAAACCATACTTATGGAATAAAGGTAAAACTTATCCTTCAACAACTTCACAATTAGATAATATGTATTCAGATGAAGAAGTTTACTTTACAATGACATATTCACCAAATGTAATACCATCTAAAATAGAAAGTAAAGAGTTTAGTCCTAATACTAAGATAATAGAATTTGAAAAAGGAAATATAAGCAATACTCATTTCTTAACAGTACCATTTAATAGTCAAAATCAAGCTGGTGCTATGGTTTTAATAGATTACTTAATGAGTATAGATGCACAAGGTTCTAAAACATTTAGTAAAAATTGGGGAGACTCAACAATATTAGATATGAACAAAATACCTAAAAATGAAAAAAGTAAATTTAGTGATGAAATGATAGTAATAGAAAATGCTGTTCCAGAATTAAGAGCAGAGCTTGTTCCAATAATAGAAAAAATATGGACAAAAGAGGTTCTAGAAAGTGAACAATAAAATAAAACCATATATACTCATAGCACCAACAGCTATACTTTTGTTATTTATAATGGGGTATGGAATAATAAATTGTCTATTACAAAGTTTAGGATATTTTCCACAAATAGGTTTTAATGAAATAAATTTTAGTTATTACAAAGAGATTTTAAGAGAGACTTCTTTTTTGAAGTCTCTTCTATTTAGTTTAAATACATCCTTAATATCAAGCTTGATATCTGTAATACTTGGTGTTTTATTAGCCTATTTGTTAACTCAAGATAAGTACTCAAATTTTAGAAATACCGTGTTAAACTTGCCAATAATAATTCCACATATAGTAGTAGTATTTTTTATGGTAACAATATTTTCTCAATCTGGAATAATATCAAGAATTTTATATAATTTAGGTATAATATCTGATTCATCACAATTTATAAATTTAATATCTGATAAAAATGGTATAGGAATAATACTTGTATATTTATACAAAGGGATACCCTTTGTAGTAATAACAACTTATAATATACTAAGAAATATAAATGAGAAGCTAGAAAAAGTAGCACTAAATTTGGGTGCTAGCAAACTACAAAGTTTTAGATACATAACTTTACCACTTGCTATGCCATCTATAATATCTTCATTCATAATACTATTTGCTTTTGCTTTTGGGTCATATGAAGTACCATTTTTAATAGGGCCAAGTACACCTAAAGCATTATCAGTATTAGCTTACACTAATTATGTAAGTACAGATTTTAACCAAAAGGCATTATCTATGGTTATAAATATTATATTATCAGGCATAAGTTTTGTTTTATTAATAATATATAACAAAATTTTTTCAAAAATGTATAAGTATAAATTATAGGTGAGATTATGAAAAGTAAAAAAATAATTTTAGATATATTATTAATAGTACTTATAATACCAATTTCAATACTATTAATATGGACAATAACTAGTAGGTGGACTTATCCAAAGTTAATACCTACAGACTATTCTTTAAGAGGGTTTGAATATATATTAAATACTTATAATATAAAAATATTAATTAACAGTATATTAATATCAATAATAGTGATATTAATAACAATTATAATAAGCATACCAGCAGCTAAGGCTATATCAATATATGAATTTAGAGGAAAAAAATTATTTGAAATTTTAGTGCTATCACCAATAATTGTACCTATGATATCTATAGCTATGGGGGTTCACATTACTTTTTTAAGAAATGGTCTAGCAAATAATATAATAGGAGTAATAATAATAAATATACTTCCTTGTATTCCTTATGCAGTAAAAATGATAGCGGATATATATAATTTAGTAGGAGAAAAATTAGAAATACAAGCAAAGCTTTTAGGAGCAAATTCAATAAACACATTTAGATACATAACATTACTTTTAATATTTCCAGGAGTAATAGGTGCATCTAGTATGTGTTTTATAATTTCATTTAGTCAATACTTCTTAACTATGCTAATAGGAGGAGGTAATATAATTACATATCCTATGGTTATGTTTCCATATATACAAAGCGGAGATAGAACAGTAGCAGCACTATACAGTCTAGTATTTTTAATTGTAAGTATAGTAGTACTAATACTTGTAGAAGGAAAAATAAAAAAGTATTATTTAAATAATAAAAACAATTACTTTTTAGGATAAACCAATTTAAGGAGAATACAATGTCAAGTGTTAAAATAGTTAACTTAAATAAAAGTTTTAATAATATAAATGTGTTAAAAAGTATAAATTTATCAATAAATGAAGGCGAAATAATTTCTTTACTAGGACCATCAGGATGTGGTAAAAGCACTACATTAAAGATAATAGCAGGAATACTTGATTTTGATAAAGGAGATATATTATTTGATGGAAATAGTATAAAAAATATACCCACAGGAAAACGAGACGTAGCCATAGTATTTCAAGATTATTTTTTATTTCCTCATATGAATGTATTTGAAAATATCGAGTTTGGACTTAAAATGAAAAAAATTAAAAAATGCGAACGTAATAAAAAAGTACAAGAATTAATAGACTTAGTAAAACTTAATGGATACGAAAAAAAGTACCCATCACAAATTTCGGGAGGTCAAAAACAAAGAGTAGCCATAGCAAGAAGTTTAGCGATAAATCCAAAGGTGCTGCTTTTAGATGAACCTTTTTCAAATTTAGATATAAACTTAAGACAAGAAATGAGAGAGTTTGTATTAAATTTACAAAAAAAATTAAAAATAACTACAATACTAGTAACTCATGATAAAGAAGAAGCTTTGATGATGAGTGATAAAATAGCAGTTATGGTAAATGGAGAAATAAAACAATTTGATACTCCAAAAAACTTATATGAAAAACCAAATAGTAAAGTAGTTGCGAATATATTTGGAGAAAGAAATTATATAAGTGGGAAAATATATAATGGATTATTTGAAAATGAATATGTTAAGCTAAGCTTAGATATTGATAAAAATGAAAGTTTAGATAATGTAGAACTTATGATATCTAAAGAAAATATAGAAATTAATAATGAAAATTATCCAAATGGAGTTATAGGAAAAATTAAAAAGAAAACATATTTAGGTGAAAATACAATTTATGAAATAGATATAAAAGACTTTATACTCAAGGTTAGTTCAAATAAGCATTTTTATGAAGTTAACCAAAATGTAAAAATAAACTTTAATTTAGAAAATGTAGTTTACTTTACTCAATAAAACTTGTTTATTATATATTAATATTGGATATAAATATAATGTAATTATAATATTAAATAATTATAAAGTTAATATATTAATAAATAAATTTAAAGGTTAGGAGAAATACATATGAAACTAGATATGGATAAATATTTACAAGTTAGAAAGGCTCAAGCACAGGGAGCTAGAACTATTGAAGAGCTTAAAAAGATGTCTGATATAAATATTGAAAACGAAGAAGAGCTTAAGGAAGTAGAGGCTCTTATAAAAAATGCATGTAAATGTAAGAATGTATCAATAGATACAATCGTAGAAGCAGTAAAAAATGGAGCTGACACTGTTGAAAAAGTTGGAGAAGTTACTAAAGCAGGTACTGGATGTGGAAGATGTAAAGGTATTATATCAAATATAATAGAAAATAAAAGATAACTAGTTTATAGTTATAAAAAGGGATATGTCTTAAGACATATCCCTTTTTAACTTAAATTATCTTAAAAAATTAAATTCATGAAATCTCTTGATCTAATGTAAGCACTTGAAATTAAGTTACTATAATATTATAATAATACAAAATACATATAGAGGTGATTAGATAAAATGAACAATTAATCTTATTCAAAATAACAATAATATAGTTTAATTAGGTTTTAAAACATCAAAAATAGATGTTTTATTAAGCTACCCTATAAACTACTTAAAGTTAAGAATAAGATTAAATGTTATAACTAAATTACTCAAATAAAAGCAATCATTGCTTTTATTTGCATGTCATAATATTTAAATATAATAACTTTCTTATCTTTTAAGTAGTAAAAAAGACTATTTAAGTTGAGGAAGTTTTTTTATTTCCTCAACAAAGGAGAGGACAATTATGGCACAAATTAAAATAAATAATTTAAGTTTTCAATATGATAACCATGGAGATGATATATTTAAAAATGTATCCATAAATATAGATACAGACTGGAAGTTAGGATTAATAGGTAGAAATGGTCGAGGGAAAACAACTTTTTTAAAATTATTAAAAGGAGAATATAAATATAGTGGGCAAATAATAAGTCCAGTAAGCTTTGATTATTTTCCTATGAATGTAGAGAATGACAATCAAGTAGCTTTAGAAGTTATGAGAGAAGCAATAGCACCGTTCACTAAATGGGAAAAAGAACTAAAAGAATATTCAGGTGATATTAAATATATAAAAGAATATGGAGAAGTGTTAGATAAATTTATAAGCTATGATGGATATATTATTAATGAAATGATAGAAAAAGAAGTAAGAAAAATAGGATTAGGACCAGAAATACTAGATAGAAATTTTAAAACATTAAGTTCTGGTGAGCGTACAAAACTATTATTATCAGCATTATTTCTTAGAAAAAATAACTTTTTACTTATTGATGAACCTACTAACCATTTAGATTCAGAAGGTAGAGAATGTGTAGCAAAATATTTAAATAAGAAGAAGGGATTTATATTAGTTTCACATGATAGAAACTTTTTAGATGAAGTAATTAATCATGTTTTATCTATTAATAAAAGTAATATAGATATCCAAAAAGGTAATTACACTACATGGCAAGTAAATAATGATAGGCGAGATGAGTTTGAAAAATCAGAAAATGAAAAATTACTTAAAAACATTAAAAGACTTAAAATAGCAGCTAAACAAAAATCTAGTTGGTCTGATAAATTAGAGTCCACTAAAATAGGAGGTGGTCCTGTAGATAGAGGATATATTGGGCATAAAGCATCAAAGATGATGAAAAGAGCTAAATGCTTAGAAAAGCGTCAAAATAAAGCTATAGAGGAAAAATCTAAATTGCTAAAAAATATAGAACAGGTAGAAAAACTCAAAATAGGGAATATAGAGACAAACTCAGATAAGTTGTTAGAGGTAGTAGACTTACAAATAGTATATCAAAAGGAAATATTTAAAAAACCAATAAGTTTTAAAATTAAACCAGGAGATCGTATTTGGATAAGAGGTAAAAATGGGTGTGGTAAATCAAGTTTAATAAAGCTATTAATGGGAGAAGAAATTAATTATACAGGCTATGTAGAAAAAGTAAGTAAGATATCATATGTTTCTCAAGAAACAAATTTTTTAAAAGGAAAAATTGAAGAGTTTTCAGCAGAAAAAAGAATAAATATACAGCATTTAAAAAGTAGCTTGAATCAAGTAGGTGTTACAAATATTCAATTTGAAAAGAATATAGAACAGTGGAGTGAAGGTCAAAAGAAAAAATTACTTATTGCTGCAAGTTTATGTGAAAAATCTCAACTTTATATTTGGGACGAACCCCTTAATTTTATTGATGTAATTTCGCGTATACAAATAGAAAATATGATTCTTGAAGAAAAACCTACTATGCTTTTTGTAGAGCATGATAAATGTTTTGGAGAGAAAATAGCTACTAAAATTATAGATATAATATAAAAAGAATATATTTTAAACATATTTAGTGTTGTATCATTTAATGATAAATAAAATTAAATTATCAATAATTAAAAAAGATAGTGTTGTACTTTTGGGCACTATCTTTTTTTATAACAATAAGTTATTAAGAGAAACGAAACATTCTTAAATACAATTTCACGGATTTAATTATCTATAATAATTAAAAGTATTAATGATTTTAAAGTATAAAAATTTTGCTTTATATATCTAAATAGAAGTGATATAATTAATTTCTAATAAAAATAATATGTAAATGAGGGGGTCAACTATGGCAGAAAGTATTAATTATAAATACAAAAAGGATGTCTTGAGATTAGCCACATTTATAGGGCAATTAATGCTTAGTAATGGAGCAGAAACTTATAGAGTAGACGATACTGTAAAACGGATTTGCAAATCTAGAGGATTTTCTCATATAAATGTGTTTATGGCACCCAATACCATTATAGTTTCTGATGATAGATTTGATGGATATACATTTATGAAAGTAATAGAAAATAGGTGTATAAATTTAAATAAAATTGACTTACTAAATGAGTTTTCAAGAAAATTTGTTAACGATATAGATATGTCAATAGATGATGCAATAGCAGAATTAAAAAACTTAGAAGATAAATCACCGCATACACAAAGTGAGATAAATATATGGACTGCAATAGGTTCTTCTAGTTTTGCAGTATTAGTTGGAGGAGATAACGTAATAACATTTATGCTAACTCTTATAACATCGGTAATAGCTATGATTACTTATAATAAGGTAAAAAAAATAACAAATATACCTGTTTTTGCAACACTAGTTTCATCTATAATTATAGGATTTTGTGGAATAGGTCTTGTAGAACTTGGTATATTAGATACACCAAAGATGTTAATAGTAGGATCTATAATGCCACTTTTACCAGGAGTACCTTTTATAAAAGCTATAAGGGATTTAGTATCAGGGGAGTTAATGTCAGGAGTAGGAAGAGCAATTGATGCAGGAGTTATTGCCACAGCTATTGCAGTTGGTGTTGGTGTGTCAATGAATATATATGTAAAATGGGGAGGATTATTATAATGATTTGGATGCCAATGTATATACATATAATATTTTCATACTTAGCAGCAGTTGGTTTTGCAGTATTTTTAAATGCACCTAAAAAAACACTATACATATCTGGTTCTATAGGAATGATATCATGGACTATATATATATTTTTAATGAGAATCAATTTTGATATGATGAGTGCAAACTTTATAGCAGCGTCAATTGCAGCATTATTATGTGAAATATTAGCAAGAAAGATGAAAAAACCTACTATATTATTTGTAGTTCCAGGAATAATAACTTTAATTCCAGGTCTTGGATTATATAATACAATGTATTATGTTATAGAAGGAAATTTCCAAGAATCATTCACTACAGGAGCTAATGTTTTATTTGCAAGTGGTTCTATAGCCCTTGGTGTTATAGTAGTTTCTTCTTTATTTAGGACATATTATAAAAACTTAAGGAAAAATGAAAAAGTAGAGATTCATAAGGTTTCACAAATTAGCCAACAATAAAAATAGAATTAGTACTTTAAAGGTAATTAATTTGATATAATATTACTAAATATTAGAAAGACTATTGGAGGAAACAAATGTTTTTTATAATGGGTATAAGTCAAGAAGAGAAAAAACTAGACTTTGATGAATTTACTATATGTAAATGCTGTGGAAAGTATGGACATGTAGAAGTATATATATCATATTGGTATTTTATGTTTTTCTTCATACCTCTTTTTAAATGGAACAAAACATACTTTGTCAAAATGACTTGCTGTAACAAAATAGGAAAGTTAAATAATGAAATTGGAAGAAAAATCGAAAAGAAAGAAAAAGTATCTTTAGATTTAGATAATATAGAATTTATTGATTTAGAAGATAGAAATTATTTTAATTATGATAAATCTGAAGAAATTAACAAATCTATAGAAGATTTAGAATTTGAGAAAAAGAAGATAGAACAAGGAAAAAAAGAAAAGGCTATAGAAATAGCAAAGGAATTATTAGATGTATTACCTATTGAAGTGATAGCACAAAAAACTGGACTTACTATAGAAGAAATAAAAAACTTAAAAAAATAAAGAAGATGGCATTGTGAAATATGATGCCATCTTTTTATTATTTAAGTTTTTATATTTTATTATAACTGTTAATAAATATACTAATTTAAGGGGTAAATTATATAATTTATTCTAAGGCCAGATTATCGTTACATGTTTTTTTAGATTTTTTCTTATTATCTTTTACATATATTATTGCAATTATTAATCCGATTACTACTAATATAGTAGCAATTCTAAATGCAGCATCCATTCCTTTTATATCAGCAAGAACTTGAGACGTATTTAAACTACTATTTGATACATGTGTCATTATAGATATAAGCATAGATGCGCCTATTGCCCCAGAAACTTGTCTAAGTGTAGAGCTTATAGCACTACCATCTGCCAGTTCAGATTGTTTAAGTGAATTAAGTCCCCAAGTTGTAACTGGCATTAATAAAAATGTTATTCCGAGCATTCTAAACGAATACATAATAGTTAATGTTAAAATAGACGTTGTTTCACTTAAGTTTGAAAATGCAAATGTACCTATTCCCAAACATAAAAATCCTGATAAAACTGGGATTCTTGCTCCATATTTATCAAGCATACGTCCTGATACTGGACTTAATATAGACATAAGTATTGAACCTGGAAGCATCATTAATCCTGGTATCATTGCGGACATTTTTCTTGCTGATTGTATATATAAAGATAATATCATAGTTGCAGATGTAAATGCTCCATAAGTAATCATTAGCAATATAACTGATACTACAAACTGTTTACTTTTAAATACTCTAAGGTTTAAAAGTGGTACATCAACCTTGTATTGTCTTATTGTAAATAATATAAGTGATATAATTCCAATTACTATTGGTACATATGTTATAGGATTTAATATTCCATATGATCCAACATTAGAAACTCCTGTTAATAATCCTCCAAACCCGAAAGTTGATAATATTAGTGATATGAATTCAAGTTTAGATTTTTTAATTTCTGTAATATTTTTTAATGTAAAGTGTGCAAATATCATATCTAATACTGCAATAAAAGCTAGAACATAAAATAAAACTCTCCATCCAAAGTTATCTATTACATACCCAGCTAATGTTGGTCCTATTGCTGGAGCAACACCAACAACAAAACCATACATACCCATGGCAGCTCCTCTTTCTTCCTTAGGGTATAGGTTTAGCATTGCAACTTGAACTAATTGCATTATTATTCCGGAAGCCATCGCTTGAAAGACTCTAGACACAACTAGCAATGAAAAGTTTTTTGTAAATATAGATATTATACATCCAATAGAAAATAGCAACATAGCACTAATATATAGCTTTTTAGTTGAGAAATTACTTATTAAATATGCAGTTGAGGGTATCATAATACCTAAAACAAGCATATAAATTGATGTTAGCCATTGAGCTGTATCTGCATTTACAGAAAAATCATGCATTATACTAGGTAGTGCTGAAGTTAGTACAGTTTGATTAAGCCCTGTTAAAAATGAACCTAGCATTAGCACTGAAACTATTAAATTCCTTAATCTTTTATTCTCCATTTATTATTTCATCTCCTAACTTAGATATCAATCTATTTAATTTAGCTGCATATTCTTTTAGAGAATCTTGCTTTTCTAAGTATGCTATCATAGCATGCATAGTCAATGAATTATAATTACCTAAATTAAATTCTTCTTCTATTTTTGTAATTGCTTCAGATAGTTTTTCGTTTTCATTTAATTTAATACATTCTTTTATAGAATATACTACATTTAAAAAAACATCTTTTAGAGAATCTTTATAATTGCTTTCACCAATTTCATCTATAGAGTAAAATATATTTTCATTTATAATACTTTTGTTGTATCTTAGATTTTTTATATTTAAATCTATTTGTCTAGTTATAAATTCAAAAATATATTCTTCACTAATATTTCTTTTATTCATTTTCATTACAAGATTAAATTCATGAATTAAGCTATCTATAACAAATAATAACTCCCATATAAAAGGAGTTATTTCTTCACCATAAATTAATATTAAAGGGGTCTTATAACAGTTTATTATATTAGATCTTAAGTTATTTCTTATCTCTATTAAAGAATTACCCTTAATTTCTGAAAATTCTCCTAGAATGTGTGAATTAAAAGAATAGTTATATTTAAGATAATCAGATACAAGTTTTATTTTTTCTTTTAATTTTTCATGTGGTGTTTTTGTATCATCTGTGTCTATCAATATAGATGCATTGGAAAATTTTTTATTAGAATAGATTAACATTTCCCAAACTAAATCTTCCTTAGTCGCAAAATACTTATAAAATGTAGATTTAGATATCTTACATTCTTTTACAATATCATCTATTGATGTATATTTTAATCCTTGTTTATTAAAACATTTTTGAGCCACTTGCATAATAACTTCTTGTTTACTACTCATAAATCACCTCTTAGAAACTAATAGTACTGATTAGTACTTATTGATACTTTATAGTACTATTATGTATATTTTTATTATTTTTGTCAAGTAACAGGGTCAATATTCTTAAGGAGTTAATCTTATATACATAGCAATCGGAAGTGGAATAGATAAAATTAATTATAAAATAAACAACTAAAAAATTAGTTATACTACTACTTAAATATACAAATAATGATATAGCATATAAGATTACCAGCCAAAGGATAAATAATGGATAATACTAGACCTACAAGTATGCCTTAATTTAAGTAAAACGTATGGTAAAGTGAATTAAAAGAATTATGGCAAACATTAGTAAAAGAAAATATTTATCTATAGCAGTGAATAAAGACAAATTTATAGATGGTATTTTAAAGGATATAGGAAAATATGAATGCAATTGTTGATACAACCCCATAGAATGCACACCACTAGTACAAAATGAAGAATCACAAGAATCAAATGGAATCTAGGTAGACATAAGTATAGTATTGAAGAAATATAAAAATATAAAAGGTATATTTCTAGTAGATATAAAATACTTAAATTTTTAATACATGATTATCATATAAATTCGCTCGTAAATTTATATTATTATTAATATTTAATTATATAAAAATTAATAATAATAATTTATTACCATAATCTTATTATGTTAACTACTATTTAAATTAGAAATAAAAAATAAAAGTGTTTTAAATTAATATATAGGAGTATAATTACAGATAAGAATAATACATAAATAATAGTTATTAAAAGTATAAATATATATATAATTATTGAAGAAAGAAGGTCTAAAATTGACTAAAGAGGAATTAGAAATACTTCAAATGTTTGAAAATCCAACTATATATGAGGTTAAAATAATTATAGAAGAAACTAATATAGATTTAGAAACTATAATAGCCCATTATAGAGGTGGACTAGATGAAAGTTTATTATGTGAGAATATACATAGACAAAAAAGAAGTAGAAATAGTTAATGTAAAATATATAATAATTATGATTAAAATATCCCATATAAGTTTTGCTTATATGGGATATTTTAAAGTGCATCTAACATTAAAAAACTTAAATAACAAATATGGATATATAAAGAGAAATTTGTATACAAATCTTAAAAAATGAAATTTTTATATGATATAATAAATATATGGTAAAATATGTAAAATAGGGGGGATTATGGTTAATGCTAGTTTTAGGCAATTAGAAATAGGGCAAAGGATAAAAATAAAATCTAATGTATATAAAATAATTTCTTATATAGTATACAAAGATGAAGAAGGTTCAACTTTTATAGAATACGAAATTTTAAGCGATAATAATAGCGTATTATGGTTAAGTGTTGGAATAAGTTATGATTATTTATATTTATTTAAAGAAACCCATCAAAAATCAGAAAACACATTATACAAGTCGGGATACAAATTAAAAGAAGACTTAAAAGCAGAAGTTACAAACTTTTATAAAGCAGATGTAGATTTATATGAAAAAGTAGTATTTAAAGAATATGAACATAAAGAATCTAAAAAAATATTTTCAGTAGAAATTTGGGAGGATGAAGTTACCTATTGTGAAAGCATTGAAGTAGATAATATAGAAATACTACAAGATGATTACATAGAAGAAAACAATCCTAAAAAAGAACAGAAAAAAGTGCAATATCTAAAATATGCTTTATTACTTTCAATACCTATAATTATATTAATAGTATATATGTTTATAAGTGATAAAAATTTTATACAAAACTACCTTAAAAATAACTCATCAAAATATACTTATTACACATCTATAACTTCAGATGCTGATAGTAAACTAAAAGCAGATGTATATTATACATCTATGTCCATGGATGAATCAGCAAAAGATATAATAGATAAAGCAACAACTTTAATAGAAGAAGTTCAAAGTAGTGATGATGAGTATAGTGTGGCTATACTTACAAAGGATGAATATGCTGTAGTTTATATAGGGATGGATGATAAGACATATATACAAGTATGTCCTAGAGAATATATGTATGTTAGCAACAATGATCTATATAATACAAGTCACTCTTCATCAAATGTATATTATAGAGATTTTTATTATACATTTGGATATAGAAATGACTACAGCAAATACAAAAGAAGAATATCTCCATTTAATACTTATAAAGGAAACATAGTCTCTCAAGATTTTAATAATAAATACAGAGAACTACAAACTTCAAATCAAAGTGTTAAAAGAGGTAGTGTATTTTCAAGAACATCATCTGGTGGTGGACTTAGTAGTGGTAAATAATAGGAGGAATATATGGAAGGTATTTTAGGAACGATAATCTATTCAGTAATAGGTTTTATACTTATGTTAGTTGGAAATTTTTTAGTAGACTTGGCTATACCTTGTCACTTTCCAACAGAAATAAAAAGAGGAAATAAAGCAGTAGGATATATAAGTGCAGCATCATCAATAGCAGTAGGAATACTTTTAAGAAGTGTTATAGCATCTCCAGTTAATCAAAATACAAATACAACAATACTACAAGATTTAACTTCAACAGTTATATACTTTGTACTTGGAATAGTACTTTGTATATTAGGTTACTTATCAATGTTAGTATTTAATAAAAAATATAACCTAAATGAAGAAATTGGAAATGGAAATAGTGCAGCAGGACTTATGGTTTCAGGAATATTTATAGGTCTTGCTATACTAATTAGTGGTGCTATACAGTAATGGTAAATAATAAATTTAATTACAAGATTTTAATGCTTACAACACTTATAATATCAGGCTGTTCGATAGTCTATGAACTTTTAATAAGTGCTGTAGGCTCATACTTATTAGGAGATAGTATAAAGCAGTTTTCTATAACAATAGGGCTTTATATGTGTGCTATGGGAGTAGGTTCTCATATTTCAAAATATGTTAAAAAGAACCTATTTGACTTTTTTGTATTTGTTGAAATAGCTGTCGGTATACTAGGAGGAATATCTTCATTAATACTATTTTTATCCAATGTATATATAGCTTCTAGTGAATTTATTATGTATATACAGATAGTTCTAATAGGAACTTTAGTAGGACTTGAAATTCCTATACTTACAAGAATTATAGAGGAAAATTGTGATAATTTAAGAGTAACTTTATCAAATGTATTTAGCTTTGATTATATAGGAGGACTTATCGGCTCACTTTTATTCCCATTATTTTTACTTCCTACTTTAGGGTATTTTGCTACATCTTTTTTAGTGGGAACGATAAACATAGTAATAGCTATAGTTATAATTCATAATTATAAAAGTTATATAAAAAATATTGAAACGTTTAAGATAGTCTCATATATATCATTAGTATTTATGTTTTTAGGAGTATTATATTCTGAAAATATATCTCAAAGTATTGAAAATTCACTATATCGTGATAGAGTTGTATTATCAAATCAAACGCAGTATCAAAAGATTGTTATGACAAGACACAAGGATGATTTAAGGTTATATTTAAATGGGAACATACAGTTTTCATCTAAAGATGAATATAGATATCATGAAGCATTAGTTCATATACCTATGGGAATAGTTAAAAATCATGAAAATGTATTGATACTAGGCGGAGGAGATGGACTTGCAGTTCGTGAGTTATTAAAGTATGATGATATTAAAAATATTACTTTAGTTGACATAGATAAAGAGATGGTAGATTTGTGCAAAACAAACCCACTTATAACTGAGATTAATAAAAACTCTTTATCTAGTGAAAAAGTAAATTTGGTATATGAAGATGCTTTTGAATTTTTAGAAAATACTAAAGAGGTTTATGATGTTATAATAGTTGATTTGCCAGACCCTAACAATGATAGTTTAAATAAATTATATACTAATATATTTTATAGACTATGTAAAAATGCATTAACTCAAAATGGAGTAATGACCGTTCAATCCACTAGCCCATATTATGCTAGAAAAGCATTTTGGAGTATAAATAAAACTTTAAAATCTGAGGATTTTAATGTATATCCATATCATGTGCAAGTGCCATCTTTTGGAGAATGGGGATTTAATCTTTCTTCAAAACAAGAGTTGAATTTGGATGATATTAAGGTTAATGTAAGTACCAAGTATTTAAACAAGGGTTCTATTGAGAGTATGTTCAATTTTGCACAGGATGAAGTTATCGATATTGAAAGTATTGATACTAATACTTTATCTCATCCTAAACTTATAAATTATTACGAAGAATCGGTTAAAAATTGGAAATAGTACGGGAGGAGTTTATGTCTATTACATATGAATTTTTTTCCAAGTATTTAATATATTAATATGGATATTAATTCCTATTGCTATATATAAATTTATAAAAAAATATAAAGAAAAGACAGTATTAATAAATAGTAAAATTTCTAATTTAGAGAAAAGAGTTAATGAATTAGAAAATAAATAGTATAAGTTTAATCATATAAAAATACCATTAGCATAAATTTATGTTGATGGTATTTTTTTTATTCTAAGTATATAGAAAACATAAGTTAATTAATTTTATAAAAATAAAAACTTGCTATAAATATATTTAAAATTTTTGCCTTATATTATGTATTATTATTTTAGTAAAAGTTAAGATGGTATTCTTTTGAATTACTTCATATTTATTCGAGATAAAAGAATATACAGCAATCCAAAAGAATATATAGGAATAGAGTGAGAGTTAAAAATATTAGAAACTATAAAAGATAATTAGAAATATATATTTAATATCTTTAAACATTAAGACTATAAGGGGAGGGAGAATATTGCCTGGCAAGAAACTTGTGCTAAACGAAAAGTGGTGCAAAAGTTGTGGAATCTGTGTGGAATTTTGTCCGAAAGATGTATTAAAACTAGAAAATAGTAAGGTACAAATACAAAAAGAAAAAGATTGTATTTTTTGTGGATTATGTGAACTTAGATGCCCAGATTATGCTATATATATAGCACAAACTTCTGAGGATTAAAGAGGTGAGAATATGTCTAGGAAAGTAAAGTTATTACAAGGAAATGAAGCTTGTGTACATGGGGCACTTTATGCAGGTATGAAATTTTTTGCAGGATACCCTATAACACCATCTACTGAAATAGCAGAAATTTCATCGTTTATGCTTCCAAGAGTAGGAGGTAAGTTTATTCAAATGGAAGATGAAATAGCATCTATGGCTGCAACTATAGGAGGATCAATTGCAGGACTAAAATCAATGACAGCTACTAGTGGACCAGGTTTTTCTCTAAAGCAAGAAAATATAGGGTATGCATGTTTAGCTGAAGTACCATGTGTTATTGTTAATGTTCAAAGATGTGGTCCAAGTACAGGGCTTCCAACATCTCCAGCGCAAGGTGATTTAATGCAAGCTAAGTGGGGAACTCATGGTGACCATCCAATAATAGTATTATCTCCAATAAGCGTTAAAGACACATTTGATATGACAGTAAAAGCATTTAACTTTTCAGAAAAATACCGTACCCCAGTTATATTACTTTTAGATGAAGTTATAGGACATATGAGAGAAAAGGTAGAAATACCAGAAATAAATGAATTAGAAGTAATAGATAGAATAAAAGTTACAGCATCTAAAAAAGACTATAAGGCTTATGATTCAAATTGCTTGGTACCTCCTATGGCAAATTTTACAGATGGTTATAAATATCATGTAACAGGACTTATGCATGATGACGTAGGGTTTCCAACTAACAGCATAGAGAAAACAAAAATATTAATGGATAGACTTATGAGAAAGATAGAATGTAACTTAGATGACATATTAATATATGAGGAATATAAAACAAAAGATTGTGAAGAACTTATAGTTACTTTTGGATGTATGAGTAGATGTAGCAAAGATGCAGTAAATATACTAAGAGAAGAAGGCATAAAAGCTGGACTTTTAAGTATAAAGACGGTATGGCCATTTCCTGAAGAAAAGATGAGAGAAATAAGTAAGCAAGTTCAAAATATATATGTACCTGAATTAAATAGTGGACAAATAAGGTTAGAAGTAGAAAGGGTAAGTTCAAAAGACTGTAATATTTATGGAATCAACAAATATAATGGAGATATTATAACTCCAGAAGAAATTGTAGATAAAATATTGGAGGTAAAAAGATGCCTAGTACAGTCATAGAAAATAATTTTAGAATGGATAGACTGCCACATATATGGTGTCCTGGATGTGGTCATGGGATATTAATGAGATCTATAGCTGTAGCTATAGAAGAGTTAGGTCTTATTAAGGAAAATGTTTGTATAGTATCTGGTATTGGATGTTCATCAAGGGCATCTGGATATTTAAACTTTAATACACTTCATACTACTCACGGTAGAGCATTGCCATTTGCAACAGGTGTAAAATTTGCAAGTCCTAATATGCATGTTGTAGTTATAACTGGTGATGGTGACTGTAGTGCAATAGGAGGAAATCATTTAATACATGCTTGTAGAAGAAATATAGATATAACAGCAATAGTATTTAATAATAATATATACGGAATGACAGGCGGTCAATACTCTCCAACTACTAACACTAATGATTTATCCACAACAGCACCATATGGAAATATTGACAGACCTTTTGATATATGTGAGCTAGCAATAGGAGCAGGAGCTACATTTGTTGCAAGGGCTACAGCATATCATGCAAAGCAAATGATAGATTATATTAAAAAAGGAATAAATCATAAAGGATTTTCTTTAATAGAAGGAATGAGTTTGTGTCCAACATACTATGGAAGAAAAAATAAGAAAGGGTCAGCAGTATCCTTAATGAATTTATTAAAAGAAAATTATTTAGATGTATCTATTAAAGATAAATTACCCAAAGAAAAATTAGAGAATAAATCATTTTATGGAGTATTTAAAGATAGTGTTATGCCAGAGTATACTGAGGAATATGAAAAAATTTTAAATAAATTCAAGTAAGTATAAGGAGATTATATTATGAGAAAAGAAGTTAGGCTTAGTGGTTCTGGTGGTCAAGGACTTATTCTAGCAGGTGTTATACTTGCAGAAGGCTCTATACTTTCAAATCTAAATGCAGTACAAACCCAATCATATGGGCCTGAAGCTAGAGGGGGAGCTAGTAAGGCTGAAGTAATAGTAAGTGATGAAGAGATAAATTTTCCAAAGGTAAGAAAAGCTGACATGCTATTATGTTTAACACAAAAGGCATTTGATGAATATTATCACACAGTAAAAAATAATGGAATTATAATTTTAGATTCTTCTATTGATGAGAAAGATATAATTAATGATGATAAAATTAAGGTATTAAAATTACCTATTATATATACAAGCAAGTATGAATTAAAAAAAGAAATGGTAGCTAATATGGTAGCACTTGGAGTAATATGCAATATGATACCAGAAATAGATACAGAACAAGTAAAAAAATCTATGTTAAGTAGAGTTCCAAAAGGAACAGAAGAATTAAATGAAAAAGCTTTTGAAAGAGGAATTTCACTATCAAAATAAATTAAAAGTTTAATAAAATATTAAAATATTTTAATTTTATTAATTAGGTATAGGGGGGGAAGCTTATGACAAATAACAAAGATGAGATACAAGTAAACTTAAAAAAATGGGAAGAAAATAAGGTTAATAAGAGTCTAAGTAAATTTTCAGAAAGAAAAGAAATATTTACATTTGATACAGGAGAAGAAGTAAAAAGACTATATACACCAATTGATGTAAATATGGACTATGAAAAAGATTTAGGTTATCCAGGGCAATATCCATTTACAAGAGGTGTTCAACCTACAATGTATAGAAGTAAGTTTTGGACTATGAGAATGTATGCTGGATTTGCAACTGCTGAAGAATCAAACAAAAGATACAAATATTTAATAGAACAAGGTTCTATGGGACTTTCAGTAGCATTTGATTTACCAACTCAAATGGGATATGACTCAGATGATGATATATCTGAAGGTGAAGTAGGCAAAGTTGGAGTTTGTATAGATTCATTAGCTGATATGGAAATATTATTTGACTCAATACCACTAGATAAAGTATCAACATCGATGACTATAAATGCACCAGCATCAGTTCTTCTTGCAATGTATATAGCAGTAGCCAAAAAGCAAGGTGTAAGTGCTGATAAGTTAAGAGGAACTATTCAAAACGACATATTAAAAGAATATGTAGCAAGAGGAACTTATATATTCCCTGTAAAGCCTTCTATGAGGCTAATAACTGATATATTTGAGTATTGTTCAAAAGAGGTACCAAAATGGAACACTATAAGTATATCAGGGTATCATATAAGAGAAGCTGGAGCAAATGCAGTTCAGGAAGTAGCATTTACTTTAGCTGATGGTATAGCTTATGTTAATTCTGCTATAGAAGCAGGACTTAATGTTGATGATTTTGCGCCAAGATTATCATTTTTCTTTAATGCACATAATAATTTATTAGAAGAGGTTGCAAAGTTTAGGGCAGCAAGGAGATTATGGGCAAAAATAATGAAAGAAAGATTTAATGCACAAAATCCAAAATCATGGTCGCTTAAATTTCACACCCAAACGGCAGGTTGTACACTAACTGCACAACAACCAGAAAATAATATAGTAAGAGTAGCAATTCAAACATTAGCAGCAGTTCTTGGAGGAACACAATCACTTCATACTAATTCAAAAGATGAGGCATTAGCTCTACCAACAGAAGATTCAGTAAGAGTAGCACTTAGAACGCAACAAATAGTGGCAAATGAAAGTGGAGTAGCAGATAGCATAGACCCACTAGCTGGTTCTTATTATGTAGAAAGCTTAACTAATAATATAGAACAAAAGGCTTTAGAATTAATAAATAAAATAGACAACTTAGGAGGAGCACCACAAGCCATAGAAAAAGGATTTATTCAACAAGAAATAATGAATAGTGCATATAGATATCAAAAAGAAATAGAAAATAATGAAAGAATAATAGTTGGAGTAAATAAATTCCAGATAGAAGAAGAAGCTCCAAAGGGACTTCTCAAGGTTGATCCTATGGTTGGTGAAAGACAAAAAGAAAAGATAAGAAAATTAAAAGAGAGTAGAGATAATGAAAAAGTACAAAAAAACTTAGAAGCTTTAAGAAAAGCTTGTAACTCCAATGAAAATATAATGCCATATATACTAGATGCAGTAGAAAGTTATGCCACATTAGGGGAAATATGCAAAGTTATGAGAGCTGAATTTGGTGAATATAAACAAACGGTAATGATATAGTGATTTAAGGAGGAATACAAATGAGACCAATAAGAGTATTAGTTGCAAAACCAGGCTTAGATGGACATGACAGGGGAGCTAAAGTAATAGCTAGAGCACTAAGAGATTCAGGGATGGAAGTTATATACACAGGCCTTCGTCAAACTCCATATCAAATAGTTCAAGCTGCAATCCAGGAAGATGTAGATGTTGTAGCTATGAGCATACTATCTGGTGCACATAATCATTTATTACCAAAGGTCGTAGAATTATTAAGATCTGAAGAGGCAGACGATATTTTGGTAATAGGTGGAGGCGTTATTCCAGAAGAAGATATACCTTTTTTAAAAGAAAAAGGTATAGCACAAATTTTTACACCAGGAACTCCAACAACAGTTACTATAGAGTTTATAAAAGAAAATCTCAAAAGAGAATTATAATAAAGGTGAAATTATGAGTGATATAGTAAAAAAAGTTATAGAAGGTAAAAAAAGGGATTGTGCTAGGCTTATTACTATTGTAGAAAATGAAATAAATGGATATGAAAAGTACTTAAAAGAAATATATAAATATACTGGAAGGGCCTATATAGTGGGAATAACAGGCCCTCCCGGTGCAGGAAAATCTACAATGACAGATAAGTTAGTAAAACACATAAGAAGTAGAGGAAACAAAGTCGGTATAATTGCAATAGACCCAACAAGCCCTTTTACAAAAGGAGCAATACTTGGAGATAGAATAAGAATGAATGATTTAAGTTTAGACAAAGGTGTATTTATAAGGTCTATGGGGACAAGGGGTAGCCTAGGTGGTCTATCAAATGCAACACAATCTGCTGTAAAAATACTTGATGCTTATGGGTGTGACTTTATATTTATAGAAACTGTAGGAGTTGGGCAATCAGAAATCGATATAGTAAAAAATTCTGACACTACACTTATGATTATGGTTCCAGGTCTTGGAGACGATATACAAGCAATAAAAGCTGGTGTTATGGAAATTGGAGATGTATTTGTTATAAATAAGGCTGATAAGGATGGAGCGAAAAAAACAGCTTTAGAAATAGAAATGATGCTTGATTTTAAAAAAGATTGGAAATTTAGACCACCGGTAAACTTATGTGTAGCAGAAACTGGAGAAGGTATAGATACTACTTTTAAAAATATAATAAAGCATAAAAACTATTTAGAAAGTAGTGGGGAACTAACTAAAAAAAGATTTGAGCGAAACAAATTAGAAGTAAAAGAATTAGTACAAAGAAAGATTTCAAAGCTCGTTAAAGAACTAGAATATACAAACGAAGTCAATGAGCTTTTAGATAAAACTATAACTAAGGAAATAGATATATATTCGCTTAGCGATATATTAGTTGAAAAGATAATTAATGATTAGGAGGAAACTATGGAAATATTAAAAGTAGACCATGTGGGGATAGCTGTAAATAACTTAGAAGAAAGTTTAAAATTTTATGAAGATGTATTAGGAATAAATTGTGAAGGTACAGAAATTGTAAATGAACAAAAAGTCAGAGTAGCATTTTTACCAGTTGGAGATACTGAACTTGAATTACTAGAATCAACTACTGAAGATGGACCTATAGCTAAATTTATAGCTAAAAATAATGGACGTGGTGGAATACAACACGTAGCAATAAGAGTAGATAATATAGAAAAAGCAATAGAAGAAGTTAAAGCTAAAGGGTATAAAATGATAGATGAAGTACCGAGATATGGAGCAGGAAATGCAAAAATAGCTTTCTGTCATCCAAAAGGAACTGATGGAGTGTTACTTGAGCTAAGCGAAAGAAAATAAAATTTGCTTTACCATTTAATACATTAACTAAAGTTTTGGGGGTGGTTTTGTGTCACAAGAAAAGTTAAATCTACTTTATGAAAAAAGAAGTAAGATAGAACTAGGAGGTGGGCAAAAGAGAATAGATAAACAACATGCATCAGGAAAATTAACTGCAAGAGAAAGATTAAATTTATTATTTGATGAAAATACTTTTGTTGAATTAGATGCATTTGTAAAACATAGATGTTCAAATTTTGGTATGGAAAAACAAGAAGTGCCAGGTGAAGGTGTAATATGCGGATATGGTAAAGTTGAGGGAAGATTAGTTTGTGCATTTGCACAAGATTTTACAGTACTTGGTGGGTCTTTAGGTGAGATGCATGCTAAAAAAATAGGCAAAGTTATGGATATGGCACTTAAGGTTGGAGCTCCAGTAGTAGGGCTTAACGATTCAGGAGGAGCTAGAATACAAGAAGGCGTTGATGCATTAGCTGGATACGGAGAGATATTTTATAAAAACACAATAGCATCGGGGGTAGTACCACAAATATCTGCAATTATGGGTCCTTGTGCAGGAGGTGCAGTATATTCACCGGCACTGACAGATTTTATATATATGGTAGATAAAACTAGTCAAATGTTTATAACAGGGCCACAGGTTATAAAAACAGTAACAGGTGAAGAAGTTAGTGCTGAAAGTTTAGGTGGAGCATCTACTCATAATACTACTTCTGGAGTAGCTCACTTTATAGCAAATAACGATGAGGACTGTATACAACAAATAAGAAAACTGCTTAGTTTTTTACCATCAAACAACTCAGAGAAAGCTCCAATAATAGATACAATAGATGATGCCAATAGAAAAAATGATATATTAAACAGCATAATTCCAGATGATGCCAATAAGCCATATGATATGAAAGAAATAATATATGAAATAGTAGATGAGTGTGATTTCTATGAAGTCCAACCATATTTTGCACAAAATATGATAACTGGATTTGCAAGAGTAAACGGAGAAAGTATTGGTATAATTGCAAATCAACCTAAAATTATGGCAGGATCACTTGATATAAATGCATCAGATAAAAGTGCAAGGTTTATAAGAACTTGCGATGCTTTTAATATTCCGATAATTACATTAGTAGATGTACCAGGATTTTTACCAGGAACATCTCAAGAGTATGGAGGGATAATAAGACATGGTGCAAAAATGCTTTATGCATATAGTGAAGCTACAGTACCAAAAATAACTTTAATAACTAGAAAAGCTTATGGTGGTTCATATCTTGCTATGTGTTCAAAAGATCTGGGAGCAGATATGGTACTTGCTTGGCCAAGTGCTGAAGTTGCAGTTATGGGACCAAGTGGTGCAGCAAATATAATATTTAAAAATGATATAAAAAATGCCCAAAATCCTAAAGAAATGAGAGAAGTTAAGATAAATGAATATAGTGATGAGTTTGCAACTCCATACAAAGCAGCGGAAAGAGGATATTTAGATGATGTAATAGAACCTGCATACTCAAGAGTAAGAATAGCTGATGCACTTGATACATTATCATCTAAAAGAGAAGAAAGACCGCCTAAAAAACATGGAAATATACCTTTATAGGAAGGTGGTAATATATGAATATTAGTCAATTATTAGAAAGTTTAAAAGATCCTACAATAACATTACCAATAGGAGAAACATTATTAGCAGGTGTTAGTGTAGCATTACTGTCTATGAGTGTAGTTTTTATAATTTTATTAGTTATAACAGCTATAATAAAGTTACTTCAAAGTGAAAAATCACAAGCTAAGCTTAAGGATAGTACTGAGAAAGAAACTATGACAGAAAGTAATGAATTTAAAAAAGATGAAAGTATAGAAGAATTAGTATCCGTAATAACTGCAGCAATAGCAGCTTCAACTAGAAATAGTACAAATAATATAATAGTAAGAAAAATATCTAGAACTAATAACTCAAAAACAAATTGGGAAAGAATGACTAAAAGTACTACTAAATAAAGTAGCAGGGGGAGTTTAATAATGATAAAAAAATATAATATAACAGTTAATGGAAATACATATGAAGTAGAAGTAGAAGAACTAAGTAGCGTAGCGAGTCATATTTCAAAAGTACCACAAGCACAAAGTACACACCAAATAGATAAAGCATCTAAAGTACAAAATAAAGCTCAATCATCACCTAAAGCCTCAAATAGTTCTGGTCAAGTAAATGCTCCAATGCCAGGAACTATATGCGATGTTAAAGTCAAAGAAGGAGATAGTGTAAAAAAAGGTCAAGTTTTATTAATACTTGAAGCTATGAAAATGGAAAATGAAATAATGGCAGATTCTGACGGAACAGTTACATCTGTTAATGTTTCAAAAGGAGCATCTGTAAGTGTTGGAGATATACTTTTATCTATAAAATAGTACTTTAGATTATAATAAAACTACAAATACTTTATATTACATATAATTTGAGCAAAAGATTAAGATAGAGGAGAGTTTTTATAGTACGTAAAATCAAACTTATCAGAATAGGGAAAATTACAATTTCCTAGAATAGAAAAAGGGGGACTTACCCGTGATAGAAGTTATAAATAATTTTATTTCATCTATGGGGATTGTTAATATATCATGGCAACAAATAATTATGATTTTTATTGCTTGTATTTTATTATATTTAGCAATAGCAAAAGAATTTGAACCATTATTATTAGTACCCATAGCTTTTGGTATGTTACTTACAAACCTTCCGTTGGCAGGTGTTATGAATGGGCCAATATCATCAATTAGTAATTTAGAATTAACAAATGAAGCTATAAATGGAACTATAAATACTAAATCACCAGGAGGACTTTTACATTATTTATATCAAGGTGCAAAGCTTGGAATATTTCCACCACTAATATTTCTAGGTGTAGGAGCATGCACAGACTTTGGGCCATTAATAGCAAATCCTAAAACCATGTTACTAGGAGCATCAGCTCAATTTGGGATATTCTTTACATTTATAGGAGCATTACTTTTAGGGTTTACTGGCCTTGAAGCATCATCAATAGGAATAATTGGTGGAGCTGATGGACCTACTGCAATATACTTAACGACAAAGTTAGCACCTCACTTATTAGCACCTATAGCAGTTGCTGCATATTCTTATATGGCACTAGTACCAATTATTCAACCACCTATTATGAAAGCTTTAACAACTAAAGAAGAAAGAAGTATAGTTATGACACAATCAAAGTTGGTGTCTAAAAAAACAAAAATAATATTTCCAATAGCAGTAACAATAGTAGTATCACTATTATTGCCATCAGCAGCTACATTGATAGGACTTCTTATGTTTGGAAATTTACTTAAAGAGTGTATGGTTACAGATAGATTATCAGATACTGCAAGTAATGCTTTAATGAATATGATAACTATATTTTTAGGATTAGCAGTTGGAGCATCAGCAGAGGCAGAAATATTTTTAAGCATGCAAACTATAAAAATATTTGTACTTGGTATAATAGCATTTAGTATAGGAACTGGATCAGGTGTATTATTTGCAAAATTAATGAATAAATTTAGCAAAGATAAAGTAAATCCACTTATAGGAGCCGCAGGAGTATCAGCAGTTCCTATGGCTGCAAGGGTTGCTCATAAAGTAGCACAAGAAGAAAATCCAGGCAATTTCATACTTATGTATGCGATGGGACCAAATGTTGCTGGAGTTATAGGTTCAGCAGTAGCGGCAGGAATACTTCTTAGTTTATTTGGATAAATATATTTAGTAGACGAAGGATATCTCTAAAAGTTTTAAGAATTAAAAGAGATATCCTTTTTTTAGTTAAAATATGGTATTTATATTTAATTGTATAAATTTAAAAAATTTGATGAGAAAAATTATAGGAATTGTTAGTAATTATAATAGAGGAGGGAGATATATGGATATATTAAAATATAATAGTAATGCTTGGGATAATGAGGTTAAAAAAGGAAATAAGTGGACAATGCCTGTAAGTAGTGAAGATGTAGATAAAGCAAGAAATGGAGAGTATAAACTATTATTAACACCAACAAAATTAGTACCCAAAGAGTGGATAGGGAACATAAAGGATAAAAAGGTACTTTGCCTAGCATGTGGTGGAGGACAACAAGGACCAATTTTTTCTGCACTAGGGTCAAATGTAACCGTATTTGATAATAGCAAAGAACAGCTATTAAAAGATGAGCTTATAAGTAAAAGGGATAATCTTAAAATAGATTTAGAACAAGGTGATATGAGAGATTTATCAAGATTTGAGGATGAAAGCTTTGATTTTATATTTCATCCAGTATCAAACACATTTATAGATAATATAGAAAAGACTTGGAAAGAGTGCTACAGAGTACTTAAAAAGGGTGGTGTGCTAATAGCTGGATTTACAAATCCTATAGTATATATATTCGACTTATGTGAATGGGAAAAAGGTAATTTAGCAGTAGCAAACACTATACCTTATTCAGATATAAAGCAACTGCCAAAAGAAAAACTAGAAGAATTTATAAAAAATAAAGAACCTTTAGAGTTTGGGCATACACTTTATAGTCAAATAGGAGGTCAAATTGAAGCAGGTTTTGTAATAGGTGGATTTTATGAAGATAAGATAGAAGATGATATATTAGGAAAATATATAGATACTTATATAGCTACGAAGGCAATAAAATTATAAATAATATATATAATATAGATTAGAAATCTAATTACTTGCAAATTGTACCATAATATAGTAAATTTAAATATATTAAATAGGACATTATATAGCTCAGGAGGAAATTTATGAAATTTAGTAAAGAAAATTTTATATATGAATTTACTAGAAACCAAGCCACCAATGAGGAGATACATGAAAACATATTAGAAGGAATGAATGTACACGGTGCAAACTTTATAATACTAATATGTGCAATAATAATAGCATCTGTTGGACTTAATATGAACTCTACTGCAGTAATAATAGGTGCTATGCTTATATCACCACTTATGGGTTCTATTATAGGTATAGGCTATGGTGTAGGTACTTATAATTTAAAGTTATTAAAAGAAGCTTTTAAAATACTAACAATATCAGTTTTTATAAGTATAATAACATCTACATTATATTTTTCAATAACACCAATAACAACAGCAGGTAGTGAAATATTAGCAAGGACTAGTCCAACTATATGGGACGTTATAATAGCTTTTGTTGGTGGTATAGCAGGAATGGTTGGACTAACTCGTAATAAAATTAGTAACGTAATACCGGGAGTTGCTATAGCTACTGCACTTATGCCACCACTTTGTACAGCAGGATATGGACTTGCTACTAAAAATTATCATATATTTCTTGGTGCAGGATATTTATTTTTTATTAATTGCTTTTTTATAATAACGTCAACTTTTATAGTTACAAAAGCATTAAATTTACCAGCTAGAACTAATTTAGATGATGAAAAACAACATAGGGTAAAAAGAATTATATTAATTACAGCTGTAATAGTTATGATACCTAGCGTATTTTCTGCACTTAATATGATACAAGAAACAATAGATGAAAGTAATTTAGATGCTTTTATTAATACAGAATTAAAAGATCAATATGTAATAGAAAAAAACATAAATACAAAAAATAACACTATAACTTTAGCATTAATTGGAGAAAAAATATCAAGAAATGAATTTAAAATTTTAGAAAAAAATTTACATAATTATGGATTTAAAGATATGGATTTAATAATAAAGCAAGATGAAGGAAGCATATCTGATATAGAAAAGTATATATCTGATATAAAAAATCAAAGTAATATATTTATAAAGGATAATAATGTATCTAATAAGACAGGTGATATAAAAGAAGATACAAATGTGCAAGAAATATCAAAAGAAATAAAAGTTATTTATCCTCAGATAAAAGAAGTATATTTAGGATATGTAACTAGTGATACTAATAGTTCAAAAGAAGTACCGGTACTTATACTATATACAAATGATGAAACCTTAAGCAAAAGTATACCTACTATAGAAAACTGGTTTAAAGCTAGAACTAAAGAAGATGGAGTTAAAGTTTATGTGCAAATGATTTCTACAGAAAAAGAAACTAAAACTGATAATGAATATAAAAAATAAGACACTAATAATAAGTTAATCAACATGTAAAAAAGCACTAAAAATTATAATTATGATTTTTAGTGCTTTTTTACATGTTACAAAAGTAGTATTTTTTACAAATTAATATATAGTTGTTTATGTAATATATATCTAAGTCTATTTCATAGTATTTAGTAAAGGTTAAAAATTAAATTAAGGAAGGGGACAAGTAAATGAAGTCTTTAATAAGAGTTAGGATAGGGACAAATGATGCTAACTATGGCAAAAATGTAGTAGATAGTTCAAAGATACTTAAATTATTTAAAGATGCGGCCACAGAAATACTTATAAAGCATGATGGAGATGAAGGTTTATTTAGATCTTATGACAATATAGAGTTTTTAGCACCTGTATATGCAGGAGACTATATTGAGGTTAGTGGAGAATTAATATCTTTTGGAACCA
This sequence comes from Romboutsia sp. BSD2780061687b_171204_C1, assembly GCF_015560225.1. Taxonomy (NCBI): domain Bacteria; kingdom Bacillati; phylum Bacillota; class Clostridia; order Peptostreptococcales; family Peptostreptococcaceae; genus Romboutsia; species Romboutsia sp. BSD2780061687b_171204_C1. Next base: position 911,838 of record NZ_JADMRK010000001.1, on the reverse strand, counting down.
CATCTAGAAAAATGAATTTTGAAGCGAGAAAGGTTATACAATCAGCATCAGATATAAGCGATTCAGCAGGAGAGGTATTACTAAGACCTATAGTTGTATGTAAAGCTACTGGAACTTGTGTAGTTCCTAAAGATAAACAAAGGAAATAGATAAAAATATGAATTATTAAGTTAAATATTATAAAAGTTATAAATATAGAATTTATAGAGTTTATTATACATGAATATATTAAAAATAACTAAAGAATTGGTATAATTTTCAGAAAATTTAATATAGATTAATAAAATATAAAAATAAGGGGGGAATATTTTGAAAGCAAAACCAAAAACCCAGAGAAAGGCAACTCTTATAGAATCTATAATACCATTAATACTTTTAGTTATAGTATTAGCATATTCACTGATAAAACTCGATGCGGATCCACATATACCACTTATAATAGGTTCACTTGTGGTAGGTTGTGTTGGAATATTTAGGCTAGGGTTTAGCTGGAAAGAGTTAGAAGTAACAATACTTGAAACTATAAAGATGGCAATGCAGGCGATACTTATACTTATGATAGTAGGTACACTTATAGGAACATGGATACTAAGTGGAACAGTACCATCAATGATTTATTGGGGGCTTGAAATATTATCACCAGCAATATTCCTACCAGCAACTACAATAATATGTGCAATAGTATCACTTGCTACTGGATCATCTTGGACTACAGCAGGAACTGTTGGTATTGCACTTATTGGTATCGGGCAAGGCCTTGGAATGCCAGCTCCACTTGTAGCAGGAGCTATAATATCTGGGGCATACTTTGGAGATAAAATGTCACCACTTTCGGATACTACAAACTTAGCACCAGCAATGGCAGGATCAGAGCTATTTGAACATATAAAACATATGATATACACTACTGGACCAGCACTTATAATAGCACTTATACTTTATGGAATAATAGGTATGAAATATGCAGGCAAAGAACTTGATATGGCAAATATTGAACTTATAAGAAGTACACTTAGTGATTCATATAATACTTTATCACCGATACTATTTATCCCACCTATTTTAGTAATAATACTTGTCATATGTAAAGTACCAGCGATACCAGGATTATTAATAGGAACACTACTAGGTGGAATATTTGCATATTTCTGTCAAGGATCTAATTTAACTGATATAGTAGGAGCTGCTCATTATGGATATGTATCAGAAACAGGAGTAGCTGATGTTGATGCACTATTAAGTCGTGGTGGTCTTGATTCTATGATGTGGACAGTTTCACTTATATTATGTGCACTTAGTTTAGGAGGATTACTTGAAAAAACGGGAATGCTAGAGGCACTATCAAGTGCACTTTTGAGATTTGCAAAAGGTTCTTTTGGATTAGTTTTAGCTACTATAGTATCTTGTATAGGAGTAAATTTAGCGACTGGAGACCAATATCTATCAATAGTTTTACCAGGAAGAATGTATAAAAATGAATTTAGAAAAAGAGGATATCATCCAAAAAATTTATCAAGGGCACTAGAAGATAGTGGAACACTAACATCACCACTTATCCCATGGAATACATGTGGGGCTTATATGTGGGTAACTTTAGGAATTCACCCATTTGCTTATTTACCATTTGCATTTTTAAACTTAATAAATCCTATAATATCTTTAATATACGCAGCTACTGGTATAACTATAGAAAAATTACCTCCTGAAGAAATGGGAAAAGTTAAAGAAGAAATAGAAAAAGGTATACTATAAATAAGAAAGAGGCTATCTTAATTAAAGATTAGCCTCTTTCTTATTTATAGAAAATTTTCAAAAAAAGTCTATTTTCAAACTTTATATGACAAATTTTTATAAAAAAGAAGGAGTATAAGAGAAAGCGAAGAATATTTATATATAAAAAATAATATATATAAAATTTATTAATAAATATTAGGATAAAAATTTTTAATTAATAACAAATGATGCTTATTAATAATTATAAGTATATGTAATACTGACTTATATATAAAAAAAATAATATACAAAAAATGTAAAATATAAAGAGGTAATATGAAGAATAAAGTAGAATATTATATATTATAAAAAGAAAATGTAAAAAAATAAAAATAAAAGAAGGAATATAGAAATAAATACAGAATATAATACATAAGAAAATATTTATCCTAAAATTTTAGCTACAAATTAAAAATGTAAAAAAATAAAAATAAAAGAAGGAATATGAAAATAAATGCAGAATATTAAGAACATGAGGAAATATTTGGTTCAAAGCTGTAATTATAAATCACTAAATTACTAAATTGCTAAGAGAGGAAATAGGACATCTGTGTTACTATTAGTAAATAGGATATAAGGATGGAAAAAATATGTTTAAAAATTTAATTTGCACTAAAGAGGGGAATATATACATAATTAATATAGCTAGGGAAGAATATTTGAATTCTTTAAATGAAGAAGTATTAAAAGAATTAGATATGGCTATTGATATCATCAAAAAAGATGAGGAAATTTATGTAGGTATAATAACAGGTCAAGGAAGAGCTTTCGTAGCAGGGGCAGATATAGAAGCTATGAAAGATATGAATTTTGAAGAAGCGAGAAGATTTTCAAAAACTGGAAATGACTTGTTTAGAAAAATAGAAAACTGCGAGAAGCCTATAATAGCGGGGATAAATGGATTTTGCCTAGGTGGAGGATTAGAGATTGCTATGAGTTGTGATATTAGAATAGCAAGCACAAAAGCAAAATTTGGACAAGTAGAAGTCAATCTTGGTATATTACCTGGATTTGGGGGAACTCAAAGGTTATCTAGAATAGTTGGAATAGGGAAAGCTAAAGAACTTATATACAGTGCCCAAATAATAAAAGCAGAAGATGCACTAAACATAAATCTAGTAAATAAAGTTACATCGCATGAAACTTTACTAGAAGAATGTATAGATATGGCAAAGCTTATTGCATCTAAAGGTCAACTTGCCGTAAGATATGCTAAAAATGCTATAAATAAAGGGTATGAAATAGATATAGATAATGCTATAAATCTAGAAAGCTATCTATTTGGGCTATGTTTTGCAAGTTATGACCAAGAAGAAGGTATGAGTGCCTTTTTAGAAAAAAGAGATCCAAAATTTAATATACATTGTGATAAAAAAGTAAGCAGTTCATTATAGGGGGAAATATCATGAAAATAATGGTAATAGGAAGCGGTACTATGGGAAGTGGTATTGCAGAAGTACTTATATCTAATGGACATCAAGTAATACTTAGAGATTTAAACAATGACAGTATAGAAAAAGGGATTAAGTTAATAACAAAAAGTTTAGAAAGAAAAGTAGCAAAAGAGAAGATAAAAGAAGAAGAAAAAAATGAAATACTAAACAGACTTAACTCAACTATAGAATTAGAAGAAGCAAAAGATTGTGATTTAGTAATAGAGGCTATAGTTGAAAATATACAAATCAAAAAACAATTACTTAAAGAACTAGATGAAATATGTAAAGAAGAAACAATATTTGCAACAAATACATCATCATTGTCGATAACAGACCTATCAATAAGTACCAATAGACCTGAAAAAGTAATAGGAATGCACTTTTTTAACCCAGCACCAGTTATGAAATTAATAGAAGTAATAGACGGTATGCTAACATCAAAAGAAACCCACAATACAATATTTGAATTATGTAAACAATTAAATAAAACTCCTGTAAGTGTATCTGAAGCACCAGGATTTGTAGTTAATAGAATTCTAGTACCTATGATAAATGAAGCAATAGGAATATTTGCAGAAGGCATTGCAAGTGCAGAAGATATAGATAATGCAATGAAATTAGGAGCAAATCATCCAATAGGACCATTAGCATTAGGTGATCTTATAGGCCTAGACGTATGTCTAAATATAATGGAAGTACTATATAGTGAATTTGGGGATTCAAAATATAGACCACATCCACTTCTTAAAAAAATGGTTAGGGGTGGCATGTTAGGAAGAAAAGTTAAAAAAGGATTTTATGATTATCAATAATTAATTATAAAATTCTTTAAATAAACAAAAAAAATTTTATATTGTCAAGGGAGGAAGAATATGAGAGAAGTTGTTATAGTATCAGCAGTTAGAACTCCTATAGGATCTTTAGGTGGGGCACTTAAAGATGTAAGTTCTGTAGAATTAGGAAGTATAGCGGCTAAAGAAGCAATAAAAAGAGCTAATATAAATCCTGAAATAATAGATGAGGTGTTAATAGGAAATGTATTAAGTGCAGGCCTTGGACAAAATGTAGCAAGACAAGTTGCTATAAAAGCTAATGTCCCAGTAGAAACTCCAGCACTTGCTATAAATAAAGTTTGTGGTTCTGGTCTTAGAGCAGTTAGTATGGCAGCACAGTTTATAGCTCTTGGAGATTGTGATGTAGTACTTGCTGGTGGATGTGAAAGTATGAGTAATGCACCATATTTATTAAATAGAGGTAGATATGGATATGGACTAGGGGATAATAAAATAGTTGACTCTTTAGTAAATGATGGCTTAACAGATGCCTTTAATAATTACCACATGGGGATAACTGCAGAAAATTTAGCAGAAAAGTTTGGTATAACTAGAGAAGAACAAGATAAATTTGCTCTTTTAAGTCAGGAAAAAGCTAAACAGGCTCAATTAAACAATAGATTTAAGGATGAAATAGTTGAAGTTTTAATACCACAAAGAAAAGGTGATCCTATTGTATTTGATACTGATGAGCATCCAAAGCATAACACTACTATAGAAAGATTATCTAAATTAAGACCAGCATTTAAAAAAGATGGAACTGTTAGTGCAGGAAATGCATCAGGAATAAATGATGGTAGTGCTATGGTTATACTTATGAGTAGAGAAAAGTGTGATGAATTAGGATTAAAACCATTAGCAAGTATAGTTTCTTATGCTTCAGCAGGGGTTGATCCATCTATAATGGGTTATGGTCCAGTTCCATCAACAGAAAAAGCTCTTCAAAAAGCAAACTTAAACCTAGATGATATAGATTTAATAGAAGCAAATGAAGCTTTTGCAGTACAAGCTTTATCAGTATCAAAAGGATTAGACTTTGATATGGAAAAAGTAAATGTAAATGGTGGTGCAATAGCACTTGGGCATCCAGTAGGAGCTAGTGGATGTAGAATATTAGTTTCTTTAATACATGAAATGCAAAAAAGAGAAGATGCTAACCTAGGACTTGCTACACTTTGTATAGGTGGTGGACAAGGTACTAGTTTAATAATAAAAAAATGCTAAAATAGTGTATTCAAAAGAGGGGAGAAATTTATGGAAAAATATGAATTATTAAAACAAATGTATAGAGAGTTTACAGTAAATGAGGTAGCTCCTATAGCTCATGAGATAGATGAAGAAGAAAAATTCCCATATGCAACAGTTGATAAGATGGCTGAATGTGGAATGTTAGGAATACCTTTTCCGAAAGAGTATGGTGGAGAAGGAGGAGATTATTTAGGATACACATTAGCTGTTGAAGAACTTTCAAAAGCTTGTGGAACTACAGGGGTAATATTATCTGCTCATACTTCATTAGGTGCTAATCCAATATATGAATTTGGTACAGAAGAACAAAAGCAAAAGTTTTTAGTACCACTTGCAAAAGGTGAAAAATTAGGTGCTTTTGGTTTAACTGAACCTAATGCAGGTACAGATGCATCAGCTCAACAAACTACTGCAGTTTTAGATGGAGATAATTATATATTAAATGGAACTAAGATATTTATAACTAATGCAGGTCCTGCTGATATATATATAGTTATGGCTATGACTGATAAATCAAAAGGAACTCGTGGAATATCAGCTTTCATAGTTGAAAAAGGAACAGAAGGATTTACAATAGGTAAAAAAGAGAAAAAGCTTGGTATAAGAGGTTCTGCAACTTGTGAACTTATATTTGAAAACTGTGTAATACCTAAAGAAAACTTATTAGGTAAAGTTGGACAAGGATTTAAAATAGCTATGAAGACACTAGATGGTGGTCGTATAGGAATAGCTGCACAGGCATTAGGAATTGCACAAGGTGCATTAGATGTTACAGTTGATTATGTAAAAGAAAGAAAGCAATTTGGTAGAAGCTTATCGGCATTTCAAAATACTCAATTTGAACTTGCTAATATGAAAACTAAAATAGAAGCTGCAAGGCTTTTAGTATATAAGGCTGCAAGCAAAAAAGATGCAGGTAAACCATATAGCGTAGATGCTGCTATGGCAAAACTTTATGCATCTGAAGTAGCGATGGAAGTTACAACTAAAGCAGTTCAACTTCACGGAGGATACGGATACACTCGTGAATATGATATAGAAAGAATGATGAGAGATGCAAAAATAACTGAAATATACGAAGGAACAAGTGAAGTACAAAGAATGGTTATAAGTGCAGACTTACTTAAATAGCAAATTTTTAGGAGGAAAGAATATGAATATATTAGTTTGTGTAAAGCAAGTACCAGATACAACAGAAGTAAAATTAGATCCTAAAACTGGTACATTAATAAGAGATGGTGTACCAAGTATTATAAACCCTGATGATAAAGCAGGTATAGAAGAAGCAGTAAATTTAAAAGAAAAAATGGGTGCAACAGTTACAGTGTTAACAATGGGACCACCACAAGCTAAAAATGCATTAAAAGAAGCAATAGCCATGGGTGCTGATAAAGCAATACTTCTTACAGATAGAGCTTTTGCAGGAGCTGATACATTAGCTACTTCAAAAACTATAGCAGGAGCTATAAAGAAGTTAGACTATGATTTAATAATAGCAGGAAGACAAGCAATAGATGGAGATACCGCACAAGTTGGACCTCAAATAGCAAATCATCTTGATATACCATCTATAACTTATGTTGAAAAGTTAGAAGTAGAAGGTGAGAATGTAATAGTAAATAGAGCTTTTGAAGATGGATATCAAGTTATAAAGGCTAAAATGCCACTTCTTATAACTACTTTAAAAGAAATGAACACTCCAAGATATATGAGAGTTTCTAGAATATATGATTGTATGAGAGAAGAAAAAATAGAAACTTGGACTTTAAAAGATATAGATGTTTGTTTAGAAGAGATAGGACTAAAAGGTTCTCCAACAAAAGTTAAAAAATCATTTACTAAGGGTGTTAAAGCAAAAGGAACACTTTATGATGTAGATGAAAAAGAAGGAGCATCAATAATAGTAAATGCTCTTAAAGAAAAGTTTATAATAACTGAAGCTAAGGCTTAAAAACTAAACAATTTGACGAAATATTTCTCAAAGAGTAGTGATTATAGGAGGAAAAATAATGAGTGTAATGGTTTTTGTTGAGCAAAGAAGCGGTGAGATCCAAAATGTTTCTTTGGAATTAATAGGAAGAGGTAAAGAGTTAGCAGATAAATTAAATAGTAAAGTAAGTGCAGTGCTTCTTGGACATAATGTTAAAAGTTTAAGTGAAGAGCTTATACAATATGGTGCAGATGAAGTAATTTGTGTAGATGATGAAAACTTAGATGTATATGTTACTAATACATACACTAAAGCACTTTGTGATGTTATAAATAAAAAAGATCCAGAAATAGTTTTAGTAGGAGCAACTACAATAGGTAGAGATTTAGCACCAAGAGTTAGTGCAACTATTGGAACAGGGCTTACAGCAGACTGTACATCACTTGAAATAGATGATGAAACTAGTGGCCTTTTAATGACTAGACCTGCATTTGGTGGGAATATAATGGCGACTATAATATGTCCAAATCATAGACCACAAATGAGCACTGTAAGACCAGGAGTTATGAAAAAGTTAAAAAAAGATACTACAAGAACTGGAAATGTTGAAAATTTTGCAGTAGATTTTAGTGAAAATGGTAAAAATGTAGAAGTATTAGAATATGTAAAAGAAACTATAAAGAAGGTTAACATAGAAGATGCTAATATACTTATATCAGCAGGAAGAGGAATAGGTTCTAAAGAAAATATGGATGATTTATATGAATTAGCAGACATATTAGGGGCTGAAGTAAGTGCTTCTCGTGCTGTAGTTGATGCAGGATGGGTTGATAAATCTCGTCAAGTAGGACAAACTGGTAAAACTGTAAGACCAGACCTTTACCTTGCTTGTGGTATATCAGGAGCTATACAACATTTAGCTGGAATGGAAGAATCTGAATTTATAGTGGCTATAAATAAAAATAGTGAAGCACCTATATTTGAAGTTGCAGATGTTTCTATAGTAGGAGATGTTAATAAAGTTATTAAAAATTTAATACAAGAATTAGCATAATAAATTTAAATTTACTAATTGGTGTAGGTCTAGTAAAAAGGCCTATCCCAGTTATTAAATATACAAACAAACATAAAGGGGGATTTTCACATGAAAGCAATGATAAGAATAAGAATGGGAAGTAATGACGCTCATTATGGTGGAAATTTAGTAGATGGTGCTAAAATGCTTCAATTATTTGGAGATGTAGCTACTGAATTACTAATACAAAATGATGGTGATGAAGGATTATTTAAAGCATATGATAGTGTAGAGTTTTTAGCTCCAGTATATGCTGGTGATTATATAGAAGCAGTTGGTGAAATAGTTAATGTAGGAAATAGCTCAAGAAAGATGGTATTTGAAGCTAGAAAAGTTATAGTACCAAGAACTGATATAAATGAATCAGCAGCAGAAGTTTTAGAAAATCCAATAGTAGTATGTAAAGCTAGTGGAACTTGTGTAGTGCCTAAAGATAAACAAAGATTATAGTTACTTAGGGGGAGACTTTAATATGCAAAAGGTTATAATAACTGCAGCTATATGTGGTGCAGAGGTAACAAAAGAACATAATCCAAATGTTCCATATACTGTTGAAGAAATAGTAAGAGAAGCAAAGTCTGCTTATGATGCTGGAGCAAGTATAATACATCTTCATGTAAGAAAAGATGATGGAACTCCAACACAAGATATAAATAGATTTGAAGAATGTATAGAAGCTATAAAGGTTGCTTGCCCTGATGCAATTGTTCAACCTTCAACTGGAGGAGCAGTTGGAATGAGTAATGAAGAAAGAATTCAACCAGTAAATTTATCTCCAGAAATGGCAACTCTAGACTGTGGAACTTGTAACTTTGGTGGAGATGAAATCTTTGTGAACACTGAAAATACTATAAAAGAGTTCGGAAAGAAAATGATAGAATTAAATGTTAAGCCAGAAATAGAAGTATTTGATAAGGGTATGATAGATATGGCTCTTAGACTTAACAAAAAAGGATTTATAAATGATAATATGCACTTTAACTTTGTAATGGGAGTTAATGGAGGTATAAGTGCTACTTATAGAGATTTAATGTTTATGAGAGAAAGTATACCTGAGAATGCTACATTTACAGTAAGTGGAATAGGAAGATCTCAATTTGATATGGTGGCTTTAAGCATATTATTAGGTGGACATATTCGAGTAGGATTTGAAGATAATGTATATATGAAAAAAGGAGTCCTAGCATCATCAAATGGAGAATTAGTTAAAAAAGCTGCAAATATAGTAAAAGAGCTTGGAAGAGAAGTAGCAACACCTAAAGAAGCTCGTGAAATACTAGGTTTGAAAGCAAATATATTAAGCACACAAGAAGCTTAAACAATTTAGGGGGAAGCTAAAATGAGTAAAGTTGTATCTTTAGAAACACTAAAGAATCTTTTTAAAGATGATATGACTATCATGATAGGTGGATTTTTAGGCTGTGGAACAGGGGAAATCCTTATAGATTCACTTATAGAATCTGGTGCTAAAAATTTAACTATAATAGGAAATGATACTTCTTTTGTTGATAAGGGAATTGGAAGGCTGATAGTAAATAATCAAGTTAAAAAGGTTATAGCATCTCATATAGGAACAAATGCGGAAACTGGAAGGTTAATGAATGAAGGTAAACTAGAAGTTGAATTATCTCCACAAGGAACTCTTATAGAAAGAGTAAGAGCAGGTGGATTTGGTCTTGGTGGAATATTAACTCCAACAGGAGTTGGAACTTTAGTTGAAGAAAATAAAGAAAAAATAACGGTAAATGACAAAGAATATTTATTAGAATTACCATTAAGAGCAGATATAGCGCTTGTAAAAGGTAGCCTAGTAGATACATTTGGAAATACAGTTTATAAAGGAACTACTAAAAACTTTAACCCAATGATAGCTATGGCAAGTGACCTAGTAATAGTTGAGGCTGAAGAAGTAGTAGAAGCAGGAAGTTTAGATAAAGAGATAATAATGACTCCAGGTGTAGTAGTAGATTACATAATAAAGGAGGCAAAATAAATGAATCCTAAAGAAATTATAGCTAAAAGAGTGGCTAAAGAATTTGAAAATAATCAATTAGTAAATTTAGGGATAGGACTTCCAACATTAACTGCAAACTACATAGAAGAAGGCATAAATGTAACTTTCCAATCAGAAAATGGAATGGTTGGTATGGGTAAAGTTGCTAATGAAGATGAAGTAGACCCATATATAACTAATGCAGGTGGTCAATTTGTAACTATAAATGAAGAAGGAGCTTTCTTTGATTCATCAATGTCTTTTGGTCTTATAAGAGGAGGACATGTAGATGTAACAGTTCTAGGAGCTTTAGAAGTAGATCAACATGGAAATCTAGCTAACTGGATAGTACCTGGAAAGATGGTTCCAGGTATGGGTGGAGCTATGGATTTAGTAGTTGGAGCTAAAAAGGTTATAGTTGCAATGCTACACACTGTAAAAGGTAAATCTAAGATACTTAAAGAGTGTACTCTTCCATTAACTGCAAAAGGTGTAGTTGATATGATAATAACTGAACTTGCTGTTATGGAAGTAACAAAAGAAGGTTTAGTTGTAAAAGAAATAAGTGAAGATGTAACAATTGAAGAATTAAGAGAAATGACAGATGCAGATTTAATAATATCTGATGATTTAGTATATATGCAAGCACAAACAGTATAATAAGGGGGATTAGTCATGAAAGGATGTAAATACGGAACACACAGAGTTATAGGGGAAAATGTACTTCCACAACCAGCTAAAAAAATAAACAATGATATGAATATTTATGATAATGAAATATTAATAGATGTTCAAGCTTTAAACATAGATTCAGCAAGTTTTACTCAAATAGAAGAAGAGTGTAACCATGATGTAGAAAAAATAAAGTCAAGAATATTAGAAATAGTAGAAGAAAAAGGGAAAATGCAAAACCCAGTTACTGGTTCTGGTGGAATGTTAATAGGGACAATAGAAAAAATAGGATCTGATTTAGTAGGAAAAACAGATTTACAAATAGGAGATAAGATAGCTACGCTTGTATCATTATCATTAACTCCATTAAAAATAGATGAAATAATAGACATAAAAGCAGATATAGATAGAGTTGAAATAAAAGGAAAAGCTATATTATTTGAAAGTGGTATATATGCAAAATTACCAACAGATATGGAAGAAAACCTAGCATTAGCTGCTCTTGATGTTGCTGGTGCTCCGGCTCAAACACAAAAGTTAGTTAAAGAAGGGGATAGTGTTTTAATACTTGGAGCTGCTGGTAAATCTGGAATGCTTTGCTGTTATGAGGCTAAAAAGAAAGCTGGAAAAAATGGTAGAGTAATAGGACTTGTTAGAGATGAAAAACAAAAAGCATTCTTAAAAGAAAATAACCTTGTAGATGAAGTTATAGCTGTAGATGCACAAAATCCTAATGAAGTACTTAAGAATGTATTAGAAGTTAATGAAGGAAAAGAGGTAGATTTAGCTATAAACTGTGTAAATGTTCAAAATACAGAAATGAGTACAATACTACCTGTTAGAGACGGTGGAGTAGTATACTTCTTCTCAATGGCAACAGCATTTACAAAGGCAGCACTTGGAGCTGAGGGTGTAGGTAAAGATGTAGATATGATAATAGGAAATGGATACACTAAAGGTCATGCAGATGTTACAATAGCAGCTTTAAGAGAAAGTGAAACAATAAGAAATATATTCAAAAAATTATATGTATAAAATATAAGGGGTGGAGATTATGGAAAGAAAAATATTTACAGACGTTAGTAATGAATTATGGAATGATTGGACTTGGCAAGTAAAAAATAGAATAACAACAGTTGAAGAATTAAAAAAATATATACCACTTACAGAAAGTGAAGAAGAAGGGGTTAAGGAGTGCCTTAAAACTCTTAGAATGAGTATAACTCCATACTACTTATCATTAATAGATCCAACTAATGCAAATGATCCAATAAGAAAGCAAGCTATACCAGTTGCAAGTGAACTTAAAGTATCAGATGCTGATTTAGATGATCCACTTCATGAAGATGGAGATTCACCAGTGCCAGGACTTACTCATAGATATCCAGATAGAGCATTACTTTTAATAACAGACCAATGTGCAATGTATTGTAGACACTGTACAAGAAGAAGATTTGCTGGACAAAATGATGGAGCTCAACCAGTTGATAGAATAGATAAAGCTATAGAATATATAAGAAATACTCCAGTTATAAGAGATGTATTATTATCAGGTGGAGATGCACTTTTAATGAGTGACGAGAGATTAGAGTATATAATAAGCAAATTAAGAGAGATACCACATGTTGAAATAATAAGAATAGGAAGTAGAACTCCAGTAGTTATGCCACAAAGAATAACTGATAATTTAGTAAATATGCTTAAGAAATATCATCCAGTATGGTTAAACACTCACTTTAATCATCCAAATGAAATAACTAAAGAATCTATAGAAGCTTGTAAGAAGATGGCAGATGCAGGTATACCTCTAGGAAACCAAAGTGTTTTACTACGTGGGGTAAACGATTGCATGCACGTAATGAAGAAATTAGTTAATGATTTAGTAAAAATAAGAGTTAGACCATATTACATATATCAATGTGATTTATCTAATGGAATAGAGCACTTTAGAACTCCAGTATCTAAAGGTATAGAAATAATAGAAGGATTAAGAGGACATACATCAGGATACTGTGTACCAACATTTGTTGTAGATGCACCAGGTGGTGGAGGTAAAACTCCAGTTATGCCAAATTATGTAATATCTCAAAGCTACGATAAAGTAATACTTAGAAACTTTGAAGGTGTTATAACTACTTATACAGAGCCAACAAACTACAATCATACATGTGAATGTGAAGTTTGCAAAGGTGAAAAAGAAGTTCATAAGGTAGGGGTAGCAGGTCTTTTAAATAATGAAAGAATGGTACTTGAGCCAACTGAATTAGATAGAAAGAAAAGAGAGCTAAGTACTCAATTAGGTTAGTAAAAATTAACATTAAAAGATATTATAGGTAATATTACCTATAATATCTTTTAGAAAAATCATTAAAATCTACATCGCTTAGATTAAATTTTTAAGGATATAATTATGGATATATTAAATGAAATTTTAAAATATAAGAGTATGTCTATTATAGGAAATTACAAGAATGTAGGTAAAACTACTACTTTAAATTATATATTAAAAGAATGTATAAATAAAAATATAATACTAGGACTTACATCAATTGGGGTAGATGGAGAAGGTGTAGATGTTGTTACTAAAACTGATAAACCTAGGATATATGTAAATAGAAATACTATAATAGCTACAGCTAATAGTTTGGCTTTAAATAGTGATATAACCAAAGAAATTCTAGAACTTACAAATATAACAACACCACTAGGGAATATAGTTATATTTAGATCCTTAAGCGATGGATATATAGAACTTGCAGGTCCATCTATAAACACTCAAATAAAGTACATATGTGAAAGATTAAATCACTTTGGTGCAGACTTAAGTATAGTTGATGGGGCTTTATCTAGAAAGACATTGGGCTCACCATCTATAACAGATTCTACAATATTTTGTAGTGGAGCTGTAATAAATAAAGATATAAATAAGGCAATAGAAAAAATAATATATGAAGCTAATATACTAAATCTTGATAAATTAAATGATGATAAATTCTATGAAATTTATGAAAATATAAAAGAATATAAGATTAGCTTAGTAAATAAGGATTATTCATACAAATGCCTAAATATAAATACAACTCTAAACTCTTCTAAAGAAATTATAGATAGTGTAGATGAAAATACTAAGTATATAGTTGTAAATGGAATAGTTACTAATAATTTTATAAACAACTTTATAAAAAGTGGTAGTAACTATAAAAATATAACTATATTGGTCAGCGATAGTACAAAGATATTTTTAGATAAGGAAATATTTGATAAGTTTATAAAGCTTAAAGGAAGTATTAAGGTTGTAAATAAAGTTAATCTAATTGGATTAAGTATAAATCCAACATCAATAGAAGGATATAGCTTTGATGATAAATATTTTATAGATAGTATACAAAGTAAAACTAATATAAAAGTATTTAATGTTATGAATGTTTAGAAATTAAGCTTTTATAAACAAGAAGGTGATTATATTAAGTCATTTATAATAAACGAAGTAAATACAATTACACCATATGGAGAGAAAGAAAAAGCTAATATAAAAATATATAAAAAAGAAAATAGTGAAAAATTAATAAAAGAACTTAATTATATAGAGAATATGATTAATAGCTTAAAAGAAAATGACATGGTGTATGATAATATACAATATGAGTTTTGTAAAATTAAAAATATAACAAATACTCTAAATCGGTTAAAACAGAAAAATGCATTAGACGAAATAGAACTGTTTGAAATAAAAAACTTTGCTATAAATACTAATGAAATAATAAAAAATTATTTAAAATTGAATATTAATATAGATTATATAAACTTTAAAAACTTAGATGCAGTTGTAAAGATGTTAGATCCAGATGAATTAAATTTAACTACATTTCAAATATATGGTGCATATAGTAAAAAGTTATTGCATATTAGACAAAATAAGTTAAATATTGAAAAGAAAATATTTAGTGAAACTGATAAAGATAATATAGAAAAATTAAAACAAGAAAGACTAGAGATTGTTGTAAATGAGGAACAAGAAGAGTTAAGAATAAGAAAAGCACTAAGTGAAAAGTTGTATAACTATTTAAATGATATAAATGAAAATATAAAATCTATAGGGAAGTTAGATTTACTTATTGCTAAAGCAAATTTAGCACTTAAGTATAATGCTATAAAACCTAATATAAATAGAGAAAATAAAATTTTCTTTAAAGATCTTATAAATCCGAGTCTTCAGACAATTTTAAGTTCACAAAATAAGGAATATATTCCAATAACCATAGATATAGATAAAAAAATTACTATAATAAGTGGTGCTAATATGGGTGGAAAAAGTGTAAGTATGAAAACTATAGCACTTAATCTATATTTATTCCAATGTGGATTTTATGTATTTGCCAAAGAGGCTAACTTATGTGTATTAGACTTTATATACATAATAAGTGATGATATGCAAGATATAAACAAAGGTCTAAGTACATTTGGAGCAGAGATCCTAAAGTTAAAAGAAATAACAAAACTTATGAAGTTAAGGGATGGATTTATTGCATTAGATGAATTTGCAAGGGGAACCAATCCGATAGAGGGAAGGTTACTACTAAAAGCAATATGTGAATATTTTAAAAAGTACAATTCTATAAGCTTAATATCTACACATCTAGATGATATAAATATAGATGATGTTACTTATTACCAAGTAGTAGGTCTTAAAAATGTAGATTTTGATGGTTTAAAACGTCAAATAGATTTAAAGATTGGAGTAGGTAAAAGTTCAAAAGGTGTACAAATACTTCAAGAATACATGGATTACAGATTAGAGAAAGTAAGTAAAGAAACTAAAGTTCCAAAAGATGCTATAAATATATGTAGATTATTAGGATTAGATAATGAAATAGTAGATATAGCTGATAAGCTAAGTAAATAAAGCTTGTAGATATAGCTGACAAACTAAGTAAATAAAGCTTAAGGGGGATTAATATGAGTAAGTTAAATTTAGATTTTAGTATAGTGGAAAAAGCTCGTGAATCAGCGCGTAATATAGTGTTAGATACACAAGAATTTATAAACAAACACACTACAGTAACAGTTGAAAGAAGTATACTTAGACTATTTGGCGTAGATGGAGTAGATGAATTTGGTGTGCCACTTCCAAACGTAGTTGTAGATAGCATTAAAAACTCAAACAATGGCTCTTTAGGTATGGGGGTTGCTTATTATATAGGTAATGCTATGATAAATACAGGACTTACTCCACAAGAGATAGCACAAAAAGTATCTCAAGGAGAATTAGATCTATGTTCCCTTAAAGAGCATGATGTATTTGATGTTAAGCTTAAAATAAATGAAATAGCTAAACAAAGTGTAGATCAAATAAAGGCAAATAGAAATAAAAGAGAAGAATTCTTAAATGAGTATGGAGATAAAAGTGGACCATACTTATATGTAATAGTAGCTACAGGAAATATATACGAAGATATAACTCAAGCTGTAGCAGCTGCAAAGCAAGGAGCGGATATAATCGCAGTTATAAGAACAACTGGACAAAGTTTACTTGACTATGTTCCATATGGTGCTACGACTGAAGGATTTGGAGGAACTTATGCAACAGGTGAAAACTTCAGATTAATGAGAGAAGCACTTGATGAGGTTGGAGCTGAACTTGGAAGATACATAAGACTTTGCAACTACTGTTCAGGATTATGTATGCCAGAAATAGCAGCACTAGGAGCACAAAATAGATTAGACGTTATGCTAAATGATGCTTTATATGGAATATTATTTAGAGATATAAATATGAAAAGAACAATGATAGACCAATACTTCTCAAGAATAATAAATGGATTTGCCGGAGTCATAATAAACACTGGTGAAGATAACTACTTAACAACAGCAGATGCAGTAGAAGAAGCACATACTGTACTTGCATCTCAATTTATAAATGAGCAATTTGCATTAGTTGCAGGATTACCTGAAGAACAAATGGGACTTGGACATGCATTTGAAATAAGCCCTGATGTTGAAAATGGATTCTTATATGAATTAGCTCAAGCTCAAATGGCTAGAGAAATATTCCCTAAAGCACCTCTTAAGTATATGCCACCAACTAAGTTTATGACTGGTGATATATTTAAAGGTCAAGTACAAGATGCATTATTTAATATGGTAACTATAATGACAGATCAAAAATTACACTTATTAGGAATGCTTACAGAAGCAATTCATACTCCGTTTATATCAGATAGAGCACTTTCAATAGACAATGCTAAGTATATATTTAATACTATGAAAGATCTAGGAAGTGAAATAGAGTTTAAAAAAGATGGAATAATGTGTAATAGAGTTAATGAAGTTTTAAACAATGCATATGAATTAATTTCTCAGATAGAAAAAGATGGATTATTTAAAACATTAGAACAAGGTAAATTTGCAGGTATAAAAAGACCAATAGATGGTGGAAAAGGTCTTGATGGAGTTGTTATGAAAGAAGCTATGTACTTCAATCCATTTGTAGAACTAATGTTAGAAAAAGAGTTAGTGTTAGGGGGGAATTGTTAATGAGCGGACTATATTCTATGGAAAGTAAGGAATATGATAAAAACCTTGATTTAAAAAATTTAAAGCCTTATGGAGATACATTAAACGATGCTAAAGTACAAGTAAGTTTTACATTACCAATAAAAGATGATGAAAAAGGTATAGAAGCTGCAAAACTTACAGCTAAAAATATGGGACTTGGTGATATAAATGTAGCACATCATAAAGCACTTGATAGTGAATTTACTTTCTATGTTGTATATGGAAGTTTAGAAAAAGGTGTAAACTATGAAGATATACATGTAGAAGTAGCACAAGAAGATACTATGGATAAATATGAAATAGAAGACTATATAAAAGAAAATATAAAAAGAGATGTAGTAGTAGTAGGTGCAAGTACAGGAACTGATGCACATACAGTTGGAATAGATGCAATAATGAATATGAAAGGTTATGCAGGAAACTATGGATTAGAAAGATATGAAGGTATAGAAGCTTATAACTTAGGAAGTCAAGTTCCTAATGAAGAGTTTATAAAAAAAGCAGTAGAGCTTAAAGCTGATGTATTATTAGTTTCCCAAACTGTAACTCAAAAAAATGTTCATATAGAAAACTTAACTAATTTAGTAGAATTATTAGAAGCTGAAGGTTTACGTGATAAAGTAGTACTTCTTTGTGGTGGACCAAGAATAAGTCATGAACTTGCAAAAGAATTAGGTTATGATGCAGGATTTGGACCAGGCAAATTTGCACAAGATGTAGGAAGTTTCTTTGTAACTGAGTTAGTAAATAGAAACTTAGTATAATAAAGATCAGAGATTTATAAATCAACCGAGGAAATTGTTATACTACAGCATCTGATGAAAATAATTAAAAATTTATAGAAATATTATATAAAATTAAACAAAAACTGACATAACATAATGACAATTAGAATAAGTATAATGTTTATTTATAGGATGTAACAATATTTTTTTAATAACCAAAATTTAAGTAGTGCTTTATGGTTAAAATCAACAGACTTATGCATTATGACAGTGCATAAGTCTGAAAAGTTACTGGATAGTGTTAGGTTTAACCTAAATTAAATACATTATCAATTATACATTATATCAAGGGGGCTCATTTTATGGGGTTTTGGATTGGACTATTAAAATTTTCACCAGTATTTATGCTGGCAGGTCTAATGATTTCGGGTATGGACTGCTTAATAGCAGCTCCAATAGCTACAATATATGCATTTATTGTAGCATCAATAACAGACAAGCTTAAATTTAATGATTTAGTTGACTGTGCAGTTGACAATGTAAAACATTTAAACTTAGTTTTCTTTATACTAATGCTTGCTTACGCTATGGCAGAAGCATTTATGGCTACAGGGGTTGGGGCTTCAATAGTTAATATAGCACTTTCTCTAGGCGTAACAGGTAGAACTGTTGCAGTTGTTGCATTTATAGTTACTGGTATACTTTCAGTGGCTACTGGAACTTCATGGGGAACTTTTGCTGCATGTGCTCCAATATTTTTATGGTTAAACCATATGGTTGGTGGTAGTATATTATTAACAACTGCATCTATAGCTGGGGGAGCTTGTTTTGGAGACAATATAGGGCTTATATCAGATACAACAGTTGTAAGTTCTGGTATGCAAGGTGTTGAAGTAATAGATAGAATTAAATCTCAAGGGCCATGGTCTATAGTATGTTTAATAATATCTATAGTACTTATATATGGACTAAGTATGTCTATGGGATTACCAACAGATGCTGCAAATGCTGCATTAGCAATAGATCAAATACCAGCACAAGTAATGACTGATTTAGAAGTTGCAAGACCATCAGCAGTAGAGCTTTTAAATCAAGTAAAAACAGGAGTACCATATTATATGGCAATACCATTATTACTTGTTTTAGGAGTAGCTATTAAAGGTTTACCTACATTAGCGTGTTTATCTGTTGGTATAGTATCATCATTTATATTTGGAATTTTTGCAGGAACTGTAGATTCTTTAAAAGGCTTTTTAGATTTAATGATGAGTGGATTTGCAGATGCAGGTTCTTGGGTTATAGTAATGATGATGTGGGTTGGAGCGTTCGGTGGAATAATGTCTAAGATGAAAGCTTTCGAACCATTATCAAATTTAGTTATGTTCCTTGCTAGAAATGTAAAACAATTAATGTTTATGAATGGTTTATTATGCTTAGTAGGAAATGCTGCACTTGCAGATGAAATGGCACAAATTGTTACAGTAGGTCCTATAACTAAAGAATTAGTTGAAAATAATGTGGATGGTAGTGAAGAAGATTTATACCAACTACGTTTAAGAAATGCTACTTTCTCTAGTTCTCTAGGGGTATTTGGTTCTCAATTAATACCATGGCATGTTTATATAGGGTTCTATTTAGGAATATTAACAGCTGTGTATCCACTTCATCAATTCGTGGCATTTGATATAATAAAATACAATGTTATGGCATATGTTACAGTTGGATCTATACTTATATTAACATTAACTGGACTTGATAAATTTATTCCTAAGTTTGGTTTACCAAGTGAGCCAAATATTAGACTAAAGAAGAAGCAAAAAAAAGAGTCAGAAAAAGTAACAGTATATTCATAAGTTAAATATATGAAAATAAAAAAATACCCATTAGGTTATATAACCTAGTGGGTATTTTTTATTTTCATTTGTTAATGTAAAGATAAAAAGTGTACTATATAAAAGAAATTATGCATAAAAAACAAAATATTAGCAAATTTAGGTGAAAAATGTTTACTAAATATTAAAAATGTTATACTATATAATTAAATATTATACAAATGATTTGAATATTAAATTATTTAAAATATGTAAAAAAGGGTAAAAGTAGTTAAAGCTTATGGTAATTAAAATAAAAATTTAATATAAGTCTACTTTATATAATTAAGTTTTATTATAAACTATTAAAATATTTATATAGTTTATATAATATATAATCATATATCTTGGGGAGGATAAAATGAGTAAAAAACTAAATTTAAGAAAAGTGACATCATTAGCATTAGTACTAGGATTATCAATACCAATGTTATATCCATCAGAAGTAAGGGCATTAGAAGAAAATAAAAAAATAACAATACTTCATACTAATGACATACATGGTAGATTTGTTAAAAATGATAAGACAATAGGAGTAGATGTATTATCAAGTATAAAAAAACAAACTCCAAATTCATTGTTATTAGATGCAGGAGATACAATCCATGGTTTACCATTTGTAACATTAAATAAAGGTCAAGATGCAGTTGATTTAATGAATGCAGCAGGATATGATTTTATGACACCAGGAAATCATGACTTTAACTATGGTTATGAGAGATTATTAGAACTTGTTAAAAAACTTGAATTAACAAATGGACAACAAAAGATGAGGGTTTTATCATCAAACGTAACTAAAGATGGTAAAAGTGTATTTACACCAAATGCTATAAAAGAAGTAAATGGAGTTAAAGTAGGTATATTTGGACTATCATCTCCAGAAACTGCATACAAAACAAATCCTAATAATGTTAAAGGATTAAAATTTGAAGATCCAGTTCAAATGGCAAAAAAACAAGTTGAGGATCTGGAAAAAAATGGTGCAGAAGTAATAGTAGGGCTTGCACATGTTGGAATAGATGAATCTAGCGATCCGACAACTATAGACATAGCAAATGAAGTAAAAGGTATAGATGTTATAGTAGATGGACATAGCCATTCAAATTTACCAAATGGTAAAAAAGTAAAGGATACTTTAATAGTTAGTACTGGAGAATATATGCAGAATATAGGGAAAGTAGAGTTAGAGGTATCTAGTGTAAATGGAAAGCATGAAGTTGTTAATGCAAATGCAAGTCATATTACTAAAGAACAAGCAAGTAAGATATCTTCAGATAGTGTTGTTGAAAATAAAATAAAAGAAATAGAAGAAGCTCAAGACAAGATATTGTCTGTAAATGTAGGAAATTCAGATGTTCATTTAGAGGGAAGAAGAGAAAATGTTAGAACTAAAGAAACTAACTTAGGAAACCTTATAACAGATGCGATGATTTCAGAAACTAATGCAGATGTAGCTATAACTAATGGTGGAGGAATAAGAGATAGTATAAATAGAGGAGATATAACTAAAGGAGAAGTAATAAAAGTTCTTCCTTTTGGAAACTACATAGTAACAAAAGAATTAACTGGAGCTCAAATAAAAAAAGTATTAGAACACGGAGTTAAAGACTATGGAACACCAGCAGGTTCATTTACACATATAGGTGGAATGAAAATAGTGGTAGATCCTAGAAATGAAGTAGGAAATAAAGTAGTAGATATAACTATAAACAATAAAAAAATAGATATGAATAAAAAATATACAGTAGCCACTAATGATTTTATGGCAGTTGGTGGAGATGATTATCCATGTTTTAACGATGAGCCAATAATAAATGAATACAGTGGATTAGATGAAGCTTTAATAAAATACATAGAAAAAACGGGGACTGTTTCACCTAAAGTTGAAGGTAGAATAACATCAGTAATAGAAAAATTAATTGGAGATAATAGATACCATACTGCGGCTAAAATAAGCTTAAGTGGATTTGAAAAAGCAGATAATGTTGTATTAGTAAATCCAAATGCTATGTCAGATGCGCTTAGTGCAACTCCATTTGCTAAATTTAAAGATGCACCAGTATTACTAACAGAAAGTTCTAAGTTAAGCAACGAAACTAAAGCTGAGATACAAAGGTTAGGTGCTAAAAATGTATACATAGTAGGTGGAAATAGTGTTGTTAATGAAAATGTTGTAAATGAACTTAAAGCTATGAATTTAATTACTGAAAGAATAAGTGGAAAAGATAGATATGAAACTTCATTAAAAGTAGCTAAAAAACTAGGTGATGTAAGTGAAGTAGCAGTAGTAAATGGAGTAAGAGGGCTTAGTGATGCAGTAAGTATAGCACCCGTTGCAGCAAATAAAAATATGCCAATATTATTAGCGTCTGATGCTAATGGAAGTAAAATATTTGATGAATTTATAAAAGATGAAAAAATAACAAAATCTTATGTAATAGGAAAAGAAGCATCTATTTCAGAAGAAATAGCTAAAACACTTCCAAATTCACAAAGAATAGGTGGAATAGACAGAGGTGAAACTAATGCTATGATAATAGATACATTCTATAAAGATATAGAAATAAAAAATTTATTTGTAGCTAAGAATGGAATAAATAGAGAACAAGATTTAGTAGATGCATTAGCATTAGGGGTTGTTGCATCTAAAGAAAATTCTCCTATATTAATAGGTAGGGATAAGCTAAATGATAAACAAAAAGGAGTATTAGGAAATAAAACTATAAAATCTCTAACTCAAGTTGGAGGAAATGGAAATGAAGGTATAGTTAAAGAAGTTTCTAATATGATAAAAAGATAAAAATATGATTTAAACAATTTTATATTAAAATATAAAGACACCTCAGTTTCGTTTGAAACGGAGGTGTTTTTGAAGTAAATATATTTAAACATAATTATTTATCTTCTAGAATTATAAAACTTTTCTATAAGATTTAAAATAGCATACATAATCCAAGCGCAAAATGCAAGTACAAATACTCCCATCATAACCAAATCTAACTTAAATACCTGGCTTCCATAAACTATTAAATAACCAATACCAGCTCTTGATACTAAAAACTCACCAACTATAACACCTACCCAAGCCATACCTATATTTATCTTAGTAAGATTTATTAAATTACCAATATTAGAAGGAATTATAAGCTTAAATAATATTTGTGATTTAGTAGCACCAAAACTTCTTAACATTTTAATTTTTTCTTCATCAACATTTATAAAATAGTTATAAGCAGAAAGTATAGTAACAACAACAGATATAGTAACAGCAGTAACTACAATACCTTCAATACCAGCACCTGCCCAAACTATAATAATAGGAGCTAGAGCTGTTTTAGGAAGAGCATTTAATATAACTAAAAATGGGTCTAAAATTTTTGATAATTTTTCAGACCACCAAAGTGCTATTGCAACTAATATTCCAAGCACTGTACCTATAATTAAACCAAGTAGAGTTTCATATACTGATATTCCAACATGAGTTAGAAGTTGGCCATTTTGAACATAGCTTATAAAAAGCGAGTATATATCACTAGGTTTGCTAAATAAGAATGTATTTATTATATTTAGATTAGCAAGTACTTCCCAAAGAATTAAAAATCCTGCAAATATTAATATCTGATATAAAAGAATTTTAGTTTTTTCTTTTTTAACGTTTTTTAGATAATTTTTATATCCATCTGAATCTTTACTTAATCTCATCACTATCTAGCTCCTTCCATAGTATGTCAAAGTATTTTTGAAAATCAGGAACTTTTCTGGTTTGAAGAGGTGTTAAATCTTCATTTTGTCTTAAGTCTATGTTATATACATTTTTAACAGTTGCAGGGCGTTTAGATAGTGCTACTACTTTGTCTGACATGGATATTGCTTCACTTATATCATGAGTTACTAATATAGCAGACTTATTCTCATTTTTAATTATTTTATAAACATCATCACTAACTAAAATCCTTGTTTGGTAATCAAGGGCTGAAAAAGGTTCATCTAAAAGTAATATATCTGGATTTACAGATAGAGTACGAATAAGAGACACCCTTTGCCTCATTCCTCCTGAAAGTTCTTTTGGATACATATATCTATATTCCCAAAGACCATAAGTTTTTAATAAATTTTCAATACGAGATATATTTTTATCAGTTTTTATATTTTGGATTTCAAGTCCAATTGTTATATTATCGATTATATTTCTCCATTCAAGTAAATGGTCCTTTTGAAACATATATCCTATATTTCCATTTATATTAATATCCCCGCTAGTAGGTTTTAAAAGTTTTGTTAATATATTTAGTATAGTTGATTTTCCAGAACCACTAGGTCCAAGTAGCGTTAGGATTTGTCCTTCGTTTAGGGAGAAACTTATATCTTTTAGAACTTCTAGTTCTCCGTCTTTTGTGTAAAAGGTTTGACACAGGTCGCTAACTTTTACAATTTCATTCATGTAATTCACCCCTAAAGTAGATTTTTGGTATATATTATATTATTAAAGTATGAGAGGATTTGTACCTATTTTAAAATATTTATAGTTTATATAAGTATAAATATTTTAAAATAGGATGACTAATAAAATATATATAAGATATAATTAGTAAATTAGTGAGTATAGCAAAGAAAAAGAAACAGTTTTATGGCTTCTTAGTATATATAGTTTAATAGATAATAAAAAGATAGCATGGAAATTATCACGCTATCTTTTTATTATCTACTAATAGTTTTTATTAATTAATCTTCAATCTCGTCATAAGTATCAGAAGATCCACACTTACATGGTTTTGAATCATGACAACCATGATGATTATCACAACAACTATTATCACCAGGTTGTGAAATATCGCAATCACATTCTATATCAAGAGTTCCTTTTACACCTATTACATCTTTTATTATAGTATATACAGTTTCTTTAGGGCTAAAACATAATACTATATCAGCTTTAAATTTATATTTATTAGGTCCAGATTTAAGATTTACTAATTCACTAGAACTAGATTCAGAGTTTTCTGATTCACCAGAATCAGACTCAGAGTTTTCTAAACTAGAAGAACCATATATAGGGCATAATTCACTAGCTCTAGTAACACAATCTACCTTAAATTTACCATCGAATTTTTTGTAAATTAAAGAATCTCTTTCAAAAGGAACACATAGGTTACCGTAGAAATAAGGAGATGGAAGTCCTAAACCTGTTTCTTTAAGATTATTAAGCTTTATACAATCGCTTAACTTTGTAATTCCAGGGATTTCAAACACACCTAAAAACTCTTTATCTGGACAATCTTTTAAGTTGGCTTTTACTATTACCTTAAAATCACATACGTAATATTCTACATCATTATGATATATCTTTATCTTAATTCCTTCTGATTCATCATCACAGCCTTTAGTATTACAAATATCATCTATACAATAGTGCTTTTGAAATTTTTCCTTTGATATATATTCATTATATAAATTTTTACGTGAACCACCATAATCTTTACAAGAGCAAATAGGTCCGCTAATAGGTTTAAAACATAAATCTTCATCGTCTAAACATTCTTTAAGGATAGCATCAGGTGAATTTGGATTTTCGCTATAATTATTTCTTAAACCTAAGCATTTATATTTAACACCTACTACTTCTTTTATACATACTTTTTCACCAACTAAACCATAAGGCAGAGGTGTTACTACTTTAAATGTGGCATTTCTTAAAATTGTTGACAGTGTTGCACTTTTTAAAATTGCACAGCTAAATATTCTATTAGTTAATATTGGGTAGCATAATGTATGCTTACAATCCCATTTTAAACCCTTACAGCATCCATCAGAACAATAATCTGATGGTACAAATTTTTTTGTTGTCAAACCTCTAAAGTCATCCATCTATAAATATCCTCCCAATTATATTAATTTATAAAAAGATTTTAATCTTCTTACCCATATGATATGAGATAAAAGGGGAATTGTTACAGCTTGTATCTAAATAAAATATTTTTTTACAAGGTATAAATATTATCTATATGAATATATTGTAGTATTATTAAGGAGGGGGTAGGATGACATTTATACAAAATACTGAAATACTAATAAGAAAATCAGATAAGTGTATATCAAAGATATTTTTTAATAATGGAATCAATATAGTGAATTTTGATTCAAATTTCGAGTTAATATCTTCAAATAAGGTAATTGATAATATAAAAGGAAATACAGATATATGGTTTGATATAGATGAACAAGATAACATATATGGAATATATGATGATAAACAAGGAAGCTTAATTAAAATAGACATAAATGATAATAAAATAAATAAATCTAGTATTATTAGTTATGATAATTCTAAATATACAATAAGCTTTCCATATATAAGTAAGATAGGTAAAGATATTCATATCATATATTATTTAAAGGATAATAAAAGCAAATTATACAAATTAGTTCATAATATAAAGAGAGATAAAGAAGATATAATGTCAATTATAGATATAGTAGGATATGAAGATATAAATAATTTTATTGCAATATGTGATAATACCAATATAAATGTATTTTACTTTAAAATAGTAAAAGGATATG
Organism: Romboutsia sp. BSD2780061687b_171204_C1; assembly: GCF_015560225.1. Taxonomy (NCBI): domain Bacteria; kingdom Bacillati; phylum Bacillota; class Clostridia; order Peptostreptococcales; family Peptostreptococcaceae; genus Romboutsia; species Romboutsia sp. BSD2780061687b_171204_C1. The sequence goes on along the minus strand of NZ_JADMRK010000001.1, from coordinate 885,166 downwards.
AAGAGGTATTTATGTGTACCTTAAATAATGAAAATTCAATTTGGTATAGCCCAATACAGATAACTAATTCAAACAAAGAAAAGATCCATTTATCAGTTACAAAAGGAACAAACAATACGTACCATATAGCCTATTCAGAAAACAATTCTAGTAAATACCAACCAATCTATAAAAGAGTCGATTTAAATAAAGAAGGCATATCGATAAGTGACAGTGTATATGTAAATGAATCCTCAGCTTGTAATATCCCTCATATAATAGAACATAAAAATATTTTACATATGCAATGGATAGAATGTGGAAATTTAAATATAAGTAAATCTTCTGATTTTGGTAAATCATGGGGCACACCTATTATAGATGATAATAGCATAGAGTATCCATTTATAAGATATTACTATAAATCAAATTGTGAGGCAGATAAAGAATATAAGGTATCAACTGTATATGGCTGCAGAAACTATATAAATATACTTGGAATATAAAAGGAATTAATGTATTTAGAATATAAAAAATAAGTATAAATATAAAATATTAATACTTGTTTTAGTAATATTTTAAGAATTTAAGATTATATTTATAGCATATAAATTATAGTGGTAGAAAGATATTATAATTAAGAGTAGGCAAGGGGGAGAGCGTGTTGGATAAATATAAAAGATATGCTTCAAAATCAAAGTCATCTAAAAATGATATAGAATGCGATAACTCCAAAGTTATAGAGCGTACGTATGATAAATATAAAAGAGAAACAGTAGGAAGGGGAGCGAAAGGAGAACAAGGTCCTCAAGGTAAGATGGGACCACAGGGACCAAGAGGAGAAAAAGGAGAGCAAGGGCTTCAAGGTAAGATAGGACCACAGGGACCAAGAGGAGAGAAAGGAGAGCAAGGACCTGAAGGGAAGGTAGGACCACAGGGACCAAGAGGAGAAAAGGGTGAACAAGGTCCTGAAGGTAAGATAGGACCACAAGGTCCAAGGGGAGAAAAAGGAGAGCAAGGACCTGAAGGTAAAATAGGACCACAAGGTCCAAGAGGAGAAAAAGGAGAGCAAGGACCTGAAGGG